>JBGTHM010000088.1:0-49355 GCA_041746255.1 Fibrobacteria bacterium | reverse complement strand
CCAACATGCTTTCCAAGCATGTACCTTAAACCACTCGGACATCTCTCTAACGAAGGTCAATTATAGGAATATTCAGGCGGAAATCAACTGTATGACCCTTTTATGCTTATCCAGGGCATCATTCAAAACTTTGGATTTGGTAAAGCTTCCAATAAATGCCCTCCTGCTTCAATAATTCGGCATGGGTTCCGGCTTCCCGGATTTGACCCCGGTGCATAACCAGGATTTTATCGGCATTTTGGATGGTTGAAAGCCGATGGGCCACGATAATCGAGGTGGTTTCCTGTAGAATTCGCCCGAGCGCGTCCTGAACGAGGCCTTCCGTTTGGGTGTCTACGGAAGAAGTGGCCTCATCCAGCAGCAAAAGACGTGGTTTGTGGTATAGGGCCCGGGCGAAAGCCAGCAATTGCCTCTGCCCAGCCGATAAATTTTCGCCCCGTTCCCGTAAACGCGTCGCATAGCCTTCCTTCATGTCGCTGATAAATCCATGGGCATGGACATGGCGACAAACCTCTTCGACTCTCTGCAAATCAAAATCCGGCGAAAGCGCCACATTGAAGGCCACACTCTCCGCGAATAAATAGACATCCTGGGGAATGAAACCCATATCCGAACGCAGTGCCGCTTCCTTATATTCCTGTACGGGTATGCCATTTAAAAGCACACGACCGGAATTCGGCAGGTAGAATTTGTTGAGCAATCCCAATACCGTTGATTTTCCGGAACCGGTCGCCCCCACGATGGCAACCGATTCGCCTTCCGAGACCGTGAAGGAAACGTCGACCAGTACAGGTTGACCTTTTTCATATTCGAAATGGACATGTTCAAAATCCACTCGCAATCGGGACAGACTCTTTTCCTTGTCGCCGGAAGGAAGCGAGGCTTCGGTATCATATAGGGTAAAAACCCGTTCTCCCGCAGCCATGGCCGTTTGCAGGGTGGTGATTTTATCGCTCAGTTCGCGTAAAGGACGGAAAAACATCCCGGTGTACCAGGATAAAGCGACCAGAGTTCCCAAACTGACTTCATCGCGCAAAAACAAATACCCACCGAAAAAATACAGAGCGGCCAAAGCCAATTCCGTCAATCCCGAGATTCCCGGAAAGAACAAGGCATAATATTTGACATTGCGGAGCCAGCCTTGGCGCACCTGTTTGTTGACCCGATCGAATTCTTCGAACTGACTTTTTTCTTTACCGAAAACCTGCACCACATGGATGCCCGCCAGGCTTTCCTGCATGGTGGAATTGAGCTGGGCCAGCCACTTGCGTATTTCCACGTTGACCTTGCGAACCTTCACCCGGAAGACCGAAGTTGCGAAAACCATGAAAGGCAGCACCGCCAAGGAGGCCAACGCCAAGCGCCAATCCATATACAACATGAAGACAACCGCCATTCCAATCATCAATAAGGCGCCCAAAAGCTCAATCAATCCTTCGGTAAACATACTGTTCAGGCTGTCGATGTCGTTACCCAATCGGGTCATAAGCCGGCCAACGGGGGTACGGTGGAAAAAATCCATGCGAAAATGCTGCAGCCTGCGATAGACTTCCAAACGCAATTTATGGATGATGCGAAGGCCGAGATTTTGGCTGGCGATGGCTTTCAAATACTCGAGCACGCCGGTCGCCACCACAATCAGGAAAAACGCCCCGATATAGACCCACAAGCCATCCGTACGGCCTTGCTGTATGGGACCGTCAATCATGCGACGGAACAAAGCGGGCTGCAAAAGAGGCAGAAATTCAGCAATCATCAATAAAATGAAGGATGCTACAGCCAACCAGCGATGTCCGGCGGCCAAGCCGATAAAACGGCCCCAAAGCCGCCGATCCAAAAAGTGTGCGGTTCGGTCTTCATGTAAATAGTCGCGCCGTTTTCCACCGGAACCCGCGCTTTTTCCAGGAATGGCAGTTACTGTCGATGTGGAAGGTTGAGGAGGGTGGGGGGAAGCGGTCATACTTCCTCCAACGAGCTGCCGATTTTTTGTTTTTCCCATACTTGGAAATAAGCCCCTTGCAAAAGGAGCAATTCTTCATGAGTACCCTCTTCGAGTATCCGGCCTTTATCGAGGTAGATGATATGATCGCAATGCATTACCGCGGAATAACGGTGGGCAACGATGATAAGAGTTTGACGATCGAATTTTTCACGCAAATTCGCCAATACCTCGGTTTCGGTTTCGGTATCGAGAGCCGAAAGCGTATCGTCGAGACATAGAATGGGAGCGTTAGCCGCCAATGCACGCGCCAAGCCCACGCGTTGCCTTTGGCCCCCGCTGAGATTAATCCCCTTTTCACCGAGTAGAGCCTCCAGTCCTCCGGGGATTTGGCCTAAATCCTTGGTCAAGGCGGCCAGCTCCACGGCTTTCTCGACGCCATAGGGGCTGTCTTCAGTATGCCCCAGTTCAATATTCTGTCGGATGCTTTTGGAAAACAAAAATCCGTCTTGGGGAGCGTATGAGTAAAAACTTTTCCAAACCTCGTCGGGATATTCTTCCCGAGGCTTGTCGTGCAAAGATAAGGAAAAGGGGGAGGGCTGATAGATGCCGCAAAGCAGTTGTAACAAAGTGGTTTTTCCCGCGCCCAGCGGTCCCACGATTCCCAGCGAGGACCCTGCAGGCAAATTCAAGGTTATCCCTTGTAAAACGGGAGGCCCGCCGGTGAAACTGAAATGCAGATTTTTCAGGCGGATAGAACCGAAATCCCGCTCGGGTCTCGGAATTTCGATCCGGGGATGGTTCAAGATTTCCGGGTCTTTTTTCAGAAAGGCGTTGCGAAGTTCCATCAAGCGATCGAGGGAGACGTTCGCCCTTTGAATCATGCTGGCCACCCAACCCAGCCCCACCAAGGGAAATTGCAGACGTAACAGGTAGATTACGGCAGCCGAAAGGGTACCTATGGTAATTTCTCCCTTGATGGCCATGAGCCCCCCCACCCAGGCCACGAGCGCAATGCTCAACGCTCCCAAAACGCCGATGGCCGGCCATAACAAGGAATTATAATAGGCCACTTTGAGCGAGGCGTCGCGCACTCCTTGGGAAGCGGAGGAAAACTTCCGGAAAAAGGCATCCTCCTTGCCATAAGCCTTCACCACCTGGATTCCGGAAATCGTGTCCTGCACGAAAGTGTTGAGGGACGAAAGGTTGCTTTGGATGCCACCGAAAAGTTTGTACATGCGCATCAAGAAAACATTGGCCAGTACCGGCATGAGCAGCGCCGGCAGCAAACCGACCAAGGCCAGCTTGGGATGTAATAGGAAAAGCGCCAGGGTGGTGTAGGCGAAAAGGCACAGCATGCGCACCAGATGCAGAATAACGGGACCCACCATATCCCGCAATCGATCGAGGTCGTTGGTGGATTTCGACATGATGTCGCCGATGGACTGCGTATCGAAAAAAGCTTTAGGCTGCCGGGCCAGACTCCCGAAAAGTTCCGTACGCAAATCGTATTCGATGTGGCGTGAACCTTGAATCACCCACAACCTTTGAAAATAAAGTAGGGTACCTCCCACCAAAGTGGAGGCGAGCACCGCGCCGATGGGGGCATAGAGCCCGGACAGAGTGGTTCCTTCCTGGAGTCGGTCCAATATGACCTTCAGCATCCAGGGGGATACTTGATCGAGGCCGGTGGATACGGCTGCGGCCGCCATTCCCGCCAGAATGGGAAGCCTATAACGTCCAAGGTAAGGTTGCAGAAACCTCCAACGATTCCGGCTCCTGGGACTCAATGCAAAAATAGGGATCGCATCCGCCTTTCTGAAAAATTTTCAAGTGGAAAAAGGATTTAGACAGCGGGAAAAATAGCTTAAGTCGCCGCTAGGACAAGCCGGGGGCAGACCGGATAATGGCGCCGGCCGGGAGGCCGGCGCAGGACAGGGACGTTAACCAACCTTGGGTTGGCGGAAGAGGTGTTTGTCATCAAATAGTTTCAAAACATCCCCGGCCGTGGCCAATGCAATGGCAAGATTGAGAACGTCATCTTTGGTGATTCCAATTTCACGATCCGGCCGTCCGTGAAGAAAGGGAATCTTATCCTTCGAGTCGAATGAGGAAGGAATCTTTTTCATGGCATCCTCTTTTGCTGCGGGTAGGCCCAGGCCGCCCTATATGGATAAAGTAGCCGAAAAAATCGACCAGCTGTCCTTTTCATTTTATGGATTGACGGGAGCAGCAGGAATAAACGTTGGCATATAAGTTCACTCCTTCCGCTTAGGTTGGAAAATACAATGCCTCCCCACCGGGGAGTACTCTGCAAGGCATCACCGATGAGACTACTGAGCCTTGGATTAAATGCTATGCCAACGTGTTCCATACCTTTATTCTACTGGATTCCCATCCAGAATGCATTGATCTTTTTGAGCAGTTTATGTAGAATTCTGGCTTGTTGGGATGTCGTCCAATGGTAGGACACCAGTTTCTGGATCTGGCTATCGAGGTTCGAATCCTTGCATCCCAGCCATTTCCGCGTTGAATTCCCGAGCAGACCCGATTTCGCCCAAAACTTCATTTTTGAACGCTTTTTAGCCAAAGCGTTCTCTGGATGCTCCTTATCGCCCCCGTATGGGATGAGCCTTCCTGGCATATTCCTCCAGAAAACTCCCATCCTGCATTTCTTTTTCAATCCCGGGCATGGTATCATTGCCTGCATGAACGCCATGGAAAAAGCCCTGTGGGACCTCTTCGAAAAGCAGAAAAATCAAGGACTTACCTCCGGAATGCGGCAGACATTGCAAAAACTGGAGCGGGCCGGCATGCTGGGCGATCGGTATTTCAATGCCATGGGGGAGTTATCCGCAATTGAGAAAAATTTTATGGTGGCGGAACGGTATTTTCGCCAAGCCTTGAAAATCGAGAATAAGCCCGAATACCGCGTAAATCTCGCCAATGCCCTCTTTTCACACCATAACTATACCGCCGCTCGGGAGGTGCTGGAGGAGTATCTTAAGGAGTATCCGCGGGACTCCCATGCCTTGCTGAATCTCGCCAATTGTTTGTTACAACTCGAAGAATTATCGGTAGTTAAGCAGCTTTGCCAGCAGGCCTTGGATACCGAAATCAGCGGACGCCCCGCCTTTCTCAACTGCCTGGGCCAAACCGCTTTCATGGAAAGACGATTCGAGGACGCGCTGGATTATTTTCAGCGCGCCTATTTGGAGGCTCCGGATTATGTCGATGCATTATTCAATCGGGCCAATGCAAAATATCGATTGGGACAGGAAACCGAGGCTTTAGCCGATTATGCCATGTGCCTTCGCAAGGATGAAAACTATTGTCCGGCTTTACTGAATAAAGCGCTTATCCATCTCGAATTGGCTCAAAATACCGAAGCCAAGACCGCCCTCAAGGCGGCGCTTAGATTATCCCCTGACTCAGCGGATACCCATTATATGTTGGGACGGGCTTTTATCGGGGAAACGGAATATCGCCTGGCCCGAGATGAATTCAGAACCGCCATGAACCTCGAACCCAACCATCTTTCCTCCTTGCTCGGATTGGCAAAACTGAGCCTGCTGGAAGCCGAGCCGGACGAAGCCCGGGCATTGGTGCATCGCGTATTTTCACGCATTGATTTGTCCCAAGAAGAAAGGCACTCGGGTCTGGCACTGCTTTTTGAATTGGAAGATTATGAACGCTGCCTGGCGATCATGAAGGAAATGCCCGAAGAAGACCTGTTTCCGGCATTCGGACTACTGTTTACCGGATGCCTGTGGAAGGTAGGGCAGAAAAAAGAGGCCTTACGACAGCTGGAAAAACACCTCGAGAGGGCAGGGGAGACTCCGGAATCACTCACCCTGCTTGGAAAAATGTTAGCCGAAAACGGGGCGGGGGAACTGGCGCAAAGACGACTTCGCCGGGCACTGGAATTGGACCCCCGTAACGGTCCGGCTGCGTATGAATTGGCGGCTTTATGTTCCAATCTCAACCGGCATGAAGAGGCTTTGGAAGTATTGCAGGATTTCCTGGCGAACCGTCCAGGAGACGCTGATTGCCTCTATAATCTCGCCTGTTTACAGGCGCGACGGGAAAACCTGGATGACTCTTTGCATTATCTGAAAAAGGCGTTGGAGGCCGGTTTCCATGATTCGCAACGACTTCAGAGTGATCCGGATCTGGAAAAATTGCGACAATTAAACAGTATGGATCTGTTATTCAGCGGCTCAGAGAACACCCAAACCGAGAGACCCTCATGAAAACATCGCAGGATTGGAGCTTTATTACCCGCAAAAGCGATATGGTGCAACCGAAGCTTCAGGAAAACAAAATATTCCATGCGCTAACCGCTGCCTATCAGAGTAACCAGCAGGGTGAATTTTACGGCGCAACGGAAGCCATTGTGAAGCGTGAAAAGGAATTATGCGAAATGGCCCTGCTGGAGTTGAAAAAACTTCAGGGCACCAAAGAGGAGCGGGATGAAACTCTGGCGTTAATCATCGATCATTATCAACAGCGCCTGGACGTATCACGCGAAAAAGAGGGGAATATCAACCGGCTCTCCGAAGATACCCGCAAAATGATGGAGGAGCATCGATCAAAAAACCAGGAGCTTGCCGAAGTAAAGCGCAATTTGATGGAATCGCAGAGCAAATTAAGGACTTTAGCCAAAGAAACCGAAAAGCTGATCAAAAAGGAGGAAGAACTTCGATTCATTGAGGAAAACCTTCGAACGGAAATCGACAAGAATAAACGGCATATCCTCAATGGGCTTTACGAAATCGTAGCGGAATTACCGGATAACGCAGCCCTGGCGGCCACGGAGCCCGCGGCGGCCGTGGCGGATTTTTCGTCTACCAATAAACCCGCTTCGCCAAAGGCGGCTCCAAACCCCATTTCCAAAACGGAAGCGGAAACCAGGAGGGACTCCCTGGGACCTAGTCCCGAGTTTAAAACCGGGGAAATGCCCATACTTACCCGGAAACCGACGGAAACCGTGTTTTTTCGAAACCCCGAATA
Source organism: Fibrobacteria bacterium (assembly GCA_041746255.1). Classification (GTDB taxonomy): domain Bacteria; phylum Fibrobacterota; class Fibrobacteria; order UBA11236; family UBA11236; genus JBGTHM01. Next base: position 42,403 of record JBGTHM010000088.1, on the reverse strand, counting down.
CCAGGAAGAGGAGAGCGAAAACATGGATGCGGAAACCTGGGACCCTACCCAATTATTGACGATTGCCCTCGATTTGCAAGGCAATGCCCCTTCCCGGGAGCAATGCGCACGCTCATTCGCAAAAACCCCGGCGGGAGAAGTCATCGCTGAATACCTCTACCTTCCGGGAGTACCCAAGGAGAGGCGACATTACATCTTCAATGCCTTATCCAGTCTAATTTCCTTGCTGGAGCTGAATGCCAAGGACAAAGATCAATTTCAGGAGCGCTTGGAATTGGTTTTCGGCGACTTACTCAGTAGGCTTCAGAAAATGAAAAGCATCCACATTGAGGACTGCATGACCGAATATTTCAGCCAAGCCCCGGTATTGGAACTGTTGAGTGCCAGCCCAAAAGACCAGAATACGCGATTTTTGGAGATTGCCGCCCGGGCCCTGGGCACTCTGGAAGAGATCGGTGCCCAGCGCAAAACCCTTATCCAGAAGCAGTTGGAAAATCAAATTGGAGCCTAATTTATACACAACAGGGTGATGTTGTGTATAGTTATCACCTTTTCCAAATTGGGTAGTTACCGATACTCCATTTTCCGCTTCAATTTCACGTCATTTTATTATTCGCATAAGATATATTATGTAAACTAAGTAAAAAGTGATCCCTGGAATCTGTGAATATCCTGTGGATAGGTTGGGGTATCTCTTGAAATCACCCGCTTGGCACTAGCATCAAAGCTCAGAACCTGCGCCTAAACTTCTTAATTACTTGTGTATGTGATGCCACTGATGTATGCTATGCATATCGAATCGCAAGAAAAGATGACTGGCGTGTCAGCTCAGGCATAAATAAAACGAAGGTCGGCAGTAAATGGAAAAAGCCCGCAGACGGAACATTTATATGGGACAGGAATATCTGGATATGGAGGCTATTGCCGTAAGCGAGAGAAGACGAACCGGGAAGGCGGTAAGCGTTGCGGATATGATTCGCCTGGCCTGCCGCCAATACAAGGATTCCTATTGGCGCGAGCAATTGGAAAGAGACCGCACCGGAAATACCTCCCGGTCGCTGGAAGCTCCCTGAAATGCTAATTTCTAGGGGAATGATCCCAATCTTCCCCTTCCGCTCCCAATATGCCGAGACCCATTACAAGTTTCGTCTCCCCTGGTCTCCCCTTTTTCGGCCTTGGCCCGAAATCTTTATCGATGCGCCTTCTTTAGCCGTTCCCGGTCAAACGCCCCCGGTTTATCTGGTGGTTAAGGACGCGGATTATTTCCCCGTTAAAATCCGCTCTATGCAAATTTCCCTGCAATTTTCCGGGAAAATCCTAAAGCAGGAGCTCGATTTTGACCGCTCCATGGAAGAGAACCTGTCTTTTACGCCCCTTTCCATAAACTGGCCCGACCAGCCAGGGCTTTTCAAGGTGAACGCCCGCATCCGGGTGGAAAACGCCCGAGGTAAATCCCGTGAATTCCTGAACGCCAACCTGCCCGGACTCACCGCTCCGCCATTGCACATTTTAAGACTCGAGGCGGCCTTGCCCTACCCTAGCGGCTGGTATGCCGGGGAAATGCATTGTCACTCCGACTATTCCAACGATCCGGTGGAATACGGGGCCCCCCTGCAGGTACTGCAGGAAGCCGGCGCCAGCCTGGGATTGGGATTCGTCTGCGTCACCGACCACTCTTATGACTTTTACTATAACCGTCGTCGCTATATGGAGCGAGTTGATCCCGAGGCCAATTTCCAGGCTTATCGACAAGCAGCTCTACGCTTGAATGCGCGGAAGGAGGCACTAGCCCCTACCCTCATTCCCGGCGAAGAGGTTTCCTGCGGCAACCATCTCGGCGAAAATGTGCACTTATTGGTGCCGGGGCATGCTGAATTCATCCCGGGTCTGGGTGATGGCGGACGACGTTGGTTGAACAATCGCCCCGATTTGGAAATCTCAGATGTTCTGAATCGGCTGGACAGTCTTCCCGGTTTTGCGGCCCACCCACGCGTAAGGGTAGGTTTATTGGAAAAGTTGATATTTCGCCGGGGCCGATGGCATGAGAAGGATTTGGAAGATTCGGAACTGGGGCATCGGATTGGGGGGTTGCAATTTTGGAACGGAAGCCGCGGTCGGGATTTTTCCGAAGGCCGCGCGTTTTGGGTGCAGCAGCTTCTCCGGGGACGCCATTTACTTCCCATCGCCGCCAATGATGCACATGGCGATTTAAATCGAAATACTGGGGTTAAAATCCCCTTGGTTTCGCTTTATCAAGGGCGAAACCATGTATTTGGAAAAGTACGAACGGTGGTAAGAGCCGACAACAATTCCATTTCGGGAATACAAAAGGGTTTCAGAGAGGGTGAAATAACCTGCACGGACGGGCCATTCCTTAACCTTAAACTTGAGGAAAATACCCTAAAGCTTTATGGAAAAACGATTTCTGAATTCTCAAAATTTTCGAAAATCCACCTTTTCGGAGCCCGATCCGGCGATAAACGCGAAAGCGTATTAAACTCTTGGGAACCCGGGACTTTCGAGTTTGCCGAGGCCATACCCCTACCCTCTTCGCTGATTTATGCCCGCGCGGAGGCTTGGACAGAATCGCGCAAGCTCGCGATTACCGCTGCGGTTTTTCCTGGCTCGACGAGGGGCGTTTAACGTTAATAATCCAGCCCAGATTTACGCACATGGGTCAGCGGTTTATCCTCAGGGTTCAACAGATGACAATACTGCACCTCGGCTATAATCAACTCATGATCTCCGGGTTTATAGGAGTCCACCTTTTTACACTCGAAGGCCGCGAGGGCGTCCTTTAAAATCACATTTCCGCTTTCACTGCGAAAATGTTCCAGACCCGCAAAAGGGTTGTTTTCCGGATCATAACCTTTCCAAAAGGGCTTCATCAGGCCGTTATTCTTTTGCCCCACCACGTGAATGCAAAACCGACCGTGCGCTTGGATAAAATCGTAGCAGGGCCGGCCGGATTTAATGGCCATAGTCAGTAATAGAGGTTTGAAGGATGCCTGCTGAATCCAAGAACCCAAATACCCATCTATACCTTCCCCCTGAGTGGCCGTAATAATAAATAGCCCGGAAGGAATTTTTCCGACCGCAGACATATCCTCTATTTCGCTCATGACTTCTCCAATGTATAAGCACCTTTATATAAAAACAATTACGGATTTCCGGCTTGCAGCCGCTTCCAGCTCCAACACCTGGTCCGAAATCCTTGTCTCTTTCCACTCCCTTGAGTCCGACTCCAGTTTATAGCTGATTTTCAAGGATTTATTATTAGATTTTAACTTCAGAATTGCGCGAAAAAGTGGCCGAATCAAGGGCTCATTCCGCAAATCCGCCGGTTCATTCACCTTTAACCGCGCGCGAATCACGGTCGCTTACGCAAGCAACCCATACGGAGCATAATGGAAGGCGTCAAAAAGAAATCCCATCTCCTTTCCAAGGAGAAATTGTTGGTTGCGTTGGAGAAGATGATGCTTATCCGCGCATTCGAAGAAGCCAGCATCAAGGCGAATCAACAAAGAAAAATCGCCGGTTTTTTGCATACCTACATCGGCCAGGAAGCCATAGCGGTCGGGGTTCTCGATCACAAGCTTCCGCAGGATTCGGCCGTTACCACCTATCGTTGCCACGGCATCGGCTTGACCCTGGGTATGCGGCCGCACGAGGGCATGGCGGAGCTTTTCGGCAAAGTCACGGGATGCGCCCGAGGCAAGGGCGGTTCCATGCATTTCTTTTCCAAAGAGCATAATTTCCTGGGCGGCCATGGCATAGTCGGCGGGCAATTCGGCATCGGTATCGGCGCCGCCTTCAAATCCAACTATGAAGAAGACAACGCCGTCAGCTTCACTTTCTTCGGCGACGGCGCGGTTCCCCAGGGCACCTTCCACGAAACCATGAATCTGGCCGCGCTTTGGGATCTCCCCGTTGTTTTCATTTGCGAAGACAACCAATATGGCATGGGTACAGCGAACACCCGGGCCATCGCCAATACCGACATCGCTTCCAAAGCCGATGCCTATGGTATCAAAGGCTACACCATCAACGGCATGGACTTCTTCGAGGTGCATTCCAAAATGAAGGATATCGTAGCCGAAGTCAGGGCCACACGCCGCCCGGTGCTTATCCACATGAAAACCTATCGATACTTCGGACATTCGGTTTCGGATGCCGGTCTCTACCGCAGCAAGGAAGAGGTCGAGGCCTACAGACAAAAGGACCCCATCGTGCATGTCAGCCAGGAAATGATCGAGAACAAAATGCTGACCGAAGAAGGATTGAAAGAATTGCAGAAAAAGGTGAAAGCCTACGTTCAGGAGGCGGTTGAATTCGCGGACGACAGCCCCGAACCGCCGCTGGAAGAGCTCACCCAACACGTTTATTTCGACGAGGTGGGTGAATAATGGCCGTTATTGAAATGCGTGAAGCGCTGAATCAGGCGCTGCGCGACGAAATGAAACGCGACGAAAAGGTTTTCATATTAGGCGAAGAAGTCGCCGAATACAATGGCGCCTATAAGGTGACGAAGGGACTACTGGATACCTTCGGACCCAAACGCGTGATCGACACTCCCATTTCTGAAGCGGGATTTTCCGGACTCGCCATCGGCGCCGCCATGATGGGCCTTCGCCCCGTGGTCGAATTCATGAGCTTCAACTTCTCTTTGGTTGCCATGGACCAAATCGTTTCCAATGCCTGCAAGATGTATTACATGTCGGGCGGCCTCTATAACGTGCCTATCGTCTTCCGCGGCCCCAACGGCGCCGGTCCCCGGGTCTCTTCTCAACATTCCCACAACATGGAATCCATCTTCGCCCAATTCCCCGGAATGCATGTAATGAGCCCCTCCGGCGGGTACGACGCCAAGGGAATGCTCAAGGCGGCTATCCGTTGCAACGATCCGGTAATCTTTCTGGAGAATGAACTCAATTATAGCCAGAAAGAAGAAGTTCCCGACGAGGACTATGTGATTCCCATCGGCAAGGGCGATATCAAAAGGCCGGGTTCGGATGTCACTATTATCGCCTGGTCGCGCATGCTGGGCTTGGCTCGTAAGGCCGCCGACGAATTATCCCATAACGAAATCGACGCCGAAATCATCGATCCCCGCACTTTAAAGCCTTTGGACATGGCGTTGATTGCCGAGTCCGTAAAAAAAACCAACCGCGTGGTCATCGTGGAAGAGGGGCATTTTTACGCCGGCGCCGGCGCCCAAATCGCTTACGATATTTATTCCAATTTGTTCGACTATCTCGATGGTCCGATTGTCCGTGTCACCCAAAGCGAAAATCCCATGCCCTATGCCGCCAATCTGGAAGCCGCCACGCTTCCATCCGTGGCGAAAATCGTCAAAGCGGCGGAGCAGGTTTGTTACAGGGTTTAATTGCTAAATTCTCATAAGTTATTGAATTAAACGGAGAAACAGATGCCGACAAGCGTTTTTATGCCCAGCCTGAGCCCCACCATGGAAGAGGGCGTGCTGGCTAAATGGCTCGTGAAAGAGGGCGATAAGGTCAAACCCGGCACCCTGCTCTGCAGCGTGGAAACGGATAAAACCACCGTCGATTACGAAAGCTTCGATGACGGATATGTGCGTAAAATCGTGATACCCGATGGCACCCCCGCCAAGGTGAACCAGCTCATTGCGGTTTTGTCCGACGACAAAGACGAAAATATCGATGCCTTCTTGGAAAAGGCCAAAGAAAAAGACAAAGCCCTGTTGCAGCAAAGCGGCTCCGCATCTCCGTCCGGAAAAGCCGGTGAAAGCAAACCATCGCAGAGCAACCCCAAACCGGAAACCGTAGCGGCCCAGAGTAACCTGGGATCCAAGAGTTCTCCTCAACAAGACGTAGCCCTTACCGGAACTCAAGCCCAATCCGGCGGTAAAATCACCCCTTCCACGTCCCATCAAGATGGTGGGGACGGACGTCTGCGCGTTTCACCCCTGGCCCGGAAAATGGCTGAGGAAAAAGGCATTCCCCTGGAAGAGTTGCAAGGCAGCGGCCCCATGGGTCGAGTCGTCAAAAAGGATGTCGAATCCTATCAACCTTCCGGACGGCCTAAATCGGCGCCGGCTCCATCGCATCCCGAAACCAAGCAACAACCGCTTTACGGCTCCCTGGCTCCCGTCGCGCCCACTAGCGATATCACCCTGACGCAAATGCGCAAGACCATCGGTCGCCGCTTACTGGATTCAACCCAAGGCACGCCGGTTTTCTACGTCACCATGAAGGTCTTTACCGAGGGGCTGAACGAACTGCGCTCGCAACTCAACAAAACTCCCGGTTATAAAATCAGCGTGAACGACTTGGTGGTGAAAGGCGTGGCATTCGCCTTACGCCGCTTCCCACAGGTTAATTCGACCTATCACGGCGATTATATCCGGCAACATGCCGACATCGATATTTGTATCGCGGTTTCCATTGAAGGCGGACTCATCACTCCCATCGTGCGTAATGTCGATACCAAAGGACTGGGCGTCATCTCCCAGGAAATCAAGGCCCTTGCCGCCAAAGCCAAGCAAGGCCGTCTGGCGCCGGACGAATACCAGGGCGGTACTTTCACCGTTTCCAATTTGGGCATGTTTGGGGTGGACGAATTCACCGCCATCATCAATCCGCCCCAAGCCGGTATTCTGGCGGTCAGTGGTATGCAAAGCGAACTCTACAAAGACGGCGATGCCATTCTGGAGCGGTCTTTCATGAAAGTGACCCTAACCGCCGACCACCGGGTGGTGGACGGAGCCCTGGGCGCGCAATTCGTAGCCGGACTCAAAGAAATCCTGGAAAACCCGGCCTGTCTGATGCTCTGAGTAATTTCCCGAAAGGCGAGGGAGTGGCCCTGCGGCTTTTAATGCCCCGCCCTCCCCCGCCTTTCAACCTTATCTTAAAACACCGCCTGCCTTACTGGAGAAACCTTGGCCAACGAATTCGATATCGCCATCATCGGCAGTGGACCCGGCGGTTATGTAGCCGCTATCAAGGGTGCGCAGGCCGGTAAGTCCGTCGCCCTAATTGAAAAAGCCGAATTGGGAGGCATTTGTCTCAATTGGGGATGTATTCCCACTAAGGCATTGCTGAAAAGCGCCGAAGTCTACGAAGACTTAAAGCATGCGGAGGAATACGGACTATCGGTTACGGGGGTCAAGGCGAATTTTCCCAAGATAATCGACCGCTCGCGCGAGGTGGCCAAGGTCAATAGCAGCGGCGTGCAATTCCTGATGAAAAAAAATAAGGTCACCGTTCTCAAAGGCTCCGCGCAAATATTGGCCAAGGGTCTTATCGAACTCACCGGATCCGACGGCAAAAAAGAATCGGTCAAAGCCGCCCATATCATCATCGCCACGGGCGCCTCACCGCGCACCTTCCCCCAATTCCCCATCGATGGCGAAAACCTGGTAACCTACCGTCACGCCATGGATTTACGAAAACAACCGAAGAAATTGCTGATCATCGGCGCAGGGGCCATCGGAGTCGAATTCGCCTATTTCTACAACAGTCTGGGTACCGAAGTTCATCTGGTCGAATTCATGTCGCAATTGCTTCCCGTCGAGGACGAAGAAACCTCGAAGCTTTTACTCAATTCCTTTCGCAAGCAGGGTATCCATTGCCATCTTTCCACTTCGGTCAAAGAGGCCAAAGTGAAAAAGGCAGGTGTCATTGAAGCGGTGCTGGAAGACAAGGAGAAGCGCACGCAGAACGAAACCTTCGACAAAGTACTGGTGGCCGTGGGCATGACTCCCAACAGCAGCGGGCTGGGCCTGGAAAAAGCCGGCGTTAAACTCGACGAGCGCGGTTTCGTCAAAGTAAATGAATTCCAACAAACCAATATCGCGGGCATTTACGCCATCGGAGACGTGGCCGGCAAGCAACTGCTGGCGCATAAGGCCTCCGCCGAGGCCGAAGTTGCAATAGCCCATATCACAGGCCAGGCGCGGCATGGATTGGATTACGGGCAAATTCCCGGTTGTACCTATTGCCAACCCCAGGTAGCCTCGATTGGTCTCACCGAAAAAGTTTGCCGCGAGAAAAAACTTGAAATCAAAATCGGGCGCTTCCCCTTTTCCGCCAGCGGTAAGGCGCGCGCCACCGGGCACACCGAGGGCATGGTCAAACTCATTTTCGACGCGAAATACGGCGGACTGCTGGGCGCGCATATCATCGGCCACGACGCCACCGAAATGCTGGCCGAATTGGGAATCGCCATGAAGCTGGAAACCACCTTCGAAGAAATCATGCATACCGTGCATGCCCACCCTACCCTTTCAGAGGCGGTGATGGAAGCGGCCATGGACAGCAGGGGCGAATCCGTCCACCAGTAAAACGGACAAATTCTTAAGATGGAGTTGTACCGCCTTCCGGCTTCCGTAACTCCCTTCCCGGGTCAGTGAATATGATCTACCCCACTCCCAGTCCGCTTGTCCCGCACCTCTACCAGCCGGGAGGCCCCTTCGACTACCCCACGGGAGAAGGGCTGCGCGAGCGCGAGTATCCACCCCTGCGTTTTTGGGTTCCCTCTTCCCCACTCATTGTTCTGGGTCGCTCACAAACCCCTGCGATGGAGGTCAAGCTTACTGAGGTGGAACAGGACGGTATCCCCGTATACCAGCGCATCGGAGGCGGCGGAGCCGTGGTGCTGACCTCGGGCTGTCTTTGCATCGGGCTGCGTATCCGCCGCGACCAACGCATGAGCATACCTGATTTTTTTCGAATAGGGTCATCCCTGGTTAAGCAAGTGGTAGCCAGCGAAGTCGGTATCAATCTGGAGGAAGAAGGGCTTTCTGATCTGGCCTTTAGGGGGCGTAAATTGGCGGGATGTTCCTGTTACCTCCCACGTGACTATGCCCTCTACTTGGCCAGTCTCATGGTGGAGGATTGCCGCAACCCCGTACACCGTTATCTCACGCATCCGACACAAGAGCCCGGGTACCGCCAGGGAAGGACCCACGGCGAGTTCATGGCCTGTTTGAATGATTTTTCGGCGCAGCCCCTGTCACCGGAGCAGTTGCTTTCCGTTTGCGAAAACCTGGCGGAAAGCCTAAGGGAACAATTGGATTGGAGCTAGAATCGCCGGCCGTCAGTGCCCATGGCCGGAATGATCGTCGTGATCATGCCCGTGATGATCATGTTCGTCTTCCGGTTGCGCGCCTCTCAATATATCGGGGGTGGTTCGGAAAGGTTCGATTCTCCAATCAGACAGCTTCACCAATTGTGAAAAGGAAGGGTGCGGCACGTAGACGAAACCATCCAGGGGGCTGCTGGTTTTCAATTCGATGGATCGCCCGTCTTTCAATTCAACGGTAAGGGAAAGGTAAGGAGAATTCAAATCCGCTTTTGCGGCATTGGTATCGGACTCCGTTACGAATTGGTCGATATTCAGTTCCGCCAGCCGCTCGAGGATATTCTGCGCACGTTGGTCGCGTACGGTGTCCTGAACAGGTTCCACCAACATCCAAGTCGAATCGTTGGCTGCCTCCAAGCGGTAAGCCTGAGCGCCGGCCGTGCCATCTGTCCAGGACACATTCACGGCTTTGGCATTATCGGGAGTAAAACTGAAAAGCGATCGGCTTTTCCAATCCTCCGCAGTATGTGCGATTTCCCAAGTGAAATTCCCGGGAGTACGGAAGATTTCCGGCTTACCGGGATACTTCCAAAAAGTCGAATTATAATCCGCACCGGAAGTCTTTCCGATGGAAGCGTCGACCAGTACCGCGCCTTGACTATTCGATATCGTCACGGTTTTCGCTTCGCCCGCCTCCATGCCGAATTCCGAAATCCGTTCCTCATTCCTAGATGCGACCTGACCGTCCTGCAATGTGAAAAGTTTTTGCAAAACCATGTTCACCCTCGAAGTATCCGCGGGAAAGCTATCCGGTAGGACCACCCAACGGGTTTGATCGAAAGCTACCACCACTGTATCGGTATCGCGGACTACTTTAAATTGCGACGCCTCCGCGATGCGGGTGCTGTCATAGGCGAAACTCTGAGCCTTAGTCGATTCCTGGCGCTTGTCTTTGAGTAAAAAAACCAGGCCTAATGCCGCCAGTGCCAGTACGAGGAAAATCAGGTTTTTCTTCATGCCGCGGACTCCATTTTTTTTCTGCGAACTACCATTACCACCCCAATTATCATCAGTAATAACGGAGCAGCCGCCATATTGACCAGCAGGATGGGATATTGCAGCGCTTTCTTGTCTTCGAGTATGGGCACGCTGTTTATCTCCCGGCTGCGGATGGTTATGAGGTCGGGATCCAACGCCAATTGGTCGAAACTGTTCAGCATGAAATGAAGGTTTGAAACGGAATTGGTATACCCGATAAAGAAGTCGGTAGGAAATAAGGCGTTTCCGACCACCAGAATCCGCGAGGGCTCATTGGTGGATTTAAGCACCGAGGTCGGATCCATGGCAGTATCGGGAAGAGGACGGTCCGAATAAAAGGAGGTGAATCCACCGGATTTCAAAACCGCCAAAGGATGCTGTTTTTGATCGACGGGGAGGTATTCCTTCAAATCCTTGGGCAGCAAAAAGAAGTTGCCCGATTCTTCCCAGGATCCGGCGCTCGAAGAAACCAGAATCTCAACCTGTGAGGTGCTGTCTATTTTCGAGGAATCGATATCAATGGAAGAGGTCCAAGGTAAGCTGACGGCGCCCAGTTTCGAGGTGATATTATTCGTTAAATTCAAATCTTCTCCGCCAGTGATTATCCAGAAGGGATAAGGGGAAGGAAAGAAGGAATTTCCGAAGCGTACCAATTGGAAGTTCTGGTCTTCCAATATCAGGTTTTTCTTGACCGACAATCCGTAATGCGCCAGCAAATCCTCGTAATTGTTGTCGGAAGCGTTTCCGTTGATGCCCATGCCCAGGTTAATATTGACGCCGGGCGTTAGGAACAGGGCCGATTTTCCGGTCATGATGAATTGGTCGATATGGAACTTTTCCATATCGCTAAGCCTTTGCGGGGCCGCGATCACCAGTAAATCGACGTCGTCGGGCACGGGCCCGGTTTGTGCGTCAACTTTCTTGATTTCGTAAAGCTTCCGGGCCTCCTCTTTCAAGGTGGGAAAGTTATCGTCGAATCCCCGGGTTTGTTGCGCCTGGGGACCTGGCAAGTCCAGGACGAAACGGCTGCCTTCCTGTCCTTCAACGATACCCAGGGTCTTGGTGCCCTCGGTCAACTTTTTGAGCTTGACGATAATATCATATTCGAATGACTGTAAATTCTGCAATACGGGAATCACTTCCTTCTTATCACCGTATAGGAGCGCAATCCCGAAGAATCCCTTTTTGATTTCCATTCCCTGAGAGGACTGTTCCTGCAATTGCACTTCCTGGATGCCCAGGGAGGTAGCGTCGGTACGCTTCTTATCATTTTCTCCCGGATCATCGAAAACGAGCGTAACCTTACCGTCGGATTGCGCCTCGAATTCCTGCAGCAAATCCACAACATGGGTGCGGATTTGCATGAACTGGGTGGGGAGGTCCTTGGAAATCACCGCTTTGATGGTCACGATATCGGGAAGCGCGGCTAAAGTATTTTTTGAGGCCTTGCTTAGGGTGAATTGTTTATCGGCCGTCAAATCGATGCGGTCATGCATGAAATTCTGGCTGATGATGGCCACCACCCCCAAAATCACGATCAAGGTGATGACGGAGATATAGGCGCCCGTTCGGGTGCTGGCTTTTTTAGAGATCATTGGATTATCTCCACTTTCTCGCTTCGATGTTCTTGACGTTCAGATAGAGGAACAAAATCACTACCGAGAGGTAGTAGATGACGTCGCGAGAATCAATGACTCCGCGCGTAATGTTGTTGAAATGGCTCAGCAGGCTTAGGTATTCGGCTACCGTGACCAGGGGACCCACGGCATTCAAATAGATGGGAACAATGCCTACGAGCAGAAGTACGAAAATTATCGCCAGGGAAATGATGAACGCCACCACCTGGTTCTCCGTCAGGGAACTGATAAAAGTTCCGATAGCGAGATAGGCGGCGCCCAGAAACAGCGCCCCGATGTAGGAACCCACTATCACGCCGTAATCGGGTTGGCCCAAAAAGCCGAGGGAAACCGGCACGGTCAGGGAACAGCCCAGGGTTATCGCCAGGAATGCGAAACTCGCGAGGAATTTGCCCAGCACGGCTTCGGTCTCGCGAATGGGCATGGTCAAAAGCAATTCAATGGTTCCCAGTTTTTTTTCTTCCGACCAGAGCCGCATGGTAATGGCCGGTACGAAGAAAAGGAATATCCAGGGCAGCGCCGAGAAATATCCCCGCATGCTCACCTGGCCTTGCCGGAAAAAATCCTGTACGAAAAAGAAAAATGCATTCGATACCAGTACGAAGAAGATGATGAAGACGAAACCGATGGGAGAGGCGAAATAGCTGCCCAATTCCCGCTTGAAAATCGCCAAGGTGTTTTTCATGCCTGACCTCTCGTCAATTTTGCGAAAACGTCTTCCAGCTTGGCCGAATCGGCGCGTAGCTCGGAAATCAACCAATTTTGCTCAACGGCCAAACGGAAAAGATCCAGGGAAACATCTCCGCCGTTCTTCGCCGTCACCGCGAGTTTTTGAAACCCGTCCGCACCCGGCCCCACTTCCGACACGCTTTTCGCAAATGGCGATTGAGCGATTTTATCCTGCACGCCTTCGCCCTTTACGGTCAAGAAAACCGTGGTTCCAGCCGACTTGGCCATGAGTTCTTTGGGAGTGCCCTGGGCGACAATTCGGCCGTTGTTGATAATGAGAACCCGATTGCTGGTAGCTTCCACTTCGGTCAAAATGTGGGTGGAATGGATTACGGTTTTTTCCTGGCCCAAATCGTTGATGAGCCGTAGAATATCCCGGATTTGGTTCGGGTCGAGGCCTGAGGTCGGTTCGTCCAGGATAAGAATGTCCGGGTTATGAATCAGGGCTTGGGCCAAGCCCACTCTTTGGCGGTATCCTTTGGACAGGTGGCCGATTATTTTACGTCTGACCTTTCCCAAGTCGCAATCGGAGATAACCTTGTCCACGGCCTGTGTTCGGGTTCCGCTATCGATATCCCGTATTTCCGCGATGTAGTTCAAGAAGCTTTGTACGTCCATATCCAGATATAAGGGACAGTTTTCGGGCAAGTAGCCCACATGTTTCCGGACCTGGTAGGGCGAATCGAAGGTATCGTATCCGTTGAGAACCGCTTTGCCTTCCGTGGCGGAAATAAATGCAGTGAGGATTTTCATCGTCGTGGTTTTGCCGGCTCCATTGGGGCCCAGCAAACCGACAACCTCGCCTTTTTCGATATTAAAGGAGATATTGTCGACAGCCAAGGCACGGCCGTACCGCTTCGATAAACCTTCGACCTCTATCATAGGCAACCTTTCGAGCTTTGGCTTTCCGCCCTGGCGGAAGGGCCTTAAAATCGAAAAAGAATCTACACAGGTGGCGAAAAAAAATCAAGCATAGTTGATGAAAATCGGGAGTGACGGTCCAGAACCGAATGGATCCCATGTCAGATGAGGCGATCTCGTTTCGCCAGCCAGGCAAGGACGAGAAATATCGCTACGCTCCAACTCAGTATCATACGTGGTGACAGGGAGGCAAGCCAGAAATTCAGGGACTTCCACAGGAAGCCACCCAAAACGGTATACCCAACTGTGCACAATACCACGAATAGAGCGTAACGCAATAGCCAAGGAAAACTCTTCGTCAGGTCGCGTAAAAAACCATTGAGATAGGGACCCATAAGCACCAAGGCCACCGCCGTCATTCCGAAGCCAATGTCGGAGCGGTGCCGGGCCGCGAGCCGGGCTAGGGCGTCAATTAATTCCATATGGCGATTGTCCGTCCCACCGAGGTAAAAAAGCCCGGGGTTATGTTTAGGAAAACAGGCGGCGTATTAACGCGGCTTGGTGGTATAATATACCCCGATCGGGCAATAATTGATATGCCCTGGATCCCCAGCAAGGAAAGCCAACATGGATTTTCTCGATTCACTCAAAAGGCAATTGCGGTCGGTCATCGAATGGGACAATCCGGCTGAGGACGACCTTATTTACCAATGGTCCAGCAATGGTGATGAAATCAAGAACGCGTCCAAACTCATCGTGGGACCGGGCCAGGGTTGCATTTTCGTCTACGAGGGCCGTATCCGGGGAGTTATGCAACGCGCCGGTAGCTACGATCTGAAAACCGCCAATATTCCCTTCTTCACCACGCTAATCAATTTGCTGCAATCCTTCGAAAGCGAGCACAAGGTCGGAATTTACTTTTTCAAGACCACACGCCTTCTCAACCAGAAATGGGGTACCCTATCCCCCATCAAATATGTAGACCCGGAATTCGGCCTTCCCATCTCGCTCAAAGCCTTCGGCAACTTCAGCCTGCAAATCGTGGAACCGGAACATTTTTTCTCCACCGTAGCCGGAATGCGGAGCATTTATACCGTGGATGAGTTGCGCGTGGTGTTGGCCAGCCGCCTTACCCAAACTCTCAGTTCCTACCTCGCCGGAGAAAAACTTTCGTACCTGCACATCGACTCGATGCTCAATGAAATATCCTCCGCCGCCCTTACTCTGCTGGCTCCGGATTTCGCGAAGTTGGGATTTCAAATTACGGACTTCCGCATCGAAGGTGCGAATTTCGACGACGCCACCATCGAGCGGATCGGCCAAATTGCCGATATGCTGGCGGACAACCACGCCGCCGGCAAATTGGGTATCACGTATGCCGAATTGCAAAAACTGCAGGCCATGCGCGATGCCGCCCGTAACGAGGGCGGTGGAGCCGGCATGGTGATGGGTCTGGGCGTGGGAGCAGGTCTATCCCAAGCCATAAACCCGCCTATGGGGGTAACAGCCGGTGTTTCTGAATCGGTAGAATCGCGATTACGACGTTTGAAAACCCTTTTCGACGATAACCTGATTACCGCTGAGGAATTCGCGGAAAAGAAGCGCGAGATCATCCGGGAGGTCTGAGTTGCCCGGCAAATTCGTTCGCATTCTGCGTTGCCGAAGCTGTTCGGCTCCCCTATCCGGCTTTAAAAGCCAGTGCCTCTACTGCGGCACCCGTAACGATATTGATCGTTCCTTGCTCCAAACCGTCGCCATCGCCACCAATGAACCTGGCCTTGATTGCCCTATTTGCCAAATCGCAATGCAGTCCGCTACCCTGGATTCTTCCGACGGACATCCGATTTCAGCGTATAAATGCGGGACTTGCTTCGGCCTCTTTTTTGATCTTTTCAAGTTGGAAACCATTCTCACCAACCTTGCAAAGTTCGGCTTCGCGATAGACCGGAAACGGCTCGATGAGCTAAGCGGCCAGGCCAATACGGAAGAAGGTGTTTTCTACCGAAAATGCCCCGTCTGCACTAAGCTGATGAACCGGGTAAATTTCGGTAAACGCAGTGGAGTGATAACGGATCGATGCGGTGACCACGGTACGTGGTTGGACGCAGGCGAGCTGAAGCGCCTGGTGGAATGGATGGATGCCGGCGGAAGCCTGGCCCATGCGGAGTTCATGCAGGAAATTAACCAGCAGAAGGCGAGGCGGGACCGGAGGGAACAGGCAAAATTTGACCGCCTGCGTCGGGAGTCCAGAAAACGGAATCGGTTATGACCCGCCAAGTTCCGCAAGGAGAAGTAGAGAGTTTCCGGCGGCATATCTTCCCGATTCTATAGGATAGATGTCGATTGGTATTGTCTCAAAAGAGGAAATCGACACCCGCTGCGGAAATCATGGTCAAGTGACGCCGTAGCATCCAAGGATCTTGGGTATGGAAATATCCTTCCTCGGATTCTCAAAAATTTCCCTAAGCAAAAACCCTTCAATCCGACCCCTGAAAAGTGTAAATTTAGCCCGTCCCGGAAAATCATTTCCCGGATTAAATGGAGCCTGCTGTGAAATATCTCCTCTTACTGGTCTTATGGTTACCTGTTGATATTGGAGCACAGGAATATCCCTTTGTCCTGCCGGAAATCATTTCCGCCACTCTCAGCGTCAACACCGGAGTGACCGAGAAAGTCAATAACAATAATCTCGGCGTGAATATCGATTGGCATAATCATAAGAAGATGGGTTACAACCACCCGGAAGCCAAGAGTTTCGTCCGGCAATACAAACCCGTTTCCATCCGCTGGCCGCAAGGCCTATGGGCGAATTTCTATGACTGGAAAGTGGACGGTCGCAGACGGTATGACGATTATGTTTTCAATAATGAACAATACATAAAAGCCATAGAGGATCATCCGGACTTGGTCTATGGTTTCCCGGGATTCCATGAATTGCATAGCGAATTGAAATTCGATGTCCTGTGGGTTTTCAATATGCTATACGACAGCGAGGCGTCCTCCTTGGAAAGAATGCTCGATAGGCAGGCGAAGGGCTTCAAGGTTGATGCCATAGAAATGGGTAATGAACAATTTTGGAAGTCGCAAAGGAGCAACCAAGTCAGCACTCCCGAAAAATATTTCGCTTTCGCCAAATCCTTATCCGCCACCCTGAAAAAGGCGAATCCCACGGTAAAGGTTTCCATTCCGCTTTCGTGGCGCACTGGTGGGCAGCATGACGAGTTCAATATAGGCGTTACCAAGGAAACCTCCTATTTCGACGCCATCAGCGTGCATATGTACGTGAGAAGTGAAAGGGATCCGGTTACGGTTTCACAAGAGCAATACAAAACCGTTTTGACGGCCAGACTCACCTTGGATGAAAGCGTAAAGCATGCCCTCAGTTTCGCCCCCGGCAAAGAAGTTTGGCTGAGCGAATGGGGGGTGTCGGTGGGAATGCGGGCGGCCAGTTATTTGGGCATGGCCGATGCCTACTTGTATATCCTGGAGAACCAGAACATGTATACCCGAACCAACTGGTTCCATATCAATAACAGCAATCCCTTTTTCCAGCCGGTACAGGCCGGAAAACCCGAATTGGGCGTGATCAAGTATGGCTTCGGAGCCGTATATGATGTGATACGCGAGGTTTTCCAGGATGCGGTTCTTCTCAAAAGCGACATGAGCACCCATAAGCTCAAACCCGGCGCCGACGCCGTATCCGCCCGGGCGGTAATAAAGAACGGGGAAACCATGGTATTCGCCGTCAACAAAACCTCGAAAAGCGTCGAACTGAAATTGAAAGTGGATGGATCCGACTTTTCCGGTTACGTCAATCACGAGGCGCTGATCTTTCAAAGTCTGAGTGACAATCCGGAATTCGGGGGGTTCGATAATCCGCTCAAGCCAGTCAAGTCGGGAACCGGCATCATCACCCTTCCCCCCTATTCGGTAAATAAAATCGGAAATATCGGAGGTAGCGCTCCGACTACCCTAGTATCCACCCCGCGGCGTGGTGGCGGGCCTACGTATTTTGTGAATGGCGGGAATCGATTCTCATGGCATTCCGGTTTGGCTACCGAGCGGGGATATTTTTTCAATACGCAGGGGAAAACGGTTCCCTTAAGAGCTGCATCCGAGGAAAACGAATTTCAGCGCTTGCCTGCGCATGGGGTCTTGTTTACGGGTTTTGGAACTCAGAGCGGCGGGGAATAGTAAGGGCATACCTCGTTGTTAGCCTTGCTGAAATTCAGAAGCCGCTGAGCTACGGGTATGGCTTTACTCTAGGTCATCAGCCTCGCTGCCACGTGGATGCATCCCCTTGACTGATCAGAAAACGGTCGGCAGCCACCCGATTGTTCCGTGGGTTGCACAAATACCCCCGGAGCTTATCCGTGCCTGGAAATGCGAGGAAAGGGCATTGGAAGTCGTGCGTTCTGGGAAAAGGCCACCATTCCGTATGCGGCCTTCCCCCGGATGGGCTAGCGTCCACTAAAATGGCGAAATTACCTCGAATTAGGGCAAAAAAAGACCTCCTAGGATTTCCTAGGAAGCCGATTTGGTAGGGCGGCGTCAATCGAATTGGCCGCGTAACCCATTGTAATTAGGTATGTTAGGAAATTCAAAAAATCGGTTGCCCCCAATAATGCCCCCATTAGATTACTCGGTGAAAACCAAAAAAATGGTCTCTTCTACCCTGTCTACCTAAAATCCATGTCGGAAACTGGGCTATTTGGGCACTTGACCGGCAGAATGGGGTGGATTCGACACCCAACTGGCTATATTATTGAATGAGGGAAATATTATGCCTGATTACCAATATGACTTAGATAGCCTTGAAAGTAGTGTACCTGAATTGTCCGCCGCTGTGGTAAACGAGGCGTACTTGAAAGCTCTGAATTCCGGATTAAGGGTTTATGTCAGCGGAACAGCAAAAGCCGGAGTCGCCACCACGATTTATGAAGTGTCTTTGAGTGGAGAGAAAAAAGAAATTAAGCAAATTGAACCTCCAATGGAAATGCCTGCTGGAACAACCGCCCGAATTCCGTGACAGCCATACCTCGTCTCCGCATGATTGCCGGCCCCAATGGGGCAGGTAAAAGCACTATTAAAGCAATTTTGCCCCCTTCCCTATTGGGGATTTACATAAATCCAGATGAAATAGAAAAGGAAATTCGCGAAACAGGGCAATTGGATCTTTATCCCTTTACTATTTCGCCGGAAGCGGTGGAGGTACGTGCCTTTTTCCATAACTCTACCCTATCTCGACAACTTGGAGACACGGATTTAATTGACCACCTTAAGTTCACCGATGGAAAATTGGTTTTGGAGCGCGGGAATGTAAATGCCTATTTTGCTTCGATTCTTGCAGATTTCATTCGTCAGAAACTCCTTGAGAAAAGAGAGACATTTACCTTTGAAACCGTGATGTCTTCCCCAGACAAGGTAAAGTTATTGGAAAAGGCCCAAAATATGGGCTTTCGGACTTATTTGTATTACATCGCCACCGGGGATCCAATAATCAATATTTCTCGGGTCAAAAATAGGGTCATGTCCGGTGGACATTCCGTTCCAGAAGAAAAAATACGGAGCCGGTATAAACGCTCCCTTGACCTGCTCCTGGATGCGATAAAAAATTCGGACCGAGCCTTTATTTTCGACAATTCCGCCGATGGAATGGATAGAGTCTGGATTGCTGAAATCAATGGTGGTCATAACCTCGAATTAAAAACGGACCTAACACCCGCTTGGTTCAAACACGCTGTTTGGGACAAAATAAAACCCTCCCCGAATTGACTTGACCCCGAATAAACGAGGAATATTTATAGTTCTCGTATTTGTCCACCCCCAAATTGCCCCTGGTGTTCATTAGAGTGCCTTCGGACCGGGATTGAACGAAACACCGCTAGAAGCAGCTTCATCCAACATTGCCCTAGCAAATGCTAGGAAGTCCGGATTTCCCCCTGCCGCCTTTCATCGACAACCCCATGGTTGAAAAAGGTCGTCATAACTTTTTCATGGCCAAGATTTTGATTCCAGGCCTTAAACTCCTTCCTTGCGAAGATAGTCTACCCAGCTGGAAAATATTTCGAGAATACCCTCCCCCAGCCGTACCTTTGCTTTACGAATCGCGGTATCGGTGAGGCGCATTTGGGGGCATCTTGTCTAGGAAGCCGTTGTATGACTCCGTACCCATATTTTTTCCCAAATATGGCTAAATTACGCCAAATTTGGACAAAAAAAAGACCTCCTAGGATTTCCTAGGAAGCCGATTTGGTGGAGGCGGCGGGAATCGAACCCGCGTCCGAAAAATACCTGATGAACACTCCTACATGCTTTTTCCCTGATTTAGATTCGCCCCCCGCGCCACCCTAGGAATCGGTTGCGCAGGTCGCTATTCTAGTGAATCTCACCTTCGCCGCCCAGACATCGGCGAAAGCCAGCCTCAATGTATGACGATTCTATCCAGCCTTGAGGCGCAATCGGTAGAATCGTGGTAGACCTAGGTTTTAATTAGGCTGCCATTGCATAAGAATATGATTCTTCTGCATTTGTTTTTTTCTGGAATGATTTACGAGGCCAACCAGAATCCTCGGCATGCAACTATCACCACGTTAAATCCCGTCGAAACCTGTGCGCCCCCCTTGAGTTTGGCGCCGGACGAAATGACCCGGCACTGTGCTTACACATCTATAAACTAGCCTAAAAAAGACGAAAAGGGTACGCTATTCCAGCAAGCTGATCACATTGTTCCGGGAAAGCATGTGCATTTGGCCCAGCATATTGTTGGTCGCCTCTTTGAGCAGGGACGTCCGAAGGTTGTCCGTCACCCCCTGAGCCATGTCCAAATCCTCCAGGCGGGACTGAGAACCTGCTGTTTGAATTTCCTGCTGACGGCTGTTTTCCCGAGATGCAACCAACCGATTATACAGGCTTCCTTGTTCGGACCGTTTAGCGGAAACAGTCTCCAAAGCGACATCCAAGGCTCTCAAAGTGACTCCCGCCCCTCCTGGATTCAGCAAGTCACTGCCCGCTGTACTGAGAGACTGACTCGTCAAATCGGTGGAGGTTAGGCCTAATTGGTCGGCGCTTCCGCTATTGGGTCCTATCTGCAGGCTTCCCGTACCATTGGATAAGGGGCTTCCCCCGTTGAGCAAGGCTTGTCCGTTGAATTGGGTAGCATTGGCCACCCTATCCACTTCCTGAGTAAGTGCCTGATATTCGTCATTTAAAGCCGTTTTTTGCGCCTGATTGAGTGTGCCATTGGAGGCTTGAATTGCAAGTTCCCTCTGCCTTTGCAAAATCTGCGTTATTTGAGCGGATCCTCCTTCGGCAATCCGTAAGGCGCTCATGGCATCCTCTTGATTATCACCCGAGCGGCGGTGCGCCAAAACCAATTTCTCCAGTTGCTTGGCCATTGCCATCGCAGCGGCATCATCCGCGGCTGTATTGAGTTTTTTACCGGTGGCCAGTTTTTCCTGAGCCTTTTGGGATGCTTCCTGATTTTTTTCGGACTGTCCGGCTAGAAACCGGCTTCCCGCATGATCTATTCGCATATTCCCTCCTTAAAGGCTCTATCTGCATATGGGGGTGAAATAGGACAACCCCTATTCTTTTATCGGCAACCTTGAGGAATTACTTGAACTTCTACGCGAACTTTTTCCGGAAAGAGGTACCGGTCCATGTAAAAAGTTGTAAAGGCGGCCCAATTTCATCGATTTTTGGGAGCAAGATACCTAAAATGAAAGAAGGATAAAGTTTTGATCATGGATTGGAGAATATGCGAAGTATTTCGAAATTGGCGCGCGGAGTCGTAGGTTGGTTCGACACCCATAAAATCCCCGAAAAGGTCGATTATCAGGGAGATACCAATTGGAAGGCCTTTATACGCCTGAGTCCATTCTGGATTGTCCATCTGATGTGCCTTGGGGTTATTTGGGTAGGTTGGAGTCCAGTCGCCGTTGGCGTGGCCGTCTCCCTGTATTTCCTGCGTATGTTCGCCATTACGGGCTTCTATCACCGGTATTTTTCCCATAAAACCTTCAAAGCCGGCCGCATCATGCAATTTGTCATGGGTGTCTGGGGAAATACAGCCGTTCAGAAAGGCCCGCTTTGGTGGGCCGGACATCATCGTCACCACCATCGCAATTCCGATCAACCGGGGGACAGCCATTCCCCTAGTCAGGACGGATTTTGGCATTCGCATATTCTCTGGCTCGGTAAAAAAGCCAATGTCCCCACCAAATTTAGTGGCGTCAAAGATTTGTCAAAATTCCCCGAGCTGCGCTTTATCGATCGCTTCGACCTGTTTGTTCCCGTGGCTTTCGCGGTGTGCCTTTGGTCTTTGGGCGCGGGTCTGCAACATTTTTTCCCGCAACTGGGAACCAGCGGCATGCAAATGCTGATATGGGGATTTTTCATCTCCACCGTGGCTCTGTTCCATGGGACCGCGACCATCAATTCGCTGGGGCATATCATCGGCAAACGCCGCTATAAAACCGGCGACGACAGCACCAATAGCTGGATTCTGGCATTCGTCACTTTAGGCGAAGGGTGGCATAACAACCATCACCATTTTCAGATTTCCACCCGCCAAGGTTTCTATTGGTGGGAAGTGGATATCACCTATTATGGCTTGTGGTTCATGTCCAAATTGGGCTTGATTTACGATTTAAAACCGGTACCCGCGCGTATTCGCGATGGACGCCCGGAAAAAGCGGAACAACCCGCTCCCCCTCCGAAACCTGAAGCCACTCCCACTCCAAATCATACTCCGGTAGTGGTCCGACCTCGCGAAAGCGTACCGCAGGAATTGGAACCGGCTACCATTTGATAAACCACCTGTAATGATCATTGGGAAAAACGCTGCGCGCGAATGGAAAGGCTATGGGCTCGCGCTGCTTTTGACCGTGGGAATGATCGGGTTGCTGGAAACCGCCTTGCGCGTTACCGGAACCGCCGAACCCAGGCGCTATTTTCCCGAACTTTTCTCACAGACAAACTGGGGCGACTTTGCCGCCGGATTGGAAACGCGGGAATACGATCGGAATGGCGCTCACTTTCGTTTCACCACGAATAAATGGGGACTGCGTACGACGGGATCCGAAATGGAAAATCCCCGAAAATTTCTGCTGGCTTTGGGCGACTCCTTCACTTTAGGCGTAGTTGACGACACAGGTACCTATCCGTATCAACTGCAATGTTTGCTTGAACCACGCGCGATCCAAGTGCTGAATGCCGGATTTTACGGATTCACCCTCGAGGACGAGGTGAGCTTTCTCGAAGAAAAGCTTGGCCTGTTCAAGCCCGATATCGTCGTACTCGGATATTGCCGCAATGATATTTCGGATTATGCCCCATTCTGGAGGCAATCCTTCCGACGCCATGGTCGGGGAAACTGGCGGGAGAAGCAACTCCTTCGCAATACCTTAAAGCAGAATTCACATCTAATCTCCCTTGCCAAAAAGGTAAAAGTGAGCGTAACCGGTAGAAGGCTCAAATCCTCTGGACAGCGTAATGTCGCTTTTGATATCTCCCGGGAACAAGCCCAGGCGATCGCCATTTCCCCAACCGAAAGAGCGACCTACCAGAGTTACTATGCCCGTGACTTCGAAAAATTAATGGCGTTATCCCGCAGGCATGGAATCACACTACTGCCCGTGATCTTCCCTTCGCTGGGCATGATGAAAGACGGGGAAACGAATCCGGACGGAAATTTTCTGGATAGTTTATTCCATAGTCACAACCTTCCCTATCTCGATTTGGAAGCGGACTTCCGGGGAGAAGAGCCGGAAAGTTTATTTATTGTAGGAGATGGCCATCCATCTGGGAGGGGAAACGCCATAGCCGCCGACGCGATTCGTAGGGCCTTGCATAACCTGGGATATTTACCATCGGCGTCCGAACTTTAGGGCACGGGACGGGCATGAGCAACGGGCCGCCTGTCCAACGAGCGATATTGAATCGCTTCCGATACATGGTCCTCCTCGATGCTCTCCGCACCGGATAAATCGGCCAAAGTACGGCTTACTTTAAGAATCCGATCATAAGCGCGGGCCGATAATCCTACGGAATCCACGGCTTGGCGCAGCATGGTTTTTGCGGGTCCCTCTACCCTGCAATGGCGTTGTAATTCTTTTCCGGTAATATGGGCATTGTAAAAAACGCCCTTGATACCGCGGTAGCGTTCCGCCTGAATCTCCCTCGCCTTTTCCACCCGTGACCGGATAACCTGGGACGACTCGCCCGGCGCTGCACCCGCCATTTCGTCGAAAGAAATGCGCGGGATTTCCAATTGTATATCGATGCGGTCGAGGAGAGGCCCCGACAGACGAGTCATATATTGATGTATTTCCCGGGCTCGACATCCACAGCGCTTTCCGGGATCCATGAGATATCCACATGGGCAAGGATTCATGGCGCATACCAACATGACGCGAGAGGGATAGGTTATGGTTTGCAGAATCCGGGCGATGGTCACCTGCGATTCCTCCAAGGGCTGGCGTAGAGCCTCCAGCGTGCTTTTCCGAAACTCCGGTAGCTCGTCCAGAAAAAGCACCCCGTTATGCGCCAGGCTGAGTTCGCCCGGCCGGGGAGGGCTTCCGCCGCCCACCAAGGCATAGGGACTGATACTATGATGCGGGGAACGGAACGGGCGTTTGCGTATCAATCCCGCGTTAACCTGCAACAGGCCCGCTACACTATATATTTTAGTGGTTTCCAGGGCCTCTTCATCCGACAAGGCCGGAAGAATCGAAGGGAGGCGACGCGCCATGAGCGACTTACCGCATCCGGGACTTCCCATGCAAATGAGATTATGCGCTCCCGCGGCAGCCACTTCGAAAGCGCGCCGGGCCTGCCCCTGGCCTTTAACCTCGGAGAAGTCGGGCATATCCGCCAAGTGAATGGATTCCGATGAAACCGGCGCGGGATGCACCATGGAAGAACCCCTGCCCGCAAGGATTTCCAGTACCTGGGACAAGTGTCCCACCGCATAAACGCAAGCGCCGGTAACCATGTTGGCTTCGTGAAAGTTTCCGGCGGGTACGATAAGACAGGGACAGCCTCGGCTTGCCGACTCCATGGCCACGGGTAAAACTCCCTTTACCGGCCGCAAACTTCCGTCAAGGGCGAGTTCGCCGACCAGCATCGCTCGCCCAACAGCGAAGGGAGGAATCTGCTCCGAAGCGCGTAAGATACCTACCGCCAAGGGAAGATCTAAAGAAGTCCCCTCCTTTTTGATATCCGCCGGCGCTAAATTGATGGTCATGCGACGGCTGGGTATTTCGAAACCGGAATTTCGTAAGGCTGAAAAAACGCGTTCCCGCGCTTCTTTCACCGCGGAGTCGGGAAGGCCTACCATGCTGAAGCCCGGCAGCCCGGGCTTGATATCCACTTCGATTGTAAGCAGGTAGGCTTCAATTCCCAGTACAGCCGCGGAGTGGACGATGGATAGCATCTTTATCTCCCACCCTCACAAAAAGCTTTGTACTATGGAACGCGATAAGGCCAGCTCATATTCCCGCACGATTTGGGTTTCGAGATTGCGCCGTAACTTATGCGACGTGGTTTCGAATACACGATAGGGCGAACCCAAAGTCTGCCTGGGAAACGAAAGGAAGTACCCATAACGGCCTTTCCGGATACGAATGCCTCTCAGGGCAAGGGCGTTGTTGACGATGACATGCGCTATGGCTTTGACAGCCTCTTCTCCTCGGGGAGCGGGACGGATTTCAATAGATGTAACTTGCATAATTTTCCTTTTAATTTTCGGTTAGTGAATGGGTGCCCGGGAACGGAGCACCGGATTGATCATTTGTTTTGAGGGATAAATAGACCCTACCCACAAGGGGCGGGGTCATTAAGCTAAAGTCGATTAGACTGCGGCGAGGGCGTACTCTTCCAGAACCCGCTCCGAAATATGGTCACGCAATTCCTTGGAGAGAGGGAAACACAAATTGTACCCCTTCTTTTCCGCGGCGTTGAATTCACGGGGGAAGGATATGAAGAGTCCATATTTCCCCTGCACCACCCGGATGCTGTTGATGACGAATTGATCGTTCAACACCACTCGGGCAAACGCTTCGAGAGCGCTGTCGGGCTGCTTATTCTTGACGGGGTGTACGGCGACTTGGCTGATTTCTAATCCATTGAACATTTTGTGTTCTCCTTTTCAGTTTGTGATTCCGGTTGATTACTGGTTTTGGTAATCGTTACCGGTGATTAAGACTTGCCGATACTTTCGGCGTTATCGAAATCTGCCAATCCAAAATGCAAGGACCGTGCCGAAAGGAAAAACTGGGATTTTGGGCGATAAACGGGGATTTGACGAGTTTAAAGGGAGAAGAAAGGTGAGAAGGAGTGAAGGGAGGTGAAGTGAAATTCATAAATGCTTCTTTAAAAAATGACATATTGCAGCGCGGGTACCTATCTAATAACAGGCAAGAATCCGGACAAAGCATGGCGTGGTTCGCGGGTTTTTTATAGGGGGCCGCGGTACTACCTGAGCGCCTATTCCAGCTCTTGAACGAGGAGAGGCGGAGCAGTTGGAAGTAGGAAAATCTTCCTATATAGCCTTAAAATTCATTGGTAATCCTCTTTTAAACCTAACAACTATGCTAAATAATTAGTATGTTAGGTATATTTTATGATCGTCATTTTTGGGGTTTTGGAGGAGGAGAAAGAGCACCTGGAAAGCGCCCAAAAGGGGAAAATGGATCTGAGAATCCTCCGCCTACCAGGGGATAAGCGTTGGAAGCAGGAAAATCTCCCTATATAGCCTTAAAATGTGTCATAATACCCCTTTTCCACCTAACGAGAGTATAGTATAATTACATTGTTAGGTATAATTTATGAGTGTTATTTATGGGGTTTTGGAGGAGGAGAGGGAGCACTTAGAAAGTGCGCTTAAGCTCTATTCCGAACGCGTGGCTAAAATGCCTCGGGGTTCGCTTTGGATTAAACGGCAGGGTAATCGTCGCTATGCCTACCTTGCCTATCGGGAAGGTGGAAAGGTGCACTTTCAGTACATTGCCCCCATTCCATCGCGGAAGCATACGGAATTAGAGCCCCAAGTGAAAGAGCGCCGCATCCTTATGGACAGCATCCGCAAGATGAAAAAGGATCTGCGCATCATTGAAAGAACACTGAAGTATGCCAAACGCGGAAAGTGAACCCAACCGTGATATATTCCTCCTGGTCCTAAAGGCATTGGATCAGGCTGGAGCATTGAAGGAATTGGTTCTAATCGGCAGTTGGTGCCTTTTGCTGTACCGGAAGCACTTCGGAACCGATGCGCCTATTCCGGCAGTGCGCACAACCGATATGGATCTTCTGGTACTGCATCCTAAGAAGTTGATGCCGCCCGCGGATATCCCGCAAGCCTTAGCCGCAGTGGGCTTTTTAGAAGAGATAGCCTGGGCCACGGGATATTGCAAATATCGACGGGAAGAATTCGTAGTGGAGTTTTTAGCTCCGCTCCGCGGCGATGGTCGCAATCAGGTGGAACATGTAACCCCGCTCAATATCACTGTGCAAGGGCTGCGCCACCTGGGCTACCGGGAAGAAGAACTCATGAGTATTGTCTATCAAGGCTTCACCCTCCGTGTACCACGACCGGAACTCTATACCTTATTCAAGTTCATCGTTCATGAGCAGCGCAAGAATCCAGCGAAAAAAGAGAAGGACCTGCAGACGGCGCAGCAGATGACCTACTTCCTAATGGATAGAGAAGAGGGTCGCGTTGGAATGGCCTGGGCCTTTAACCGATTGACACGTAAAGAACAAAAGGCCATTCTGCGGATAACCGCAAATAAGGCGCCCATGCTGCATACTCATCTTCAAGAGCAGAACTCGCGGTTTCTGGTTTAATTCATGAACGAGGAACGGAAATCACGTATCTTCCAGAGGATACCTGTTATATCGGCTCTGAACTGACCCCCTGACACCGGACACAACATTCAGGTAGATTTACCTGAGAAAGGTGTCCAATGAAAAACGAAAAAAGACGAGCATTTGATGGGAAATACAAGGAGCGAGCTGTGGCTTTGGCCAAGGAGCGGAAAAACGTCGCCTAGGCGGCCCGAGAGCTGGATATCAGCGCCAGTCTACTTCGGAAGCCGCCGCCGAAACCGCTGAGGCCAGGGGAAAGGGCCTGGCCATGGCCATTGAGGAGAAGCTGGAACTCGATAAGCTTTGCAAGCTTGTGGCCGAACAGGCAGAGGAGCTTGAGATAATAAAAAAAGCGACGGCGTATTTCGCACAAGAGCCGCTCAAGAGAAATACGCCTGGATCGAAAAAATGAAGGCCGCTCATTCCATTGAAATCATGTGCCGAGCCCTTAAGGTGATTCGTTTGGGATTCTACGGAGGGCGCAGCCGGAGATTGAGGGTACCTTTGGAGCGACCTGAATTGAAGGATTCCATACGTTATCATTTCAAAGCAAGTCGCAAAACCTATGGGCATCGTTCGATTCGAAAATGCTTGCGTGATAGCGGGATTTTTGTGGGTCGGAAGCTGGTCCTGCGCATGATGAAGGAGATGGACTTGGAGGCTCAGCCCTGTAAGCCTTCTCCCTATTCGGTGCTGAAAAAGGCCCAGGAATCGAAGGTTTGCAAGCATCGCTTGCATCGGAATTTTAAACCATCGAGATCCAATAGAACCTGGACCTCGGATATCACCTATATTTGGACCCAAAGTGGATGGGTCTACTTGGCCGTGATATTGGACCTTTTTTCCAGAAAAGTGATAGGATGGTCGATGTCAAGAAATCCCGACATCGATTTAGTTCTTGTATCCCTTAGCCAAGCCTTGAATTGTCGTCGATACAGGCGATCGCGACTGATGTTTCATTCAGATCAAGGTTGCCAGTATACCTCAAAGAAGCTTCAAGATTTCCTTCTGGAGCGGGGCATCCTTCCTTCCATGGGTCGAAGAGGTCAATGTTGGGATAATGCGCCGACTGAAAGTTTCTTTAGAACCTTCAAACGGGAAACGGGTATCCGAAAATGCGTATTGAAGGATGAAGGGGAGGTGGAACAGGTAGCTTTTGATTGGATAGAAACCTGGTACAATCTGCGAAGGAGACATACTTTTATCGGTTACAGTAGCCCGGCCGAGTAGGAATTGAAATGGGCTGCATAATCTGTCCGGAAAAAGGGAGACAGTTCCGTCCCTTGATTCCCTAACAAGGTTTCCCATTAACCTGCAATGTGACGAAAGAGCACCTTCAAGGCCCGCAAAAAGTTCGCCAAATATTTCCCAGGGTGTGACCCGACCTCTTTTGAGTTAACCCGGTGGCATTTAATGCCGATGCTGACTAAGCATTATCGAGAGGTTCAAAATTTCATAGGAACTGAATCCTAGCCCCATGGAAATATTGTGACGGAACCTCTACCAAAAATGGAAGAGAACACTGATCTGGTAAAGCACCCTGACCGATACATCAAAAAGGTCTTGCCGAAAATCCAAAACGAAATTCAAGCCATGGACATTAACCACAGAGGCGGTGGCCGGGGAATCACAAACGCAATATTCAAGTTTTACATGGACCTATACAGGATGTACAGAAAATGCGGCCAAGATTCCGAAGAGGCTGATGATAATGCCAAGGCGATACTCCTGGAATTTGCCACTGACCGAAAAAACCATTGCAGATATTCGATCAAAGCGTTCCGCCTAAACTTTTTTCATTACCACCTGCGCCTAACCTCAAAAAGTTAAAACCAAATTAAATGCTGGTTTCGTGATATTATCGCCACAATGGATATATTGGATTATCGTTCAATATTTTCGTTGCTTTTTCGTCTGTAAATTGACTTGAATAAATTTACCGGCAGCGTTAAATCTATAGCTCAACAACCAGGAGCTACTAACAATGATTCGCTTTGCCCAAACCCCTACCCCCGAGTTTCAGAGAATCGTCAACGAGTCCTTCCAGTATTTTGCGGACCGCCATGATTGGGATAAGGATGAGATGGCTCATTATATTTTTGAAGGTCGCGCAGAACAATATGGTGGAACCGACGTTATTTTTCGATTGATTGACCACTTGGAACGTGCGCACAAGAGCGTTCGCCTCTGGCAGTTAACTGACTGGCACTGGTATATGATGTACATGATCCTCGATAATTTTGTAGAACTTCACAATGGGTCTATTGATATGGTAAAGGAGATGATCGAAGAAGAGAAGGAAAAGGTCAAGGCACCAAAGTCATCTAAGAAAAAATCAGCCAAAGAAAAGCAAGACGAATCCGAAGAAAATGCTTTTCTAAAGGACCCATTTCATACTACACCTATTCATTTTGAAGAAATCTGTGATTCCTTTTTTTGGGACGAAGATTTTTTTCTCGATCAAGATGTAGCCGCCCTACCAGGAACACAACTTGCTTTGGGGCTTTCCGAAGCTACTATACATTTTATCGATAAAATGCCTGCAAGACCTCAAGACCTGGAAATTAAGGAGTGGGTGGGAATCGAAGAGGATAATAGGGAATGCTCCGCAGTAATTTAAATTAGTTGTATTTATTTCAGCACTCACTAATCCATGGCGGTTGTTTATCTGCCATGGACTCCAATTCAACTCACAAAATCGTTGGTTTCGACCCGGTATGTGTGCCAGGGAGAAATGGGACACAGCCTATTCTAAATTTAGAGTAGAACGGATCCCCGATGCTCGAGAAAATCGCACCATCACCCGTTTTTGGACGCGAAAAAGCGCTGGTTTTCGAAAAAGGCATTACCCCAAAAAGCCAGCCCCTCTAAAACCGAGGAGCTGGCCGCGCTGCAGTCACAGGATTTTTCCTATCGATTTTTCCCCGGACGATTTTCGTTCTTTCTGGGATGCGCTTCCTTTTTGCCGTGATGCCCTTTTTTGTTCCCGTCTTCTTCCTTACCCGGATCGGCTATCTGCGTATTCCAGTATTTCCGCATGATTTCCAAGCCTTTAAAAAGCCTGACCACAATGGGAGGACCATCCGGCAAAGCGACGGTTGCATAATCCAGTACCTGGGTCATTGGTGGAATGGTATAGCACTTTTCCAGGGTAAACTCGACACCATGACTGGTGAAGTAATATCCGGGCCCCACGTACGAAGTATAGGTGGAAGGCGCGTAGGATTTGACTCTAACTTGTCCGGAGCCGGGAACGCTAAAGCCTCCGAATCCACCGCTACCTCCTGAAAAGGCACTGGCATAGTTATGTGTGGCCGTGAAAGTTACGTAGCGTTCCGGATCCAGCACTGAAGTGGGCACGGTTTCAAAAAAATTACTTAATATCTGGCTTTCACCCCAGGTAACGTCGGCAATTTGGACGATTGTCCCTCGATGGCACCAGGGTACCGCATATGTGGAAGCGGCTGCTATGAGAATTAATGAGGATATGGTAACGATTTTTTACCCAAATCATTTTCCTTTGTTGTGAGGATGGATTCGGTGATCGAGGATGCATTTACATCCGACCAACGAACTAGACATACCCGGAGGTACTTCGCAATGCAACTCTACCTGGACGGTCGATTGCAACCCGGCTAGGCTGTTTTTGTAACTCGCCCCCACCCTCACCAAGTCCAATATTTTTGCCGATCTATCGACTTGATTTCCCAGACGCTCCCGTCCGACAGAATCGCGCGCACAACCGGACGTAGCCCCGAGACATTCACCCAAAATTCCAGCTTCTTCGCGTTTTCCCGCGTGACGGTGACATACCAAGTCGTAAGGTCTTTAATCCCGGCGATTTTATATTCCACGCGGATTTTACCGTAACGGATTCGCGGCGTTACCCTTTCGTCCAGCATCGGCTCTATCAGCCAGATATCCTCCGTATAACCTTTGGCGAAGGGAAGCGAACGTAAATAGCTGAACAACATTTCTTCCGTGAATATCGGGGTCTTGTCCCATTCCTGTGTGAGGCCAGACACGAATCCATTGGTTTCAATTTCCAGCCGCACCTTCGGACCTTGCGTCAACTTCTTCCGGATGACGCCCTTCCAATTGGCAACCAGCGACTCCTGCGTTACCAGTCGGAGAGGATCCCCCCCAACCTGGACGGAAGCGTGATGGTTATGCGCGAAGCCGTCCGCATTGAAAGTATAAGCTAGGGTGGAATGCAGTAACGGCTTTCCGGCGCCGGCTTTGCGGACCAGCAAGCCGTCTTTTTGCTGCCAAACCTTTTCCGTTACGATATGCGCGGGGTATCTGATTTCCACGCCTTTATAGCTGCGGACAACCGAATAGGCGAGAATTTCGGCTTGGCCATCTTGCCATGAGGATTCATTCAGAAAGGGAGCCGCCACGACCGGGTAGGCAATCAGAAGCAAACGGAGTAGACCCAAGCCGGTTATCATGTTTTAGCCGGAAGTGTGGTTACCGGAGATGGTTTCAATCGACCAAACCAAAAGCTTTCAGCAGTTTATCCGCCAGCTTATCGGTGAATTCCGGCGAGTTGTAATGGCCGGAGGCGACTTTTTCGCGGGTACTTGCGACTATTTCGGGCCGGACATCGGGAATTTCCGCCAGGCGAGCGTTTACCGTGCCGGTTTCTGCAGCCAGACGTTGCAATTCACGCGCTTGGGGCGAAAGCGCCAGCGTATCTCCAGAAGGCGATGGCGGTTTTTCCGGAGGCTTGGCTTTGCCCGCCGCTTTATTGAGCTGAGGGCCGTATAACCGGGAAACGGGATCGATATTCATAACAAGCAGTCCTTCTTGCTAGTATCGGCACAAACAGGTCGAACTTGAATCTTCCGCCGGTGAAGCCCAAAAAACGGCATTCGGCGGGTTTTCAGGTTTTTGAGGCAAGCTCCTCCTCGTTATCAATAATCTCAAATAATCGGTCGATGGACGTCATCTCGAATAGGTCGTAGATGTCGTCGCTTAATTTCATCAAAATCAGTTGTCCGCCCACCGCTTTCAAATCCTGATGGCATGTAATGAGCATACCTACGCCCGAGCTGTCGATAAACCCGACATCCTGCATATTGGCGACCAGGAAAACCTGGTTATCCGCAATGGCTTTGTGAACCGCGCCCCGAAAATGGGAAACTTCATTTCCCTTAATGTGGCCACGTAGATCCAGAATCTGCCATTTACCGGCTTTTCGAACTTTTATTTCCATCACATTTTCCGATTTACGTCTTTATGGGCAAGTGAATCCTTACCGTAGTGCCCTTCCCAGGCGTGGAATCGATTTCGATTCCACCATCCAAACTTTGGACATAGTGGAGGCAGGATGCCAATCCAAGACCGGTTCCGTCCGGTTTCGTGGTAAAAAACGGCTCAAAAGCCCGTTTCATACTCTCCTCATCCATTCCCACTCCATCATCCGAGACTTCCATAAGAATGTTGCCATCCCCTCGGGAAGCCCGAAATTCCAGCACTCCATGTCCATTTTTCAAGGCTTGCAGTCCATTCATGGATACGTTCAGCAAGATCTGGAATAAAACGTCCTGATCGCTGAGGAATCCGATATCGTCATTTTCCATCAAAACGCGGATAGTTACAAGCTCTTTATTGAAAATAGGATTTTTTTCCAGAACCATGGAGACCTTCTTCCACAACCCAGCCAATGAGACCATCCGATAGGAGGGTACCTTCTCCTTGGCGTAATCCAGTAGGCCCGTCAGGGTACGGTTCAACCGACCTGATTCCGTTACGATGAGTTGCAATAAGCGGGCGTCCTCTTCGGCTACGGAAGGGCTTTCCAGCAGCATTTGCGCGGACCCGCTGACGCTGGAGAGCGGATTGCGGATTTCATGGGCGATTCGAGCCGACATCTCCCCCAAGGCGGCCATCCGTTCCGAGCGCAAAAGGGCTTTTTCCATGCGCTTTTCATGGGTAAAATCCATGAGAATACAAATCAAGCCGAGCGGAGCCTCGTTCCGGTTAAGGCATTGGGTTTGCATGCGAAGAATTTTTCCGGGTACCGCATCCATTTCCAGCACCGAAGTCCGGTGTGACTCCGAATCATCCCCGGATTGGGTCCGGATTAACAAATCCGATACGGTAGCGGTTGGAAGCCTTTCCTCAAATACCACGCTGAGTGGGGATTCCAAGTGAAGCTCTCTGGCAAGCAAAACCGGAGCAACCTCATTGAAGTAGAGCATGCGTCCCCGGGCGTCGAAGTAAAGCAAACCTACGGGGAGGGCGTTCATCATACTGCCCGCGCTGAAACGGAAGAGGTCGAGTTCTTCGTGAGTGCCGGCCAATTCGCGGGCGGTCGCCTTGAGCCGCTGGGAAAGCTGTGCCGCGAGCAATGCCACCATGAAGAACAGTGTGACATGCAGAAAAAAACGAATTTGTACTGCTTCTACGGTCAGAGGCGCGAAGGTTAGATCGGGAATTTGGGTAATACCCAGATGTAACGCACCGGCAAAAGCGAATATCAAGCTGGCCAACAATGCCATCACCAGGGCGCCGGCGTATTGGAAAAACAGGCCCGCACTCAGAATGGTCAAGATGAATAGCAGGGAAAAGTCGGAATGATACCCATTGCTCAGGAGCAATATCGAAGCGATTACCCCAATTTCAATCAGGAATTGGAAATAGAAGAGCAAACCGATAGGCGAAGTTCTGGCCATGCGGTAAAGCACGAGCCAGGTACCGAGATAAAGCACGGTGGAAAGGGCGTAGATTAGGACTAATCCACGGATTAGCGATTGCCCTTCGAAACGCAGGGTCACCCAGAAAAGCACGGAAAACATGACGCCCCGAGAGAGGACGACGCTGAGGATGTCCAACTTAAGCGGGCCGCTGGAACCCGGAACGGGCTGAGGAAGTAATCGTAATTTCGCCATGAAAGGCCCGAATGAAGTTCGGGCTTCTCCCCGCGGGTTACATTGTTCCGGCCATTTCGAACATGGGTAAATACATGGCCACGAGTACGGCGCCGATAATGCCGCCCAAAACGATGATAACCGCCGGTTCGATGAGGGACGTCAAGGTTTCCACCGCGGCGTCGACTTCGTCGTCGTAAAAATCCGAAATCTTGACCAGCATGTCGGCCATGCCACCGGTTCGCTCGCCCACCGCAATCATTTGAATTACCATGGGTGGGAACACTCCGGTAGCACGTAACGGATCGGCAATGGTCTGGCCGCCGGAAATACTCTCCAAGGTCCGGTAAATACCCAACTCCAGGACCTTGTTACCCGAGGTCTTGGCGGTAACCTGCAAAGCATCAATGATGGAAACACCGGAATTGAGCAAGGTTCCCAAGGTTCGCGTAAAACGGGAAATACAACTTTTCTGTTCCAAATCACCCAGCACGGGGGCTTTAAGCTTCAATTGATCGATTTTTAAATGGCCCTTATCGGTTTTGTAATAGCGGAACAGCGCGAATAGCGCGAGTCCCATGCCCCCGAAAATAGCCAGGAACCAATCCCGGAAAAAATCGCTGGTACCCATTACTACCCGTGTCGGCAGCGGCAATACCTTGCCGGACTCGGTAAACATGCCCGCGAAAATGGGCACGACGAAAACCATGAGTACCACCACCGCTGCCATCGCGACTATGGCCACGATAAGCGGATAGGTCATCGCTCCTTTGATTTTGCGCCGTAAGGCATCCGCCTTTTCCTGATATTCGGCCAGGCGCAACAAAATGGAATCGAGAATACCGCCCGCTTCGCCGGCGGCAATCATGTGTACATAAAGCTCGGAAAAAATCTTTTTGTGCTTGGCCATCGATTCGGCCAAAGTACTTCCACCCTGGATATCCGCGGCCACCTGCTGGATGGCTGTGCGCATCTGGTCGTTTTCGGATTGCTCTTGCAGAATGTCCAGGCATTGGATTAGGGGCAAGCCGGCCGAGGTCATGGCGGAGAATTGCCGCGTGAAACGGGCCAGGGTTTTAAGGGGTACTCCCTGGGAGAAGCTTAGGTTTAGGTTCGCGGGCTTACGCTTGATGGACTGGGCTCTTACGCGCTTTTTCCGCAGCAGGATTTCCACATCCTCGCGCGTAGCCGCTTCAACTTCTCCGGAGATCTCCTTGCCCACGCTGGAGCGTCCCTTATATATCCATTTGGCCATCTGCTATCCCATCTCCGCTCGCATGCTTATGAAGCTAAAATTAGTTTTAACCGTTAATCCGCCGCTAACCTCGATAATTTCCGGAAAGCAATCTTTCAAAGTGCTCCAAGTCGGCTGAACGCGACATGGCCACGCTCTTTTCCACCTTGCGGGTCTGCACCAATTCCACCAATTTAGCATTCATGGTGTTCATCCCGAACTTTTGTCCGGCCTCGATTGTGCTTTGAATCTGATGGATTTTATCGTCCCGAATCATGGAGCGGATAGCGGGAGTGACAACCATAACCTCATGCGCCATGATTCGCCCTCCGCCAATGCGCGGAACCAGAATTTGACTGATGACTCCCTGCAGCACAAAGGAAAGCTGGGTCCGGATTTGCGACTTCTCACCGGCGGGAAAGGCATCTACGATACGGTTGATGGTTTGCGCCGCCGAATTGGTATGCAAGGTCGCCAAAGTCAGATGGCCCGTTTCGGCAATGGATAACGCGGCCTCCATGGTTTCGGTATCGCGCATCTCACCGATAAGCACGACGTCGGGGTCTTGGCGGAGGGCCACCCGTAGCGCGGATGCGAAAGTATCCGTATCGGATTTGACTTCACGCTGGTTTACCACGCATTTTTTATGCTTATGCACGAATTCGATGGGGTCTTCAACAGTGAGGATATGGCCTTCCATACTGGAATTGATCCGATCGACCATGGCGGCCAAAGTCGTGGACTTACCCGATCCTGTTGGCCCGGTGACCAACACCAGACCGGAAGGGCGGTCGGATAATTCCATCACAATATCGGGTAAGCCCAACTGCTCCAGAGTTTGTATTTCGGCGGGAATCAGGCGGATGGCCATGGCTACGCAGCCGCGCTGCAAAAAGACGTTGGCACGGAAGCGGGCCATATTGGCTACACCAAAAGAGAAGTCGAATTCCTTTTTCTGCTCGAAACCTTTGCGTTGGTTTTCGTTCATCACGCCGTAGGCCAAGCGCAGGCATTCGTCCGGATTGAGCGGGTCGTGCATCATGCCCCGCAAGCTGCCGTGAACGCGGAACAGAGGAGGTTTGCCGGCGGTTATATGCAGGTCGGAGGCACCCAATTCCACCATTTTGCTCAGTAATTCCTGAATACCTAGCATGCTTTCGGGCCTTTCCCGGATAACGGAATAGCGTCCATTATACTACACTTTGGTGCACTTAATCACCTCTTCGGCGGAGGTTATGCCCTGCTTGAGGAATTCCATGGCGTCCAGGCGT
The DNA here is from genome assembly GCA_041746255.1 of Fibrobacteria bacterium. Classification (GTDB taxonomy): domain Bacteria; phylum Fibrobacterota; class Fibrobacteria; order UBA11236; family UBA11236; genus JBGTHM01. Next base: position 5,826 of record JBGTHM010000088.1, on the reverse strand, counting down.
AATGTGAAGGAGCCTTCCGCGATGGAGACTTTTTCAATTTCATCGGAGGTTGCCCTGTCTACGATGAGCTGCTTGATGGTATCGCTAATCGGCAAGACCTGATGAATCGCAAGCCTGCCTTTATACCCCGTGTTCGCACAGGCATCGCAGCCTTTTCCAAAATAAAACTGAATCTTGTCGGACTCAGATTGCGATAATTCGAGTAGCCGCAGCACTTCGGTACCCGGTTTGGAATCCAAGGTTTTACAGCCGGGGCAAATTCGCCGTAAGAGGCGCTGGGCAATGATAAGTCGGACCGAAGAAGCGATGAGGAAGGGCTCGATGCCCATATCCGCCAGACGGGAAATGGTACTGGGAGCGTCATTGGTGTGCAAGGTGCTCAACACCAAATGCCCGGTCAAGGCTGCCTTAACCGCAATTTGCGCCGTTTCCAAATCCCGAACCTCACCGACCATGATAATATCCGGATCCTGGCGTAAAAAGGATTTCAGGGCGGCGGCGAAGGTCAGCCCGATCTCGCTGCGAACCGCCACCTGGTTGATTCCTTCCAGGTTGTATTCCACCGGATCTTCGGCGGTCATGATATTCACGTCCGGGGTGTTCACCGCTTGCAGGGCCGAATAAAGCGTGGTGGATTTTCCCGAACCGGTTGGGCCGGTTACCAGAATCATTCCATAAGGCGAATTCAAGGCGTCTTTGAAATCACGTAACCCCTTATCGGAAAACCCGCCTTTGGTCAAATCGAGATTCAGATTATCCTGGTCCAGTAGGCGCATGACCACTTTTTCCCCGTATATGGTGGGTAAGGTTGAAACGCGCACGTCGATTTTCTTATTTCCCAGATTGATTTTGATGCGCCCGTCTTGGGGCAGCCGACGTTCGGCAATGTCGAGATTCGACATGATTTTGAGACGGGATACGATGGCATTTTTCAGTTTGTAGGGAAGCGTCGTCTGCTCAATCAAAGTGCCGTCCAGCCGGTAACGCACGCGTACCGTCTTTTCGTACATCTCAACGTGTATGTCGGAAACCTTAAGCTTGATGGCATCGGTCAGGAATTTATTGACCAACCGCACCAGCGGCGCTTCCATGACATTATAATCGCCCTGGCCGTCCTCATTATCGTCCTGAGCCACCACCTCCAGGTTGCTATCCTCCACATCCTGGAGAATATTCTTGAACTCGCCATTATCGACTTTGGAGACATAATACTTTTCGATGGCCCGCTTGACCTGCGATTCCGGGGCCACCCAGACCTTCACAGCGCATCCGGTCAGAAAGCGAATGGCATCCATGACGAAAAGGTTTTTAGGATCGGCAATCACGACATGGATGGTCTTGTCTTCCTTTTTGACGGGAATGACGCCGTATCGCACCGCGGTTTCCTCCGGCAACAAACTGATGACTTGTTGAGGAACCTCCACCTCGGAAAGATTAACCACCTGGGTATTCAATTGCTCGGCCAATTGCCAGACAATGTCGTCAACGGAAGCGATGGCGCCTACGGCCACTAAAACTTCGCCTAAACTACCGCCTTTTTCCAATTGCAGTTTTAGAGCAGATTGTAATTGCTCAGTGGTTATGATTCCATCACGAAGAAGAATTTCGCCTAGTTTTTCGCCCAAAATCGAAACAGTCCCTGGTTTGGCGGGTTAATTCCGGAGAGAATCCGGGGTTTTGTATATTCTAGAACAGATCAGTCCATATAATCCACTGCCTCATTCCATCATTAGGTTGCCCGTGCGTAAATTTTTCTCCTTTTCTGCGCCGCCAACCCTGGCCATTACCGTAACCGCGGCATTTTTTCTCTTTCTCTCCGCCTGTGAAAAAGACAAGGCCATCGCCGGAAAAATTCCGGATTTGGCGGTGAAGGACTATTCCGGACAGCCCGTAAAGGTGGACTTCTCTTCCAACCAGACCACCCTACTCGTATTTTGGGCTACCTGGTGCCAGCCCTGTATCATGGAAATTCCCGCGTTGATGATGCTGCATGAGAAATACCGCGACCGGAACTTCCAGGTGATTTCCATAAATGTCGACGACCCGGAAGGCAAAAAGGTCGCAGCCTATGCGAATCAATTCGGCATCAATTATCCGCTTCTCTCCGGTGACGACAAGGCCATGCAACGTTTTGGAGGCATAACCGCCCTCCCCACCTCCTTTCTCCTGGATAGGGAGGGGAGGATCATCGAGAAAATCCAGGGGTTGCTCCATGAGGCGGAACTGGAGCGCCGGGTACTCGCCGCACTCAATGCCAAAATTTAAGCGGCCTGCCTACCCCAACCGTCTCTGACCACACCCCGATTCTTTGTTATTTTTACCCTTTTTCACCGGAATGATGCCCCGGCTTACCCCTTCCTAGGATTTATCACCATTATGGGCCAGAACCTGTACCACAAAGTTTTTGATAGGCATACCGTGCGAAAATTGCCCTCCGGGCAATATCAACTTTTCATCGGTTTGCACCTCATCCATGAAGTGACCTCTCCCCAGGCCTTTTCGCTTTTGCGTCAACAGGAATTACCCGTCAAATACCCCCAGCGCACCTTCGCCACCGTCGACCATATCATCCCCACCAATGGCCGCGAAAGGCAACGGCCTCTTACGGACTCGCTGGCAGAAGAAATGCTCCAGGCCATCGAAAACAATACCGCTGAATACAAAATCCCGTTTTTCGCTCCCGATTCCGGTAGGCAAGGCGTCGTTCATGTTATCGGGCCCGAACTGGGACTGACGCAACCGGGGCAAACCATCGCCTGCGGCGATAGCCACACTTCCACCCATGGCGCATTCGGCGCTTTGGCTTTCGGTATCGGTACCAGCCAAGTCGCCGACATCTTGGCTACGCAAACCATGAGCATGTCCAAATTGAAAGTCCGGAAAATCGTGGTATCGGGTAAGCTGGGCCCCGGCATCTACGCCAAAGACGTAATTCTCGCCATCATCAACAAATTGGGTGTGAATGGCGGCGTAGGTTATGCCTATGAGTATACCGGCGAAGTGATCGAGAATTTCAGCATGGAAGAGCGCATGACGCTGTGCAACATGTCCATTGAAGGCGGCGCGCGCATCGGATATGTCAATCCCGACCAAACCACCTTCGACTATTTACAGGGCCGGGAATATGCACCCAAGGCCGGGGATTGGAATAAAGCCCTAGAGTACTGGCGCAGCATCGCATCGGATCCCGACGCCGAATATGACGACGTGGTGGAAATTCGCGGCGAGGATTTAGAGCCTTTCGTAACCTGGGGAATCACTCCTGGCCAATCCGTTTCCATCAATCAACCGGTGCCGGATTTGGCATCCTTTCCCGACGCGGAAAGGGTTTTGGCGGGCGATGCCATGGAATACATGTCGCTGGCTGCGGGCCAATCCATCAAAGGCTTGGAAGTGGACGTGGTGTTCATCGGTTCATGTACCAACGGCCGCCTTTCGGATATCGAAGAAGTAGCCCGTCTGGTCAAGGGACGCACGGTGAATCCGCGCGTTAAAGCCATGGTGGTACCCGGATCCGAAGAAGTGCAAAAGCAGGCCGAAGCCAAGGGACTGAAAGAAGTGCTGACCGCAGCCGGATTCCAATGGCGGGAGCCCGGATGCTCGATGTGCTTGGCCATGAATCCCGACAAACTCAAGGGAAGGGAGATTTGCGCCTCGACCTCCAACCGTAACTTCAAGGGACGACAGGGGTCGGCCACGGGCCGAACCCTGCTGATGAGCCCGGCCATGGCCGCTGCGGCCGCCATAGAGGGCCATGTGGCCGACGCGCGCGAAACCTTCGGCATACGATAGAGAGGATAATTACCATGGAACAATCGGCGATAATCAAGCAGGTCAGTGGCGGGGCCATCCCGCTGCATGGCAACGATATCGATACGGATCGCATCATCCCCGCGCGTTTTCTTCGCTGCGTGGTTTTCGACGGCTTGGGAGAACATGCCTTCGAAGACGATAGAAAGGGATTACGGGAGGCCGGGCGAGTGCATCCCTTCGACGATACCGCCTACGGCGAGGCGTCACTCCTTTTCGTAAACAAGAATTTCGGCTGCGGCTCATCGCGCGAGCATGCTCCGCAGGCCCTGATGCGCTGGGGCATCAAAGCCATTGTCGGCGAATCCTTCGCGGAAATCTTCTTCGGCAATTGCGTTTCTCTGGGAATCCCCTGCCTTACCGCTTCGGAAAAAGATATGGAACAAATCCAGGCCGCCTCGGAAGCGAATCCATCCGCAGCCTGGAAGCTCGATTTGGAATCCGAAACCCTCGAAGGGCCGGTGACAATGCATTTATCCTTGCCCCCCGGCCCCAAATCACAGTTTTTATCGGGTACCTGGAACGCCCTCAGCGAGTTATCGCGGGATTATTCGGAAGTCGAAGCAGTGGCGCAGAAGCTTCCCTACGTTTCCGGCTGGTAAAGGAAAATGGCGAACCCATCCCCCACTCCGGAATTACTCCGAAAATATTCCCAAGTCTTTCCCGTAGGTTCGGCCGGCACCGCCATACGCGATATTCTGGCGCGGCGACGGAAGGCCCACCTTAAAAAACTCGACAGCTTCGCGGTATTCAGCGGCGTTCCCCGCGAACCGGGCAGCGAAAACCTGTGGATCATGAATGGGTTGCGGATATTCCAGGAACCGGCCATCATGCATTTGACCGGAATCAATCAAACCCAGGTCGTTCTCGTTCTGGACCCGGACGGTGGCGATGAACGCGAGGTCCTTTTCCTTGCCGAAAAAGATCCTCAAAAGGAATTTTGGGACGGGATTCGCATGGGCTATCCCAAACCACCCGAGGGCAAGAACGCCCCCACCGCGAAAGGTAAGGCGTCCAAAGCGACGCTGTCGGCGGACCTGCTTGAAGTTAAAGCCTTAACGGGCATTGCCGATATCCGACCCATTTCCGAATTTGAAGCCTTCTTCCGTTCCAAGGTTAAGCGCTGCGCGAAACGATTCGCCTATACTTTTTACCATGCCTATGAGTCGGCAAAAGGGGAAGAAAAGAAAATCCTGGAAACCCGTACCGATTATAACTGGACCTTCAAGGAAAAGCTGGAAGAGTTGGCGCGGGAATCACGCCCCGCGGGCTTTTCCATCCGGACCTGGGTGAAAGAGCATTTCCAATTGCGCTTGCCCCTGGATGCCTATCAGGTCCAGGATGCCGTCAAAGCCAATGTGCTTACCGGAAAGGCTTTTCGGGACACCTTGGCCTGCATGAAAGCCTTTAAAAATGAAAATGTATTGGCCGCCCACCTTGAGTACGGCATGCGGCGGCGGAGCCCTTTCGGCCTCTCCTTTCCCAGCATCATAGCGGGCGGTAAAAACGCCACCGTGCTTCACTATCTCAAGAACGACGAACCCCTTACGCGCAAGAATCTGGTGCTCATGGATTTCGGAGTCCGATGGGGCACCATGCACGCCGACGTTACCCGTACCGTACCGGTTTCGGGACGCTATAATCCTTTGCAAAAGCTGCTTTACGGCATCGTGCTGGCGGCGCAAAAAGAAACTCAGAGACTGGCCCGGCCCGGCGAAACCATCCGGAACCTGAACGCCCAGGTTTGGGGGTTTATGGAGCAGATGCTGGAAAAGGAGTTTTTCTCCCGTGGCGGCGAAGCCAAACGCGCCTATTCCGGACAGCCGCACGGACTTTCGCATCTTATGGGGGAACAGGAACACGATGGCGATCCGCACCGCCTTTACCAGGATCAGCCGCTGCAACCCGGGTGGCAATTGAGCAATGAGCCAGGCTTATACGGACATTTTTCCGTACGTATCGGCGGTAAGTTCTATTCGGAATGGATAGGCATCCGCATCGAGGATGATTTGCTCA
>JBGTHM010000087.1:0-21651 GCA_041746255.1 Fibrobacteria bacterium | reverse complement strand
AACTCCGGCCTCATCCATGGCCTCCAGCACTTTGGTAAGCGCTTCCAGGTTACTGTGGATGTCGGAATAAATGCCGTATTTCATGTCGGAAAAACGCTCCCGTACCTCGGAATAAAAGCCGTTTTGGTAAGACTACAGTTTAAAATAGTTTTGCCAAAAGATAAAGATATAATACCGCCCGGATCGGCCCATGCGGTATCAACTTGTGAATTCTTTCCACCGGGGGATATAATGGCCCCGTGGCGTTTCCCATCCAGATATCCGTCCCGACAAGGGTGCAAGAGGTGCTTTTGCACAATTTCACTTCCTTGGCGCCTCCGGAGCAATTGTCCGGCGGGATTAAAATCCGCCTGGGAAAAGCCGATAGCCTCCAGGATGCGAAACCCTTCAGCATCCTCCTTGTCACCCCGACCCAGGCAAAAATAGCCGACATCGAGTCGATGTCCTCTCATATCGTGGCCCTATTATGGGACCCGGATGGCATTTGGGAAAACCGGGCGCCGGATTGGGTGGATTTGCACCTCCCCCCCTTCCCCACTCCGACTGACTGGGACAAGACCTTAAAAAGCGCGCAAAGGCTGCTCCAATACAAGGAGTACTGCCTCAGTCTGCGCAATGATTGCGCTATATCCGAGGCGCGCTACGATCAGCTTCGTCACATCGGATTAGCCCTGATGGCCGAAAAACGGTTGGACGTCTTGCTCAACCTGATTTTGCAAAAAGCCATGGCATTGACCTATAGCGATGCCGGATGTCTTTACCTGGTGGAAACCACGCCCGGATCGTCCGAAGTAAAGGGCGATTACTGGGCCGATAAACAGATCCGCTTTAAACTCACGCAAAACAATTCGGTGGAAGTGGCGTTCGCGGAGAGCGTGGTACCCACCGATAAATCTTCCATCGTAGGATATACGCTGTTGGAAGGCCGTCCCTTGTTGATTCGGGACGTCTACCACTTGGGAGAATTTCTGGAATATCGCCATAACGGGGCTTTCGACGCGCTTTCCGGATACCGAAGCCGCTCCATGTTGAGTATTCCACTGGCGGACCGGGAAAACCGGTTGATTGGCGCCCTCCAGCTCATCAATAAATCGCCTTTCAAAAAAGAACCCATTCTCTCGGAAGAGTCGGCCGACCGGCAGGTGAGGGAATATGACGAAACCGATCTCAACGTTTCTACCGCTTTGGCCTCTCACGCCTCCATCGCCATTCTAAATGCCAAGCATGATCAGGATATACACCATCTTTTCGAGGGCTTCATCCAGGCCAGCGTTACGGCCATTGAGTCGCGCGATCCCACGACTTCCGGACATTCGCAACGGGTCTCGGGTTATTGCACCGCCCTGGCCCGTCGCACCTCGGAGGAAAGGACCGGGCCCCTGGCTAGCGAATATTTCAACGAGAAACAAATTCAGGAGTTACGGTATGCCGCCCTCCTCCACGATTTCGGTAAAATCGGAGTACGCGAACATATTCTAACCAAATCCAAAAAATTGTTTCCGGCCGAGTTGGAAATTTTGCGCCAGCGAATAGACACCCGTCAATACCGAATCCGGTTACAAACAGCTTTACGCCAGCTGGAACTCATAAAAAAAGATCCCAGCGCCATGTCCAAAGGAGATTTCGAGGAATTGCAAGCCGTCGAGGTGCGGCGTTTGGAGGAGTTGCGGGAAGCCCTGGAATTGGTCGAATTGGCCAATGAGCCCAAGCCCCTCTCCGAGGCTTTGCGAGGGCGCCTGGAGGAAATCCTGGCCGCGGGAGAAGCTCAAGACCTCCCGGAAGAAGGCCCCATTCTAAAACCGGATGAAGTGGCTAGGCTCTTAACCGAAAGGGGGTCATTAAGCTTGGAAGAGCGTACAGAAATCGAAAAGCACGTCTCCCATACTTATCGATTCCTGTCGAAAATACCTTGGACGCCTGATTTGAGGCAGGTACCGGAAATAGCGCATGCCCATCATGAAAAACTGGATGGAACGGGATATCCATGCCGACTTCTCAGCGGCAGTATTCCCCTCCCCTCGCAAATCATGGCGATATGCGACATCTATGATGCCCTGACAGCCAGCGACCGGCCTTATAAAAAAGCCGTTCCCGTAGACAAGGCGCTGGATATCATCGCTGCCGATGTGAAGGGCGGTAAGCTTAACGCGGAATTATTCCGGATTTTCGTACAAAGCGGTGTACATCTGCTGGAATTCCCCCAATCCGGCGGGTGAAAAAATCATTCTGCCAGACCGCAGGGATTCGACTTTACAAATACCGCGTTTGAATTACTTTTACCGCGTCCGTTCCCATCGTCTAGTGGCCTAGGACATCGCCCTTTCACGGCGACGACCGGGGTTCAAATCCCCGTGGGAACGCCAATTTCCTGCTTGCCTCAATTCTTGCTTGCCTCACAGCCCCGCCAATTTTTCCTTATGACTGGGGTGGCCCTCATTTAGACGGGGGCTTGTTGCCCCGTCAACCAACCGGCAAGGAGGAATGCATGTCACCAACCGCGGAAGAACTGATACAACAGGAAAGAACCAATCGCCCCCGGGAAGGCGAGCTTACCCGGAAAACCGACAATATAACCGGACGGGCGCCGTCCCTATTTTACCTATTCGCCGCAATCGCCTCCATGGTGGTTTCCGCGAGCGCATTCCTGATGGGCAAGGACCGCCTGAGCATGTTCGTGGGACAATGGGCGCCCAGTATTTTAATCATGGGTCTTTACAACAAATTGGTTAAGGAGTTGGGTTCCGACTGAACGACGTTCTCGGAGAATATCGACGGGCCTGTCGCCGGCATTCTCCAACCCGCACCGCTTAGCCTCGGACTCTCTACCAGGCTTATCCGGTGGAATCGCGATTCCACCGCTGTGCGGATAGTGGGTGATACGCATGGTTTTTTTTATTATCGTGACGGAAGCTACTTAAGGACCATTATGTCCACTTCGCCTTCTTTCCGCACCACATCGATTCCCACCGTGCGGTCGTGGGCGGTGAAGGCCAAATCCACGGAAGCCGAACCCAGGCGCAGATTCTTGAGCTTGATGTGATGGAGGTATCGGGGAAGTACCGGTTGGCAAAATCGGATCATCTTGCGCGTGTAATCCATCTCAAGGCCGAGCGAGGCTTGTAAGAGCAAAAAAACCGACCCGACAGCCCAGGCCTGGGGAGAGCAGGCTACCGGGTATTGAGTGGGTCCTTCATCCGCTCTGCGGTCGAATCCGCAAAAGAGTTCGGGAATCCGATACCCTTCGAAAAAGCGGCAAGCGTCAAAGAGACCGTCGAAAATACGGTTGGACTCCCGCTTCAATCCATATCGGGCCATGCCGCGGGCGATCATCGCGTTGTCATGCGGCCAAACCGAACCGTTGTGATATGCCATGGGATTGTATCTTTTTTCCAGGGTCGATAGGGTGCGTATGCCCCAACCGGAAAACATGTCCGGAGCCAGTAAAGTATTCGCAATCCGCTGGGCCTTCTCTTTCGGTACGATTCCGGAAAACAGGCAATGTCCTGCGTTGGAAGAGCGTACTTCGCATTGCCGCTTTTCCCCATCGAGAGCGAGAACATAGGTTCCGAGTGCCTCCGACCAAAAGCGGGAATCGAACTCCCGGCGTAACCGTTCCGCTTCATGCGAGAGTTTGGCCGATAATTTTTCGTCGCCGAAGCGGGAGGCCATTACGGAGCCGAATACCTTGGCCTCATAGACATAGCCCTGCACTTCGCAGAGGGCAATGGGGCCCTTTGCCAAAACGCCGTCGTGGGTGAATACCGAATCGAAGGAATCTTTCCATCCCTGGTTGACCAGGCCCGCCTCCGATTGCCGCTGGTACTCGACGAATCCGTCCCCGTCGCAATCACCGTATTTGTCTATCCACTCCAGGCAAGCGACGATATTGGGCCACAGCGAACGCACAAAATCCTCTTCCCCGGTTCTTTCCAGGTATTGCCCGGCCAGAACTACGAACAGGGGAGTAGCATCTACGGTACCATAATACTGCCGGAAAGGGATCTCCCCCGTCAGGGCCATTTCGCCGCCACGTGTCTCATGTACTATCTTGCCAGGCTCCGAATCCTCGCCGATGTTGATCCCCCGGGCTTGCGTGGAAGCCAGATAGGAAAGCACGCCGCGACTCACCTGCGGGTTATACCACAGGCACTCCATGGCGGTGATGATGCCGTCCCTTCCGAAGCGGGTACAATACCAGGGTATGCCGGCATAGGGATAGCATTCGTCCCCGTCACGCGTCAGCAGCAGGTTCATATCGTGCTGCGAACGCTTGATCCAATGATTGAAAGTCTGGTTGGTGGTCGTAATCAGGCTTGAGCTTGAAGAGAACCTTTCCAATTCCCCGGCCAATCCGGCCAAGGCGGTTTCGAAATCATTTACCTCCGGGTGAATCTCATCGATACCGCAGGTGATGATGGAAGTGAGATGTTCGCTGGAATGGGGCGCGATATTGAAATGGAAAACGATTTCCGTTCCCGATAGCTCCGCTGCAGCTCGATTGAAACGGAGTCTCGTTTTCCGGGTGATTCCATCCAAACCTCGATATCCCAGGAAAAGCCCGGTTTCCCGAAACTCCGGTTCGAATATTACCCCTCTTTTATCCCGGGTGATGCCTCGAACTTCAAAAACATCGGCAAAATCCGCTTCCACCATGAAGGAGAGCGGGAATAGGGCGGCTTCCGGCCCGAAGTTGGTGATGGTGAGCGTCTCGTACGCGCTTCCCTGCCACAGAAATTTCGAACGGAAAATGTGCAGAACATCCTGCCCGATACCTACGCCATCGGTTCCGGTAATTTCCGGGTTACTGAGATCGGCCACCATGGTATCATTGGATTCCTTGACGGTCGAGGAAAGCAGAAGCGGCCGCTGTCCTGCGATGCGCAGTTCGAATCGCGACAGGTGCCGCATGCCGTCATGAAAAATACCTTGATTATTTTTTCCCACGGGCTGGATGTCACCCACCCTGTCGAATACGGCGAAGGTGTCGCCATGTTTCAATACCCGCACCTGCTGGTCGGCCAGGGGAGAAGCCGCCAGGATATAATATTGATCCTTATAGCGCAGCAATTCACTCATTTTTGCGTTTCTCAGGCCGCCATCGAAACATTGAGCCGTTCACCGTCGGGTGTTGTACGCTGCGATCCCATCACCCTGGAATAAACGTCGACATAACCGTTCACCATTTTCGTTACCGAGAACCGGGATTCGAACTGGCTTCTGCATCGCGCACGCGATGCCTGATCCAGGCGATTCACCGCGTCCACGGCCTCATCCACCCCGTTTACCAGAAAACCGTTCTCTCCCGGCACGATGATTTCAGGAACTGATCCGTGAGGATAAGCGATGATCGGAGTTCCGCAAGCCATAGCTTCGATTAATACCAATCCAAAGGGCTCTGGCCAATCAATGGGAAATAACAAAGCCCTGGCTCCTCCCAAAAACCCAGCCTTTTCCTGTTCTCCTATTTCTCCGATGAATTCCACCAAGGGGTGGTCCAGCAGAGGCGCGACCTTCTCCCGAAAATACTCGACGTCGACCTTGTCGATTTTTGCCGCTATCTTCAAAGGTACGCCGCTTTTGATGGCGATCTCAATTGCCCTGTCCACCCGTTTTTCCTGTGATGCCCTGCCGAGAAAGGCGAGATATCCGCCCGGACCGGGTGAAAAGGGATACATCGAGTCGGGCAAACCATGGTAAATCGTTTCAATCCAGTTCGCAAAAGGTAAAGGAACGCGTTGCGCATTGGAAATGGAGACAACGGGCGCGGTGTCGAAAACGCGGTATATCCCGGGTAGGTCCGGCAAATCCAAGCGACCATGCAAGGTGGTAACAAATGGGACTCCCATGCGATGGAAAACCGAATAACCCTGAAAATCGGTATGGGTATGGATAATATCGAAGTCATCCGCCATGGAAGCCACCTTTTCGACTTGCAAGGTATTGAGCGCCAGGGGATCCCGTGCCCGCTGGTCCAACCGAATGGCTTGCGGACAAATGGGAATGAGCCTGGCCGACGTTTGCGAATCTCCACTTGCGAACAACGTCACCTCATGCCCGGCATCGACCAAAGCCTCTGTCAAATAGGAAACAACTCTTTCCGTTCCGCCGTAGAGTTGAGGAGGCACGCTTTCCGTAAGTGGCGCTATCTGTGCGATTCTCATATTATCTCCTAAGTGCTTACTCCCCCCCGCCCTTGACCAAACGGGAAGGCGGATCGATTTGTTGATCCGGTAATCTTTAAGATATATGCTGGGACAGGCGAGCGAAATAACTTTAAAGGAGTTTAAATTGGGAAATTTTAAGAAACCTTTTTCTCCGAAAGCGAAACTCTCAATTCATATTTACGATGTAACTATCTTAAGGGAGAGAAAGTAATCGACTCGATTAAATCCGGCTTGAATTCCAAGGAGTTCGGAAATGGCCAAAAAGAAAAAATCCAAACAGGTGGATGGTTTCGTTGGGACAAGCGAAAACCCTTCTTTAGATGCCGATATCGACGAACCGGATAGGGAACCGGAATTGGATTTCGAATCGGAGAACGGACATCCGCCAGCTGAAATAGCAGCAGCCCTCTCCGAACCGCGTATGGGTTCCGATGCATCAATTGAGGAGCCATTGGATGGGGAGCCTCCCGACCCAGGTAGTCGAAGAATGCCTAGTGAAGCACATCCTCCGGAATTAGGTTCGGGACGGGAAGATCAGGAAAGCGGTTTCGAGGCCATATTGCTGTTCGATGAAAAATTCAGGCAAATGAAATTTCCGCTTGCAAAAGCGGAAATAATCGAGACTATTCCCCTGAAGTGGGAGGTTCCCTATGCCGGAGGGAGCATTCTCAGTCTGCGAGGCGTAGCGGAAGCGATGCGCGAGGAAGGCTTTGAAAATTTCCGGGATTTACGTAGAGCCTTGCACGCAGCGCTTAAGCGAGAGCTGCAGGTTCCCTAATTCGCCAGCAGCCCTCCGGTTCTGGGAAAATCGGAGTTTTTCCATTAAGTTTTTTTAACGTATTGATATTACCCCAAAACCAGGGAGTCCGCTATGATTAGTTCGACATTCATTCCGGCATATATTCTTTCCCTCTTTTGCTTTGTGTATACGGTTTCAGCCGAATTGGTTACCCGTGTGGTGGAATACCGCCAAGGGGGCACCGTACTTGAGGGATACCTCGTTTATGACAAGGCCGTCAAGACCGCGCGTCCCGGAATCCTGGTTATCCATGATTGGATGGGAGTAAGTGATTTCGTCAAGCGCCAAGCCGATAGTCTTGCCGGTTTGGGCTATGTGGCCTTCGCGGCCGACATATACGGAAAAGGGGTACGGCCGACCGATGCGAATCAGGCGAGAATCGAGTCCGGCAAATACAAGGACAGCATACCTTTGTTGAGGGCCAGGGCCAGGGCGGGTCTCGATTATCTGGCAAAAGTATCCGTCGTGGATTCCCTGAAGCTCGCGGTAATCGGATATTGCTTCGGCGGAACGACCGCGTTGGAACTCGCGCGTAGCGGGGCCAAGCTCAGAGGAACGGTAAGTCTTCATGGTAACTTGAACACGCCCGATCCAAAGGATGCCCGTAACATACAGGGCAGCATACTGGTTTTACACGGCGCAGACGATCCCTTTGTTCCAGAAAAACAAGTTGAAAATTTCATTCTGGAAATGCGTGAATCGAAAGCGGATTGGCAGATGGTATTTTATGGAAACTCCGTGCATAGCTTCACGAAACCCGCAGCTGGTGACGATAATTCCAAAGGATCCGCCTTTAATGCCAAAGCAGCTGGCCGCTCATGGAAAGCGATGAACACGTTCTTCCAAGAAATATTTTAATAAATTGTTGTCAATTACCTCCCCTTAACCCTGGATATCCATGCGGCGCAAACCTATTTCACGGCAAGTCACCTTTCTCGTGTGCTTCTGCGGTTTGGCAGCATACACCTTTGGCGGGAAATTGGTTGAAAAAGACTACTCCTGTTACGGCAAAGCGCTCACGGGATTTGTTTGTCCGGCGGGAGTCGATTATACGGGATTGAAACAATCCGGACTTCTCGATTCTTGTGCCGGTGAATTCCGCTTAACGGAAAAGGAATATGCCTCTCAAAGCGACCCGGGGAAAATCGCCTATTTGATTAACCTGTACAATTTCTACACCTTGCGGTTGATTGTGGAAAACTATCCGCTTAAAAGCATACGCGATTTGAAAAAACCCTGGAAACGAAAATTCGTACCCTTTTTGGGAAAGTCCGTTTCCCTGGATTATGTCGAACATACTGTGCTTCGAAAAGATTTCGACGAACCCCGTATTCATTTCGCCGTGAATTGCGCTTCCATCGGCTGTCCCCCGCTATATTCCGAACCGTTTACCGCGGAAAAATTGGAATCTCAATTGGAAGCATCCGCCAAACTCTTTCTGACCACAGGCGATAGGAATAAGGTTGAAAAAAATGTTTTGCACCTATCTAAAATCTTCGATTGGTACGGCAGCGACTTCGACGGAAAATACGGCGGTTACAAAAACTACATCAAAACCGTAATGGGACTGGACGGCGATTATCGCGTGAAATTCCTGGACTATGACTGGGGTTTGAACGATAGCCCCACCTGCAGGAAATAGGTTTAACCCGACTGTTCAATCCCTTATTTCCTGACTTAATAGTCGACTTGCTTCGCCTCGGATTTGGGTGCATCGAGAATCGCCCTTACTTTTTTCGCCAGTAATTTGGGCGAAAAAGGTTTTTGTAAAAATGCAGCCACATGATTACCATTCGCGAATCTCGAAAGCTCTTCCTCCGTATTACCCGAAATATAGAGGACCTTAAGATCAGGAAATCTCTTTGTCAGGATACTCGCTAAATCCATTCCTCCCATTTGCGGCATGATTAAATCCGTTACCAATAAATCGAATTTCAGGTCCTCCGAATCAACCTTGGCGAGGGCTTCACATCCGTTATTCGCGGTATCCACCCCATAACCTTTCTTGGATAAAATGGCCTGGGTGTAGGATAGCACCGAACTTTCATCCTCAACCACCAGGATTTGTTCTTTCCCGCCCGTGACAATCTCCGGCACTGTAACAGGCTGTGGTTCCGGTTCGGACTGGCCCAATGCCTGGGGAAGGTATAACCTGAAATTCGCCCCTTTTCCAAGCTCGCTATCCACTTCTATGAATCCGCCACTTTGTTTCAGGAAACCGTAAGCCATCGATAACCCCAGACCGGATCCCTGCCCAACATCCTTGGTAGTAAAAAAAGGTTCGAATAGATTCTCTAGCGTATACTTTTCCATTCCCAGACCTGTATCAATCACGGAAAGCTCCGTATAGCGCCCTGCGGGATGGGACGGCTCACTACCGGCCTGAGGACGCCAATCCACCATTCTGGTTTTCAAAGTGATTTGCCCTCCCTTGGGCATGGCGTCCCGGGAATTCACCACCAGGTTCATGATACATTGCTCCATCCTGACGGGATCGACCGTGACCATTCCCAATTCAGGATCCAGGTTGGTCTCCAATTCGATATGTTCACCGATAAGGCGGCGTAAAATGTTCTCCATTTTCAAGACGACCTGGTTTAGATTGAGCGGTCGTGGTAAGAGCATCTGTTTTCGGCTGTAGGATAACAATTGGCTGGTGAGTATAGCAGCCCTTTCGCCGGCATGGAGGATTTCGGTTAAATTTTTCTGCAAGGGATGGGTTTCCTCAAGCGAGTTGATACTAAGCGAGCAGTAACCATTTATGGCCGTGAGGAGATTGTTGAAGTCATGAGCGATTCCACCGGCCAAGCGCCCAACCGATTCCAATTTTTGGGATTGCCATAATTGTTCCTCCAGTTTTTTCTTGTCGGTAATATCCCGAAGCACCGCCAGACAGGCGTTTTGACCCTCCCACCTGGACTCGCCCACCCAAAGTTGGAGAATGGTTGAGGTAGCCTTTGGATTTGGCAGCGCGATTTCCATTTCCTTTCCATTATCGGTGCGGGAAAAGGGAAACCTTCCCTTACGAAAATCTTCCAAGTCCTGCAAAAAATATTTTGCGGATCGGTTCGCATATTTGATGCTGCCATCCTCATCGAATAGAATGATACCCTGGGCATTAAATTCCACGATGTTCTGGAAACTTTCCCGGCTTTTTTGCAGTTCGCGCGATTTCAAACCTAGAAGGGAGTTGGTGGACTCCAAGTCATGAGCATAGGCTTGGATCACCTGCGTGGCGCGGAATAGTTCCACAAATACACCGACCTTGGCCTTCAAGATTTCCGGTTGAACTGGTGAGAAGATAAAGTCGACGGCTCCCAAGGAATAGCCCTCAACGACTTCGGATTCATCCGCGTCGATGGAGGTAATGAAAATTATCGGTGTCGCGCGTGATTTTTTCCTTTCTCGTACCAGCCTGGCTACCTCCAATCCGCCCATCGAAGGCATACGCACGTCAAGCAGGATAAGCGCGAAGTCCTGCAACAACAATTTACGCAGCGCCTCCGCCCCGGAGTGGGCTTTGACTATTTCCAAACCCGGTCCCGACAAAACGGATTCCAGCGCGAGCAACTTCTCGTGAGAGTCGTCCACCATGAGGACTTGAATCGGTATTTCGGAGGGTAACTTCATATAATGATTATCGGTAAAGCCACTGCCTGAGCATGGTCAGCAATTGCACGGGATCGAACGGCTTGGCAATATAGTCGGAGGCGCTGGCGCTCAGGCATTTCTCCCGATCGCCTTGCATGGCTTTCGCGGTAATCGCGAGTATGGGGACGTCGGCATGCTTCGGATTCTTGCGAATGGCCCGAGTCGTTTCGTACCCATCCATTCCCGGCATCATGATATCCATCAGAATGACATCCATATCCGGGGTTTTCTCCAGCATTTCCAGACCTTGGCTGCCGTTCTCGGCGGATATGACTTCCATGCCATAGTTTTCCAAATAACTGGTCATTGCGAAAATATTACGAATGTCGTCGTCTACGAGGAGAATTTTCTTGCCGACGAACACTTCGTCCGAGCCATGCAACGAATCCACGACCTTTTGCCGGGAATCCGATAATTCTTGCTGGGGAACGTGCAGAAATCGAAGGACTTCGTCCAGCAGCCGCTCTTGTGATCGCGTTTGCCGAATCACCATCGACTTGGACAACTCCCTCAGCCGCAATTCGACATCTCCCGGCAACTCCGTGTCCAAGCGAACTACAATCGGAAGGTTGCGTAGAATCGGGCGTTTGCGTAACTCCTCTAAAATCACCGCCGCCGAACCGTTAGTCGACTCCAATTGCAATACCGCGCAATCAAATGCGGATTCCGATACTTTTTCAACGGCTTCATCCAAGGTCCGCACGATTTGGGTTTCCACGAAGGCTTCGTCCACCAGTTGCAATGCGGTTTCATGTTCGATTTCACGGGGTTCAATGACCAGAATCCGGCGCGAATCGCGGCTTAAAAAAGAATTAAGGAAATCCAGGGAATTCTCTAATTTTTCCTTACTGACGGGCTTGGTTAGAAAATCCATCGCGCCCTGGGACAGGCCGCGAATCCGATCCTCTTCAACCGAAATGATCAATACCGGAAGGTGTCGGGTTTCCGGTTCTTGTTTCAAACGCTCGAGCAATCTCCATCCATCTATGTCGGGTAGATGCATGTCCAGCGTGATGGCCAGGGGGGAATATTGACGGATCAACTCCCACATGCGCCGCCCCATACCCGCCACAACCGCCTTGAACCCTTTTTCATGAGCGATCTCGAGCAATAAGCGCGCGAAAATTGCATCATCCTCTATAATCAACAATATCTTGTCGCCGGGTAGGATGGTTAGACGATCGTCTTCGAGCGCTGGATCGATATCCATTTTCGGTTGTTTCCCGGCTCCCGCCCACATCACCTCGTCACTTTTTTCTACGAAAGCGCGATAACTCTCCGCTTGCGAGGCTTCCGAAACCGGAAAGTTGATGTACTCCAATTCACAGGGAAGGTAAAGCGTGAAAATACTTCCCGTACCCTCTTCGCTATGCAGGCTGATTTCTCCGCATAACAATCGCGAAATTTCCCTGCTGATGGACAGCCCCAGGCCGGTTCCCCCGTATTTCCGACTCGTGGTTCCGTCGGCCTGCTGAAATGCCTCGAAAATCAGCTGTTGTTTATCGGGAGAAATCCCGATACCGGTATCGCTGACCGCGAAACCCAAAACCCGGGTCTTGCCGTCAAGAAAGGGGTGACCGGGAGTCCAGCCTTTTTCGGCCGTGAAAATTCTCAAGTTCACCTTGCCTTTTTCCGTAAACTTAAAGGCATTGGAAATCAGGTTTTTGAGCACCTGCTGCAGCCGTTTCGAGTCCGTGACGATGTAAGGAGGGGTATTGGATTCGACTTCAATGGAGAATTCCAACCCTTTGGAGTCGGCCATGTGCCGAAAGGTCCGGTCCATGTCGTGGCTAAGTTCCACCAGGCTGAATTCGCTAGCGTCCAAGGTTACCGTTCCCGATTCGATTTTGGATAGATCGAGAATGTCGTTGATGAGAGTCAACAAATCGGTTCCCGCCGAATAAATGCTGCCGGCGATGCGAACCTGCTTATCATCGAGGTTTCCACCGGTGTTCTGGGAAAGCTGATGCGCCAATATGAGCAGGCTGTTGAGAGGAGTGCGCAATTCATGGGACATGTTCGCCAAAAATTCAGACTTGTATTTGGAGGTTAACGCCAATTGCGTGGCTTTTTCCTCAAGCGCCAATTTGGCGTTTTCCACTTCCCTATTCTTCCGTTCCACCTCTTCGTTTTGCCGAACCAGCAAGGTCGCCTTGTCTTCCAATTCTTCGTTGGTATTCCGCAACTCTTCCTGCTGGCTTTGTAATTCCTGAGCCAGGGATTGGGATTGGGTCAGTAAATCCTCGGTGCGGGTATTGGCTTCGATGGTATTCAAGACAATGCCGATACTCTCGGTCAACTGTTCCAAAAAAGCCAGATGAGTCGCATTGAATTTTTCGAAGGACGCCAATTCGATGACTCCCTTTACGGCATTCTCAAATACGACGGGAAGGACGATAATGCTTAAGGGCGGAGATTCTCCCAGACCCGAATTGATTTGGATATAATCCGGAGGAACGTTGGTCAATAAGATGCGCTCTTTCTCCAATGCGCATTGCCCAATCAGGCTTTCGCCCAGCGCGAACTCGGTAACCGCGCCTTCGCGGTCCCGGTGCGCATAAGACGCCAGTAGCCTTAACTTTGGCTGGTCTCCGGAATGGGTCATGAGGTAGAACACCCCCTGTTGGGCGGAGACCACCGGAGCCAGTTCCGCCAGAATCTGGCGGGAAACCGTGAGCAAATCCTTTTTCCCCTGCAACATCTGCGTAAATTTGGCCAAGTTGGTTTTAAGCCAGTCCTGTTCGGCGTTTTTCAGGGTGGTTTCGCGCAGGTTTGCGATCATCTGATTGATATTGTCTTTCAGGGCTTCCACCTCGCCTTGGGCGCCGACCTGGATGGAGCGCGTCAAATCACCCTTCGTCACCGCCGTGGCCACCTCCGCGATGGCCCGCACCTGAGTCGTCAAATTCGCGGCCAATTGGTTTACGTTATCGACAAGCACTTTCCAGGTTCCGGAAGTGCCCGGAACGCTGGCCTGGCCGCCCAGCTTGCCCTCCACCCCCACTTCCCGGGCCACCGTGGTAACCTGAACCGCGAAAATGGCGAGTGTGTCGATCATCCCGTTGATGGTATCGGCCAATGCCGCGATTTCGCCTTTGGCTTCAAAGGCCAACTTCTGCTTCAAGTCGCCATTGGCAACGGAAGTCACCACTTTCGCGATTCCGCGTACCTGGCCGGTCAAATTCGCCGCCATCATGTTCACATTGTCGGTCAGGTTTTTCCATGTTCCCGATACGCCTTTAACCTCGGCCTGTCCTCCCAACTTACCTTCGCTACCCACCTCGCGCGCCACGCGCGTCACTTCCGAGGCGAAGGAGTTCAGCTGATCCACCATGGTATTGATGGTGTTCTTCAATTCCTGGATTTCGCCTCGGGCGCTGGCGGTAATCTTCTTGGATAAATCCCCGTTGGCCACCGCCGTGGTTACTTGCGCGATATTACGCACCTGATTGGTCAAATTACTGGCCATCGAGTTCACATTGTCGGTCAAATCCTTCCATGTTCCCGCCACTCCGCGCACCTCCGCCTGGCCGCCCAGCTTGCCTTCGGTGCCCACTTCGCGCGCAACGCGCGTTACTTCCGAAGCGAAGGAATTCAGCTGATCCACCATGGTATTGATGGTGTTCTTCATCTCGAGCATTTCGCCCTGTACGTCCACCGTGATCTTCTTGGACAAATCCCCGTTGGCCACCGCCGTGGTCACCTGCGCGATATTACGCACCTGATTGGTCAGATTACTGGCCATCGAATTCACATTGTCGGTCAAATCCTTCCAAGTACCCCCCACGCCCCGTACTTCCGCCTGACCGCCCAGCTTGCCTTCGGTACCCACTTCGCGCGCAACGCGCGTCACCTCCGAAGCGAAGGAGTTCAGCTGATCCACCATGGTATTGATGGTGTTTTTCAATTCCTGAATCTCGCCGCGCGCATCGGCGGTAATCTTTTTGGATAAATCACCCGTTGCCACCGCCTTGGTCACCTCGGCGATGTTGCGTACTTGATTGGTCAGGTTGCCGCCCATGGAATTCACATTGTCGGTCAAATCCTTCCACGTGCCCGCCACGCCGCGGACTATCGCCTGGCCGCCCAGTTTGCCTTCACTACCCACTTCGCGCGCCACGCGCGTCACCTCCGAAGCGAAGGAGTTCAGCTGGTCCACCATGGTATTGATGGTGTTTTTCAATTCCTGAATCTCGCCCCGCGCGTCTGCCGTAATCTTTTTGGACAAATCCCCGTTAGCCACCGCCTTGGTCACCTCGGCGATGTTGCGTACTTGATTGGTCAGGTTGCTCGCCATCGAATTCACATTATCGGTCAAATCCTTCCACGTACCCGCCACGCCACGTACCACCGCCTGGCCGCCCAATTGACCTTCCGTACCCACTTCGCGGGCCACGCGCGTCACTTCCGACGCGAAGGAACCCAAACGACTCACCATGGTGTTCACGGTTTTGGCCGTGCGAAGAAATTCACCCTTCAACTTTCGCCCGTCAATTTCCAAATCCATGGTTTGCGAGAGGTCACCTGCGGAAACCGCCCCAATGACGCGTGCCATTTCAGTCGTCGGCGCCACCAGATCATCTATAAGGGTATTGACAGCCTCAACACTGCCGGCCCAAGCGCCCTGCATTTCGCCGATGGCGATTCGTTGGGAGATCTTTCCTTCCTTACCGACCATGCGGCTGGTAAGCTCCAACGTACGCACCATTTTTGCGTTATTCTCCACTACCGCATTGAAGGCATCGATAATTTTCCCATCGATACCTTCGGGATTTCCCTTGAGTCGCACCGAAAAGTCGCCCTTGTTCAGAGCAACCAAAGCATGCAACAGATTCTTCTTATAGGATTCAACCTCGGTATGAGATCTGCTGGGCGACATCGTTACATCCTTTGCTGATTTCCAAAACTTTGGACTTATGCCCTGAGGGGATTCGAGGCTTGGTCCTACCGCCGTTTTAAACGAAAAATATTTTAAATAGTATAGTTTTTATAGAATAAGCCCGAAAGAAATATTCTCACCCGTACTTGAAATCGAATCAACCATGGCTAACTCGTTTTTTACCTCCAAGTCACCCCGTTGAAACCCTCCCAAGTCGCTGGGGATACCCTTGGGCTTACTTCCCCTGAAAGTTACCTTTTCGCCCATTCCGGGGGAAAATACGGTGGCTGTCAAACATAAATGGACATTTTTCCGGACCTGAGGATTCGATCAGGTTAAGCTGGTTTCCGGCGCGGATCTGATGAATCTTGAATTCCTCGACAAAAAACTTTGGGTCGCCCTGGCCTGCCCCACATCCGGATTGGAAATCGATTCGCGCACACTGGAACTCATTGATATGGACAATAACGGCCGCATACGTCCTGGAGAATTAGTCGCCGCAGTAAAGTTTGCGGGTAGAAACCTGAAAAATGCGGACGATCTTGTAAAAGGTGATTCCCTCCTGCCGATTTCCTCCATAAACGACGCCTATCCCGAAGGCAAAATTCTGCTTGCCTCCGCACGCCAAATACTTATAAATATCGGCAAGCCGGAAGCGTCCTCTCTTTCAGTCGGGGACGTTGCTGATAAAGCGCGTATTTTTGCAAATACCGCCTTTAATGGTGATGGGGTAATAACCGAATTGTCTGCAACGGAAGAGCGGGCCCGCATAGTCATCCAGGAGATTATGGAATGTACGGGATTCGTTTCCGACCTTTCTGGAAAACCCGGCATCGACTCGGAAAGGATTGAACTCTTTTTCGCCGGGGCCGAGGCTTACCAAGCCTGGACCCGCAAAGGACAATCGGATTCCGACGCCATCTTTCCTTTTGGTATTACCGAAACGGAAAATGCCGCTGCCGGCTTACCGCATACCACCCACGCGCTGAAAATGTGCTTAACCGTCAGGAGGATGAGTACCTGGTTATCGCCGCGAGCGACTTGAGTAATACCGGTGACGAGGTCGCCGGATTCCCGCTGTCCCACATAGCGCCTGAAAAACCGTTGCCACTTACCGGTCCGGTCAATCCTGCGCATGCCGCCACCTTGTCCGCACTTGCCGAGGAAGTGGTGAAGCCCCTTCTCGGCCCCCGGGAAAAGATAACCGAATCGGAATGTAAACTTATTCTCGAGAAATTCGCGCCCTTCCAGGCGTGGATGGCCGAAAAAGCCGGTCACAAAGTGGAAAAGCTGGGTGAGAATCGAATTCACGAAATACTGCAATCCGACATGCGTAACCGGTTAAAGGAACTGGTTGAGCGGGACAAAGCATTGGAAAACGAAACCACCAGTATCGAATTGGTGGAGCGCCTGGTTCGGTTTTACCGGGACATCGCCTTGCTTTGCAACAATTTCGTCAATTTCAAGGATTTCTCGACGGATCCGAGCGTTCGATTTTCCAATGCGGAACTCTATTTCTCGATAGGCGGGAATGCCGACTGTGCCTGCGCGTGGAAGACCCGTCTAAGCACGCCAGCATGGCGGGATTAGCCGGCGCCTACCTGGCCTATCTCGACTGCACTCGGAAAGAGACCAATGAAATAATGCAAATCGTTACGGATTTTACGACAGGGTATTCCGAGAACCTGATGGTGGGACGCAACGGCATCTTCTACGACAGAAAGGGCCAGGACTGGGACGCGACCATCGCCAGAATAGTGGACAATCCCATCAGTATCCGCTAGGCCTTTTGGTCACCCTATAAGAAATTCGTGAGGTATTTGGAAGAACGGGTGTCCAAGCGAGTCGTAGAAGCGGAGGCGGAAGCGGACAATAAACTTGCGACCGCTGCGTCCACCACGGCGAATTTGGACAAGGTCAAACCGACTGGTCCCAAGAAAATCGATGTGGGGACCGTTGCCGCCATCGGGGTCGCGGCTGGTGCTATCGGAACCTTTGTAATCGTACTGATGGGAAATCTCGCCTATATCAAATTACGTAAGCGCAATCTCGGCCCGATTCTCGATGCGAACGGATGGGCCATGAATGCCAAGGCAAAATTCAATGTACCCTTCGGCGCCACCTTGAGCAGTGTGGCCAAATTGCCGCCCGGTTCACGCAGCGATATACGCGACCCTTTTGCGGAAAAAAGATTTCCCTGGAAAACCTTTCTGCTTTCCTTCCTTCTGATTTATGGCGCCATTCGTTGGTATCTCGGTTTTTTGGATTCCTATTTACCTGAGCCGATGCATTCAACCAGCGTTTTCGGTAAGTGGGCGCCTCGTTTCGAAGCCGAAAAGACGGAAGACTCGATTGAGCCCAATCTCTAATCGGCACGCGCTTCCCTACCGCGCCTCTTCACTTCCATTTCGATACGATCCAATCGGGAGGAAAGTTCCTGGTTCTGCTTGTTCAGGCCTTTGACGGCTTCAAGCAGAATCGCGGAAAGCTTCACATAGTCCATCGTTTTATAGCCATTTGCATGCGTGCTAATCAGCTCAGGAAACTCTTTCTCCACATCCTGTGCCATTACACCTATTTGGCGGCCAGCCGGAAAGGTTCCAACCTTTTCGGATAATTTATTCCATCGATGGTAGACGCCCTGGATACGTCCCAGCTTTTCCACCACCCCGTGAATAGGGGTTACCTCGCTTTTTAGGCGTTCATCGGAAAACTGGTTTAACTGCCCGTAAACATTGACTATGGTGCCCTCCACTACATGAGCCTTGACGGCATAGGCCCGTATGGTATCCCTCACTCTGAGTGAACCCCGTATCGCCACCGAGTCACGGCTGAAATTCCCGTAGATAAGCGGTATGCTTGCGGAAGAATTATTGATTATCAGGGCATTGGACTCCCCGGATAAACTTCCTGCGCCCGCGCCGATAAAAACATTGCCGGTTCCAGCGTTGGATTGTCCGGCGCCGGCTCCAATAAAGGTGTTCGAAGCGCCTGAATTTCCGGCGCCTGCATCCGCACCCAAAAAGGTATTCCGGGTTCCATTGGTTGAAACACCTCCGGCTCCCTTGCCGATAAACGTGTTGAGGGATCCGGATCCAAAGGCATGGCCGGAATAAGCCCCCATAAAGGTATTATCCAAACCCGCGGTATTGACCCGACCCGCTTGATGCCCCATGAAAGTATTCGCGGAGCCAGTGACGTTGGAATAGCCGGACTGTTGCCCCGCGAAGGTGTTATAGTTACCGGTGGTATTACTTAAGCCGGATTCATACCCTGAAAAAGTATTGGAAAATCCCGCTGTATTGCGAAATCCGGAACGATAACCCAAAAAAGTATTCCACTCACCAACCGTATTCGCCCGGCCGGATTGATTGCCGATAAACTGGTTTTTACCAACCGAGTTATTATAACCAGCCTCGTGACCGATAAAAAGGTTCGAATCACTAGTGGTATTGTTGCGCCCCGCCTCGGTGCCGATAAAAATATTTTTGCCGCCCGTAGTGTTCAAAAATCCAGCGGATGCTCCCAGAAAATTATTGGACTGCCCGGAAGTGTTGTTGAAGCCGGCGGCCGATCCCAAAATAACATTGATATTTCCCGTGGTATTGTTCGCACCAGTCGAAAACCCTGTGAAGACATTCGAGGTACCGACGGTATTATTTTTTCCGGATTTATCGCCTAAGAAAACATTCATCCTGTTACTGCCGTTCGCATTGGCCCCGGCGCTGTCTCCTACAAATACCGAGGACCCGCTATTGACGAATTCCAAGGCATATCCACGCATGCGCATTCTCTCCTGGCCGCCCATTTGAAATCGGACGACATCGTCATTGGGCGTTTTTTCGACTATAACCTGGGTATTTCCGTCTGCATCGGAAATTTGGTTGACCGATCCGGGGATCGACGTGGGAAGTTTTACACTGCCGCCGCCATGACTCAAATACAGGGTATCGTTACCAAGGGAGATTTTTTGCGGGGGTTGGGAAGTTCGTTCACTTGAGACCGAATGCAGAGCATATGGAACGCTCATCAATTGGGCGACACCGGCATCGGTGAAATTTTCCCCGCCTGCCAAATCAAGCCCTAAGCTGATAAAATGGCTGGCCGCTCCCCAATCTACATCCTTTAAGGAACCTTTGGCTTTCCCACTTCCGATGCGCAGATTAATATTTCCATGGGGCGTGGTTTTAATAACATGGCTTTCACTGTAAACTTCCGCGCCTTTTTCCGTATCCTTTAGAATCCGGATTTGCACACCTACGGTTTGACTTTTTACCACCGCTCCCTGCTCATTGCGCAAGACTGCCTGGTAATGAAATCCTGGCGGTGACTGGGACCAAGCGGAAATCACCATTACGGTAAGCAACCCAATCAAATGGCATAGACTTCTCATTTTCATTCTCCCCGAAACAATTTAAAGCTTTTCACCAGACTACCTTCTTCAGAATAAATCCGCATAAACGCGGCCCAACTCGAAACTTCTTTCCAATTCAAAGTCAGCTTTTCTCCTCCTCCGGAATGATACTCCGCAAGCACTCTACCATTGCTGTCGAAGAGATTTATCTTGAACCGGCTGGCCGTGCCCGGAATTTCAATTATGAGGTACCCTCCTATGCTCTCCACCAAAATGGAATTGGCCACAGCGGGTCCATTCAATACCATCAGCACTTCTTCCAACACAACCTGGCGAAAGCCCGAATGGAGATACTTGTAAATTGTGTCCGGCGAACCGATTACGGTTTCGCCGACGCTCCAATCCATTTGCGGCCCTTCTGATTGGTTATCAAAACCGGCGCTGGGAGTAAGTTGGAATTCGAGGGTTTGGGAAAATATCGGGGTTAGGGAGAGCCCAATCAGGTAAAAGGCTATCCGTAGAAATGGAATTTCCATATGAAGCCAATCCTTCCGATCGGGTCATTTCCTCATAATTTCAAAGTCCGTCTGAAAAGATAGGTAAACCGGCGTAAACGGGCCTTGCCCTATGCTCCTATCGCCGCGCCTCATCCGGCCCCAAAGATCCTTTCCACCGCCCAATAGAGCCCGATTATGGAAATTAACGCGCTGATGGGTACCACCACCGAACGAAAATACCAGGCCTTACGCCAAAACCATACCGTAACCACGAAGGCGAGGGCGATAACAGCCAACTGACCCAATTCCACGCCGATATTGAATCCAATCAGGGTGGCTAAAAAATTGCCTTGGGTAAGACCTAAGTCCTTGAGTACACCCGCGAACCCCAGGCCGTGGATTAGGCCGAAGCCGAATACCAGCAACCAACGCCAGGCGCGCATGCGTCGGAAAAAAATATTCTCTATTCCCACCACTGCGATGGAAAGCGCAATCAAGGGTTCGACAATACTGCCCGGTAGGGAGAAGACTCCCCAAACGGCAAGCGCGAGAGTAATGGAATGCGCAATAGTAAAAGCGGTTACCTGGATAAGCAGCGGACCTAGGGCTGTGGAAAAAAAGAACAGGCCCAAAACGAATAGGATGTGATCCATTCCCTCCGGAATGATATGGATAAACCCCAAATATATGAAGCGGGAAATGATCTCGCTGGAAGGCGGACCACCATCCGAGCCCGCAGCGCGTCGTGCCTCCAAAACGGCTGCCAAGGTATCGGGATGAACGTTCAGGCTCACCTTGTCTTCCAAAAGAATCCATTTTCTATGGACCAGGGAATCGCGATAATGAATGCTGACCTGGGTGATGGGTTCTATGCCGAATCGAGCCCACAAGGAAGACTGCACCGTGAGGGGTGCATCCATGAGTTGAATGGGGGCCTTAAGTTCAATGATATAAGTGGTATCGTTCAGTTGGGTGCTGTCCATCAATTCACCCGGCCCTCCTCCTGGGTACCATGAACTTACGTTCACCAGATCCACCCGGTTCGCATTGAGGGTTACCATAATGTTGGATTTCAGGTAATACCCGATGCGATCGTGCAATTGAGGATATTCCGATACGGAAATGGTATGGAAACTTTTTTCAGGCCAGGCCGCGTTAAGCATATCCTCGCCATTGATGTCGGCGACCAACCTCAAGGAATCATCCGACAGGTAAATATCCACCAGGGCTGTGCCGGAAGGATGCGCTGACAAATATATCGGCGAGACGAATAAACCCAGGGATAAAAGGGCCATGCCTATGCGGGT
>JBGTHM010000086.1:0-27555 GCA_041746255.1 Fibrobacteria bacterium | reverse complement strand
CTGGATTGAGAAGGACGAAAACCGGTCACTTTGAACCGGATTTTCACCCTCGGGTCAATCGTCCGAACCGGTCATCTTGAACCGGATCGGCCGGTCACTTTGAATCGGATTAGCCGGTCACCATGAACCGGATTTTGCACCTTCAGCCAATACATGCTGCCGGGGACGACAAAAGCCACCGATTCTCCCTTTGACGGGAAGCTGGGCCCTAACATCAGCACCGGAGGCAATTTGAGGTTGGAAAGTTTTTCCACACTCCCCCATGCGTCGGATAGCGTCGACTCCCCGGGATCCAGCGGTTTTCGCATACCTGAAGGGAATGCCTATGTTCAACTCGACCTCATCAAGTCCTTTTTAAAGGTGTACATCGATCACGGAATCGCTCCGGCTCCGGAAGCCCGCGAAGCTTTCATCCTGGTAGAGACCGGCAAGGCCAAGGCTTATGTGAAGGCGGGCAAATTCCTTCAGCCCTTCGGGATCAGGTTATATGACGATGACACTCCCACGCGGCAAATCACCCAGTTCACTTATGCCAACCCCAAAACCGGCCTGGAAGTGGGCATGGAGCCGGGCCCCTTTTCATTTTCCTGGGCCGTGGCGGAAAACCAGACTTCGGCCATCAGCTATCTCAATTTCGCCGGCTGGAATTTTCCGCAAACCTTCCGGGTCGGCGTCTCCGCCTATCGCTCCTATGGCGATTTGACCGGCTTTGTGCAGCCGTTGCGCCGCGGGGACAAAGGCATGGGCGCCTTTATGGGCATGGGATATAAAAGGTTGGTGTTATTGGGAGAGGTCGACTGGGTGACCAAAGAGGAGAACGGCAGCATGGTTGAAAAAACTTTCGGGTTCGTGGAAGCCGACTTTTTTCTGAGAAAGGGGCTGGTTCTCAAGGGAGTTCTCGATTGGACACATCCCGACCGCGAATTTGCCTTTGCCAGGAATGGACGCAGTCGCATAGTGGCGGGAATGGAATACTTCCCTGTTCAATTCCTGCAATTGGGTATGTATTACCACTTCCGCACTTCGATTCCCCAAGATGTCATCCGGAACCAGGATCAGGTCCGAATGCAACTCCACGCCTTCTATTAGCTCAAGGTAAGATGTATTTGAAAACATCGCGATGGTTCAATTGAACGACATAGGTTCCTCGCGCCGCTGCTCCTCCATTATGCCGCGGGCCTTCCCAATTGATGGAATTATTCCGCGCCTGAACCTCATCCAACAAGGTGCCGTGCAAATCAAAGATCCTGACACTTTTGATGATGTCATTGGACGAATGGCGGAAAGCGGTTCCGTTTATGGAAAAGGTCTTGTCTAAATTGCCGAACTTCCCATCCACGCTTAAAGCACCTCCTTGGCCATTGACTTGAGCGCCGGAAACGAATAGAACTCCATCATAGGGTGTATTCGAATCACCCTTGTACATGCCCCATCTGAAATGATTCGTGCTGCCCGAGGGCAGTTTATAGCTGTTTTTCCAAACCAGTTTTCCGTCTATGTAAATCTCGCATTCTCCCCCGTTATCCCTTATTCTCACATCAAAACCTTTGCCGCTCATTTTGGGGGCTATGACTTTCGAGTCGGAATAACGCGGCTTCACCAGTATATCTCCATTGCTGTGAAGATGCAGCTGGAAGGGCCAGTGGAATCGCTCCCCGGGATTGCTCCCGTTGTTGTTTTTAATTTGGAAAATCGCGGCACCCAGGGGTTTACTGGAAATGGTATAACGGCCGGTCCATTCCTGCCAGGGACCTTTTCCCCATCTGTGCGCATTGACTTCGGTTCTTGGCCTTCCCAGGTTCGTATTGTTTTCACCCGAATACAATCTGAAAATCTGGGTATTTCCGTCTTCCTGGTACCACAAGCTCATTTTACTGAACGAGCTGCGGGGCAGTTGGCTGCCACATCCCGTATGCAGGTTGATGCCTTGCATGATGGATTGACGACCGTATCCGACTTCGAACATGGCCTTATTAACAGTTACTTTAGTGCCGCTATTGGCATTTGAGCAAATTGAATTATTGAAGGTAGGCTGGTTTCCGGTTTCAGTATATAAAGGATCGGCTCCTAGTGATTGGAAAAGGCAAACGGATAATGCAAATAGGGCTGTTTGATACAGGGATTGGGTATATTTCATGGGTAACCTCCAAGTAACTCTCGTTAAATTTTCTCGTCAATCGGATAGATGGGTAATTTCAAGCATCCCCAAGACCACGGAAACTCGCCGAAAACCCAATCAGGGCCCCAGCCGCAACCTCTCCCCCGTATCCCCCAACTTGACCCAATACAATCCTGGGGCGGCCCCACCCAGATTAAAAGAATTGCCATACCCTTGCCGCAAAGTCTTGCCCTGCAAGGATACCACCTCCCACGGCGCCTCCCGGTTCAGGGTGAAAATCCGGCCATCCATCGCCATCGTTAAACGGGTTTTTCCCTGGGGGTTGGAAAACAAGACTTGCCCATCCAGCGATAGGGGCTTGGCGCTACTTGGATTAATGGTGGCTCCCGTGACCATCATAATGGATTCAGTCGCTTTACGTTGTGCGCCGACATACATTCCCCATCGGAAATTACTCTCTAAACCCTTTCTATCGTAGTTCCCGCTCATTTCGAGTTTGCCGTTGACATATACCTCGAAATTATGTCCGTTATCCCTTATCCGCAAATCAAACCTGCGTCCAGAATTGACCGTTTTAGTGGTTTTATCTCGGTACTGCAGCTTGATACTGGTCTGACTTCCGACGGTAATCATGAGAGCCCAATCTACGGGACCTGGCGCTTTGATCTGGAAAATCGCGCCCGACGCCTTAACGAGCGTATAAGTGCCCACCCATTCATGCCATTGCGTTCCTTTTTTCCATTTATGCTGGCTGAAGGCTTCGATTCTGGCGGAGTTGGGCCGGGTATTGCGCACGTTGGTTTCCCCATTGAAAAGGCGAAAAACCTGGGTATTCCCGTCTTCCTGGTACCATCTCGTCCACTTGTGAAAGTCTGCACGGGGAATGACACTGTTGCCAAGCGTGTGGATATTAATTGCCTGCTCAATGGGACGATTGGCATTAGGACCGACTTCCACCTCCGATCGGTTCACTACTATTTTAGAACCGAGGTAACCACCGGTGGAATTTGATCCAATGGGAATGGCTTTATCAGCAAGAATTTTATCCCAGGTCGGATCCGTTCCGATCTGGGTATAGTAGGTTTGCGCTTGCAAAGTGACAGACCCAGCGCAAATTATCAGGATTGTAGCCACCACCTTCTTCTGCAACATTTCCCGATAAACCATATTCGCGTCTCCTCAAATAGCTAAAGGCACTTTGGATGTTACATTCCGCATGAGCCGCTCTACCCTTTTATCTTATACTCCTATCCTTCAAGCCACTTCCTTTTTCGGGAAATATTCGTCCTCCTAAGTGTACACGCTGTAATACAGTCAAGAAATTAAGGAGATAGCGGCCAAAAGCCGTTGGGACGGGGAATAGAACCGCAAAATTCCCAATATTTTTACTCTGGGAACGGGAATAATACTACCATGAATAATGGTTATACTAGTACGCGGTAAGAAAAATCAATTCATGATTTTCCGGTCATGCACAACCAGTTTTCCTTGATAGGCCGCGCCCTCGGAAGGTTGGATGGAATACAAGTAGGTTCCATTGCCTCCCGGAACATCCAGGATCCCAGAAGTCAAAGCAGCCCTCTGCTCTTCGATATTCACGGTTCGCAGAAGTTCGCCGGAAATCGAGTATACCTTCATTTCACCAGGAGCGGGATTGCGGACGCCCAAACCATTGGGGTGGCGGAGTCGGATGTTCGTAATTTTCGGGGTTTCCACGGGAACATTTTTCCACCCCCCCTTCAGGATTTTACTCAATTTTTCCACGGTGGCGGCGTTGCCCGGCAGTTCCGAAATATTGGCGGTTTCCTCCGGATCATTCACCAAATCAAACAGCATTCGCTTGCCCTTGCCGCCGGCCCCGTATTCGGTATAGCTGTATTGCTGGGTTACCAGCGTAACGCCATCCCCGACCTTGAGCCATTTGGAATAGACGCCGATTTTCCAAGGCGCGTTCGCATCTTTCAATACCGGAGCAAAGCTCATTCCCTGCAATTGCTCTTTCAATGCGGCGGTTTGGGGGATGCCGGCCAATTCCAGAAAAGAGGGAAATACATCGACCAGCTCAACCAGGTTTTCCCGTTTTTCATTTTTTGGAATCCCGGGGCCGGAAACAATAAGCGGCGTGGCAATGCTTTCATGCAGCAAACTATGTTTGCCCCAATGGTTATGCTCTCCCAACAGAAATCCATGGTCTCCAATCATCATGACCAAGGTATTATCCTTCAATCCTAATTTCTCGAGCTCATCCAGAACCCGTCCAATCTGGGCGTCCACATAGGTCACGCAGGCGCTATAGGCGTGACGGGCGGTGCGATGGAATTCCGGACTATTAAACTTAAGGTTTCCGGAGCCGTACAATTGGATTTCTCCACCTCCACTATTGGCTTCGTTAGGCGCATTTTTCGGGGGGTTAAGGTTGTTGGCTATGGGAATTTCATTTCTGTTATACATGTCGAAATATTTTTTGGGAGCGATGAAGGGCAGATGCGGCTTGGCAAATCCGACCGCGAGAAAAAACGGTTTTCCATGATTTTTCATTCGTCTCAGGGTACTGATGGCTTTGTCGGCCCTCTGTCCGTCCGATAATTGATTGTCGGCGACATTGGGTGATTCAATCATGGGGCCACGCTCCGCAGCTACGTCGGCCTCATCCTCATCCAATGCCGAATTCCCGTCGCCGCCCGCCGGGCTTTCATCCCAGGAGTTAGGCATGTCGGTAGCTACGTGGAAAACCTTGCCGACGCCAATGGTATGGTAACCCGCATCCCTGAAAGCCTTGGGAAGAGTCGTACTTTTGGGGTAGTACTTCTGCAATTCCTCCTTGGCCAAATTGAACGTCGAATTGTGAGGGCGGATACCGGAAAGAAAGCTGCACCTGCTGGCGCCGCAAACCGGCACCTGAGCATAGGCCCGCTTGAAAAGCACTCCGTCCCGGGAAAGTTTGTCGATGCTGGGAGAGATGACATAATCCCTCCCATAACTATGGAGTTGATTCGCCAAATCGTCTACGATGATGAAGAGGACGTTGGGCTTTTCCGCCGCCAAAGCCGTCATCACGGCCGCCAGGAAAACCACCCGGTAAAAGGGTAGTCTAATGACCCGAAATATTCGCTTTTCCACAAAATTCTCCTTCAGTATGCCTTCTTTCCGTAGGCAAATCATAGTGCTGGGATACTTATCAGTTTGGATTGCAGGATATTTTCCTTACTCCGCAACTGCACCAGATATTTTCCGGTATTCAGCTTGTGCGTGGGGATGAACATCGGGTTTTCCGTATTTAAACCATGGACATGCCGGCTTCCCAGCATATCGACGATGGAAATATCCACTGGACCGACTGCTCCTGAAATGGATAGTCCCTGGGCCGATTGGCGGATAATGGGTTTTTGAAAAAGAAATTGGGACTGATCCGAAATGGGGAGGACACCTTCCTGGGGATTGATATTGGCGCCCGTGAATAAAATCATGAGGTCTTTCTTGGGCGCCTGGTTTCCCATATACATTCCCCACCTGAAGTGATTGGAAGAGCTACGGGAGGTGCTCCCTTTGAACACGATCTCGTTCCCCACATGGATTTCATAGTCGGTGCCATTGTCACGTATTTTGATATCGAAGGTTTTCCCGATGGTGTTTTGGATAATTTTCTTACTTCCTCCCTTTCTCTGCTGCGCCACCACATCGCCGTTATTCTCCATGATCATTTGCAAGGGCCATTGCAAATCACTGTCGGTTTTGATCTGAAAAATCGCGCAACCATTGCAACCGTCCGGTTGAACCACGGTCAAGGCGCCAATCCATTCATGCCATTTTCCTCTGGAGTATGTGCCGGCCTGTTCAGCCTCCACCCTGGCCGCATTGGGGCGGTTGCACAGGCCTGTGGTTTCTCCGGTAAACAGCCGGAATACCTGGGTATTGCCGACTTCCTGATACCAGCGGGACCATTTGGGAAAATCATCCCTGACGACGCTCTTGTTGCCGGGTGTATGGATTTGAATCTTTTGATCGATTGCATACTTGCCGAAAGCCGACCGTGCTTCCACCACTGCGTTGACTTCGATTTTGGAGCCGGGAACCCCATCCATCGATACCTTGCATTTCGGCAGGACGCTTCCGAAAATATCCTTCCAGGCGGGATCCGTACCCGTTTGTGTGTACAATTCCTGCCCGTTGGTCAACGGGGTGAATAACATTAAATAGGCGCATGCCAAAGGCAGGAATAGTTTCGTCATTGGGCGACCTCCATCCAGCTTCATACCCGACTTTTTGTCGCAATTGCGGAGATTGGGAAAGTTTCGTTTCTCATTCGTAACCTCCGAAATGCATTTTCAAATTGTCTGTCCTGTTTACTCTATACCCTCATCTTTCATTCCACCTCCATCCCACACCCCTTTTCACGAAAAATCTGTACTCTTAAAAGGCCAAGTGACGGAAACCGCCTTCCTCACTCTGGATGAATGCCTGCTTTTCCATGCGGAATTGAGCTGTCTCCCCGACACCAGACACAACTTTCAGGCATATTTACCTGGGATGCAAGTCCTCTCAGGAGGAATTTGCATCGGCCTTGATTGGGAGCTACCGCGCCGAACAACTCTTTTCTTTGCGTCAGGCCGTGGAACTTTATGACATTTACCAAGAAAAGGTGAGTCAGTGTGACGAAGAAATCAAAAAACTAATTGATACCCTTCGACATAAGGAAGCGAATTCGTTTCCGCAATTACCCAAGCACCGTCACCGGACCAAAGGATACGATGAACCGGGATTTGATTTCCGGAACGCCATTTATTCATTGGTAGGTGTTGAACTCACCCAGATCCATGGCTTGGGACCTTACAGTGCGATGCGTCTGGTCGCTGAATGTGGCGATGACATGAATCGTTGGCCCACAGAAAACCATTTCACCCCTTGGCTGGTACTGGCCCGGGTAACAAAATTTCAGGGGATAAATTGCTGAGTTCAAAAACACGGAGAACAACCATTGTGGGCCGGACGGAGACTGCGTTGGGGGCATTCATCACCGATTGGCGGCTCTATTGGGAAAAGCCGAGGCAGTGACGGCTAAAGCGCGGAAGATCACCGTCCAGGAAGTCAAAACCCCTACCCCCACAGACAAAGAAGTCCTGGTCCGGGTTCACGCCGCTACCGTCAACCGGACCGACTGCGCAATTCTTCTGGCCCGGCCCGCTATCATGAGGTTGGTCTCGGGATTCCCGCGTCCGAGGAAGGCCACGCCCGGCACCGACTTCGCGGGCACGATTGAAGCCGTGGGCACGGCCGTTAAGCGCTTCAAAGTCGGCGACAAGGTATGGGGATTCGACGACAATGGCAGCGCCGCATCCCATGCGCAATACCTCACCTTTCCCGAAGACAAGGGTATTGATTTCATGCCCGAAGGCCTCACCTACGAACAGGCGGCGGCGGGCATAGAAGGCGCGCATTATGTCTATAACTTCATGAACAAGGTCGACCTCCAGGCTGGAAACAAGGTGCTGGTCTATGGCGCCACGGGGGCCATTGGGTCGGCTGCCGTCCAGCTGTTGAAGGCCCGGGATGCTTATGTAACCGCGGTTTGCGGAACGGATCAGGTGAACTTGGTGAAATCTATGGGGCCCGACAAGGTTGTCGACTATATGCGTCAGGACTTTACCCGGGACGATATCCTGTATGACTTCGTCTTCGATGCCGTGGGTAAGAGCACGTTCGGCCATTGCAAATCTTTGTTGCGCCCCAAGGGGATATACATCTCTTCGGACCTGGGACCGTGGGTACAAAACCCATTTCTCGCGCTTATAACTCCGCTCCTGGGTGGGAAACAGGTGCGTTTCCCCATGCCCTTAAACATCCGACGAAGCCTAGCCTATTTGAAACCCTTGATCGAAAGCGGTCAATTCAAACCTCTCATCGACAAACGGTATTCGTTGGAGCAAATCCGGGAGGCATACGAGTATTCTGCCTCTGGGCAAAAAATCGGAAATTTGATTCTCGCGCCTTGACGTATCCAGGGCCATTACGCTGCAGGTACGCAGAGTCTCCCAAAAGTGGGAACCGATTCCCAAATTTGAGACGCTCCCCTTACAATAAACTCCGTTAATCAATAAATAATCTGGATCAAATTTTGCTTATTTCCAGTTATCGATGCTTCAGTAGCAAATTCAAAAAATGAATTCATATTTTTGACATTTTGTTTTCCAAATGGGCCAATTCCCAAGGAAGTAGGCAACTTACAATTCATTCAAATAGCACCTGACGGTGCGCGAGGGATCATGAAAAAATTTAAATGGTATTTGATTCTCATTCAACTTGGAGCACTTGTATTTATGCCACGTTCTTATGGGTGCACCTGTGCTGCACCCGATATTACAAGTTTCTACAATCACACGGATTTCGCTTTTTTGGGTACAGTTGAAAATGAAAAAATCCATAAAAATGACGGATATACCTATACCGTAACGGTTAAAGAGATTTTCAAGTGTGATACATGCATATCCGGGGATACGGTAATAGTTAAGGGCGATAACATGTGCGGGACACGACTTACGGTGGGGGAAACTCGCGTTATTTTCGCGAATCGCATGGAAGAAAAACCCGGTGTATTTTTTGCCTCACTATGCAATTATCTCGTGAAGAATTACCCATCTGCAGTGGATTCGGTGCGGAGAATTTCAACAAGCCTAATTCCCTTTCAAAAAAAGTCCTCGGACGATTATATATATCGAACAAGTTCTCAATACTGGCAGAGAGATTTGAATGGAAGGGAACGATTCAAGTGGCCATCCTTCAATGGTGGAGTTCGAATCCAGAATGATTTAATCCTTCCGTTGAATGAATAAGCCAAGGGCTATCCGTGGAGGCTGGCAAACTAAGGGTTTTCCGGTCATTTCAGCCGTCACAGCCCTCCTCTTGACATTTAATGAATTTTCAGGTAAATTCATGAAATGAAATTGTCCAAATTTTCCACCCAAGTTGATGAAGAGGTTTTACGGGATCTGAAAAGCCATGCCAGTGAAAGCGGCAAAAGCCTGTCCCACATTGTCAGCGAAGCCTTAGCGGAATACCTCGTCCGCACCCGCATCCGCCCCGCCTTCACTTCAGCCATGAACGAGGTGCTTACGCAACACGACGACCTTCTCCGGCGTTTGGCCAAGTGAAGGAAACCGCCTTCGTCACCCTGGATGAATGCCTGCTTCTTCATGCGGAATTGATAAGGCGATTCGGCGGCACAACGGGTACACGCGACCAAGGGCTGTTGGAAAGTGCTTTGGCCAGGCCGCGCTCGGGGTATTATCAGTCGTTGTCGGAGCAGGCCGCCGCGCTTTTGCAAAGCCTGGCTACCAACCACCCCTTTCTGGACGGCAACAAGCGTGTAGCCTTCGCCGCTACCGCCATTTTCCTTCGGATGAATGGGTTTCGTCTCGTAGTGGATTCGGATTCGGGCGAAGCCTTTTTACTGGAACGAATTATCAGCGGTAAAGCCGATTTATCTGAAATCACTTCGTGGCTTGAATCCAAAATGAAAGAAGCCTAGCCCAAAATACCACAAAGACAGCCCTGGGGCCAAAATAAATTCGAAATTACGTGTGCCCCCATATCATACCTATTTTTATATTTATTTTATACATGAAATATATTTAATGTATATTTATTGATATAATTTTATCATGATAAGGAGACAAGTGGATTCCATTCCCTTTGATGTCCCCTTTCTTCCTCCCACCGTGGATTTGGAAAGTCGTTCGGTTCTTCGCCGCCTCCCCCAGGTACACCGGGTTTTAGCCGAGTTCAAAGGAACCCTGGCCTCCTTTCCCAACGAAGCCATTCTCATCAATACCCTCGCCCTACAAGAGGCGCGGGATAGCTCCGCCATCGAAAACATCATCACCACCCTGGATGAATTTTACCGCGCCGAGTTCCAAGCAAACGAAGCCGTCCATCCCGCGGCCAGGGAAGTACGGCACTACACTCAAGCTTTGTACCGGGGCTTGCAAACTGTCCGGAAGAAAGAATGGATCACCGTCAATTGCATACTCGGCATCCAGCAGGAGTTGATGCATAATAGCGCGGGTTTGCGGAAGCTTCCGGGCACCAGCCTGAAAAATCCTCGCACCGACGAAATCATTTATACGCCGCCCCAGGAACCTAGGCGCATCATCGATTTGATGGCCAACCTGGAAACCTATATCAACTTGGATGGACCCGATGATCCTGACCCGCTCATCAAAATGGCGGTGCTACATTACCAATTCGAATCCATCCATCCCTTCTATGACGGCAACGGTCGCACGGGCCGTATTCTGAACATCCTCTACTTGGTGCTGAAAGGGTTGTTGGATCTTCCCGTACTTTACCTGAGCCGCTATTTCATCCAACACAAGAGTGAGTACTACCGTGGACTGCAATCGATTCGGGAGGGTGGGAGCTGGGAAGAGTGGATCCTTTTCGTGTTGAACGGTGTGGAGAAAACCACCCTCGAAGGCATCCGGTTGAGCAAAGACATCCGCGATCTTATGGATCACACGCAAAGAAAAATCCAGGCCGTATTACCCAAAATTTACAGCAAAGAACTGTTGGAAAATCTTTTCAAACATCCTTACACCAAAATAGAGTTCCTGATGCAGGATACCGGAGTGACGCGATTGACGGCCGCAAAGCACTTGGATCAACTTGCAGCAATCGGGCTTTTGCGAAAGAAGAAGATCTGGCGCACCAACTACTTCGTGCATACCGAATTATTCGCCCTGCTGCTTCCGGACGGGAACGGGAAATGACCTTATTGCCGATCATTGAGCCCATATTGAGGCCCACCGCGAATTCGGCGTTTTCAGTGAATCGAATTAAATTTTAAAGCAATACGGTAAGTAGATAGGATGAATTCATGAACGATAAGGATATACGCTGGAAACAGCGGTTCAATCAATTCGATAAAGCCCATGAACTGCTGGCCTCAGCAATTCAAATCAAAAAACCTTCGGTACTCGAGAGGGCCGGCCTAATCCAGTTTTTCGAAATGGCTTTCGAATTGGGGTGGAAATTATTGAAGGACTATCAAGAGGCGGAAGGCTTTCAGATTCGAAGTCCACGCGATGCCATAAAACAAGCGTTCCAATCCAATATAATCGGTGAAGGGCATGATTGGATGCAGGCGCTGGAAGATCGCAATCTCACTACCCACACCTACAACGAAGAGACGGCTGCCGAGGTGGAACGAAAAATAAGGACTGATTACTATCCTCTTTTGGTCCAACTTCATGAAACCTTTTCGAAAAAAGTAACACCGTAAAA
The DNA here is from genome assembly GCA_041746255.1 of Fibrobacteria bacterium. Classification (GTDB taxonomy): domain Bacteria; phylum Fibrobacterota; class Fibrobacteria; order UBA11236; family UBA11236; genus JBGTHM01. The sequence goes on along the minus strand of JBGTHM010000086.1, from coordinate 16,160 downwards.
ATGGAACCAATCGGGGATAAAACCGGGCTTAGTGCCGGCGACACTGAGTCAATTCGGGAAGCTGCGCGAAAGTTTTCGGAATTGCATCAGCTGGTGCTGTTCGGATCACGCGCCAAAGGTACTCATAAGCCCGGTTCCGATGTCGACCTCGCTATCAAGGGAGACAAGGTAACATATAACACGTCAGTGGACTTTTCCGCGGTACTCAATGAGGAAATAACGTTACCCTATTTTTTCGATGTCTTGAATTACCAAACCATCAGCGAACCCGCCTTGAAAGAGCACATCGACCGAGTCGGTATCATTATATTTGATCGCAACCAGGAAAGCCTTTGAGGGTTCGAATCGACTCCGCCTTGGGAGTCTGTCAATTCCGAGCATCCTTCAATTTTTTCCGCTTTTTCTCCCGCCTTTCATCCCTTAACCGCTTTCGCCATTCCCACGGTGCAATGGGATCCTGATGGCTCCATATTCCCACCTTCGCTTTGCGCGCCTTCGCCTCCAACTCAGCCAAGATGGAATCTTTGCGTGCATATTGCTTATACCACCAGGCTAGGCCTTCTTGCACCATGACTTGATTCAGCTGCCGACCGTCCGGGAGAAATACCCGTGCTACCATGCGGCCATAATGGTCAGTATCGACCACCTCCACCTTAACTTCTTTTCCAAAAGCCAGATGCCCTGCCAATTCCTTCGCCCGCGTTCCGAAGGGCTGGCCTTTTTCGGGTGAGTCAATACCGTAAAGGCGGATTTTCACCGCTTTTCCATCTTGCATCACGGATATCGTGTCCCCGTCGGCTACCGCCACCACTTTTCCCGAAAAAATTGCGGAGGCGAAAACCAGGCCCAATCCTGATAAAATTCCCACCAGGAATGGGTGCCGGTAGCCATTTAGCATGGAAAACTCCTTATTTGGCCGCCGAACGTTCAATTTATTGAACAGGTTGAGGCGCTTTTTTCCAGAAACCCGAAGTGCATCCAATCCACTCCGGCTAAAATATACTGTCGTTATCGGATATTCTTCCTCAAAGGCGGGAACTATGTTGTCAGCACGTCTATCGATCCCCTTTTTGTGCCTAGTGGCCGGATGTCTAACCGGAAACACTTTCGCGGAAGATTTCGTTTGCGGTACCGACACCGAAATCGAAGGCGAGAATTCCATTTTACTCAAGCAATCCGCTGCCAATGCCATCGAAGGAAAAATCCATGTGCTGGTATTCCGCGTGGCTTTCAAAAACATGCCCTATGTGCTGGAAACCTCCACTCTGAATACTACCCACACCCGGGTCATCCAGTATTTCAAGGAGAATTCGCATGATAGGGTCAATATGACCTTCGCAATTCATCCGGAAGTTTGGACCGCTCCCGAAAACGGAGAATATTACGCCTCCAACTGGTCGGCCTTCACAACCTTCATGACCAACAAGGTCAAGGAGGCGGGTTTGACCAAGGGACGGGATTGGGATCGGTATATCGCGAGCTTTCCCAAAATCGGCTTGAGTTGGTCCGGTCTCTCCCGCGGTATCAGCAATGGGTCTAACTTCACCAACGGCAGCTATAGCTCCGGTCTGGTCGCGCATGAATTAGGGCATGCAGTCGGCCTGCCCCATGCTTCAGCCTTGAAGGCCGGCAAAGACATCATAGGCACTCCCGGTACGGCGGGCGAGAAATTAGAATACGGCGATCGCTTCGACGTAATGGGTAGCGGAGGAATTACGGGACATTTCAACACCATGTATAAGAAGGCGCTGGGGTGGATGGCTCCGGCGGAAGTAACGGAGGTGAAGACCTCCGGAGTTTACCGCATATACGCCCATGACAATCCCAACCGGTCCGGAAAATCCTTGGCGCTGCGCATCCGGTCCGGCGATTCCAAATATCACTATTGGGTGGAATACCGGACTTCCTATTCCTCCACAAGCTATAATGCCCGCAAGGGAGTCGGCATCCGCCTGGAAGGCTATTTCGCATCCAATTCGCGCAGCCAGACAGCTCAATTGGATATGACTCCGGGTTCTCTCACTTCCGGCACCAGTACCAGTCGAAGCAACGACTTCAACGATGCAAACCTTGAAGTGGGAAAAAAATATACCGATAAATTCGCCGGCTTCAGCATCACTCCCACGGCGCAAGGAGCAGGGTTATGGGACCATAACGGCTGGATGGACGTGAAAATCGAAATAGATGGACAAGTAGTGGCCATCCAACCTCAATTGCGTTCCCAAAATATCTTGATCTCAGGCTCACCTGAACTGGCAAGGCTAATAAGCATGGGCGGACTTGTCGACCCGAACGGACGACGGATTCAGAGTCTTTCCAATAACACCTCCGGGATGGTTTTCTTTTCGCCCAGTAATATCCGAGGCGAATCGCCACGGATCATTACCCTAGTCAAGTAACCGCCAGGAAAGGGTGTCTGCTTCCGCTCAGCATGCGAAATTCATCCTCATGCCCCAAATCGTTCTATTTATTGAACAAGTTGGAGCTTTTTTTCCCAAAAACCGGGTGTGCGGCCCAAATACTGCGCTTACAATATAATGTCGTTATTGGATTTTCTTCCTCAAAGGTGGGAACTATGATGTCTGCACGTCTACCGAGCTTATTATCGTTTCTTGTGGCCGGATGTCTAGCCGGGAACGTATTCGCCGAAGATTTAATTTGTGGTACGGAACCGGAAAGCGGAGAGTCTCTCCTCTTCAAACAATCCGCTGCCAACGCCGTCGAAGGAAAAATCCATGTCTTGGTTTTCCGCGTAGCTTTCAAAGACAAGCCGTATATACTGGAAACATCCACTCTAAACGCAACCCACACCCGGGTCATCCAATATTTCAAGGATAATTCGCATGATAGGGTCAAGATGACCTTCGCGATTCACCCGGTAGTTTGGACCGCTCCCGAAAATGGAGAATATTACGCCTCCAATTGGTCGGCTTTCCGAACCTTCATTAATAACAAATTAAAGGAAGCGGGATTGACCAAGGGCCGGGAATGGGATCGGTATATCGCCAGCTTTCCCAGGATAGGCCTGAATTGGTCCGGCCTCTCCTATATGGCCAGCAATGGATCCAACTTCACCAACGGCAGCTATAGCACCGGGCTGGTCGCGCATGAATTAGGCCATGCAGTCGGCCTGCCCCATGCCTCGGCATTGAATGCCGATAAAGGCATTATAGGTACTCCAGGTGCGACGGGGGAGAAATTCGAATACGGCGATCGATTCGACGTAATGGGTAGCGGAGGAATTACAGGTCATTACAACACCATGTATAAGCAAGCGCTGGGGTGGATGACCCCGGCCGAATTGACGAATGTGAAGACCTCCGGAGTTTATCGCATTTACGCCCATGACAATCCCAACCGATCCGGAAAGACGTTGGCACTGCGTATCCAATCCGGCGATGCCAAATATCACTATTGGGTTGAATACCGGACCGCCTATTCTTCCACGACCTATAATGCCCGCAAGGGAATTGGAGTCCGCCTGGAAGGCTATTTCGGATCGCGTACGCGCATCCAGTCCGCCCAATTGGATATGACTCCGGGTTCTCGTAGCTCCGGAACAAGCACCCGGCAAAGCAGCGACTTCAACGATGCGAATCTGGAAATAGGAAAAAAATACACCGATAAATTCGCCGGCTTCAGCATCACTCCCATCGCACAAGGCGAGGGTATCTGGGATCACAACGGCTGGATAGACGTAAAAGTCGAAATGGAAGGGTCAGTAGTGGCTATCCTTCCCCAATCGCGTTCCCGGAATATCTTGATCTCCGGTTCACCAGAACTGGCAAGCCTGATAAACGTGGGCGGACTTGTCGACCCGAACGGACGACGGATTCAGAGTCTTTCCAGTAACACCGCCGGTATGGTTTTCCTTTCGCCTGATAATATCCGCGGCGAAACACCACGGATCATTACCGTCGTCAAATAACCGCCAGGGTCCGGTAGGATCGCTCCTACCGGCTAACTATTAATTGCTTTCCCGCATGCCGGTCACGGTTGGAATTTCTCAGGACGCATTATCCGCACATCGCTCACGTAAAGCACCATGGCATAATTTTCGTAATACTGCTCTTTCAACTTCACGGCAATACTATCCGCCATGGCTTCGTCGCAAATCACTTCGATGCGAATATTAGCCCCATGCTCCCAACCCGCGCTCCGCAAACCGCGATGGCCCTTACCCCGGGCGTCGGTTATCGTATATCCCGAAACCCGTAGATTATCCAGTTCGCCTATCAGCACTTTTTCGATAACCGCCTCGGTGATGATGGTTACCAACTTTCGGGTTACCATTTCCATTTTATACCTCCACCCCATGGATTCTACGCGCCATTTCCAGGTATAGCGGGATTCCCAGGGTCACATTGAAGGGAAAAGTCACGCCCAGGGAAGCCGCCAACGACAAACTCGGATTCGATTCCGGCACGCTAATTCGCATGGCAGCCGGTACGGCAATATAGGAAGCGCTTCCCGCAAGCGTGGCCAGTAGGGCAGTGCCTCCATAGGACAGCCCCAACGTCCACCCCAAACCGGTTCCAATCGCGGCTCCCACGACCGGCATGACAACCCCGAAGCATATCAGAAAGGCGCCGTATTTGCGCAATGTGCTTACCTGCGCCGCGCATAAAAGCCCCATTTCGAGCAGGAACAGAGCGAGCACCCCTTTGAAAGGTTCGATGAAAAGACCGCCCACGGATTCGATGGCCTTGGGTCCCATCACCCAGCCGATAAGCAGCCCGCCCACCAGAAGGACAATGCTCTTGCCGAGCAAGGTCTCATGGGCCAAACTCGCCCATTTGGCGGAGTTCTTGCGCCCCTTGGCTATCACCACACCCACCACTATTGCTGGTATTTCGAGAATCACCACGAAAACCGGCAAATGCGGTTCGAAAACCACTTGACGCGAAGCCATATAGGCCACCGCCACGGCGAAAGTCCCCACGCTCACCGACCCGTAATGGGCCGCGATGGCCGCCGCGTTCACCTTGTCGAAGCGACCTAGCAACCGAAGCGCGGGATAGGCGATAAAGGTGAGAACGACTCCCATGACGACAACCGCCGCCATTTGCGGCACCACTTGGCGTAAGTCCTGTCCGGCCAACTCCACGCCGCCCTTAAGGCCGATGGCGAGAAGCAGGATCACCGTCAGGAATTCATAAATCGCCGCAGGAAGGCGCAAGTCCGAACGTAATAGGCCGGCTACCAGCCCGAGCAGGAAAAACAGTACAACCGGATCCAGGGAACTCATTTCTTTACAACTTCCTTTCCAGAAACGGATTCCCCACGGTTATCATTAATGTTTACCCTCCTTGGAGGGTAGAATCAAACGGATGAGATCATCCAACTTCTTATGCCGCTCCACCGAATGGCGTAAACTTAACCTTCCATGCACCCGGTAAACATTTCGGCGGCCCTGGCGGACGTGGTCGACATAACCCGTCTCCTCCAGCTCGGCGATGATACGCTGTACGGCGCGCTCGGTGATGCCCACAGCTGCGGCAATGTCGCGCATACGCTCGGCGGGATTCCTGACCAGACACATGATTACATGGGCGTGATTGGTTAAAAAAGTCCAGGCCTGTTTTGTTTCCCTAGGATCGGGCATTATCCATGTCCACCCATCTACTTCAGGGTTACTCCGGACCCCGGCGCCGTCAGGCACGACACAAATATATACGAAGTATATTTCGCGTGTCAAACTTCGTATTTTTAGTCGACGTAAGCGATTTGGAGCTGCCCACGGATCATTACGGAAGGGAGAACCTGCCTTCACCCCATCACAAACAAGACGGTACGAAAGTGGGCTCTAGTAGCGGATACCCAAAGCCCAATAATGCCCAGGGCTCAAGGTTTCATGCCTTTGCAAGGCATAATCGAATTGGAAGAGACTCCACCGCACGCCTAACCCCGCGGAAAAATCGGGTTCCGGCTCCGCCACGGGAAAACCGACCCGAGCGAAAAGCAACTCTCGCCAACCCACTTCAAGACCCATGGGGAAAGTGAGTTTTTCATCATTGCGCGTGCGCGCATCCAGCGCCAAGCCTGCCTGCCAAGAGCCCATCGCCCTTTGATACGCAATCCCGGCCTGCACCGCGGTGGGAGGGAAAGGGGCTTCATTGCCGTCGAATTCCGCTTCCGAAGTCCAGAAATCACCGTTCACACCGCCGACGCCCAGATGAAAACCGGAGAACAATTCGTACCGTAAACCGGCGTTCACCATGCCCGTGGAATAATTGGACGAGGCGATATTATTGAGCGCGTAGTTAACCGTAACGCCCCAATGCAATTTGCCATAGGCACCCGCCGCGCCGAGTTGCCCTTTATAGGTATGCGCCGAATAAGGCGAGGTCGCATGCGAGAGGCCGTCATAACCCGCGATGTCCTCGAAGCCCAGGTAACGCGCATTCACGAGGATTCGGTAACCGCGATAGGGTAGCGACCAGGTAATATGGTTGGCATCGGCGCCGAACTCCTGGAAGGGATAACCCTTGCCCACGAAGAGCGAGCCCGAATCGGACCGGGCCGCGGCCGGGTTAACGTCTATTTCCGCGGCGCTGGAGGCATAAGCTACGCCGGCTCCGCCCATGCCGATTACCTTGGGCGACAGGGGTAATTTCAGGAATTGGTAACTGGACGCGCCATAGACCCGGTCGGTTTCCAGGGCATATACGGGAACGAACCCTGCGAAAACCAAAATGGGTAACAGCGAGAATATGCGCATAGTGGGTACCTAAACTACCAAATTTGTCGGAGGGGGTCACCGGCGCTCATAACGGCAAACGCACTCCCAAGGCGTAGGGATTGATGTGCAAGAAACCTTTTTCCAGGATGACGGCATAATCGAAGGAGATGGGACGTTTACCCCATTTATACGCATAGGTGAATCCCAGGGAAGTGTTTCCCTTATCGTATCCGGCGCGCAGCCAGAGCGGCTCGAATACCCGGTTTTCGATGCCCGCACGGACATCGACATGATGGAAATTCCGGTCGATGACGAAAAGTTCATCCTTCAGCTGATAGTTCAAAAGCTCGAAGGCGAAGGTCCAGGGTTTACCCCGTAATTCGCGCAGGTAATGCACAGAGGCCACGAAAGTCTTGGGGAAAAAATCATTTCCCGAATGCTGGAACCCGTCACCGATATCTTCGCTCAAAGTGATTTGGTCAAAATCAGCCGACAAGTTTTGGTTGAGTCCCAGATTACGCACCACCACCCCGGTGCGAAATGCGGGGGTCCAGGTACGGTACCATCCCAGATTCACGATGCCGATTTGATTGATATTACCCGTACTACCATCAATATCGAGATTGGAGGAATACCATTGAATAGCCGCCCCCACCGAATTGCGTCGCGAGGTTTTAATACCCACACCGATGAAACTGGCTACAGCTTGAGGACGCGCCGTACCGATAAATTCTTCATTGCGGTCATAGGCCGGCACGGAATAATCGCCGCGGTTGACCAAGCCGATTCCCATGCCCAAATTGCTGGCGGCCCGGCCCTGTATGGAAACGAAGCCTCCATTCCGTTGCAAGGCGCGCACGTCGGCTCCGAAACCCGCTACCGGGACGCGACCGAAAGGCAAGAGAGCGGGGTTCCAATACGCCGCAGGAGCCGCGTCTTCCACCGCACTCGCGGCATTACCCATGCCCGCTTCGCGTATGCCTGCGCCCATGCGGTCGAGCCAACCTTCGTGGCCGCCCAGAATTTCGCGGGCCGTGGCGCGGCTTTCTCCGACGACGGCCAAAACCAATAGCGCGATGATAAAAGGTGTTCTCATCTTCCTCGCACCACCAAGGCCTTGCCCCAGCCTTTTTCTCCGCGGTCGGTTTCCACCAGCAGATAATAGGTTCCAACCGAAACGAAACGTCCGCTCCTATCGCGGCCGTCCCAGCGGTCTTCGTTCTGGTTTTCGCTGCGGTTTCCGCCGCCCCGGCGCGGTGCGTTGCGCACCACCTCCTTCACCTTTTCCATGGCATAGTTATACACCGTGATGGTCACGCGCGCGTCTTTTTCCAGCTTGTAACCGATATTCACATATTCGACGTCGCCCTCGGGCGTGCGCCCCGTAAACAGGGTGGGAAAGGTGATGACTTCGCGCAGAGAACCGCTAACCTGGCGTAATTTGTTTTCGTTTTTCCAATCGTCATTATAGCCGCCGCCGGAACGCCGGTAGAAAAGGCCTTGGGCCGTGGTTCCGACAATCAGGGCATAAGCGCCGCCCCGTTGCACCGAGGTTAGCGCCGAAATCCGGTTCTGCCGATTGACGGGAAGTCCGTCATCGCTTTCCAGCAAGACTCCCGCGAGACCGTTGCCCGCATTTGCCACGATGGAATCACGGTGGAATGCCACCAGGCCGGGTTGATCGAGAAAGAAATTAACGAAAGTGGTATCGCCTCGGAATGTCGCTTGCGGTGGACGATTGAAGCCGGTTATTTCCGATGCCTTGAAAGGCGAGGATGCCAGGTCGGGCGGCACGCGGAAGGTCTCGCCGTAATCGTCGCTGTAGAAATAACGTGTTCGCGAAAAAACCCAGATTTGCGAACCGTTCGAAGAAGCATGGATGGCATCGATGGGAAACACCGAGGTATCGGCCACTCCGGGAAGCGACACCGGGGGATAAAAATTTGAGCCGAGCGCTCCGCGGCGCAGTCCCCGCTGCGTGCCGATTATCGCGAAAACGCCCTCGCCGGCTTTGGGCGCCAAGGCCAGCGCGGAAATGGAATCGGGCTCCCCTACGCTATTGGCAAGCTTGGCCAGCGTATCGACAGCGCAAGGAGAGTTGAGGGCGCAGCCAAGGGCCGTAACCGCGCTGTCACTCCCGGCGGACAGGGTATGGAAATTCAGGGAATCGGAAGCCAGGGCCGGGCCTTCGCCCGCGCCGGGCGCGCGTAAAGTGGCGATCGCGAAACCGGCGCGACCCGCCGCCACCACCAGGGTATCGGCATTGAGTACGGCCAGCGCGGAAACGCGCACCCCGTCGTTGATGCGGTTGCGCGACGCTTCGGGACGGTCGATGATCAGCGAATCGACGCCGGTTTTACCGTTCCGGTGCAATTGCACCAAACCGCTCACGTAAAGCGAATCGGTGCGGGGCGCCTGGAAATAAAGCAGCACCGACTGCGAACGACCTACGCCGCCCAACAAGGGATATTTCAAGGTGATGGCGCCGGTTCGGATATCCAGGGGGTCGCGGAACAAGTCGACGCGGCTGTAATGCAACGCGCTGTCGCCGAAGGCGTAGAGGAATTCGTCGTCGGCAAGCGCCAGGGTAATGGACTTGGAAACCAAGGCGTCGTCCTGAGCCGGAGCCCTTTCGGGTAGCCCGAGCGCCAAGAGCAGAAAGCCGGGAAAGAGACTTCGCAGTATCATGCTTCGGATATTCTATCGGTAGTTCACGAATTGGCAGGCAAAATCCAAATCGGCTTGCCTAACTGCTTGCATCGCAGCCTGTAAGTCGTCTTTGCTTTTGGCCGAAACACGTAATTGATCGCCTTGAATGGACACCTGAACCTTGATCTTCAATTCTTTGATGAGTTTGGTGATTTTCTTGGCATCCTCCTGCTCGATGCCGCTTTGGAATTTCGCGGTTTGGCGCATGGTCATTTTGCCGCCGGCTTCGGGTTTGGAATAGGTGACCATGGAGGGCAGGAGACCACGCTTGATCATCTTGGATTCGAATACATCGCGCACCTGGCTCAATTTATATTCATCGTCGGCAATCAAAGTCACCTCGTCGTTCTTGTCCATTTCAATCGCGGCCTTGCTGCCTTTGAAATCGAATCGGAGGGAGATTTCTTTTTGGGTGTGCTGCACCGAATTCTTAATTTCGTCGGGGCTGATTTTACATACGATGTCGAAAGAACTTTCCGTAGCCATGCCTCTCCTTAGCTGTTCAAACTCCGCCGAGCCGGACGGGATGCAACCGGCAAAGTTAACAATCTTCTAATCCCGCATATCGACGGACTCCACTCCCTTGGGAACGGAGTATCGGAACACCTTATCGTTCAAGCCCTTATTGGCTTCCACGCGGGTCAGGCGGTATTCGGTCGTATTATCGGAAAGGTCTTCCGTCTCGATTTTATGCACCTTATCGTTGTCGGCACGAAGGTAGACCACCAATCCGCGCAGGTTTTTCACCTTTTCAGAAGGGTCGAGCGTTAATTTATGCAAACGGATTTTACCCTCTTGCACCACTTCGTGTTCCAGCGCGCGGGCGTCCAAAAAGCGGAACAGGGCTTGCGCCGGTAGTTGTCCCTCATCCCAGAATTTAATGTCCTTGATAAGTACCTGTTGATTGGCTTCGTGATGTTCCCATACGGTTTTTCCGTCGGAAACAATGCGGGTGCCGGGAATTTCCAGACGAAATTTACCCTCGCCTTTAAGTTGAAGGGTTCCGGAATATTCGGAGGTTTTATCCAGGGCCGACTGATAGGTTTTGGCTTGGAAGGCTAAGGTCAGGTCTTTGGCTTGGCGATGGAAGGCCACGGCTTTTTGCAAAAGGGAGTCGGCCGCCGAATTGACAGCCGGGGTAAATTCCGGGAGGGGGGCCGCCGGTGGCGCAGCCGAGACCCAGGCCGCGGTCAGGGCCAAAATCACCCCTATTATAGATAGAGCTGGCTTTAACATCGTCTTTTTCCTGGATACCCTTGATTTTTGTCCATTTTAAGCACTTTTTTCCCTGCAAGCCGGTGGACTACGAGGCTTAATAAACAAAATTGGGGCCAAAAACCTATCCTTATGGCCCTGTTTTATAGAAGGGACATATTTTCCTAGTTTCTACTCATGGAAAAAAGCATTCCCCCGGAAGACAAACTCAAAATTCTAAAGAAAATTGAGGACATCGGTAACCGCGACTTCGATGGTACCGACGTTACCCGTCAGTTGCGGAATTATATGGGTGACGCGGACAATGAAATTGTCCTCAGTGCCTTGCAAGCCACCCACAATTACGCCGGCGACGAAGAATTATTCCAGGAAGTCCTTGAATTGGGCCGCCGACATCCAGAAGAAGAAGTGCGTGCCATGGCCTGCAGTTGCCTGGGTGCGGTCATCCAGGAAGGCGCGGTCCACGAAGAGGAATACCCAGCCCAGGAGGACGAGGGCGAGTCGGTGGTGGAAAGGGATTTCTACGAGCGGGTGAAAGAATTTCTCCTATATAAGGTCGACGCGCCCATGGAGAGCATGGAAGTGCGGCGTCGCGCCCTAGAAGCCCTGGGGTGCCTGGCTTTTCTTCCCTACATTTCCTCCATCGTGCTGCGTTTCTACCACGAGGCCCCCAACCCTTTCGTCAAGGTGAGCGCCCTCTATGCCATGGGACTGGTGCGCAATGAAGTCTTCGAACAATTGATTCTGGAAGAACTTTTCTCCGACCATGACGATGTGGTGTTGGAAGCCGTGCATTCGGCCGCGCATTTGGAATTGCACGCCGCGCTACGCCGCGTCAAGGAACTCGTTTCCTCTTTATGCCCCGACGTCCGCTATGAATCGGTGGTCGCTCTGGGCATTCTCGCTCCGGTATCCGAGCTTCCCGTTTTAATGAAGGCCTTGCGCGAAGAAAAGCTGGACGATTTGATGGAGGAAGCCCTGGAGGTTTGCGAAAGCCATTATAAGCAGCGCCTCATGTTGGATAAAGGCGAGCCTCTATGGGACGACCGCCTGGTCATGGAAGAAATCCAGGACATGGTGGACGCCGGCGAAGATAACGGCGACGACCGCTAACCCCCATAGCCGTACGCGAAGCCCTTGTCGCAGCCCATCGATTTATCGCATCCTTTTTTTTCCGGCATAGCGGGTTCGGGGATGAGCGCCTTGGCGCAATACCTGGCCTTCGGCCCCTGCCGTGTTTCCGGCTCGGATCGCAGCTTCGACCAGGGCCGGGAAACCTTCAAGCGCGATTATTTCCAAAAACTAGGGGTAACCCTACACACCCAGGATGGAAGTGGGCTGTCTAAGGACATCAGCTGTTTGGTGGTATCCACGGCTATAGAGGCTTCCAGCCCCGAAATCGCCCGCGCCCGCGAACTCGGCGTGCCGGTGGTGCATCGTTCCGACCTGCTCGCCTTTCTAGCCGATACCCGCAAGACCATCGCGGTAGCCGGCACCTCGGGTAAATCCACGGTTACGGCCATGATTTTCCATATCCTTTCGGCGGGAGGCCTTAAGCCCTCATTGATAACCGGCGCGGGACTGCTTTCGCTGATCGAAACCGGTTTGCTGGGTAATGCCGCAGCGGGCGCGGGAGAGTGGCTGGTCATCGAAGCGGACGAATCGGACGGTAGCCTCATCAAATACCATCCGGAAATCGGCATTATTCTCAACATCGAGAAGGATCACCAACCGGTAGAGGAGTTGCTGCCGCTATTCGCGCGCTTTAAATTACAGGTGCGCGGGAAAACCGTTATCAATGCCGAGGATGCGCATTGTTTGTCGCTGCCGGGTCCGGCCGGCTCCGTTTTCACTTCCGTTTCGGTGGGCGATACCGCGGCCGAAAACATCCACCTGGATCAATGGTTCACTTCTTTCCGTATCAAAGGGGTTGACTATACCTTAGGCGTTCCGGGAAGGCATAATCTGGCCAACGCCCTGGCGGCCCTGGCGGTGGCGCGCGAATTGGGAATATCCTGGGAGGATTGCGCTACGGGACTGGCCGCCTATCGGGGTATCGAACGGCGTTTTCAACGGGTGGGCCAAGCGCGGGGAATCACCGTTGTCGACGATTTCGCCCACAATCCCTCCAAGGTGGCGGCCTGCCTGGCTACCGTGCAACGGGCGCTGGAATTGGAGAGAGCCGACTCCATCAGTGGGCGCGGACGGATTCTGGCGGTTTTCCATCCCCACGGCTTCGCGCCCATGAAACTCATGCGCAAGGAGTTCGTCGAGGCCTTCGCGGAAGGGCTGGGCGAAGGCGACAAGCTTTATCTCCCCGAAATCTATTATGCCGGAGGCACGGCCGATCGCTCCATTTCTTCGCGCGACCTCATCGGCGATGTGAATGCCCTGAAGCCCATTGGTGAATTCCATCCCACCAAAGAGGAAACCCTAACGGCCATGGCGTTGGAAGCCCGGCCCGGAGACTGGCTGGTGAGCATGGGCGCGCGCGACCCTTCGCTGGGGGCTTTCGCGGAAGGCCTATTCCGCGCCGTAGCGGGCCTTCCAGGCCCGAAACCTTGACAAAACCCCCGGTTTTTTCCAAATTGATGCCTCTCGCAAAACCGACTCGGGTCGGCAATAAAGCGAAAAACGGCTCTGAAGCGTATTAATCTTGAGGTATGAATGCCCTGCGGAAAAAAACGAAAAAGAAAGAAAATGGCGACCCATAAGCGGAAGAAACGGCGCCGCTTGAATCGTCATAAAAAGAAACTCTCCTAAGGGCTGACTGGCGGGGCCCTTTCGGGGCTCCACCTCTCCACGCTTGGCTTACGGGGTTATCTACTCCAAATTACTGCAAACCGACAATGCGAGTCTAAAGTCCGGATAGCAATTTTCGGCGCCGATCAATTCGATAATTCCCGCCTTTAGCAATTTCGCATGGACTCTTGCATTGGCCCCGGTCAGCATTACCCTTACGCCCCTTTTATGCAAATCGATAATTGCCGCTTCCAAAGTTTGCAGTCCCGTAATATCGATAAACGGCACCCAGCGCAGGCGAATGATTAAGATACGGGGATCGGTATGCGTGCCCGCCAAGGCGCGCTCCATGTTTTCGACAGCCCCGAAAAAAAACGGTCCCTCGACGGCGAAGACAACTACTCCCGCGGGCAATTTGGGTAAACCCTGGTTTAAGAACTCCTGGTCGATTTCCTGATCCCGGATTTGCCTAACTTCCACGCTGGATGACATGCGACGGAGAAAATGCAAAGTCGCCAGGATAACGCCGATATTTACGGCTACGACCAGATCGGCGAATACCGTCAAGCCGAAAGTGACCAACAAAATGACGACATCGGCGCGTGGCGCTCTTTTGACCATTTTAACGAAGTGTTTGGCATCGCTCATATTCCACGCCACCACGAACAAAATGGCCGCCAAGGTGGAAAGGGGTATGTTGTCCGCCAAGGGAGCCAGCAACAACAACACCATTACCAAAGTAACGGAATGGATCATGCCGGACAGGGGACTGGTGCCGCCGTTGCGGATATTGGTGGCGGTGCGGGCAATCGCACCCGTCGCCGCGAAACCGCCGAAAAGGGGAGTCACGATATTCGCAATGCCTTGACCGACCAATTCCTTATTCGAGTCATGCCGGGTTTGTGTCATTCCATCCGCTACTACCGCCGACAAAAGCGACTCGATCGATCCCAGCAGGGCAATGGTAAAAGCCGGTCCCATCAGCTCGAGCATACTCTTCAAAGTGATTTCGGGAACGTGAAAAGCCGGTAAGCCTTGCGGTATGCCTCCGAAAGCCGTTCCGATGGTCTCCACTCCCTCCCAGCGAAAATATGCTTGACAAAGAGTCGCCGCCACCAGAGCCACCAAAGGACCTGGTATCTTTTTGAATCCGGGAATTTTTACGGAATAGAGCACCAGCAGCAGCGACGATACGGAAAAAACCGTCGTGGGAATATGCAGGTGGCGGAAGGATTGCAGCAAATGCCAAAGTTTTTCGTGGAAGTGTTCTCCGGCGGCAGAGGGCAATCCGAAAAAATAACTCCATTGTCCCACCCAGATGATAAGGCCGATACCAGCCGTGAAACCGATGATTACCGGGGAAGGAATGAACTTGATGATGGAACCCATTTTGGCGAGACCCAGAAGCAGCAGGATAACGCCGGCCATCATGGTCGCGATTTGCAGTCCGACAAAGCCGTACTTCGCGGTGATTCCGGAAAGGATGACGATGAAAGCACCTGTGGGGCCGGCAATCTGGAAGCGGCTCCCGCCAAAGGCGGAAACGAAGAATCCGGCGAATATCGCGGTGTAAATCCCCTGTTCCGGCTTGGCACCGGAGGCAATCGCGAATGCCATCGCCAAAGGCAAAGCGACGACGCCGACGACAACGCCGGAGATGATATTGGGAAGCCACTGCTTTCGATTCAGCAATCCGGAGCGATAAGCCTCAAGAAATGCCGACATGGCGTCCCCTATTACTTAGCTCTTCCAGTAGGTGCGGGAGAAGAGCACCAAAATGGTGTATATCTCCAAACGACCGACCAGCATGCAAAAGGTGAGAATCCATTTCGCCGTGTCGGTAAGATGGCCGAAGTTCTCCACCGCCCCTACCGATCCGAAACCGGGACCGACATTGCTCAAGCAGGCGATGACTGCGCTACCTGCGGAGACCATATCCAAACCCGTAGCGGCAACCGCAACCGAAGCGCTCGCGAAGATGGCCATGAAGATCACGAAAAAGGAACCCACGCTCTGGATGATTTCGGGACTGACGCTGCGGCCATTGTACCGCACGGGGTAAATCGCCCTGGGGTGGACCAGTTTTTTGGCTTCGATGATGCCGCTTTTGATTAACAACAACACACGGACCAACTTAATGCCGCCGGTGGTGGAACCGGCGCAGGCTCCATGAAACATGATCACCAATAGGACGAACTGAGAGGCCGGCGCCCAAAAATTATAATTGGCGGAAACGAATCCGGTACCCGTAATCATGGAGACGGTTTGAAACAGCGCCTGCCGCATCCGTTCTTCCCACCCCAGACCCATGAGGGGAATTCCGAAGTAAACAATTACGGCGCCTATAAGCACCACCGTACCGTATAACCGAAATTCCTGGTCGGCCCAATAGCTTTGCCAACGTCCTTGCAAAAGGCGAAAATGCAAGTTGAAACTGATACCCGCTAAGAACATGAAAGCAATTATGATATAGTGGATAAATGCCGAATCGAAAGCCGCAACGCTGCTGTTGCGAACAGAGAACCCACCGCTGGAAACCGTGGAAAAGGTATGCGCCAAGGCATCGAACCACGACATTCCCGCCGACATGAGCAAAAGGGTTTGCACTGCCGTAAAGGAGAGGTAAACCATGGCCAGCAAGCGCGCCGTCTGGGCGATGCGCGGAGTGAGTTTCTCCACCTTGACATGCGAGACCTCGGCGGACATCAGCTGCATGCCGCCCACGCCCAACATGGGAAGGATGGCTACGGAAACCAGCACGATACCGATGCCGCCTATCCATTGGGTCATGGATCGCCATAGAAGTAAGGCC
>JBGTHM010000085.1:0-18310 GCA_041746255.1 Fibrobacteria bacterium | reverse complement strand
GCGAGTTGCGACGGCAACCGTATCGCAAAGCGGAGCGGGCGGAGCGTGCCGGAAAAATCTCCCCGGCGTGGAACTCCGGTCCGCAGCAGTGATACAAGGAGAAAACGATTCCTGCTTTTACGAAGCAATCTCGCAGGCGGAATGCTCCTTGGCGGGCAACAACGAAGCCGTGCCTTGCAGGAAGGAGTCCACCGCTCGAGCGCATTCCCGCCCTTCCGAAATGGCCCACACCACCAAAGACTGGCCACGGCGCATATCACCGGCGGAGAACACATTCTCGACCGAGGTGCTGTAATTGCCGTCGGTTTTCACATTGCCGCGTTCGTCCAAGGCCACTCCCAGTTGCTCCAGCATTCCCGGTTTTTCAGGATGCAAAAAGCCCATCGCCAACAGCACCAATTCGGCCGGCATGAAAAACTCCGAACCGGGAATTTCGGTGAACTTGGGGCCGTTCCATTCCAGGCGCACCGCATTGATGCCCTTCAAATTGCCATTTTCGTCGGCAACGAATTCCTTCGATAGCACCGACCAGTCGCGAGTACAGCCTTCACCTTGGGAACTGGAGGTGGAAAGCATGCGCGGACCCGGATGCAGGGGCCAGGCGGTATCCACCGTGCGGCCGACGGGAGGTTTAGGGAGCAATTCGATTTGCGTTACCGATGCCGCTCCATGGCGAATGGAGGTTCCCACGCAGTCGGAGCCCGTGTCTCCCCCGCCGATTACCACGACGTTTTTGCCCGTCGCCAATAAGACTTCGGCTTCGGGAATCACGTCTCCCGCCACACGCTTGTTGTTCTGGGTCAGGAATTTCATGGCGAAATGCACGCCATTTATTTCCCGTCCCTTTATGGGGAGGTCGCGGGGCGCGGTAGAGCCGCCGGCCAAAACCACGGCGTCGAAATCCTTTTTTAATTCCTCGACGGGAACGTTCACGCCCACATTCGCGTTCGTGACGAAATGGACGCCTTCTGCCACCATCAAGTCAACGCGTTTCTGCACATGATTCTTATCGAGTTTGAAATCGGGAATTCCATAGCGAAGCAGGCCGCCGATTCGGTCGGCCCGTTCATAGACGGTTACGTTATGGCCGGCCTTGTTCAGCATATCCGCCGCGGCCAATCCCGCCGGTCCCGATCCGACCACCGCCACGCGTTTACCGGTGCGATGCGCGGGCGGCCTGGGTTGTACCCACCCTTGCGAATAGGCATAGTCGATGATGGAAACTTCGATGTTCTTGATGGTCACCGCGGGCTTGTTGATGCCGAGCACGCAAGCCGACTCGCAGGGAGCCGGACAGATACGTCCCGTGAATTCCGGGAAATTGTTGGTACTCAAAAGGGTTTTAAAAGCGGCTTGCCACTTGCCATGGTATACCTGATCATTGAAATCGGGAATGATGTTTCCCAAGGGACAGCCGGTATGGCAAAAAGGTACGCCGCAGTCCATGCATCGGGCGCCCTGCGTTTCAACTTCTTCTTTTGGGAGCGGAACCACGAATTCCTTGTAATTTTTTATCCGTTCCTCTACCGGCAGGTATTGGGGCGTCTTGCGCTCAAACTCCTTGAATCCAGTTACCTTACCCATTGACTCGCCTTCCTTCCTTTTCGAGCTGCATGGCTTCTGAAGCCAGCTCAGCCAAGGCCCGCTTATAATCGCGCGGCATGACTTTTATGAATTTGGATATGTTTCCCTTCCAATCGGCCAACACGTCCTGGGCGTTCAGGCTGCCCGTATAGTCCAGATGCTTTTCGATGAGGCTCTTGCACTCGATGATGTCTTCAACCTCCGTTAGTTCTTCCAATTCGACCATGCCGGTATTGATGCGGCTGGCCATTTTCCCCGTGTGGTCCCAAATATAGGCCACCCCGCCGCTCATGCCGGCGGCGAAATTACGTCCGATTTCCCCCAAAATGACGACACGACCTCCAGTCATGTATTCGCAGCCATGGTCGCCAACCGATTCCACCACTACATGCGCGCCGGAATTGCGCACGCAAAAGCGCTCACCGGCCATGCCGCGGATATATGCTTCACCACTGGTGGCTCCGTAGAAGGATACGTTGCCGATGATGACGTTGTCGCGCGGCACGAAAGGAGACTGTTTCGGGGGATAGATGATGACTTTGGCGCCCGACAATCCCTTGCAGAAATAATCGTTGGCTTCGCCTTCAATCTCGAAAGTGACGCCCTTGACGCCGAAGGCCGAGAAGCTCTGGCCCGCGGAACCGTTCACTTTGAAATAAACCGTATCCTCCGGAAGCCCATCGGCTCCGTATTTCCGCGTTATGCGGGAGGAGAGGATGGTTCCGACCGTGCGGTTCACGTTTCGAATGGAGAACTCGGCCCGGACGGGTTTACCCGTTTCCAGAGCGGGCCTGGCCAATTCAATCAATTTGTGATCCAGAGAATTTTCCAGACCATGGTCTTGCGGAATGCAGCAGAAAGCGCCGGTGCCGCGATCGGTTTCGCCCATTTTATGCAACAGGCGACGCAAATCCAGATGTTTGGCCTTCCAATGCGTCACGCCCTTACGCGGCGCAAGTTTATCGACCCGACCCACCATTTCATTGATGGTGCGGAAACCCAGCTTGGCCATGTGGGTGCGTAAATCTTCGGCCAGAAAACGGAAAAAATTCACGACATGTTCGGCCTCGCCGGTGAAAAGCTTACGCAATTCGGGATCCTGGGTGGCTACGCCCACGGGACAGGTATTGAGATGGCATTTGCGCATCATGATGCAGCCCATGGCCACGAGGCCTGCGGTAGCTACGCCCCATTCTTCCGCACCCAACAGGGTGGCGATAGCGATATCGCGGCCGGTACGGAGCTGACCGTCGGTTTGCAACACGACCCGGCTCCGCAATTGGTTCTTGAGCAATACCTGATGGGCCTCGGCGAGACCGAGTTCCCAGGGAAGCCCCGCGTGTTTGATGGAGGTTTGCGGCGAAGCGCCGGTACCCCCGTCATAACCCGAAATCAGGATAACGTCGGAATGGGCTTTGGCCACGCCGGCCGCAACCGTGCCCACACCCACCTCAGCCACCAGCTTGACGCTGATACGCGCCTGATCGTTGGCGTTTTTCAAATCGAAAATGAGTTGGGCCAGATCTTCGATGGAATAGATATCATGATGCGGCGGCGGAGAAATAAGGCCCACTCCCGGCGTCGAATGCCGCACCTTGGCAATGACCTTGTCCACTTTTTCGCCGGGCAGCTGACCGCCTTCGCCCGGCTTGGCTCCCTGAGCCATTTTAATCTGCAACTCATCAGCATTGACCAGATAATTCGAGGTGACCCCGAAGCGGCCGGATGCGACTTGCTTGATGCTGGATCGCATACTGTCGCCGTTAGGCAACGGAACGAAGCGTTCGGGATCCTCGCCGCCCTCGCCGGTATTGCTCCGGGCTCCGATCCGATTCATGGCGATGGCCAGGGTGGTATGCGCTTCCCAACTGATGGACCCGAAAGACATGGCTCCGGAAGCGAATCGCTTCAGGATGCTCTCGACGGACTCTACCTCGTCAAGCGGCACCGATTCGCCGGGAACGAACTCCAAAAGACCGCGTATGGTATACAGGGCCTTGTTATCGTTATCGATACGCTGTGCATACTTTTGATACGTGTCGACGTTGTTGGTCCGGGCGGCATGCTGCAGCAGGTGCACCGTTTCGGGATTGAATAAATGACGTTCACCGCGCTGGCGCCATTGGTATTGGCCTCCAGCCTCGAGGTCGATGCCGTCGTCTTCGCGCTCTTCGGCAGGATAGGCGAAGCGGTGCCTAATCAAGGTCTCCTCTTCAAGAGTGTCTACGTCAATACCACCCAGACGCGAAACCGTGCCCGTGAAAAACTCGTCGACCATTTGCTGGCTGAGGCCCACCGCTTCGAACATCTGCGCCCCGATATAGGACATGATGGTGGAAATGCCCATTTTGGAAATAACCTTATGCAGGCCCTTATTGATGGACTTGATGTAAAGCTGTTGGGCCTTATCGTTGGTGAGACCCTCGATGAGGAGTTTGCGCCGACGCATGTCTTCAATGGTTTCGAAGGCCAAATAAGGATTGATGGCGCTGGCGCCATATCCGAGCAGCAGGGCGAAATGATGGACCTCGCGCGCTTCGCCCGTTTCGATGATAAGCCCGCATTGCGAGCGCATGCCTTCACGGATGAGGTGGTGATGCACCGCTGATACTGCGAGAAGGGAAGGAATGGCGCAATGGTCCGAATCGATGGGGCGATCAGAAAGCACGATGACGTTATAGCCTTCTTGAACGGCTTCCGAAGCCTGACGACGGATGCGTTCCAGGGCTTTCTGCAGGCGACCTTCACCGCTGGCGGCCTTGAATACGATGGGAATGGTCCGGGCCTGGAAGTGGTTTTTATCCACCCAGCGCAAGCGCTCCAGTTCATCGTTGGTAAGTACCGGCTGAGGCAATTCAATCACCCGGCAATGCTTTTCCGTTTCCTCGAGCAGGTTGTCTTCCTTGCCCACGAAGGATACCAGCGACATCACCATTTCTTCGCGTATGGAGTCGATGGGAGGGTTGGTCACCTGAGCGAAAAGCTGATGGAAATAATTGAAAAGGTTTTGCGATTTGTCGGAAAGCACGGCCAGGGGCGCGTCGTTTCCCATCGAGCCGATGCCCTCTTCGCCGGTATTCACCATGGGAGACATCAATAAGCGCAAATCTTCCAGGGAGTATCCGAAGAGTTTTTGTCGCTTGGTCACGGTTTCCGTATCAGGCTGACGCAGTTCTCTGGTGGGCCTCAGCTGGGCCAATTCGATCTTACCTTTGGCGAGCCACTTGGCATAGGGCTTGCGCGAGCAGATCCTATGCTTGATCTCGTCGTCGGGAATGATGCGCCCTTCTTCGAGGCTCACCACGAACATCTTTCCCGGCTGCAATCGTCCCTTCATCACGATTTTCTCGGGCGGGAATTCGATGACGCCCGCTTCGGAAGCCATTACCAGAATGTCGTCGGTTGTGAGCTGGTACCTGGAGGGCCGCAATCCATTGCGGTCGAGCGTCGCGCCTATCATTTCCCCGTCGGTGAATGCCACCGAGGCCGGACCGTCCCAAGGCTCCATCAGGGTGCCATGGTATTCGTAAAAGGCCTTTTTCTCCAGGCTCATTTCCGGATCTTTTTCCCAAGCCTCGGGAATGAGCATCATCATTACATGGGGCAGGGATCGTCCTGACATATGCAACAATTCCACGACATTGTCGAGCTTGGCGGAATCAGATCCCGCTTCTTCTATGATGGGAAGGAGTTTTTTGATCTCATCCGGCGTGAATAATTTCGACGTAAGCAAAGCCTCGCGCGCGCGCATCCAATTCTCGTTGCCCCTCAGGGTATTGATTTCACCATTGTGAGCAATGTAACGAAAAGGATGGGCAAGCGGCCATACCGGCATGGTGTTGGTGGAAAAGCGGCTATGCACCAGCGCCAGCGCCGATTCGAAATCGGGATCCGCCAGATCGGGAAAATAGGCCCTAAGCTGAGGCGAGGTCAACATGCCTTTATAGACGATGGTCTTATGCGAGAGGGAGCCGATGTAAAACGAACGCGCCCCTTCTATACCGCAATTGCGCGCCCGGCTTTCGGAATCTTTCCGAATCACATAAAGCTTGCGTTCAAAGGCCATGGGGTCCTTGATGCCCTTGCCTTTTTTGATGAATACCTGGTACATGTCCGGCTCTTCTTCGCGGGCCATGTTACCGATTTGGGAATTGTCGACGGGGATGGACCTCCAACCCAGCACCTCCTGGCCGGCCTCCTCGACGCAGCCGCCGAAAAGACTCTGCAATCGACGCGCATTTGCCTGATGCTTGGGAAGGAAAACCTGACCCACCCCATATTCACCGGCTTCCGGGAGTTTGAATCCTTCCTGGGAGGCGACTTTAACGAAAAAAGCGTGGGGAATTTGCGTAATGATTCCGGCTCCGTCCCCGGTATTCTTTTCCGCTCCGGAGGCGCCCCGATGTTCGAGATTGTCCAGAAGTTCAATGCCTTTCAGCACAATATCATGGGAGCGCTTGCCTTTGATATGGACGACGAAACCGACTCCGCAGGCGTCATGTTCAAATCGGGGATCGTATAGGCCTTCGCCACGCGAAAACTGGGATGGCACCATCTTAATCTTTTCCTACCTAAAATGTGTATCGTAAGTTATTGGTTCTTCGAAGCTTATACGAATCGGGGAAACCAATCAACCCATTTTCCCGCGCCGACCCAACCCGTTTTAGACCCGTGGGCCGGGGTGGCTCAATTACTGCTCAAGCGAATCGCAGGAAACCCATCCAATAAAGCAATTTTTAAGGAAATGTCAATTCCCGAGGGTAAGTAGGATTTAGAAAGAAGGCTTGAAGCAGCGGTGTTATCCCCTACTCCTGCAAAGCCATCAAAAAGGATTTGATTTGACTGGCATCACCCATCAGCGCGGTATGGGGTCCGGAGAGAACCTTAGCCACGTCTACCTGCCAAACCTCCCAGGCCTTCATACTGATTTCATAAGCCAGCTGTTCGGCGCCCCAGCCGGAATAACCCAGAAACAGGCGAATCCCGGAATCCTTATTATTGAGAAGATCCCTCAGGTTATCCCATTTTCCGCCCAGAAATACGCCTGGAACAACCTCTAGCGCTCCTTCCGCAGGAATATCGGTTACCTGAAGGACTTGGAGCTCCTCGCCCTGTACCGGCCCCCCGATATGAATTTCCAGCGCTTGGCCCAAGCCCCCCGGAACATCGAGGAGTTCACTGAAATTCTCAAAAACCTCAGAAAAGGGCATGTGTGCCGGTCGGTTGAGGACCAGGCCATAGGAACCCTCCTCCCCATGCTGGCAAAGCAGAACCACCGTGCTGGTGAAATTGGGATCCGCCAAATCGCGAGCCACCAGAACGGAACCGGCACCGAGCCGGGAAATATGCTCTTGGGGATTGAATTCGGTTTCCGCCCTACCCTGATGTCCTGACATATGCTGAATATAAATTAATCGCCGTTATGCGCATCAATTTCCATTGGAACCGGCCACTTAGCCTCCTTTGGATTTTTGCCCTTCCAGTGATTCTGGTGAGAATACAAGTTATTGATACACAAGGAAATAGCATCAGGCCTCAAGCCTGGCGCATGAATGCCGATATGAAATAATGCGTGGACCCGCTATCCACGTAAGATGTTCCGGTTCACGCGTAC
This sequence comes from Fibrobacteria bacterium, assembly GCA_041746255.1. Classification (GTDB taxonomy): domain Bacteria; phylum Fibrobacterota; class Fibrobacteria; order UBA11236; family UBA11236; genus JBGTHM01. Next base: position 11,112 of record JBGTHM010000085.1, on the reverse strand, counting down.
TAGGAAGGAAAGGCCGAAGATGATCCTCCACTCCAATAACCCCTGCCGAGTGAGAAGAGAGACTCGATCTTGCAAGCACCCCGGGTGCGGGTCCAGGTTCGAAGGAAGCCCCACCTCACTCTATTGCCCCCAACATCGGACCCGAAAGAGCAGGGCGGAAAGATTTATTCCGAAGGAAATCGTCGAAGCTGAGGAATGTAATCTGTTACTGGAAACCACGGAGAAAAAGCCCCTGGTAAAATCCATGACATGTTCTTTGGACGGATGCCAACGCCAATATTCCTTTACCGTCTATCCGGACCATAAAATTTATCCCCGGTATTGCGAAAATCACCGCACTGAGCATCAACGCAACCATTTCTCGAGAATGCAGGCACAGGGTCGACGTCCCCAATATTCGAAGTCGGCATCGGCCCATGTCTGGTCGGATTATGAGTCGCAATTCGAGGAATATGCGCTGAAACAACCCCTTTTAGCACCGTTTGAATCCAGACGACGCGGCCGCGCGGCATCATCTCCTTCAGGAGAAAACGGATAGCAAAGCAACCAGCCGCGCTCTATTGAACCGACAAGAAAAACAGGCCTTCCCCGGGCCTGTTTATGGTTTTAAACGCAAGCGCTGGATTTAAAAAAATCCATTTCCACACCGTCGCCGGCAGGAGAATAATTACCTTTTTCCATGCTTGACGAACGAAATTATCGTGGTCCAGAATGAAGTCAAGACTGATTATTTTTGCACGTTTTCCGGAAAGAGGGCGTTGCAAGACCAGGCTGGCCAGTACAATGGGGGCAGATGCCGCTTTGGAAATCTATCGGGCGCTGTTGACCCATACCTTTGATACTGCTCAAGAAGCCGGATACACTACGGAATTACGGGTAACACCCGACCAATATGCCGCCAACCGCCCAGAATGGGCAACCGAACCCGGTTCCATACGCCCACAAGGCGCGGGTTCCCTCGGCGACAGGATGCACCTAGGCTTTGCGGAGGCATTCCAAGAGGGAATAGATAAAGTGGTGGTTATCGGAACGGATTGTCCCCAGCTGGATAAGCACATACTGGCCAGAGCTTTTGAAGTTTTGGAAACACACGAGGCGGTGCTTGGACCGGCGCATGACGGTGGCTATTATCTGCTGGGATTACGGCGTGAAGTACCTACACTTTTTTCCGGTATCCCATGGAGCACGTCCCTAGTCCTGGAAACGACAAAAACCATCCTGAAGCAGGAAAATATTAGCTACCTTTTACTCCCGACTCTTACAGATGTCGATACGGAAGACGATTTCCGGCTTGTACGACAAACTCAACCACTGAACCATTTGAATATAAAGTGACTGCCATGGACCTATTCGTCTATCTCCTTTTCGGGCTGTATGCCTTCGCATCCATAGGCCTTTTCATTTATGGCATCAATTGTTATTGGCTCTTGACGATTTTTTTGAAGAACCAACGCAAGGAAGTGGTCGGAGATCAACGCAAACTGCGTCGCTACTATGCGGAGGATGGAATGGAAAACCTCCCTATCGTAACCACGCAGTTACCGGTCTACAATGAAACCAACGTAGTAGAGCGCCTGGTCCGAGCCGTCTGCGCCATGGAATATCCGATGGGCAAGCATGAAATCCAGGTTCTGGACGACTCCACCGACGGGTCGGAAGAATTATGCGCCCGGCTGGTGGCTGAAATGCAGGCCGAAGGACATGATATCGTCCATATCCACCGAACCAACCGGCACGACTATAAAGCGGGAGCCCTCGAAGAGGGGATGATGGTAGCCAGGGGAGAATTCCTCGCCATTTTCGACGCCGATTTCGTTCCTCCACGCGATTATCTCCTCCGTTCCATTCCCTTCCTGATGATGGACGACAAGGTTGGCCTGGTACAGGCGCGTTGGGGCCATCTCAATTCCCATGAATCCTCGCTCACCCTGGCCCAGTCCATTGGCATAGACGGCCACTTTGTCATTGAACAGTCGGCGCGTTCTTGGGGCCGCCTATTCATGAACTTCAACGGAACCGCGGGCGTATGGCGACGTGAAGCAATCGAAGCAGCCGGAGGCTGGCAGGGAGATACCCTCACCGAAGATATGGACCTTTCTTATCGCGCCCAACTGGCCGGATGGCGCATGAAATTCCTTTACGATCTGGTCGTACCCGCCGAGCTGCCTTCCGATATCAACGCCTTCAAATCGCAACAGTTCCGATGGGCCAAAGGTTCCATCCAAACGGCTATGAAGCTGCTGCCCAGGGTTCTGATGTCGAATCAATCACTTCCCGTCAAACTGCAATCCATCCTGCATACCACGCATTACGCCATTCATCCCCTGATGCTTTCCACCGCGATTCTCGCGGCCCCCTTGCTTATTTTCTTTCCATTTAAAGTCGGCACATTCGCCTTCGCCAGTCTTTGCGCTCTGATTCTCATTTCCTCTCTGGCGCCATCCATTCTCTACATGGTTGCGCAACGGGTTTCCCGGAAAAATTGGAAAAGCCGCATTTTGTCTCTGCCGACCCTGATGGCGTTGGGAGTCGGAGTAGCCTTCAACAACACCCGGGCCGTAACCTCCGCGCTTTCGGGGAACAAGGGCACCTTCATACGCACACCCAAGGCAGGCGACAAGGCCATTCAAACCTATAAGTCCAAGTTTCCCATCGGCTCCATAGTGGAACTTTCGCTGGGCGCCTACTGCTTTTTCGGCTTCATCATGTACATTGAAGCGCAGAAATACCTCGTCGGTCCGTTCCTAGGATTGTACTCGGTGGGATTCACGGTGGTAGGATGCATGTCCCTGATTCATTACCTGAAGAAGCTTTACCAGTTCAATCCGGCCACCGAAACCCTGGCCGAATCCCTGGTAACGGAACCGCAGAACGCCTAGCCCCATTCCTATTTCTCGCGCCTTACGCCGGGATTGCTTTGCTCGGCGACGTCGAGCGTTACTTTCACTTTTTTCTGCCCTTGATGCTCCTGGCTTTCGCCTATTATTGGCGCGCCTTCGTGCAGGGTCTGGTCGTACTTCCATTCCGCCGCTTGTTATGGTTCGGAATCAGTGCTCGCGTTCTGGCCCTATGGATTCACCCCAGCGACGACATCTATCGGTACGTTTGGGAAGCCCGGGTGTTGCTGGAAGGATTCAATCCTTATGCCTTGGCGCCGGACAGCCCCAGCCTTGAGTCGCTAAGGGATGCTGCCTGGCCACTGATCAACCATCCCTATCATCCCGCGATTTATCCGCCGCTCACGCAAATTTTTTTCGGTTTACTGGCCACCGTCTCAGCCACCCCATTTTTTTTCAAACTGGCTTTGACCCTGGTGGAAATTCCCTCCCTGTATCTATTGCGGAAATTGCAAATTAGGGAAGGAGCCCCGGAAAAAGTTCTTGCGGTGTTTTTCCTCAACCCCTTGCTTATTTTCGAAATTGCCGGCCGGGGCCACTTTGAAAGCCTGCTCCTCATCTCCATGCTTGCCTTTCTGGTCGCTTTACCCTATCGTTCCTTATTACCCTCTGCATTATTTCTCTCCGTATCCATTTTGTTCAAAATCATCTCCCTGACCCTCTTACCCCTTTTGTTTACGGGTAAGTCCGTTACCAAGCCGGTAATTGCATCGTCACTCATCCTTATCCTGGTAGTCCCTATCCTGGCGCTTACGGGAACACTCGAAAATATCGCCCATTTCGGAGAGTCCTATGCGTATAACGCCATCATCCCGTATTTATGGGAAAAGGTGGGAGAGGTATGCGGTCAGGCCCAAATAGGCACATGGGGCTCCAGACTACTGTTCCTGTTTTGTATCCCTTGGGTGTATCGATTTATCCGAGGTAAAAGTCCGGCCACCCAGGCACTGTGGCTGATGGGTTTACTTCTCCTGTTTCTCCCCACCCTCCATCCCTGGTACCTGCTGTGGATCCTCCCCTTCGCCTCGCTGCGTCTCAGCCTCCCCTGGCTGCTTCTGACGGGCACCATATCGGTTAACTATTTTGTGGGCTATCGATTTCACCTCACGGGGAATTGGCAGGAAGTGGACTGGCTGCGAATACCCCAATACCTGCCGCCCCTGGCGCTGGGAATATTCACATGGCTGCGCACACGAACCTCCCCCCCGGTATCCGGGTAATCATTCCCGTACTGAATGAAGAAAAAGCGCTTCCCCGGGTGCTGGGAGACCTTCCGCTTGGATTAGCCGAGGTCGTGGTGGTGGACAACGGCAGTACCGATGACACGGTCTCCGCCGCAAAAAAGGGCGGCGCCTCAGTGGAATACGAGGCCCGACGGGGATATGGTTCCGCTTGCTTGCGTGGCATTGCGGCTTTGGGGCCGGATACCCGAATCGTGGTATTTTTAGACGGTGACTACAGTGATGATCCGCGCGAGTTGTCCCGCTTGATAGAACCGATTGCAGAGGGCCGCATGGATATGGTCATTGGCTCGCGCGTTTTGGGAAATCGGGAAAAAGGGGCCTTGGTTCCCGTGGCGCGCTTCGGGAATTGGCTTGCTACCGGGCTCATAGCCTGGGGATGGGGATATCGCTATACGGATTTGGGACCGTTCCGTGCCATCCGGTACTCCTCCCTGATGGCATTGGGCATGGAAGACCAAGATTTCGGGTGGACGGTGGAAATGCAGGTAAAGGCGCTTAATCATGGCTTGCGCGTGCAAGAGGTTCCCGTCTCCTACCGCAAGCGAATCGGCATCTCCAAAATATCCGGTACGGTTATAGGAAGTTACCGGGCGGGAAGAAAAATCCTCCTGACCATCGGGCGCGAATGGCTGAAACGACGGAAAGCAAAGCATGACTAATCCGCTCTACCCGGTATTTCTCGATTTGAGCGGCCATCCGGTGCTGGTGGTAGGCGCGGGACGGGTGGCGGCCCGACGCATCCCGGAATTGCTCCAGTGCGGGGCCCGGGTCACGGTTGTCTCACCACGAGCGGTGGAGGCGGTAACCCGCTTATCCACGGCCATCACCTGGCTGGAGCGCGAATACGCTCCCGGCGACGAGCAGGGTTTCCATCTCGTTTTCGCTTTGACCGACGACAGTGAAATCAATGAGGCCGTGGCGGCATGCTGTTCCCGCTCCGGCATTCCCTGCAATGCCGCGCATTCCTCCCTGGCGGGTTCCTTTCATGTACCCGGAGTGCATCGACAGGGTGACGTGACCGTCGCGGTGGGTACCGGTGGAAAGGCTCCGGGGCTGACCCGCCACCTGCGCCGCGAAATAGCCCGCTTGCTGGGCACGCGTTTGGGTGATTTCGCCCGGATTCTGGGCGAAATCCGTATCGAAGCGCGCAAGCGGATGGGGGCCATCGAATTGCAACGCCATTTCGCTTCCTTACCTTACGGTAGGCTGTTGGCCGAATTCCAATCCGAGGGAGAAACGTTCCTGCGCAATACCCTGTTGGCCCGCTTGGTGGGAAAGTCCGGGGACCAAGCGATTTCGCCCCCGCCGGATACAGCCGCTATTCCACCTGTTTTATTGGTGGGAGCGGGGCCCGGGAATCCCGGCCTCATGACGCTGTTGGCCAAGGAGGCGGTGGAAAAAGCGGACGTAATCATCCACGACCGCCTCATCCCCACCGAGACGCTGGCCTGGGCGCCTGCCGGATGCATGATAATCGAGGTGGGCAAACGGGGGCATTTCGAGTCGGCCCGGCAGGAGGAAATCGAAGCGCAACTGGTCGAGCATGCCCGGCTCGGCCGGCGCGTAGTCCGTCTTAAAGGCGGAGACCCATTCGTATTCGGACGCGGTTGGGAGGAGATTCTGGCCTTGGAAAAGGCCGGCATTCCCTGGCAGGTGCTACCGGGATTAAGTTCAACCACGGCCGCCCCTACTTGGGCCGGCATCCCCCTCACGACGCGAGGACTGGCCCGCTCGTACGCGGTTATGAGCGGAATGGCTTATTCGCAAGTGAATGTGGAAATCCCCAAGGCGGATACCATCGTTGTGCTGATGGGCCTGCAAAAGCTGGATGAAATCGTAGCCGCCTTTTTGGCCAACGGATGGAAGCCTTCCACTCCCGCGGCGGCCGTGCAAGACGGGACGACGACGGACCAGAAGCTTTGCTTTTCCACCTTGGAATCGTTGGCGGGAGAATTGGCGCGTCAGGGATTCGATTCGCCCACCCTGATCGTCGTGGGACAAGTGGTGGATTTAGCGCGCAAGTCAAAAGCGCGCCGCAAGGGTTAATAATTAACTTTTACCCACTATGAATGCCCCCAGAAACGCTTCGACGCCCGACACTTTTTATATCACCACGCCCATTTATTATGTGAATGACATTCCGCATATCGGGCATGCCTATACCACTTTATTGGCGGACGTGTTGGCGGGGTACCATCGCTTGATGGGGGTTCCCACTTTCTTCCTGACGGGAACCGACGAGCACGGGCAAAAGGTACAGCAGGCAGCGGAGAAAAATGGCCACTCGCCAAAGGAGCATTGCGATATCTATTCGCTTCGCTTCAAAGAAGCCTGGAATCGACTCGGTATAGGCTACGACCACTTCATTCGAACCACAGACGCCGAACACATCCGTTTTGTTCAGGACATGCTGCAAAAACTTTGGGATAGCGACCGCATCTACGCCAAAGAATACGAAGGCTGGTATTCCCTTTCGGAAGAGCGATTTTTCTCCGAGAAGGAATTGGTGGACGGTAAAGATCCCATCAGCGGCCGACCGGTGGAAAAAATTTTCGAGAAGAATTATTTCTTCAAAATGTCGGAATATCAGGATTGGCTCGTCGAATATATCGAAACCCATCCCGATTTCATCCAGCCCGATTTCCGCAAAAACGAAGTTCTGGGTTTTCTGAAGCAACCCCTGAACGATTTGTGCATCAGCCGCCCCAAGTCCCGCCTGCAATGGGGAATTACCTTGCCCTTCGACGCCGATTACGTGGCCTATGTCTGGGTTGACGCTCTTTTCAATTATGTATCTGGAGTGCATGGCCGTAACTTTCCCGATGGCAGGCCGATGTGGCCCGCCGACTACCATCTGATCGGCAAAGACATTTTGACTACCCATGCCGTCTACTGGCCCACTCTGCTCAAGGCGGTGGATCTCCCGCAACCGCGGCATATCCTGGCGCATGGCTGGTGGATGATGGACAATGCCCGCATGAGCAAGACCACCGGAAACGTGGTGAATCCCATGACCATGGCCGATGTTTACGGTGTAGACGCCTTCCGATATTTTCTGGCCCGGGAAATGGTCTTAGGCCTGGACGCCTCTTTCAGTGAAGAGGCATTCGTCACCCGGCTCAATTCCGATTTGGCCAACGATTTGGGTAATGGGTTGAGCCGTATTCTCAAATTGGCCGCGACAGGTCTCGGCTCCAGGCTCAATCCGGTAGAGTCGGAAACGACGGAAGCGCGCAGCCTCCAAAAACTCTCCGAAGCGGTGGTGATGGCTGCTTGCGGGAAAATCGCCGAGCTGAAATTATCCCAAGGCATCGAAGAGGTTTTCACCGTAGTGCGCGCCGTCAACAAATTTTTGGAAACGCATGCACCCTGGAAACTGGATAAGCAGGCGCCGGATTATCCCGAAATTTTAAATGCCATCTTGTTTCCAGCCGCCGAGGCTCTCCGACTTTGCTTTACCCTCTTGTCCCCAGTCATGCCCGCCAAAATGGCGGAAGCCTTAGGGGCTCTGGGTATCGCCAGTGGAGAAAGCGCCTTGCTTTGGGGAGCATGGAAACCCGCAAGGGATATGGCTGTATCCGTTCACCTTTTTCCGCGGGTAGCCTGGAAAAAGGAAAAGACCGACGCCCCAGCCGCCGGATCAGAGCTATCGGGGGATCCCTTTCTCAGCGTGGATTTACGGATAGCGCGCATCGTAACCGTGACTGACCATCCCAATGCGGAAAAACTCTTTGTTCTCGAAGTGGATTTGGGGAATGATAAACGCACCCTGTGCGCCGGTTTGCGGGGCCACCTGATGGCCGAAGATCTGTTGGGCAAGCCAGTGGTCGTCGTAGCCAATCTCAAACCGGCCAATTTACGCGGAGTAAAAAGCCAAGGCATGCTGCTGGCCGCTTCCGGTCCTCAGGACACCTTGCTTCCCCTCCATCCGGAGGGAGGGGCGCCCGGAGAAAAAGTAACCTTCGAAGGCATTACGGCCGCGCCCAAGACCCAAATCAGCCTGGCCGATTTTCTGTCAGCACCGTTACGAGTCGATGGGGGCATAGTCCGCCAGGCCGGTAAGCCGTTAATCTATTCCCAAGGACCCTTGACCAGCGAGGCCCCCGATGGCAGCCCTGTCCGGTAAAGACCCGCTCCATTTTGGCATTCGCGGCCATGAATGTATTTTTACCTTCCCTGGCCATGCTTCCCAGCCTACGCATTCCTTCACCCCCGATAAGCAACTTTGAAGCCGACGAATAAATCCAGACATGAACGGGTATTCATATGAATAACTTGCATCCGGCCTCCGAGCCCCAATCCCCCAGCAACCCCACTTCCATGGTGGGTTTGAAAATCATCGAACCGCAGCCGCCCCTCGAAGATTTCTCCCTGGATAAATTCTCTCCGCGTATGCAGGAGGTTATCCGGGCCAATAATTGGGCGGATCTGATGCCGGTGCAGAAAAAAGCCATCCCCTACTTACTGGCTGCCCAAGACATCATCGTTCAGTCGAAAACGGGATCCGGTAAAACCGGAGCCTTTATTCTGCCCATACTCGAGGTGATTGAGGTCGAGCATCGCCGCCCCCAGGCCCTGATTCTGGTACCGACTCGCGAACTGGCAGTGCAGGTTTATGAAGAGGCGGTTCGCTTTGGTAAACCCCTGGGCATAGAAGCCGTGGCGCTTTACGGCGGGGTAGCCTATGGGCCCCAATTGGAGGCGCTCAAAAAAGGCGTGCATCTGGTAGTGGGAACTCCGGGACGCGTGCTGGATCAGATTCTGAACGGCCCTTTCCGCCTGAATTCGATCCGTGATTGGGTGATGGACGAAGCCGACGAAATGCTGTCCATGGGTTTTTATCCGGATATGAAGCGCATCCATGGCCTCCTACCCAAGGAACGCTGTACTTTCCTTTTTTCCGCAACCATACCCGCGAATGTGAAACGCTTATCGCAGGAATTTTTACGCCAACCGAAATTCATGAGCCTCTCCCCGGAAGAGGTTTCCGTGACCAATATGGACCACCTCTATTTCGTGGTGGAGCCCACGGAAAAAGATGTGGCGTTGCTCAAGCTGATTGAGCAGGAGAACCCCGAATCGGCGATCATTTTCTGCAATACCCGCAGGGATGTCAGCTATGTGTACGAGTTTCTGCTCGCCCGCGGCCTCAAGGTAGGCATCATTTCGGGAGACGTACAGCAAAAGGCGAGACAGCAGGTGATGAGGGATTTGAAGGCCGGTAAGATCGGCCTTCTCGTGGCCACGGACGTGGCCGCCCGGGGCATCGACATCCAGGGGTTGTCGCATGTCTTTCTTTACGATCATCCGGACGATTCCGAAGTCTACATCCATCGCGCCGGTCGCACGGCCCGCGCCGGAAATTTCGGACGCGCCATTTCCCTGGTCAGCTTGTTGGAAGAAATTCCGCTCAAGGCCACCGCCGCCCAGTTCGGAATCAATTTCATCAAGCAATCCCTTCCCAGCGATCAGGAGTTGGAGAAGCTCATCCGAGAACGGACGAATGTTTTCCTGGATCAGGACTTCCGCCAGACCAAGCAATGGGACAAGAAGGGCGCAGCCCGCATGCTCCCGCTTTTGGACGAATTATTGCAATTGCCGGAGGAAAGGGAGGCGCTCGGACTCATGCTCCATCGCTACTATTGGGAGCGATTCACCGGACTGCCTTTCGTGGAGACAGCCGCGACCGAAACCGAGGCCGAGGCCGAGGTGGCCGCAGCTGAAGAAGAGGTCGTTTCCGAATCTAACTGAACCGATTTCAGCGAGAGCATTTATTCGTCGGGTAAGGAGGAGGATTCGCCTCCCTGACGGCTCTCGAGAAATTCCCGGGTTTCCTGGATTCGGGCATCCACGCCGGTGCACTTCGGATCCTGGGCCAAAGCTTGCTCATAATGCCGCAAGGCGTTTTCCATATTCCCCTGGCTTCTTTCGAAATCTCCCAGACGCACGCTTTCGGCGCAATTGCCGCCGCACGCCGTCAACAGCCACCCGGCCAAAACCATCCAAACGCAGGTCGACACCGAAAGTCGTTTCATCAAATCAATACCCCCCTACCGCCTCCGCTCAAACTACAGTATCGGCAGCACATCATTCGCTATTTTTTTACCTTTAAATATAACATGGCAGGTGTCGTGCATCCGAAAACATCCCAATGATCAAGAAAAAAACTGAAAAGGAAATAGGCCTCATGAGGCTGGCCGGCAGATTGGCGGCTGAAATCCTGGAACAGGCCGTCGAAAAAGCCAAGCCCGGCGTATCGACCAATGAGATCAACGATTTTGTGCATGAGTTGACTCTCCGTGCCGGAGCCTACCCTTCTCCCTTGAATTATCACGGGTTTCCCAAATCCGTATGCACCTCCGTAAACAATGTCGTCTGCCATGGCATCCCTGGTGAATATGTGCTCAAGGACGGGGATATCATCAACATCGACGTGACATGCACCCTCAACGGGTATCATGGAGACACTTCGCGTACCGTAGCCATCGGTAAAATTTCTCCCATGGCCAAGCGGCTCATGGACACCACTTACCAATGCCTACTTGAGGGAATAGCCGCGGCCGTACCCGGAAATTATTTCGGAGATATCGGCAACGCCATTCAGACTGTGGCCGATGAAGGAGGATTTACCGTGGTGCGGGAGTTTTGTGGCCATGGAATCGGCCGGAATTTCCACGAAGACCCCATGGTTTTGCATTACCGGTCCAAGAACCGGGGTGATCGAATCACGGAAGGTATGGTTTTCACGGTGGAGCCCATGATCAACGAAGGGGATGCCGACGTTTACGTAGCCGGTGACGGATGGACCGTCTATACCAAGGATGGCAAACTTTCCGCGCAATACGAACATACCCTGGCCATGACTAAAAACGGAGTTGAGATTCTCACCCGTCTCTGACGCAATTCAGCTTTCTTCGTCGAGTTCATCTTCCTCATCACTCGCCAGAAATTCCGAATCCAGCTCCTCACCT
>JBGTHM010000084.1:0-31768 GCA_041746255.1 Fibrobacteria bacterium | reverse complement strand
ACCCAGCCGAAGGCGGTCGAGGTGATATCTTCCGGTGTAAAGCGTTGGGTCAGGAAAGGGTATCGTTCCTGTATGGATGTGATGATACCCTCAATTGAGCCGCGGAGGTCATTCAGATTAATGGCTTGGAGCAGTTGGTTGGCTTCTTGATAAGCGGCAAATCCCACCGCTACGATGGGTAGAAACAGTATCAAGATAAGCATAAGTAAAGTAAGCAGGGATGCCAGGTAACGGGTCCGGGTTTTTGCCGATATCCACGTATAGATAGGGTATGTCAGGGCTACGAAGATGGCCGCCATGAATATCGTCAGAAGAAAATGCCGCAGTAATACGAGAAAACCGACCGTTACCACTAGGAGGTAGAGGAGAAAGGAAGCTTTTTGGAAGGTGCTGTTGGTGGTGGGGTTCCCGGAAGTTTCCTGCATAATCGGGAGAAATATAGCATATACCTGGCTGCTTCATCGGAGGGGGCCGCTAGGTGGTCGTCCGGGTTTGCCAATGTTCCTCCAGCGGACGGGCAGTCTGCACATCGATGGCGAATTTACCTAATTTTCCGTGGAAATTTCGTACAATTGAAATGCCATGATTGAACCGATTCCATCGCCGCCGATACAACCCGTTCAGGATATTCGCGAGGTATTCGGGTACCTAACCCGTCACAAGAACCAGGTTTTCGTGCTCAAGCTCGAAGACAGCTTGATGGACAAGCCTTTGTTTTCGCTGCTTGTCAAGGACATCGTCCTCATCCATAAAATCGGCATAAAGGTGGTGCTGGTTCCGGGTTCGAAGCACTCCATCAACAAAGTTTTGAAAACCTATAAGGTAGCCTCGAAAAGCAAGGACGGGGTACGCATTACCTCCGACGCGGCCATGCCGCTGGTCAAGCTCGGCGCCTCGAATGTTGTGAACGCCCTTATTTCGTTGCTATCGGAAAATGGCGTGCATGGAGTTGTGGGGAATTGGGTGCGGGCCCGCGCCATCGGAGTGCTGGACGGCGTCGACTATCAAAATACCGGACGCGTCGAAAAAGTGAATGTCCAGCTGATCGAGAATATGCTCGATGACGGCTTAATCCCCATCGTGCCCAATATTGGTTGGAACGCAGTCGGCAAGGATTATAATCTGTCGAGCAATGAATTGGCGGTGGAGACGGCCAAGGCTTTGCATGCCAGCAAGCTTTTCTTCATAGGTCTCAATCCCGGCATCTCCATTGTTCCCGACGCCGGTTTCGTGGACGCGGGGGAAATCGCCACGGGATATTTTTCTAATCTCGACCTGGAGGAAGCCTCCCTGCTGTTGCGGGATTTCGGCAAGCACTTATCCGCGGAACACCAGGAACTCACCACCCTGGCGGTCAATGCCACCCGGTTCGGTGTGGACCGCGTGCATATCATCAACGGCTCTCAGGATGGAATATTGCTAAAGGAAATTTTTTCCAGCTCGGGACATGGAACCATGTTCTATGCCAACCATTATGACAAAATCCATCCCGCTTCGGTGCAAGATGTTCCTGAAATCCTGCGGATCATGCAACCCTATGTGGATAGGGGCATTCTTATCCAGCGAACCGCAGAATCATTGACTGAAGAGATTGAGAAGTATTACGTATACAAGGTGGATGATTCGCTGCATGGCTGCGCTGCGTTGACGGTTTTTTCCAATCAATCGGCCGAATTGGAGGCGCTGGTGGTGGACCAGAATTATTCCGGTCATGGAACCGGCCGCAAGCTGGTTTCTTATATAGTCGACAAGGCCGGTAAAATGGGGTTGAAAACCGTCTTTTTATTGACGACGCAAAGCAGTGATTTCTTCATGCGGAACGGGTTTCGCGAGGCGCCCCTTTCCATCCTTCCTCCCGAGCGGCAAAACAGCTATAACCGCAGCCGCAACTCTCGCATTTTCGCCATTGAGGTATAGGACCTGGGCTCTTTCGTTTTAGGAAGCGCCGATTTACGAGCTCGGCTATCGCAACTCCCTTTCCAGCACTGAAAGGATGAAGCGTTCTAAGCTGATGGGGTAGAAGCGCGGAACCGGGCACCAAATGACGCCCATATTGATGATTTCCGCGCGCGCCATATCGTTTAGAACGGTTTCAATCACCTGTCCCGCCGATTCGCCTAACTCCTCCACGTTCAGATACTCATTTCGGACTTTCAGGTTCTTGTTCCGGAAAGCCGTGCTGAAGGAGAATACGCGTCCCGTAATGCTTTTATCCATGAAAGGTTCGTCTTCCCGAAATATTTCGGCGAATCGTTCGTCCTCCCGCGACACCGACAGGATCAACTTAGGGCTTACGGTGATCTTCCCCGTAAGCTTGAGAGAGCCGCCGGTTCCTTCTCCGGCTTCCGAATCATCGTTTGGCCCCACAAGGGTGAAAGGCAAGGTATGGTAACCGGCGACGATTCCGGTCAGGGGTACCTTGCGGATATCGGTTTGGTCGAAAATCTCTTTTAATTGCTGGGGATCGAGTTGCATATGGGCTTTTGCGATAATATAAATTTATCGCCAAACCTGCCAGGAAGACGAGGTGAAGGTGCTCCAAGCGGTTCGGGAGCGGTTTATTTTGAAGGTGACGGCGCCCGAATCCTTGGTGACAACCGCGCGGATATCCTGGCGATTCAGCCGTTCCATCACCTCGGGTGAGGGGTGCCCGTACCGGTTTTTACGGCCCGCCGAGATAATCGCCATTTCGGGAGCGACGGCTTTCAGAAACGCCGGCGTGCTGGAGGTGGAGCTACCGTGGTGGCCGGCCTTAAGGATATCCGCTTTCAGTCCGCCTCCATATCGGCTCAAGAGGGCCGCTTCCCCCGCACGCTCGGAGTCACCCGTCAGCATCACTTTTTTCCCATGGATTCGTAGCAGTCCCACTACGGACAGATCATTGAGGGAGGTCAATGCATCGCCCATGCAGGGCGCCAAAACCTGCAATGAGGCGGTCGGAGAGCCGTAGAGAACCTGGCCACATGCAACGGGAAGCAGGGGAACACCGCGAATTCGCAGGGAATCCTCCAAGGCCTTCCAGGTCGAGGAATGCCCACGGTGGCCGGAATAGAGGACTTGTCCAACGTTCATGTTGGTGAGGATATGGAAAAGGCCGCCGAAATGATCCACATGGGCATGGGTGATGATCACCCGGTCCAGCCTGTCGATGCCCCGATGGCGGAGAAAGGGCACTATTACGTTTCGTCCGGCTCCCGAGTCCCCTTTTCCCGGTCCTGCATCGATTAGCAGGTTGGCATGGGGTAGTTCCAACAACACCGCGTCTCCCTGTCCGACATCCAGGAATGTCACACGGCCTTCGCGCTCCCATAGGTTCTTCAAGCCGAAGCCGGCAAAAACAAAGGACGACGCCAGCATCATGAAAACCAGGAGGGGGCGGAACCTACCGCTGCGAACCGCTTTCGGAAACCCTAACAGCAATAGATAAAGGAGGATGGTGGCCAATGGCGGTAGGGGCGCGACATTCCGGCTATGTCCGGGTAGCGAGGCGAAAATTTTAACCACTGCTCCCAACAAGTCCATCCAAACGGCGGAGGCGTAACCGAACAGTTCTCCCAGCGGAACCCACAGGTATCCTGTGAGTAACCCCAGGGCGGAAGCGCCTAGCGATGCTCCGAGTATGGGACTGGAGACAACGCTGGCGGGAATGGAAAACGGTGTGAGTAGGTGTAGGCGTCCCGCCACTATTGGAGCCGTGGCTAAAAAGGCTACCGCGCTCAAGCCAATCGCCGTTCCCACGATTTGACAAACCGGAGGCAACCCGGCTCGGGAAAAAAGCGCGGCTGCGGGTTTCGCATAGTAAATCAGGAAAAAGCTGGCGCAAAAGGAAAGCTGGAAACCCAATCCCTGCAGCTGATACGGCAAGCCAAGCAGGCAGATTCCCAATGCCAAAAAAAGGTTGTTGAGCGATGACGCCGGCCGCTCCCATAAGAAACAGGGAAGCAGGCAAGCGAACATCAGGCCGCTGCGTAAGATACTGATAGAACCACCGGCAATGGGGATGTAGGCAAGCAGCAGTAGCGCCGCGGTGATCATGGCGGGTTTGCGTGGTAAGCGAAGAAAACCCAGAACCAGGAGCAGCACCGCGGATAGGACTCCGATATGCTGCCCACTAATGGCCAGTAAATGCAATAGTCCCGTGGCGCGGAACAGGGCAAACTCGGACGATTCGATATCCCCCGCATCTCCCAGCAACAAGGCCTGGGTCATCGCGCGTTTATCCGGCGGGATAATAGCATCCATTTTCTCCTCCAGCGAAAACCGGACCCGCGCCAAAAGAGGCAGCGCTTGATGGGAGAAGACGGGCCGATGGACGGAATGGACTTTCAGAATTCCGCGGAGATTTTTCGACTTGAGGAATGCCGGCATGTCGAATTGTCCGGGGTTGGTGGGTGGTTCGGGATTTTCGAACGTTGCCATTATTTGAAGAGGCATGCCGGGATATAGGGCGAAGGGAGTGGCTGGTATCCTCGCGGTATAATCGTGGCCTTCAACGCGTACTAATACGCGTTTTGGCTTATGCGCGCGACGGAATTCCAGGACCCTTGCCTCCCAGATTTCTGATTGACCGGCAGGCTCCACGAAGGCGGCGGTGGGGGAATAAGCGCGTAAATGCGGAAATAGGAACCACACCTGGAGGAAGGCGACTGCGAAGGCCGCCATGGAAAAGCGGCGGGCGGACTTATGCCGTAAAGTAAGGACTACCAGGCATACCGCGTGCGCCGCCACCCCTACCGTCAGGGAGACCTGCGCGGCCAGGGTTCCGCAGAGCACCGACAAACCGAGGTGCACGCCCCAATGGCGGCGAAAACGGGTTTCGACTTCCCTTTGCCATTCCTTTACAAAGGACCATTCCCGCAGAATCGCCGCAGTGGGCAAAGTGATCCGCATGATTCCTTCCTTCCGCTCTAAGCGGATGAGAGAAGGTGAAATTAGCTAGGGGTGGGGAAGGATTAAGTGACTGAAATCACAATTCGTGAAGACTTAATCCCTATCGAAGTTTTGCGCCGTGACCTTAGGAGACAGGCAAAAACAAGAAGCCCCTGGTTCAAGGAACCAGGGGCTTCTTAAGGGACTTGAAAGCGAAGTCTATTTCTTCTTGGCTTTCTTTACGGCTTTCTTCGGAGCCGATGAGCTGGGGGAGATGGCGTCCTTCGCAGCTTTCGCAACGCGGAACTTCACGACCTTTTTAGCTGGGATTTTGATGCTTTCGCCGGTAGCAGGGTTACGTCCCATGCGAGCCTTGCGTTGTACGAGTACCAACTTGCCGAGACCGGGAATGGTAAATCCGTTCTTGGCGTTCTTGTATGCAAGCCGTGCCTGCTCATCCAAAAATCCTCGTACCTGCACTTTAGTGAGGTCTGTGACCTTGGAAAGCTGTTCAACGACTTGCGCCTGGGTCAATGCTTTATCTGCCATAGAGATCCTTTCAGATAGGTGATGTAAAAAAGATAATTAATCGGTAAATTGGATTCTAAGAAAAAATTGAGCGAATTACCGTATGAATCTTATGCGTGACCCATTCGAAAGGCGTTTTAATGGGCGGGAAAATGACCATTCCGGTAGAACGGTCTCTGGTTGAACGCTTCAACCCCTTATCACTCAACGAACTAAAGCGATCGTGCCGTAAGGAGGAACATGGAGGTTAAGGACGAATCAAAGATGGCTGCGGCTGGCCGTCCCCTCTGTAAAATAGTTGCCGCCGTGCTCTTGCACGGCCCTAAATGGCTTCCGGAAGTGCTGCGCGCCCTCGAAAACCGCTTTGGGCCGGTGGATTACCGGGGGAAAATGCATGCATTCGACCATACGGATTATTATCGGGATGAATTCGGAGAGGGTTTGTGGAGGGGAATCTTATCCTTTCGTGGAGTGGCTAACCCGGAAAACCTCGTAGAGTGGAAGCGGAAAACCCGGGAGATAGAGCAAGAAATTTCCCCATCCGGCAAGCGGATTTGTAATATCGATATAGGTTACCTCGACCCGGACAAGCTGGTTCTGGGGTCTTTTAAGAGCGGGCCTCTAAAGGTTTATCTTGGAAATGGCGTTTTCGCGGATATCTTGGTAAAATACGGGAATGGCCGGTTCGAGCCCATGCCATGGGCCTTTCCGGACTTCAAGGATACCCGTTATCATGCAAGCCTTATCGTTATCCGGGAGAAGTTGAAATCTGATCTACGGAAGCGAAACACCCAAAGTGGGCCAAGTCCCGAAGAGTCTTTGCATGCGTGAAGTCGTTAAGAGATCTACTCAGTGGCCGGTGGCGGCTCTTTGCCTCCTGTTGCTTTCCGGTTGCGGAGATATCGTGGTGGACCCCGTACCGCCTGACATCGGTAACGGGCCGTTCTTGCGTGTCTACGCGAACGATGCAGCGGCCGGGGATTCCCTTCGCAAGGCATTGGTATTCGACGGTGTCCAATTCTGGCTGCAACCGGGAAAGGTTTATTCCCTGTCGTTGCAAGGCGCGGCTTACGACAAACGGACGCTGCAACTCTATCGCTTCGACTCCAATCGACGCTTGAGACGGGACCGGAGCATTCGGGAGGTTAACGCTGGAGCAATGGGTTCCTATTTTGAACTGACATCTCCCCAAGCGCAATCCCATCGTTACGTGGCTCGCTTGGACCCGCCAGGCAATGAACCCCTGACCGGTTTTTCGAGCGTGCGACTGAGATCCGCTCTCGCCACGGGTCCCGACACCCTAAAAGTCCGCCTGATTTTCGTGAACCAGCTGACGGATATAGCCACCGTATCCAAACGCGCAGATTATGCGAAAAAATTTTTCGCCACTCTGTCCGCGGTTTTTCAACAAGCCAACATTCCCATACAGGGTTCTTTTGAATGGGCCGGTCCGGAATCCGAATTCACCACGGTGACCTGGAGCAATCTGGCCCGCACGCTGCCAGGATCCCGCGAAATCGGGCACGTTCACATCTATTTGGTAGAAAATATCAAAGGCCCTTCGGAGGAAACCGTATTAGGTTTCGCTCCCCGCGAGGCCGCAGACATGGATTGGTCCCTCGACAGTCGCGTCATTTTATCAAACCAGATTACCGATGCCGCAAAGGTGGGGGTTACCGCCGCCCATGAGATCGGCCACTTTTTCGGTTTGCGCCATACGGTAGCCACACGTCTCGACATGGAATATGACCGCGACCTGTCCAATCGCGACGACGGGTTTGACGATACCCCTTTTTGCGAGGTGGAGAGTGGAATCGCTTTGGCCAAAATCGCGACCACGGGTGAGGATTACCGCTGTATGCGGGTGGCTGCGGATGCCTGTTCCCGCAGCTGCCAACTCAGCAATTTAATGCATCCCTTCGAATGCGGGGGAGAGTCGCAAATCATGCTCAGCTCCCAGCAAATCAAGTTCCTCAGAACCAACATCGCCTTGTACCAGCGATAATCGGTTGTCAACGGCCGGGACACTCCACCCCTGCCGGCCCGAACAAATTCATTCGAGCGCGAGGGGCTGCAGTGAATTGATGATATTGAAATAGGTCTGGATCTTTCCGTCCAGGTTTCCTTGGGGCAGTCCATGGAAACGGATGAAAGTGCAATAATGACCCCAGAAGGCATGGCAGATGATCCAATACCGTTCGTCGGGTCCAACTCCGCGGGTCACGATGATCATGACCTTGTGCGGGTTTTCGGTCATAACGGTTTTATCGGGAAGAATCTTCTCCTCCTTCAAGTAGGCCTCGTGAAAATCCGAAATTTCCACGTCGATCATCTCGGAGGTTTTACGGGCCGCTATCAGCTCGATGATGGCGGTGCGGTCGGAGGAGGTGAGGAGGGTCTTTTCGGGATCGTCCTCTACGGACCAATCCCCGGTTTCCCTGAATTCGAAGCAATACCAGGCGCAAGGTGAAACGTGCATCATGGAGCGGGGGTCCTGTTCAGGTAGTCCTGAAGAATATAACAGGCCGCCACACGATCGATTTCCTCTTTGCGAGATCGTTTTGCCTGTTTTCCGTTTTTCTTGCGGCGGCCGCGCAGGCTTTCCTCGGCGAGTTGGCTGGTATAGCTTTCATCCTCCCGATGGACAGGAAGCCCAAAGCGCGTCTCAAGTATTCGTATAAAAGCATCGACGGCGTCGGTTTTACCCCCCGCTACCTCCTTGCCGTCCGTGCGCAAAGGGTAACCGATCACTATCGATTCGACATTCTCCTCGCGAATGACCTCATCCAGATAGAGTAGCGCATCGTGGGAACGTCGATCGATAGTACCTACTCCCACCGCCAGGGTTTTCCCGACATCGCTGACGGCCACGCCGATCCGCCTCTCGCCGAAATCAATTCCGAGTACGGTGGTCGCTTTCATCTTTGTGCTTCGCCCATTGGAGTAACAGGGTTTCGGTATGGCCTGAGGGAAGGGAATCTTTTGCCTGTAAACGTCGATGCTGGAACTCAAATGTTCCGGTCGAAAGATCGAGGATTTTCTCAAGGGCTTTTTCCGATTCCGCATCCCAAGTCGCGCGGATCACTTCTCCCTTTATCAGAATCACTTTGCCTTGCGCATTTTGCGAGGAAAGCAGCAGTTCACCGGTTTTTCGCATGGTGGAGAGGAAATGCACCAGTTCCGGAAGGGTTCCGTTGCGAATGGCTCCGGACAGGGCGACCTTGTTGACGGAATATTGAATCTTCCGGGGTGATTTTTTCAGGCAGGCGGCGATTTCCCGGGCGAGGTCCCGATCGGTCGAATGCATCGGTAGGCAGGAGCGAATACGCGCTTTCAATCCTTTCGGTTTTTCTTCCTCATAAAAATAGACCACCGGCGTATTTATCAGTTGCGCATCGGCGGTCATGGATTTCTCAACAGCCTCCAGGTGATCCGCTCCCGCCAACACTAAATGAGGCCGGAGCGCCTTACAGGCGGCGAGAAACCGATCTGGGTTCTTCTCCAATGCAGGTTGGTATCCCAATGCGCGCAGGCAGGCGCTCAAATCGGTTTCCTGATTCATCAATTGGGAGTGGATTCGCGGTTCTTGCGAGAATAGCAATTGGATTTTGTTTTGCTGGCGGGTTTCCATTAAATGCGAAGGATGGGCGCCTGCCTGGCGGCGCCTTAGCAGGTAAACCGAAATGGCAGCGAATACCAAGAGGAGCAGGCAGATGAAAAGTACCACGGAAAGGGTCCCTCCGAAAACCCGGGGGTCTATTTTTATCGGAGCGTCGACGAGGGCCACGGAAGTTTTCGGAACGAACCCTTTGCGGGATGAGTCCAGCCTCACCTCTACCCAATCGCCCTTAATCGCCAGAACCGCCAAGGCTTCATTTTTTCTCACCGTGGTGATGATTTCCGCATTACGGGTCGTGCCGGATCGGACGGGGACCAACGTTTCCTGCACCCGGGCCCATTGGGTAGGCCTCTCTCCCGAATCGATGGGGTCAGCTTGGACCCTATTTCCGGAAAGGGCCAGCAAAATACAAAGGCCCAACAGCGACCTTGTCGGGCGGAGAAGTGAAGCCATCAGGCCATAATAGCAACGATATCGCATCCGTTGGAAGTATACCCCCAGGAAGGGCCAAACCTCAAATTACATCAGAATTTGGTGCGTTTCCGACCGTTTTCATCCAATATAATTTTCCGCATGCGCATGTTTTGGGTGGTGACTTCCAGGGCTTCATCGTCGTTGATGAATTCCAAGCATTCTTCCAGGGTCATTTGCTTATGTGGAGTCAATACCGTAGCTTCGTCGGAAGACGTGGTGCGCATATTGGTCAGCTGCTTGGCTTTACACACGTTCACGACTAAATCGTCGGCCCGCGAATTTACCCCTACAATCATACCCGGGTAGACGTCCACGCCACCGCCTATGAAAAGGGTTCCCCGTTCTTCCAGCTTCCAGAGGGCGTAGGTGACCGATTCGCCTTTTTCCTTGGCGATGAGCACTCCGGTAGAACGCTGTTCGATTTCGCCCTTTTGCGGCTCATAACCTTTGAAAATTTGTTGGAATACCCCGTAGCCTTTGCTGGCGGAGAGAAGTCTGGTACGCAAACCGATAAGACCGCGTGCCGGAATATCATAGACCAGGCGCACTTGCTTGCCTTCCAGCTGCATGTCCTGCATTTCACCTTTACGCCGGTTGATTTCCTCGATCACCAGACCGGAGTACGATTCGGGAACGTCCACCGTGATGGTTTCCACCGGCTCGAAGGTCTTTCCATTTTCTTCCCGCGTGATTACCCGGGGTCGGCCGACGGTGAATTCATAACCTTCGCGTCGCATCTTTTCGATGAGCACGGAAAGATGGAGCACTCCGCGGCCCGATACGATATAACTGCCCGATTCCTCACCCTTTTCCACGCGCAAGGCCACATCGCTCAGCGATTCGCGTTCAAGGCGCTCGGCTAGATGGTTGGAGGTAAGGAATTTACCACCGTCCAGGCCGCAAAAGGGGGAGTCGTTTACCCAAAAACGCATGGCGATGGTGGGAGGATCGACATGGATACGCGGAAGGGCGGTCGGCGGTTCGACACCCGTAAGCGTGTCCCCGATGGTGAAATCGGGAATGCCGGCGAGACAGACGATTTGTCCGGCGATGGCTTCGGGGATTTCGGTAAGCTTGATGCCCTCGGGAAAAAGGATTTTGCTGATGCGCACCTTTTTGACCAGGCCATCCACGTTGATATGCGACAGGGTTTGGTTTGTACGCAAGGTCCCCTGGCGGAGGCGGCCCACGGCCAAGCGACCCATGAATTCCTGGTAATCCAGCGAAGTGATTTGCACCAGGGGTTCAGGCGCGAATCCTACCGAAGGCGCCGGTATATGCGATACGATGAGATCGAAAACCGGAGCCAGATTGGAATCGGGATCGGTGATCTCACGCCGGCAAATACCGTTTCGGGCCGCGGCGAATATATGGGCGAAATCGAGTTGTTCCGGACTGGCGTTCAACTCCACGAATAAATCGAACACCTTGTCGAGCGCCTTATGGGGCTCGCATCCGGGCCGGTCGATTTTATTCACTACGACCACGATGGAAAGGCCGAGTTCCAAGGCTTTTTTCGTTACGAAGCGCGTCTGAGCCATGGGGCCTTCGAAAGCGTCGACGATGAGCAAGGCTCCATCCACCATTCCCAGTACGCGTTCCACTTGACCGCCGAAGTCGGCATGCCCCGGCGTGTCGACGATATTGATGAGATAATCCAGGTAACGCACGGATGCGTTCTTCGAAAAAATGGTAATGCCGCGTTCGCGTTCCTGATCGTTCGAGTCCATGACCCGTTCATTGACGACTTGACCGACGCGAAAGGCGCCGCTTTGTTTAAGTAGAGCGTCTACCAGCGTAGTTTTGCCATGATCGACGTGCGCAATGATGGCCACATTGCGGATGTGGTTGCTGTTCATAAGTTCCGGAATTACTCCTTGATGGGTTGCCGACGAAATGCCGCCCTTTAATGGACTGATTTGGGCATTTCGGCGCTAGGCTGGATGGGGCGGAGGACTCGCGTAATTTACAAAAATCCGGTAAAATCACCCCCGGTCAGTGGCCGGTGGCGCAAATAGAAACAGAAATCAGGTACTTTGTCAAGCGGGTTGGGACTGACAATATCCCTGGCATGGTTTTAGGGAGTGGGTTTCGCAAATGAACCGCCCTGCTTGCCCTGCCGAGTTCCGGCGTAATTAGTGAGTATTTATTGAATTTTGAGGGGGGGCCAAGCGCCTTAAGCCCTTGATTTGACTATTTTTCCGCACACAGTTTCACACCTGTTTCATTTCAAGGCGGTCCATGTATCTATCCAAGTTGCGTATTTTCGGCTTCAAATCCTTCGCCAATAAAGTCGAAGTCAATTTTCCCGGCGAAGGCATCACGTCGGTAGTCGGCCCCAATGGGTGCGGAAAGTCGAATATTATCGACGCCATCCGCTGGGTATTGGGCGAGCAAAAAGCCAAAGCCCTGCGCTCCAGTAAAATGGAAGACGTGATATTCTCAGGCACCGCCGACCGCATCGCCATGAATTTGGCCGAGGTCTCCCTTCTCATCAATAACGATTCCAAAATCCTCCCTTCCGATTACACGCAGATTATGATTACGCGAAGAGCCTTTCGTGACGGAAATTCCGAATACCTAATCAATAATCAGCCTTGCCGGCTCAAAGACATCCAGAACCTCTTCTACGACACCGGCATGGGGGCGGCTTCCTATTCGTTGATGGAAGCCAAAATGATTGACAGTATCCTGAGCGATAAGGCGGAAGAGCGCCGGGTCATGTTCGAAGAGGCGGCCGGTATCAGCAAATACAAGCAGCAGCGCAAAGAAACCCTGCGTCAGCTCGATCGAACCGCCATCGATTTGGCGCGCGTCGAAGACAATATGCGGCATGTGCAACAGAACGTTTCTCTCTTTGAACGCCAGGCGAAAAGGGCCGAGAAGTGGCGCGAACTTAAACAGCGCCATGTCTCCCTGGAGCTCAGCTATCAGTATGATCTCTACTTGGAGGCGAACACCAAGTTCCGGGCCATGCAAAAGGAATTGACTACGGTTTCCGACGAGGGTCAGGGTTTGCAGGCCAAGGTGGGCACGTTGGAAGCCCAACTCGAAGAAAGAAAACTGCTGTTGACCGAAGACGAAGAGAAGTTGAACGCCTTGAATCAGAAAGTGGCGGCCACCAACGCCGAATTGGTGAGGGTTGAAAACGAGTGCGAGCGGGTCAAAGACCGCCTCTCCCATCTGTCAGAGTCGGTGGACAAATTGGTGCGCGACGATGAACAGGCGCGAGGCCGTATCCAGGAGTTCAAAGCGCAGCAAGAGCATTGCCGACTGGAGCGAATCGCTACCGAAAAGGAAGTGCTCCGCCTCAAGGAATTGGCGGGGGGACACGGCGAAGAACGGCAGCGGCTGGATGCCATCGTCAGCGAGAAGCGCGCGATTGCGGACGAATTGGGTGAAAACCGCATGGGCGCGCTGGAATCGTATTCAGAGCTTAAAAACCGCTTCGCGGCGCTTTCCCAGGAAGCCGCCCATATGCAGGCCCTGCAGGAAGAATCCGAATCCGTCTTGGCCGCTTTGGCCGAGCGGGAAGCGCAATTCGCGGGTGAGAAGCAAAGTCTGGAATCCCAGGAAATCGCTTTACAAAGCTTGTGCGGGGATTTGTCCGAACAAAGGCAAGCCCAGCAAACCCGATGGGAAACCATGCGGGCACGACTGGACGAAATGAAGTCGGGGCTGCGTGAATTGGAGCATGAAAAAGTGACTTTGGAAACCCGCTTCGGCATGTTGCAAAGCTTGAAGAAGGGTATGGACGGGGTGGAAAGCGGGGTACAATACCTGCTCTCCAAGAATCCGGATCGCCAACGCCTCCTCCTGGATTTGTTGGAAGTCGATGCCGGCGATACCGAATTGGTGGAAAAAGCCCTAGGAAAGTTTCTGCAAGCGCTTTTGGTGGATGGCCGCGGGTCGGCCTTGGAGTTGTTGCAGGAAATCCGTAAAGAGGAAAAAGGCGAAGCGATATTCTTCGACTCGCAATCGGGGTCCGACAACTTTCGCCGCACCCGGCCATCGCTTGATGGCCGAGCGGGATTCAAGGGCTGGCTTATCGACAGGGTCAAAGCGCCGGAGTCTTTGGCCACGGCACTGGAAGTGGCTCTGGGGCATTGCGCCGAGGTCGAGTCGCTGGCGGCCGCGTATGAGTTACTGCCTGCCTTGCAGGGACAAGATGTGTGGCTGCTTACGGCTGAGGGAGAAATGTTGCATGCTTCCGGCATGCTGACGGGCGGCTCGCGCAAAGGCGGTCAAGTAGGGTTATTGCATCGCAAAATAGAATTGGAGCAAACCGAGTCTCGGCTTATCGAGGTTAGGGAAACCCACGCCGCTATGGTGCTGGACGTGACCGGTTTGACGGCGGAAACCGAATCGACTTCCCACTCCGTGGAGGATATCCTGGAAGAGTTGCGCGTCCAGGAGCGCAAGATGCAGGAAACCCAGTCTAAATTAAAGGTTTTGGTGCCGGCCCTGGACAATTTGGAAAGGGAAAAGGCCCAAGCCGACAGCAAGCGCAAGCAAGTGGACGAAAGATGGGCGGAAGCCGAGGGCGGCTTAGCGCGGGTTAGGGAGGAAATGGAGCGTGAGGAAGAAGGCCGCCGCACTCTCGAAACGCGCTTTCAAACCGCTTTGGACGAAGTGAGAGTGGCCGAACGAAATAAGGCATCCCTTGAAGATGAGGTGCGGAATCTGGAAAAAAACCTGGGCGAAGCTCAGGCACAGGTGCGTGTTTTCGCCAGCCGTCTCGAATACCTGGAGCGATCCGAAACCGAACAATTGCAATTGGTGGGGAAGCAGGCTGCGCAAAAAGAAGAATTGGATAGCCAATCGCGGCAATTACGCGAGCGACGGGTGGAGATGGAAGAGCAAATCCAGGTCTTGCACCAAAGACTCTCCGAGGAGGAAGAGAGCCGCGACGAAGTCCGCCAGATATACGACGGGAAGGCTTCGCATTTGGAGGAAATCCGCACGCAAGTGCGTTCCATGAGCGGACGCCTGCGGGAAATTACCCAACAGGCCCATGATCTGGAAATCAAAATCGAACAGACGCGCGCCTATATGGCTTCGGTGCGCGAACGCATGTTCGAATTGCACGAAGTCGATTTGGATGTTGAGGAGCCGGCCTTCGAAAGAGTTGCCTACGAAGAAGGCGCGGTGGAAATCGAAATCCGCGAGTTGAAGGAAAAGCTCAAAGGCTTGGGTAATATCAATACCGGCGCCGTGGAAGACTACGAAGCCGAGAAACAGCGCCTGGAAGAAGTGCGCCGTCAATACGAAGATTTGAATAAAGCCCGCAACGACCTCGATAGGGCCATACGCAAACTGGACAAGGTTGCCAAAGAGCGCTTTCTCGATACCTTCGCCACGGTGCAGGCCAATTTCCAGGAAGTTTTTTCCAGCCTCTTCGAAGGCGGTGAAGCGCATTTGACCCTCGAAGAAAATGTCGATCCGCTGGACGCCAAAATCGAAATCAACGCCCGGCCCACCGGTAAGAAAATGCGCGGCGTCAGCCTGCTTTCCGGCGGTGAGCGCGCCTTGACGGCGATATCCCTGCTGTTCGCCCTGTACCTTGTACGGCCATCCCCTTATTGTATTCTCGACGAAGTGGACGGTCCTTTGGACGACGCCAATATCGGGCGCTTTGTCCACTTGCTCCGGCGTTTCAGCCATCAGACGCAATTCATCGTGGTTACCCATAATAAACGAACCATGGCGGCTTCCGACATGCTCTACGGCGTAACCCAGGAGAACAAGGGCATTTCCAAGCTGGTGAGCGTGCAGCTCGACGAAGCCAGCCGCATCGCGGCTTGATATGAAGGCCTTCCTGGTTCTTTTCCATCGTCTAACCCGCCTGCATCCGGCGGAAAGGCGGCGGGACGTTTGGTTACAGGAGGAGGCGCGGGCGGAAAGGACTTCCAATTTCATCCGCACCCTTTACTTGGTGGCTTGGCTGACCGTCACGGGAATGAACGCCGCGAATAATGCCTATCACAGCAATATCGCGAATATCGGAGGAGGCGTCGTTTGGATTACCTGGGCCATCGGTTTTCATATCTATTTGTTGAAACGACCCTACCGGCCTTGGTTCAAATACCTTTCCACCACCATGGACATGCTGGTGATTACGGGAATGATCTTCATCTACCAATACACCTTGGGACCGGCTTATTCCCTAAAGGTTCCCACCTTTCTCAGCTATTTTTGCTGCATGGGCCTTGCGGCCTTGCGTTTCAGCCGGGGACTGGCTTTTTATAGCGGCGCGCTCGCCATGGGGCTTTATTCGCTGTTATTCGTTTATTTCCTTTTCGACGGCAATCTGGAACTGGGTACTTCGCTCGATCATGCGGTCACTTCACGGGTAAGCGGATTATATGTCGGGTACAACGTGATCTATCTCGGTACTTTCACCTACCTCATCATGTTTCTCGTGCGTAACGTAAAGCGCCTGGTACATTTACGCGTAAACGAATCGGAGTCAGCGCATCGGGCCACGGAACGGGCCGCCATGGCCGCCGGAGTGGCGCATGAAATCAAGAACCCGCTCGAGGGCATATACGGGGCGGCCCAGATTTTGCGGGACGAGGGCAAAGGCAATCCCAAATTCATTTCCATGATATTGAAGGACGCCGTGCGGCTGAACGACGTCGTACAGCAATTCCTGCAATTTTCCAGGCCTTTCAGTTTGGCTCCCTGCCGAATGGACGTCTCGGAACTGGCGAGTGATTTCTGTGACCAGCAAAACGATTTGCATGAAACTCCCAAGGTGCGTTTCCGGGAAAGCGGACAAGCCGCCCTGGTGCAGGCGGATCCCGAGGGAGTGCGGCAAATCCTCCTCAACCTTTGCCAGAATGCCTTGCGATACCAGCCCAAGGACAAGCCCGTGGAAGTACGCGTGGGTACTCGGGACGCTTTAATCGAAGTCGCCATTGAAGATGAAGGTCCCGGAATTTCCGCTGAGCACCAGGAAAAACTATTTTCCCCCTTCTTTACCACCTCTTCCCAGGGTACGGGGCTTGGACTCGCCCTGTCCCGGAAAATCGCGCGCGAGATGGGTGGAGAACTTTATTTTACCCCCAAAGAACCCGGTGCGCGTTTCACACTTTCCTTGCGCGCCTGGAGCGAAGGAGATGGATAAAAACATGGACGAATCGATCAAAGGCCGGATCCTTATCATCGATGATGAAGAGCATATCCGCGAGATTCTCGGTGAAACCCTGAAGCCACTCGCCTCCGCCTTATTCATGGCCGCCTCCGCCGAATCCGCGCGGGAAATCGTACAAGAGGAGAATCTGGACATCGTTCTCTGCGACGTTCAAATGCCGGGACAAAACGGCCTGGAGTTTCTGAAGGAGGTGAAAAGAGAGCACCCTTCGGTGCGGTTCATCATGATTACCGCGCATGGCTCCCTCGACACCGCGGTGCGGGCCTTGCGCTACGGCGCGTCCGATTTTTTAACCAAGCCATTCGAAAATCCGGAAGTGCGTCAAATCGTCTCCCGCTTGTTAGCCGAGAAAAACAGTGTACTGGAACCGGGTCTCGTTCCCCCTGAAGAGAAGGGACGGGACGGAATCATAGGACAAAGCCCGATTTTTATCGCTTGTCTCGAACAGGCATTGAAGGCTGCGAAAAACGATACCACGGTGTTGGTTTGCGGTGAAAGCGGAACGGGTAAGGAAGTCTTGGCACGCGCCATCCATCGCCACAGCCAACGCGCGGAAGGGCCCTTCATCGCGGTTAACTGCGGAGCGATTCCGGAAAACCTGATGGAATCCGAGTTTTTCGGCCATGAAAAAGGGGCGTTTACCGGAGCCGTGTCCTCAAAGCCGGGAAAATTCGAGCTCGCGAACGGTGGTACCCTGTTTCTGGACGAAATCGGAGAGATGCCTCTCTCGATGCAGGTCAAACTTCTGCGCGCCCTCCAGGAAAGAAGTATCGATCCGGTGGGAAGCGTCAGGCCTCGCAAAGTGGATTTCCGCTTGATAGCGGCCACCAACCGCAACCTCATGCAAGAAGTTCGTAATGGCGCCTTTCGCGAGGATTTGTATTACCGCCTCAACATCATTCCCTGCGAACTTCCGCCCTTGCGCAGCCGGGGAAACGATATCCAATTGTTGGCGGATTATTTTCTCGCTTATTTCAATGAACGTTATGGATGCGCCTATGTGTTCTCCGACTCCGATCGCGCGCAATTGGCACGGCATCGGTGGCCCGGGAATATCCGTGAGTTGGGCAATCTGATTGAAAGGGCCGTGGTTTTGGGTTCCGAAGGCAAGTTGCACTTTTCCTTCGATGTTGCGGCCGATGCCGAAACGACGGCGGCAACTCAGGAAGGTGGGATTCGCGAAAGCCGCCAATCCGCCGAGAAAGATGTGATTCTCAAAGCCTTGGATAAGAATCGTTGGAATAAGACCCAAACCGCCGAGAGCCTGGGTATCAGCCGTCGCTCGCTGCTTTATAAAATCAAGGAGTACGGGCTGGCCTGAGGGTTCAGACCAGCCCGTCCGCTGCGGGGTAGAGATTCATCCAAGCCTAATTGACTTCCCTTAAGCTTTGTTTGGCGCGCAACTTCTTTTCCAGACGCTGTTGAAAGCGATTGAGCCGACGGGTTATGGCCACCCGCGAGAGCCCGTAAATTTCGGCGATTTGAACATGAGTCATTCCAACTTCGTAGCGTAAGAAGACGATTTGTTTCCAACCCATATCCAGTTCTTCCAGCGACTCTCGCAGTAATCCCAGTAGGGGGTTCTCTTCCGCGACGGGGTCAGCCTCTTCGTAATCCACCATGAGTTCGGGGCTGAACTGGTCCAACAACTCCCGGCGCCGCTTACTCCGTCGCAAATGGTCGATGCAATGATTCACCGCGACGCGATGGATCCATGTCGACTCCTGGCTGAGTCCCATGAAACTTGAGCGTCCGTCGATAAGCTTCATGAAGATTTCCTGCACGAGGTCTTCGGCCAACATCTTATCCGATACGTATCGGCTGCAAATACGCATAACCGCGGATTTGTGGCTTTGGTACCAAGCGTCAAGGTGAAGAGTAGTGGGAGCGGATTGGGTCATTGTATTCATCATGGAATGAGGGTAACGCAATGGCCGTGCCATTTATTTTGGGTACGGTGAAAGGCATGTATTTCTTCGATTTCCAGGCCTTTGGGGGAATAAGCCACTCGGAAGGCGCAGTGAGTGCGCAGAGTTCTGCGCAGGATTTTGCGCACTTCGCGCAAATACCCTACCGGCAGGCGCTCCTATCGTTTTTTGGGGTAAAAGAGGCTACAATATTCGCATGCTGAAAATTCTTCTCGGGTACGTGCTGGCGGTTTTATCGGCATGCGCGCCGACCGTGCAAAACGGGCCCCTCGCACCGCGATCGGTGGATGCCATCGTTCCCGGGGAGGGATCGGTACTGTTGCTTAATTTCACCGACTTGACCTATCAGAAATGGAATCCCGGAATCCCGGCCGATTCCGCGCGCGCCTATTTGCAGGACCGAACGCGCTGGCTCTCCCTTTCCGTTCCGGAGATGCCTTTCTACCCCGTTCAGGCGGCGGCGGGCCGCCGGGGGCACTTCTTCTTACTGGATAAGGCCGGTCATCGCATCTGTCAATTCGACGGTTACGCGCAGCTCCTAAGCTGCATGTCCTTACCGCGTCCCTGGCCTTTGGGAGGGCTGGAGTCCATCGATTTATTCTGGACCCCCGATGGGGCCTTTACAGCCATAGACAAAAATAGGGGCAAGGTCGCGCGTTTCGCGGAAATGTCGTTGCGCGGGCAAAGCAGCCAATTACAGTTAAGACAGACTTTCGATATTTCCCTGGGTTTACAACAATGCGTCTGGCTTCCCTATAGTCCGGATTTATGCTGCCGGGCCGGCTCGGAATGGAAATGTTTCGATGATTATATGAACCCCAAACGTGGATCCGAAAGTGGAACCGCGCCCACTACCTTCGCGGGAGAAAAATACGGGAGCTTGTATTTTAAGCTTCCGGAAACCGCCTCGGGCCAATCCACGGCGGCGGGCCTTT
Source organism: Fibrobacteria bacterium (assembly GCA_041746255.1). Taxonomy (GTDB): domain Bacteria; phylum Fibrobacterota; class Fibrobacteria; order UBA11236; family UBA11236; genus JBGTHM01. Next base: position 12,259 of record JBGTHM010000084.1, on the reverse strand, counting down.
GTTATGCACCGGAGAAAAAAACCCTCGAACCCTGTCCCGACGCATAGGCGTTGCGGGATGCCGTGGAGGGTTCGCGCAAAGTGGTTAAGCTATACCTATTGATCGGCATGGTCACCGGCGGGATACTCCTCCCGTCGCCTCATGCCGATCCCCGTTCAACCGCCGGTCCGCCGGGATGGTTGAAACGAACCCATTGTCATACCGGGCCTGAAGGGAGCGAATGGCGGCCCTCCTCGGGTCTGGGGGCCATAGATCTCCTAACGGTCCACCTCAATGGGCGACTGCTTTTGCGCGAAAGGGATTACCGCCTCGCTCCGGATTCCGCGAGTCTGCAGTTGGCCTTTCAACCCGGCGATTCCGATACCCTCTGCCTGGATATTTACCATTCTCCTTTGCTTTCTCAAGGACCAGGACCCTGGCTACGCCAGGAAGAGGTACCGATATGGAACGAGTCCACTCAATTGGGAAAGGAAATGTCCAGCTCCGGTTTCGCCCGACCTTCCGCTGCGGAAGCCGAGCCCTATAACCTGGAATACGGGGGCAGCCATTCGCTCTCCCTTTCTTTCGGCGAGGGAGGCGGGCTCGGTTTGGACCAGGCTCTGTTTCTCGACATCAAGGGACAATTGGCCAAGAACGTTTTCATCGAAGGGCATTTATCCGACCAGAACGTACCCATACAGCCCGAAGGCAACACCGCCACGCTTAAGGAGGTGGATGCCATTTTCGTGCGCGTTTACGGCGATGACTACTCCTATATGCTGGGGGATTATCTGCTGCGTCACGGGAAGTCGGGAGTGGATGCTTATACCGCCAAGGTTGAAGGCGTACAAGCCGAGTATGGTCGCGAAGAGCTGAAGGTGCGGGGGCATTTTTCCAGCAGCAATGGGCAATACCAAACCGATACGCTTTGGGGAGTGGATGGGAAGCAGCGAGGTTATTACTTGAGAGGAAGCGACGGCAACCGTTTCATCACCGTACTTTCGGGCACGGAAACCGTCTATCGCAACGGGGAAAAATTGCAGCGGGGCCGCCATTACACCATCGACTATGGTGAAGGCAGGCTGGATTTCCTCAAGGAAGTCATCGTATCCAGCGAAAACCTCTTCTCGGTGGAGTTCCAATATACGGATCAGGATTTTCCGCGCTATCTCTACGGAGGCGAGGTCGAGGATGGACAGGGCGCTTGGCAATGGTCGGTACGGGCGATTCAGGAATGGGAAAACCAGGACCATCCTCTCAGGATTTCTCTCGACAGTCTCAAAATTGAAAAATTACGGGCACTCGGGGATGGTGATCCCCTCCTGGATACGTCCCTGGGACGCATTACGCCGCCTCGGCGCCAGTCTGCGGCCGTGGCCGAAACCCGGCTGGAATTAGGAGAGAACCATCAATCCCACTTGGTGGTAAAGGGCACGCAATTGGATCGCAACCTCTTTTCGACCCTGGATAATGAGGACAACTTCGGATATATGACGCAATATCGCATGGGACAAATTTGGGGCCGCCCCTTCGGGGAGGGAGGGTTCGGGCGGCTGCGCCTGGGTTTCGATAACCACCGTCGGTCCCCAAATTTCCAGGCTTTCAAACAATATATCGATCCTCGCGCTTTTCGTGACGCCTGGAATCTGGAACCGGAGGCCGGTGAAAGGGATTTCAGTTCGGATGTAATAACATTGGAAGATCACCTGTTGCGCAATATTCGCGTGGGCGGAGAAATGGGTTGGGCTAAAGCCCACACACGGGATATATCCGGAGCGCGAGCGGACGATCTCCAATCGATTCGGCAAGTGGGCTTCGCCAAAATGGGAGGGGATAGAACTTTTATCCGCATGGAAACCGGCGCGAGAAAAGCGTTATCGCCTTTGCGCGCGGATAATTACCGGCAGTCCGCTTTAGCCCGGCTGGAGGCGGGTGGTCTGACACCGGAGGCGGCCTGGACGCGGAACGAATGGCTTGCCGACCAGGGGACGGATATGGAGTTTTCCCGTTCCATCAAAGAAGAAGCCGATTTTTCCCTGGCGTTTCCCAGGTGGTGGGAGCGATTGCAATGGACGCCGGGAATTTCGGTACTGCGGCAATATTCCAATTTCGGGGGCCGGCTTGATTCCCCGCGCGATTCGGTGCGAGCCATCGGCTTCAGGCATGCGGCCAATTTGTTCCGGATGGGTCCATGGTCATCGGATATTTTTTATTCGCTGCGTAAGCACGAAGAGTGGAGGCTGTCTCCCGAAGGCGACTATCCGGCCGAATCGGAGACGGCGGATTTCGTACTCGCCGAATGGAACAATCAAGTACAGGATGCGGCTCGGGGCTATTCATTTTCCTCCACCTATCGGGTAAACCGCACCGCCCAGATTCCGCTGATCGAAAGTTATGCCCGCGTACCCGACGGCCAAGGCGATTACATCTACGACGAAACGCTGGATCTTTACCAACCCGTCGAAGTGGGAGGCGATTTCATACTCGTAGGTTTGCAACGCGATCAAGGGTTGGGAGAAAGACCTTACCAAGAATTGGGGTGGCTGGGGGACGTGTTTCTCCGCCCCGCCCGCTTCGGATTTTCGCCCGGCGGTTTTCTCGCCGATATCCAATTGCAATTGGATTGGGACCTTCGACACCAGGACAGCACAAGCGTAGAAAGTCTTATCCCCCTTTTTACCGACGCGCAAATCGACGGGGTTTTTTCCGGCGCCAGCCGCTACCAAGGCCGGCTGTCCTGGACGCACCCGGGCGCCGCGCGTGTGGCGAATATCACCTTGGAGCGAATTTACGATCGCGCTGCGGGTGAGCGGGCCTACCGGGAAAAGCGCTGGCGCGAGAAAACGGATTTCCGCCATGAAGTCAGCTCGCGTTGGGAATACTCTTTTTACCAAAGCTACGATTACCGGGGACGGACCAGTTTGCGGGAGTCGGGTGGAGGCGCCGAAGGTCGAAGCCAGGCCGGGGGCGGTGAAATTACGCGGCATTTTCCGCGCCATTACGCCTTGAAACCTTCATTCGAAGTCAGCCATATCGAAGGAAGCGTTCCAGGTTCCTTAGACGGGAAAGCGTCGTGGTTCGGGTATAAGCCGAGACTGCGCGTGGAAAAAGGAGCGCTTTATGACGGGCGTGCATTCCTCGAATATGGCATGGAGTATTTTCAAGGAAGTGGAGAGGCGGGTCTCTACGCGGCGGGGGGGCATCGATTGGGACTGACCCAGCGTATGGAGGCGGGGGCCAATTTCCGGGTGGGAACCCATATGTTCTTGTACTTGAATTATGTGGCCCGCAAGGAACCGGACCGCCAGGATTTGTTGCAGCGTTTTTCGGCGGAAGCCAGGGCGGCGTTTTAGCTTATGCGAATACGGGAAGGCAAGCGATTTCGGCGCGGGAAAGCCTACTTGCGGGCGTTGTTGGCCATATTTTGGTTTTGCCCATCGGTACTGGCCTTGGCTCCAGAATCGCCTCCTCCCGATTCGGTTTGGTCGGCTCTGAGCGAGGCCATGGCTGAAGGTTACCTCGCCGCCTCCGTCGAAGACAGTTCAGATCTGGAAGGCGATGGAGCGGCAAACATCGTGAAGGGCTCTCTCTACCGTATCAATTCCGTAACGGTAACCGGCGAGTTTACGTCGCAACCTGGGGAAACCCGTTTAGGGGCTTTTATAGGCAAGACGGCATCCCGCCAAAATCTGGAAAATCTGAGCCGTGTTTTCAGCGAACATTTCCTGGATTCCGGGCATCCCTTCGCGCGGGCGGATATGGACTTCAAGGTGGTCAAGGGTGAAGCGGCCATCGATGTTTCGGTGAAGGTTCACGGCGGCGCCGGGTTCAAATTCGGTGGATTTCGTGCGGAGGGAAGCCGTATGCGCCCTGAGGTTCTCGATAGGCTGTCGCTGTTACGATACGGGGAAACCTATAGCGAGAGCCGCGTGAACCTGGCATTGGAAAAACTTGCACGCACGGGATATTTCGAAAGCCTCGATCGCGCTACGCTTTATCGCGATTCCGTGCGCAATCTCCTGTATCCGGCCTTACGGCTGCAGGATTACCGGGGAAGCCATATCAACGGACTGCTTGGCTTCGATTCCGAAAGGGAAGATATCGACCAATTGACCGGATTCGTCGACATTCGATTAGTCAACCTCTTGGGAACGGCCCGGGATCTCGATTTCACCTTTGCTTCCCGTTCCTCTCCCGGCGGCGGCCCCGAGAGGGAGGTGAGCCTCTTCTACCAGGAGCCCTGGTTGCCACTGTTGCCTTTGGGAGCCACGTTCGAATTCAACCTGCTTTTGCAGGATACTGTCTATAGCGAAATCGATACGGAGCTGGGGTTGTTTCACGATCTTGATTTCCGGTCGCGTTATCGCATCCTGTTCGGACGACAATCCAATAGCGATCGCATAAGCGGCGAAGATTCCCGGGCATTTTCCAGCGGGGTGGAGTTTATATACGACGCTCGACGCGGCGCCTCCAGAACCTTGGGTGGGTATCGTTTTTCGCAAACCCTGCGCGCCATTCGCCGAACCGAGGCCGATACCTCCCGCTATTTCGCCAAAAGTTCCGGAACGCTCGCCGTATGGCAAAACCTGGGAGGCCGCTTCATGGGACATGGGCGTTTCGTGGGAGGGGCGAACTGGCCTTTGCGCGCACGCGAGAACCGGGGAGACCGCCATTTACTGGGGGGAGCCAACACAGTGCGGGGATACCCGGAGAATGCCTTCTCCACCAACCTTTATTTCTATGGAAACCTGGAAGCGCAATACTGGATGGGAGCCGCTACGGCGGTAACGTTATTCGCCGTTCCCGGACTGATAAACCGGCCCGGACACGAGGGCGTTTACTGGCAAAAAGTGCTGGGATACGGCCTCGGCATGGACTTGGGAGGAAAGGAATGGAATTTCGGCATCAGTTATGCTTTGAATCCCCAACGGTCTCCTGGGAACGGATACCTGCATTTACGCGTCTTGAATTCTTTTTAACTGGGACCGCAGGGTAATGGTCTTCCCATCGCTTTTACTTTTGCTGCTCATTGTCAGCATGCCGGAAATCGGAGAGAAAACCTCACTTGGGCTTATCAGCCTTTCCAGCGGAAGCTGGGCGGCCTATGGTGAATTGGATGGATTTGAAATTTCACCCTATGAAGGCGAAATTGAAAAGTACGTCTTCAATAAACTGTTGGCGGTATCCCTTTATGGAGGATTGGGGCGTTACGGATATCATATCGGCCTCCCGTGGCAATGGACGGTGAAAAGCCTGCCGGAGGGAAGTGTAAACCGTATCGATCCGGGAGACCTTACCGCCTATCTATCCAAGAGGTGGGGACTCTATAATGCGCGGCTGGGCTTTTCGCTGCCGGCGGGTTACGATTCCCGGAATGGCGATCCTTGGATAGGCCAGGGTAACCGGCAATTAGTGCTGGGAACGGCCGCGCGGCTCCCTCTCACTTTACTCGGCTCGGGTGCGGGAGGCGCCCTGGAGGCGGACGGAAGCTATTCCCTCGACGATGGCCTAGCCAAACGAGGCTCCTTCAGCCTCTCTCCCTCCGTGAAAATCTGGAAGCGTTTCCATCCCGGACTCAAAGGAGAATTTTATCTATACAGTTATTACAAATCATATTATTGGAGCCGAGGCGTTTCGGTATCGCAATCGTTATGGGGTGCGCAGGGCCCGGCGGCCGATCGCAGCGCAGGGATTGTGCCGGGCTTATCGGTGGAAACCCGCCTCACGCCGAAAACGCACTTGGGCCTCAAAGGCGGCCATAGTTTATGGGGCTATCGCGATAAAGCTTCTTATCATTTCGCGGTTTTCCTGAATGTTTTTCCTTAAAAAGCCAACGGGGTTTTGGAATCCTCTCCGGGAATCTCCCGCACCCAACTTGGCAGGGCATAGCCGGGAAGCCGGGCCCGCAATTGGCGCATCAGGTTTTTGCCGATTGCTTCGGAAACCTCGAAATGGGCCGTACCGGTTACGCGGTCAAGTTGGTGCAGGTAATAGGGCGCGACGCCTTCGCGTATAAGTGAACGCGATAGGTTTTCCAGAGCCTCCACCGTATCGTTTACACCCTTGAGTAGAACGGCCTGGTTAAACAGGAGGCACCCCGCTTGTCGCAAACGGCCTAACGCTGCCGAGGCGTCTTCGCGCAATTCATTTGCATGATTGGCATGGATCACAATTACAACCTGACTGTTTTTCCGGAATTTCGACAAAATCTCCAGCAAACCCTTCTCTATCCGCGATGGCAATACGATGGGTAGTCGCGTATGGATCCGCAAAGTTTGGATATGGGGTGTGGTTTCCAGGGGATGTAAAAAGCGCTCCAAGCGCGCATTGTCCAGAAAGAGCGGATCGCCCCCGCTGAGAATCAGCTCATTGATATCCGGATTACCCCGTAAATAATCCCAGGCGGCTTTCCAGCGTGTTTCCGACTTAGGCAAATCCGCATAGGGAAATTCCCGGCGGAAGCAATAGCGACAATGAATCGCACAATTTCCGGTTACCACCGCCAATGCCCGTTGTCCATACTTGTGTAAAAGTCCGGGAACCACTTCCGCTGCCGCATCCCCAACGGCGTCTTGCACGAATCCCGGAACAACCGTCTTTTCTTCTTCACGGGGTAAAACCTGGAGAAGAAGGGGATCGAACCAATCAGCGGGACGCATCCGCAAGGCAAAGCTTTGGGTAACCAAAAAGGGAAAAGGGGTATTAAATGCCAAAGGGTAGGGGGGAGACTCGCTATCCAATTCCAGAAAACGGCACAAGGAGCGAGAGTCGCGCCAAGCCGAAGCCAGGTCTTGTTGCCAGGCTTTTTCAGGCATGATTTCGGAGTAGATCTGAAGTGGCATGGAAGCGAATGAGTCCGACTCTCCGGCGAGGTTTTGAGGAATTCGCCTGATAATGTAAATTTAACCGGTCTTGCAGCGGCCTTATTCGGTCGTTTTTGCACCGAATTGGGCTATTGGAGGTTTCGCATGGGCATGGTGAGTACAAATGAATTCCGGAAGAAAATGCGCATTTTACTGGATGGCCAACCCTGCGCAATCGTCGAGAACGAATTCGTCAAGCCCGGAAAAGGCCAGGCCTTCAACCGCGTCAAGCTGAAAAACCTGCTTACGGGCCGCCAGTTGGAAAAGACTTTCAAGTCCGGCGACACCTTTCAGGAAGCCGACATCACTTATACCACCATGCAATATCTCTACAACGACGGCGAAACCTGGACTTTCATGGATACCAAATCCTATGAGCAGGTCGAGATTCCCAAGGACGGCATGGACGGCGCGGAGAAATGGCTGCTGGAAAGCACCGAATGCGAAATTGCCTTCTGGGGCGAAAAGGCGATTTCCGTTACCCCCCCGATTTTCATGGACCTGACCATCACCTACACCGAACCTGCGGTAAAAGGCGATACCGCCAACAGTGTGACCAAAAAAGCGACGGTTGAAACCGGCGCCGAAATCGATATTCCCCTCTTCCTCGATCAGGGTATGCGCGTCAAAGTCGACACCCGAACCGGCGCCTACGTGGAGCGCGCCAAATAACCCCGGAAATGGCGCGTTTTCGCGCCGATTGCCTGTCCGCCCTACGGGCTTATTTCCACAAGCGAGGGGTATTGGAAGTGGAAACTCCCGTGTTGTCCGCCGGAATTTCCCTGGATTGCCATATCGACGTTTTCGCAACCCGATTCTTCCCGGATGGCACGGGGAAAAGGGCGCAGGGCAGAGATGTATTCTTGCAAACCTCACCCGAATTCCACATGAAACGGCTGCTATGCCAAGGCTATCCCGACATTTTCCAAATCTCCAAGGTTTTTCGAAATGGCGAATCCGGACGCTGGCATAACCCTGAGTTCAGCCTATTGGAATGGTATCGTAAAGGTTTTTCCCTTACCGATTTAATGGAGGAGGTGGCGGGTGTTTGCCGTACCTTGCTGGGGGATATACCTGTGGCGCGGTACGCCTACGCCGATTGTTTCCGGTCCGCTACCGGGATCGATCCTTTGCGGGTGTCCGTGCCGGATTGCGCCGCCTTCTTGGCCGACAAGGGGGATGAGGCACGCTTTACCGCCAGGGCCGATTATCTCAATTACATCATGGGCAATTATGTGGAAGCTACTCTGCCCGCCAATGTCCTGGTGATCGTACACAACTTTCCGGCCGAATTGGCCTGCTTGGCCGTTTTCGATGCCGAAAACCAGGGAACGGCCCATCGGTTCGAGATGTATTACCGGGGGGTAGAGTTGTGCAACGCCTATCTAGAGTTATTGGATGCATCCGAGTATCGGAGCCGCTTCGAAGCCGAAAATTCCAGACGTTTACTCGAGGATAAGCCCCTTCTGCCGCTGGACGAAAAATTCTTAAGGGAAATGTCCGTTTCCATGCCGCCTTGCGCGGGTGTGGCATTGGGATTGGACAGGTTGATAGCTTTGGCGGCCGGTACTGACGGGCTTCACGAAGTATTGGCATTTCCCTGGGAAACGACCTAGAATAATCGCGGCATCAGGCTAGCGCAAGGGTTTTTCCTTGGGCTTTCGCAACCGGAGATGTGGCTTAAAACTCCATAATTCTCCTGCTAAACGCGTGGAATTACATTAGTTTTATCTCTGTTAACATCAATTTAATTTTTCCGGCAAATCAATTATCAATATATTGGACTTGCCATTCAGTATTCCGGCTTATTCATAGCGATCCGTAAAACGGTTACACGAAGTAAAAGGTGAAATAAATGTCCATTATTTTAAAAGCGATCCTATCTCGAGCTTCCATGAACCCTACCTTGATTCTGGGAGCAATTCTCATTCTTCTCTCACTGCCGTCTGGGTCGATGGGTCAGTCTGGCCAGGCCGCAGATCTCTATAAGCAGGCTTCCAAGCAATATGAATCGGGAGATGTCGGGAAATCCATAACGCTCTTGGAAAAGGCCGTTGAGGCTAAAAGCGATTATGTAGAAGCCTGGATTATGCTGGGAAACGCCCGGTTGGAGATGGGTGAGTTTCAACAGGCCGCAAAGGCGTTCGGTCGCGCGTCCGAAATCAAGCCGGGCGACTATGCCATTTTGAATTCGCATTTGAATGCTTTGGAAAACTCGGATGACAAGTCGGCCCAACTGCCTGTGCTGAAAAAACTTTACGCGCTGAATAAAAACGATCTCGTTATCAGAATCAAATACCTGTCCGCACTTGAGGCCGGTGATCTTAACGCGAATCGAGGCGATTACATCGCATTGCTTGAGGACTTGCGGTTCGCGTCCGCGTCCAACCTCGATTACGACTCCAAATTAGCGGGGGCTTATCTCCGAGCCGGAGAACGGGAAAAAGCAGCGAAAATCTACCGGGAATTACTCGAAGTGCAGGACGAGTCTTGGGAGCATTGGGCCGGTCTCGCCGAGGCACTGGAAAAAACCGATGCGCAGGGCGCGAAGGATGCTTATGAGAAGGCGGCGTTATTCACGAATTCGGCTCCGGAAAGAGCAAAATTCCAAAAGCGGGCGGCGGAACTCAAAACTACGGAACCACCGAAGCAGTCCGGTACGGTAGCGGTAACTCCAGCGCCGAGTGAAACTATTCCCGATCCTGCAGTTGCCATTGCCGCCAAGGCGGAAGCGGATGGGAAGGCCAAGGCGGAAGCGGATGCGAAGTCCAAGATGGATGTTGAAGCGAAGGCCAAGGCGGATGCAGAGGCGAAGGCTAAGACGGATGCAGAGGCGAAGTCCAAGATGGATGCGGAAGCAAAGGCTAAGGCTGAAGCAGAGGCAAAGGCCAAGATGGAAGCGGAAGCGAAGTCCATAGTGGATGCAGAAGCGAAGGCTAAGGCGGATGCAGAGGCGAAGGCTAAGATGGCAGCAGAGGTGAAAGCCAAGGCGGAAGTAGAGGCTAAGGCCAAGGCTGAAGCGGATGCGAAGGCTAAGACGGATGCGGAAGCAAAGGCTAAGGCTGAAGCAGAGGCGAAGTCCAAGATGGATGCAGAGGCGAAGGCTAAGGCTGAAGCAGAGGCAAAGGCCAAGATGGAAGCGGAAGCGAAGTCCAAAGCGGAAGCAGAGGCAAAGGCTAAGATGGAAGCGGAAGCGAAGTCCATAGCGGATGCAGAAGCAGAGGCCAAGGCCAAGACGGAAGCCGATGCGAAGACCAAGGCTGAAGCAGAGGCAAAGGCCAAGATGGATGCAGAGGCGAAGGTTAAGGCTGAAGCGGACGCAAAGGCTAAGATGGCAGCAGAGGTGAAAGCCAAGGCGGAAGCCGATGCGAAGGCCAAAGCGGATGCAGATGCGAAGTCCAAGATGGATGCGGAAGCAAAGGCTAAGGCTGAAGCAGAGGCAAAGGCCAAGGCGGAAGCAGAAGCGAAGGCGAAGGCGGAAGCAGATGCGAGAGCCAAGGCGGAAGCAGATGCGAGAGCCAAGGTGGAAGCGGAAGCGAAGGCCAAAGCGGAAGCAGCGGCTCGCGCCGAGGCTGAACGTATGGTTAAGGAGGAGAGGGAGCGGCAGGCAAAGGTCCGTGCCGATTCCATAGCGCAGGCGGAAAGGGATCGTCGCGCGAAAATCACTGCGGATTCCATCGCCCGGGTAGAGGCGGCGAAATTGGAGCGGGAGGAGGCGGAACGTAAGGCTAAAGCCCGCGCCGACAGTTTGGCCGTTCTCGAAGCTGAGCGTAAGGCTAAGGCGGAAGCAGAAGCGAAGGCTAAGGCGGAAGCGGATGCGAGAGCCAAGGTGGAAGCTGAAGCGAAGGCCAAAGCGGAAGCAGCGGTTCGCGCCGAGGCTGAACGTATTGCCAAGGAGGAGAGGGAACTGAAGGCGAAAGTCCGTGCCGATTCCATAGCGCAGGCGGAAAGGGATCGCCGCGCGAAAATCACTGCGGATTCCATCGCCCGGGTAGAGGCGGCGAAATTGGCGCGGGAGGAGGCGGAGCGCAGGGCCAAAGCCCGCACCGACAGTTTGGAGGCTATCGAGGCAGACCGCAGGGCCAAAGCAGAGGCCGAAAGGGAATTCCAGCGGCGTATCAGCGCGGTTATCGCTGGTACTCAAGCCGACATCGATACCAGCGCTTTTCTTGAGGAGGTCCTAAGCAGGCAGAAAAAAGATAGTGGTGACAGGCTTCGAGAGGCGGAAGGCGTAATCTATTTTCGCAAGGGCGATTTCGGACGGGCGGCATCAGTATTGCAAAAGCTCCCCAGCCATAGTTTGGCTTCAAGTCGCATGTTGGCCTTGAGCTTATACGAAACCAATCAGTTCGACAAAGCGGTTCCGGCCTTCAAAAAAGTTCCCAATTTGGCGGATAACCGCTCCGATTGGGATAAGTACATCCGGTCGCTAATTGAGGCCAAACAGCGCTCGGCTGCCGCTCAGGAATATGAACGATACCTTATCAAACATTCGGACAGCGAAGAAGCCCTGGAATTTCTCATTGCCTTCTTCCGTAATCCGCTGCAAAAGGAAAAACTGATCCCCCGATTGGAAATGAAGTTGGCGAAAACGCCCAAAGACGCCGATTTGCTGAAGGAATTATCTGATCTACTGGGACCGCAAAACCCCAAGGGGTTGGAGTATCATGCACGTTACGTTGCCGTAAACCCCGGAGATGAAGGCGCCCGGCTTGAGTTGGCGCGCAATTACGAAAAAAGCGGCAGGACCGCAGATGCCGCCAAAATCTTTGAGGAATTGGCCCCGAGTCGCAAGGGGGATAAAGCATACAATATGCATCTTGCCGGATTGTTTGAACGTTTGGGACAAGCGCCGCTGGCATTGAAGTACCATGAAATCGCCTTGGAGTCCGATGGGCGCGACCGGGCCTTGATTCTCAAACTCGCCGCCGCCTACGACGCCAAGGGAGATGTTGCGAAGGCGACCGAGGCCTATGGCCGCGCCTTTGAGTTGGACGGCAAGGATGTCGCCGTGCGAACGAAACTGATATCCCTTCTGCAAAAGCAGGGAAAGAAGTCGGAGTTGCGTGATGTGCTTATCACTACAGAGCGCGCCAATCCGAAGGCGCACGATGTGCAATTCCTGTTGTCCAAGGATTATCTTGCGGCCGGAGACAGGAATAATGCCTACGACTACCTGGCCAAGGCTATTTCCAATGCACCCGGAAATTCCGAATACGAGGCGCTGCTTCCTGCTGTTATCGTCAGTGAAGACCAGGTGATTCGCCACCTGGATTTGCTGGAAAAGTTGGCGCGTAAACCCGATGCCAGCGCGGAGTTGCTGGTTATGGTGGCTCGTGGCCATGGTGAAAGAAATCCGGGGAAGGCAGCCGGCTACTTCGCCGAAGCCCATGCCAAGAAACCGGCTTTGCTGGCCG
>JBGTHM010000083.1:0-67117 GCA_041746255.1 Fibrobacteria bacterium | reverse complement strand
TATGCGTGGCCCAGAAATACCAGCGTTTATAAAATCCCTCCGCCGCCTTCTCATATGTAAAATTCCAGAAACGGCGGAATTGTTCCTTTATCGCAAATGCTCGCCCTACTTTCAGGTTCAGCAACTTCAGCTCCCGATATTCCCGCCTCTGGTCTTCATCCCAGTTTTCCTTACTTGTCCGCCAAAGGTATTTCGTCCCGGTCAAAGCTGGGTTTCCGTCCACCTTCAACTCCCAATGCTCCTTCTTTCGAACCTTATCCAATGCCTTGGTCAAATAGCCCATGACATGGAAGCGATCATGGACAAGTTCCGCATTGGGCAACTGAGACTGGACGGCATTCCGGAACGGAATCCACATATCAGCCGCCACAGCTTCCACTTTAGCTTTCTGCTTTGGGTCCAGAACATCAAGCGCCGCTTGTGCTGCGGCCTCATCCCGCCCTTGTGTCACTTCCAAAACACGAGCGCCCTTCAGGTCCGAAAGAACGGTGGCATATCGATGTCGGGACAGAAAGCTTTTCTCGTCGATTCCAAGCTGAGTAATTGCCTCTCGCTTCCTGCGCAGCAAGCCCCGCTCAACGCCACGCCGCTGGATGGCCTGGATTCCATTCCAGGAGATTCCCAAAAGCTCGGCTACTGCAGTCAGGCCTTGGCAGGCCAGAATGAGCTGGATTGCGAAGGCTTCGAAATCCAAAGTGAATCGGCTATGAGGTTCCGCCCAAGGAGTCCGAATCTGTTGCACGTCATGTTCCGCACGGTCCGCTCTGGGAACCTCGCATTCGATATAGGTCGCAAAGGTCATCTGGGCCAAATGGCGCCATCTTTTGCGGCGGCGGTCCTTTATAGAACAAAGAGTCCCGCATTCTGGACAATGCGCAAGAGTTCCCATCGGATAAATAACCGAAAGGGTAATCGTCTTCGCTTCCATATCCGTATCCACCGATTCCACTTTCCAGGGATCAGGTAGAGTCAAAATTCGCTTATAATGTTCCAGGACAACAGTATCGGTCTGCTTCATAGGAGGAAAAAGGTAGCCCCTTTTTCCTTAGAAAATCAGGCCCATTCCACACACATAGGTGTAGAGCCAATTTTTAATTACCATGTGAAATAAAGCCATAAGGCAATGTGTGATTACTGGATTTGCCCAATTAGGAAACACTTATTGAAACTCATTTCTTTAAACAGGAAAATTACCCAAAAATGCCTTTTTATAATCTGTTTGGTTTAGAGAGGACAATGCATTCCAAAACCCCCACCTTGCAAAGTGGGGGGGCTCGAATAGTTACGAATCAGTTGACTTTTGTTTTGTAGTTGTCGATAGTATATCCAAGGATAACTTTTCCCTTGTGCTTTAATAAAGTAGCCACCTTTAGTTATAGACCCAAGAGAAAGAACGCACTGCTTACCTTGGCAACCTATAATTGATGTTAACCTGTCTTCCCGTAAAATCAAACAGTTCAACCTTTGAGCTGACATTATGTGGAACGATAAAGAGGTAGGATCCGTTGCGCTTGGCAGTAATTAGCTTTGATGCCTTAGAAAGTGTTACCGCTTCCTGGATGGCGGTTGTTTTGGAAAGCTTCTCAATGGCGTTTCGGATATTTGGAAACGGCCCGATATGCTGATCCTTCTTGCCCCCTGTTCCCTGTGGCAGACCGGTTGAAACAAGAAGGTCGCGCATTTCTATGGGCGTGAGGGGTTTCTTAAATTGTTTTATTGCGTACTGCTGGATAAGAATCACCGCCGATGCGATCATGGCAGCCCCACCACTTGTTCCGCCAAAGTTGTTTGTATACATCATGTTGGTATCCGTAACGGTAGGATTCAAATCTCCTGTACCGAGCGTAACTGTACGTGAACCCCAGCCCTGAAGATTGACACGCGAACCATACACACATCCACCATTTGCGTTGTGTAAGCGATCGGGTGAACCTTGTCCGACAATAATCGCGCCGTTGTCACCCCAAGAACGGTAAGTTGTGAACTTATTACCGTCCATATCCTCAGCTTTATTTCCTGAAGCTGCCACAACAGTGATCCCTGCATCGGATGCACTTTTTACAATATCCCAAACATCTTTTGTGACATCAAGCGGTCCCTTACCTCCCTCAGGATTAATACCCCCAAGTTCAAATAATATTACATCACCGGCTTTGGAAGCTTTTACCGCAGCCAAAACCGCGGCGGCAACATCAGCACTTGACTCATTATAAAATGTTGAATACGTCCTCACTTTGGTTTTAGGCGCAGCGCCGTCGATCCCTATCCCGTTTTTAGCCGCGGCAATCATGCCAACTACTGCGGTACCATGGTGTGGGCTCCAGCCAGGAGAATAACCGTAAGCATGAGCAACATCCTGTCCTATTAGGTCTTCGTGATTAAAGTTCCAGTCATATTCTATATCAGATAAGGTAATTCCGCTTCCGTCGAGACCCAGCGACCAGGCATAGCGGACATCAAGAGCCGTATCGGCATTTAAATACCCTTGTTTTGATGAATAATCCGGAGTTGCCATTTCTTTCGTTCTCGCCATGGATTTTGCCAGACCTACCTTTGTCGAGGGCACGACAGGCTGACGTTTCGGTTTAAGCGCACAGTATTCGACATCATCGCGTGCTTCGAGTTCTTTGGCAATGGCCAGAAGCTTGTATTTGTCGGCGTTAGGTACGGTAACATTCATGAGTCCTGCAAAATTCAAAATATTAAAACTGCCTTCGGTTTTTTTTGCGCAAGCAGTAGGTGAAGAGAGCTGTGCTATTTCCTGAGCCGTTAACTTCGCAACTCGAGAATATCGCAAAGTAGCCTCGATAGCAGTCTGTTTTGCAAGTCCATTTGACCGGGGAGTTACAACACCCTGATCATCGAGTAGTGGAATAGAGGCACTCTTAAATTTGACGACAAGTTCATAATCATCGTATTCATCTATAAGGAATAGATGGCCTTTTAGTGAAGTCGGAGTGGCTTGTGAGAAAACAGGTATGGAATAAAGGGCCAATAAAAAAATGATCTTAAGGGTTAGACATTTTAATTGTGTGCTGATTGTTGCAACCATTTTTTGCCTCTTGATAAAGGAGAGTATTTATATATAGATAGACCCTTCTATTCCTTCGAGCGGAATAGGTAGCTGGGAGAGGAATTCCTATCTACATCCTTTAGAAATCGGCCCGCTGCGGAAAATCCCGATATAGCATTCAAATAGTGATTCCCTGATGCTCGAAAAGCAACCGAACCGCCCGTTCTTTGACTTCTGGTGAATACCATTTCATAGACAAGTTAATTCTTCCTCTCAAGATAACTTGTCTCCGGGAGTCCCGGGGCGGCTCATCTCTTCCGTATTCACCCGTTTTGCTTATGGAAATACCTTTGCCCATAATACCCCTACGGTCAAGCCCGCAGGTATAGATACCTTTTCACTCCCAACTGAGGTCGTTCGACGGTAGTTCCAGACTACACGACCGGTAATGTCATACAAAACCAGGGTGCGATAGCCACTTGGAATTCGATGAAACTTTTGTGAAACTGAGAACCCGGGTGAAAGCAACTGATGTCCTGAAGGCTGTGATGCCAGGGAATTGGTTCCTCCTTCAGCTTCAAAAGGCTTATAGCATTCCGTGTCTTGTGGTCCCGTATATTCAACCTTGAATAATTGCGGACCAGTTCCAATTGTATATCCGCTCTGACTGTATTTTAACATGTACAAGGCGCCTTCTGGTCCAAATTGAGCGTCGATATAGCTTTCGGTAGGCAGGCCAGGAGCCTCAAAATTTTCCACACCGGCATTCCCTTTTGGGATGGTTCCATCTGGATTTAAGGTTATCCAACGTAAAATTTTCCGATTCCAATCAAAAAAGAAAACTTTCCCTTCGTAGTATGGCGGGAATTTGACTGAAGAATTTAAACCGGGATCGTATCGATACATCGGACCCCCTATTGCCGTTTCGCGCTCATGCTTAATTTTCGTCCAATCAGAGTTGCTATTGAACCTAGGATCATCGTCAGTGCTGTTCCCGGCAGCATAGGCTACCAATGCAGAAACAGCAGGCGGCAGGTGCCGAATACCGGTATTGTTGCGGGATTCATTTACCAGGTCTGCACAATCAAAAGTTGAGCCATAGGTCGGAGGGTCTTCGGTAAGCAGCCTATTATAAGGAACATTATAGCCATTGCAATAGGGGTGTCCGAAAAACCCCGGCTCGGTAGCAAGATTCCATTCATCGTGTCCATTGGGTCCACGTGTTTCACTTACTTCTTGGGCATCAGGGCCAACATCGCCCCAAAACACCCAACCGGTTTTGGAATCTACACGAACACGGTAAGGATTGCGGACCCCATACGCGTAAACTTCTTTGCGAACCAGATTGATATCATCACTGGCATCCCAATTAGGGTTAAATGAAATATCATTGATTTTTTCCCAAAGGTTTCCACTGGGAATCTCATAAGTGGTTCCAATTCCAGGTACCGGGTTTTCGGAATCCGAGAAAGACAAAGGTTTGATTCGGATCACCTTCCCCCGCAAGTCATTCGTATTGGAAGAGGTCATTTGCGCATCAGCAGTTGTTCTGCCCGTGAAAATGGGCCCATATCCAGCGTTAGTTTCATCTTGGGGTTTAACATTATCCCCAGTACCAAAAACCAACACACCGTCCGATGTGATACTAAGCCCTCCCGATGCGTGGCGATTATCATCCCTTGCTCGTGGAAAACGAAGTATGATTTTTTTATTGATAAATTCATTGTTTTCGGTTATGGTGAAGCGGGCCAGCTCCATAGCCCGTTCAGGGCAATTGAGTCCACATGGATCGGAATAGAACGCATAAATCCAATTATTTGTAGAGAATTTACTGTCCAGAACAATGCCCAGTAGTCCGTCTTCCGTTTGGTGATAAGTGGGGATTTTTGTAGCCAAGGTTACATTGGACGGATTGTTTTTGGTGGGGGTATAAACCCGAATTTCACCTCCCATTTTCGCAACAAATACCCGTCCGTCCGGAGCAACGGCAATCTGTACGGGTCCTTTGACATCCTGAAGCCCCATATTAATATCGACAAGGGTAGTTACACGGAAATCATTCGATTTCGGCTGGCGACAATTAGTTTGACCTGCAACAAAACCGGGAACCAAAAGTAGTAAGTATATGGCGAGTTTCAGCATAAAGCCTCCAAAACAAAATGTGTTACAGGTGTTGTTTTCTATTAATAAAATTGGCATCAGTACAAATTAATTGTCGCGAACAAATACTTGCATAAATCAGTATTTTCAACACTAGCATCATCCTCCGGTTAAAGCATTTTTACTCTTGGCACTTGGCTTTCGAAATCGTGCTCTGCATACCAAAATTTCCTGATAAAACTTAGGCCTTGATTAAGTATTTCATCTTCGGGGGAGTACTCCCGCCAAACATTGATATGGTTGGAGAAATCTTTTACGCCTGGCGCAAATGCTTCGATTGTAAGCCAGTTATCGTATTTGATTTCTTTTAGCGCTTGAAATATTTCCGAAAACTTAATCTGGCCTTTGCCCGGAGTGCCTCTGTCATTTTCGCTGATGTGTACGTGCTTGATATATTTTCCGGAAGAAAGGATAGCGCTAGGCGTACTCTTCTCTTCTATATTGGCGTGAAACGTATCATGGTGATATCCAAAATTGGGGTGATCCACAACTTTAGCCAAATCACAGGCCTGCTTGGCTGTGTTTATCAGATAGCATTCAAATCGATTGAGGGCTTCCGGAGCCAATTCTATTCGATATTGCTCCCCATATTCCGTTGCCTTGCGCAGCACCTCTGACGACCATTGTATTTCATCCATAGTCGGCGGAACCCCTGTAAATTCCTTAAAGCAGGAATGAAAGGGTCCGCCGAGAATTGAAGCGCCAAGTTCTGCTACAGAATCCAATACCCCTTTTAGATGGTCTAGGCTTTTTTGCCGAACCGCAGAATCACTATGGCAGGGGTTCGCTTCCGGTGTCACCGAAGTAATTGCCGTCAGTTCAAGACCGGCCTCACGCGCATACCTGGCCGCTGTTTTGCAATATTCTACATCGGGTTCAAAAACAGGAATTTCCACCCCATCATATCCAGCGCGCTTAATTTTATCCAGCAATGGGCGGTTTTCTTCTTTTAACTTTAAAGCCCAAAGCAAAATATTTATTCCGATTTTCATTCGTTCAGCCTTTTTCGGAACCTGATGAATTATGATTCCAGATTCCTTCTGGGTTATTCTGATTTAATTAATTGTCGAACAAATTCGCAGGTTGCACAGACACTTTAAATCACCGGGATTTTATTCAATTCCAATCGGGATTCTACTCAAAATCCTGTGCTTTTCCGATTTAAAAATCACTAGATAGTTACCGGGTGAAAATTGATTATTCAGATTGAACTCCTGAATCCCATTGCCCTCATAGTGAACTGCCTTATCACCTAATAGGTTGTAAATCGATAAATTAAACTTACCGGGCGACACTATCTGTAGCTTTCCCGACCTAAAACCCATGTTTACAGAAGCGTTCCCCTTCTTAATATGTGCAAACGTACTCAGGGGTACCTTACACAGCCTTTTATCCTCAACATTGACCCGGTCGTCGTATTCACGGTAATTGGAATCCATGCATCCGACTATAATGGGTTGAGGTGGAGAATACGAAGAGGTTTCCACTTTTTTATAGATTGATTTAAGTGAATCAACCATCTTCTTATTCGAGTGGTAAATATTCTTCTTTTCACCGGGATCCTCTTTCAAATCAAACGCTTCTTCCGCATCCAGCATTACTTTATTATACCCGACTCTTATGGCTTTTCCATTTGATCCGCTGCCATTGACAACCAACAGTTCTTTTCCCTTCTCAGTATGACCCATAAATGCGGACCAATGATTTTCACTGTCTCTGGCTGCATCTTCGGGTAGCTCCTTTTTAAAGAAATGAGCAAAAGAGGCAAAAATATCTATTTGGCTTAAAAAGGCATTCGATGTGCGGGGCTCGATCTTTCCAGGCCACCAGAAAAAAGTGGGCACCACAGTACCGCCTTCATAAACCGAGTACTTGCCTCCCCTGAATGGTCCGCCTGGGTTATGATTTCCCAGACTGTCCTCGGCGAAGTCAACATAACCATCGTGCAGCTCGTGCCCGTTGTCACTCGAAAATATCACCAGGGTATTTTTGTCCAGGCCGTGGGCTTCAAGAGTTTTGCGGATTTCCCCCACGCACCAGTCGAGTTGTACCATGGCATCACCCCGGTAACTCATTCCACTGATACCTCTGAAGCGCGGATGGGGTACCCTTGGTACATGTATGTCGTGGGTGGAAAAATACAGGAAAAACGGTTTGGATTTATGATCACCGATGAATTTTTTGGCCCGGGTTACCAAGTCATCGGCGATATCCTCATCTTTCCAAAGGGCTTTTTTACCCCCTGCCATAAAACCTATTCTTCCGATACCGTTAATCACGGTCTGGGAGTGACCAGCGTTGGATTCGTAAAAGGTTTTGGAAGCCGGGTTATCAACTCCCACAGGATATTGGGTAACGTTTTTTATATCCAGAACGGAGCGTCCTCCAATGGATATAGGGTCATCGGGGTCTGCATTTACGACACGGTGGCCTTCAACAAAAACCGAAGGAACCCGATCCCCTGTCGAAGGCAGCAAAAAGGATTCATCAAATCCTATTTCCAATGGACCTGGTTTTACTTCTCCCGCGTAATTGGGTCCACCCTGACCTCCCAATCCCAAATGCCATTTGCCCACCACTCCGGTGGTATAGCCGGCATCTTTGAATAGATCGGCTAATGTATAGGAATCCGGAGATATTTTGAGGGGCGCTGTGGGGTTTGCAATACCGGATCCTGCTTGACGCCAGGGATATATCCCCGTCAAAAGCGCAAGTCGCGAAGGTGTGCATGTAGACGAAGTTGTATGAAAATCCGTGAAATTGAGCCCTTCACCGGCCATCTTGTCCAGATTGGGAGTGGGAATCAACCCACCGTTGAATCCCACATCGCCATAGCCAACGTCATCTGTATAGATAAGAATGACATTGGGTGTATCACCATGGGTTATGGCGAAATATCCCAGGACAATGATTAGAAAATATTTGGTCATGAAAGTTGTCTCCGTGTTTCATTATTCACTGTCCGTGCGTCCCGATTATGAATGCGGTGCAAAGATATCCCGGGCGGACGCAGGGCATATCCTTCAGTTACAAAGGAAAAGCCTGGAGCCGTTTTGATTTTACCCATCGGAAAGGCTTCCTGGGTATAACCATCAAAACCATCGGCCGCCTTTACTTCCATTACCGCACCTATGACGAAGAGGATCCGGACCTCAATGTTCCCGATTTTTCCGGACGAAAGGTTTTTTCAGAATCAACCTGGGGGACTAAAATTGTCATCGTAGCCCATCAAAATCCCTAACTCATGACATCGGACTTTTTTTTGGTCAACTACCCTTAGCTCTTGACCCATACACTCTGCCTTGGCCACCTCGCCAACCGCCTTATTCTGCTAATATAGCGGGGAATTCACCCATGTCAACCGATAAATCCTGTTGGAAATTTAATTGTGGGCAACATATTTTGGGTTAAAAAAGGCCTATAAGTCATTAAAACACCTTATAAATGGACATTAAATTATTAAATACCGTTTTATCAGGCAACTTTATTGACACGGATGGCAAATGCATTGAACCTGAAATCCCCATTGATGTCATTGGTTTTTGAGGAATTTTACACCCTCATCTGTGTTTCAGAGAACTCCTACAATGGTGCGACAAAAGCCCACTTTGCGGATTCCAGTACGGCGGCGGCGTGCTACGTAAGCGGTGATAGGAAAAATTCCGACCTTTTTCTGGACCTTGTCCGCCACTTGAGATCGACATATCGAAAAGCCAAAAAGGTGCATATCAGCTTGGACAACTATGTAATCCACAAGTCCAAAAGAACCCTGACGGAAATGAAGAATTATGCATGAAAATGT
The DNA here is from genome assembly GCA_041746255.1 of Fibrobacteria bacterium. Lineage (GTDB taxonomy): Bacteria > Fibrobacterota > Fibrobacteria > UBA11236 > UBA11236 > JBGTHM01. The sequence goes on along the minus strand of JBGTHM010000083.1, from coordinate 58,142 downwards.
CTCAGATCAATGGCATGCTATTTAGTTATGCGGCTCGTACACCGGCGAACCCGCCCCTTCGTTCATCACCACTCTTTTCTCCGATTCGTAGCCCTTCCAAAGATTAATCATTTCGTCAGCCTTCGCTTTCTCGGAGGCGAACAGATCCTTCGTTTCGGTCAGGTCCTGGTTAAGTCGATACAGTTCCCACCCTCCCGTAGGACCGGAAACCAATTTCCAGTCGCCCGAAATGACCGCTTGCTGATCGATTAGGTGAAAAAACAGGGGGTTGCCCCGATCCAGGGCTTTGCCCTCAAACAGAGGCGCCAGGCTTTTTCCCGGCAAGGGCGGAATCGATTGGCCCGCGAAGGTCTTAGGGTATGTCCCCTTGCCCAAATCAAGGAACGTGGGCATCATGTCGATGATATGCCCGCGGTAATCGGTGAACCCTCCGGCCTGGCTGATGACGCCGGGCCACCAGGCGATGAGCGGCGTGCAATTGCCGCCATTGTGTTGCGCGCGCTTGTACAAACGGTAAGGCGTGTTGCTCAGGTTGGCCCAGGCCGCCCCGTAGCCCCAATTACCCGTCCCCAATGCTCCGTAACGGTAGGTGAAGCCATTGGCGCCGTTGTCGCTCATGAACAATATCAGGGTATTGTCGTCGATGTCCAACTCGCGCAGTTTGGCCATGATCCTGCCCACGTTCTGGTCCACGTTGTCCATCATGGCCGCGTAGATGGCCATGGTGCTGTCCTCGATGTCCTGGTGCCGGGGGATGAGCGAACTCCACGCCGGAATGTCCTTGTTTTTATCGGACAGGGGGGCGGTTTCCCGGGTGAAAAGACCCATGTCGAGCTGACGCTGGTAGCGTTCCTCTCTGAGCTTGTCCCAGCCCTTCATGTATTTGCCCCGGTACTTGGCGATATCTTTGGGAAGCGCCTGCAAGGGGTTGTGAGGGGCGTTGGGGGCATAATACAGAAATACCGGCTTGTTGGGATTTTTGGTTTTCTCTTCCTCAATGAATTGCATGGCGAAATCGGTATTCACATTCGTGATGTACCAGTCTTTGGCACCCGCGGGCTTGGAATAAGGCTTGCCATCAAGATGGTATTCCCGACCGGTTCCCGGATTGAAATAATCCGCGGCCCCGGAAAGGTGGCCGAAAGCCCGGTCGAAACCCCTGTCATGCGGGTTGCCGTCCAGATGCCACTTGCCCACCGTCATGGTGGTGTAGCCCGCGCCCTTCATGGCCTCCCCCAAGGTGATGCCGCTTTTGATGCCCAATTTGGCGTCATGCCAGTACAAACCCGAAACCAGCGAGGCGCGCGTAGATTCACATTTTCCGGAATTGAAGAATTGTCGGAACCGGAGTCCTTCTGCCGCGAGTTTATCCAGATTTGGGGTGCTGATTTCGCTGCCATAGGACCCGAGGTCCGAATAGCCCATGTCGTCCAGCATCATAAGGATGATATTGGGCCGGGCGATGCGGATATCGCCCAGGTTGGGCGATGAGGCCGCCAATCGCCTGGCGGGAAATCCCGGGCATTGAACAACCACGGTGTCCATTCCGGGAGCGGAGACCTTCGAGAGAACCCAAGCGGGTTCGGGCTTGGACATAACGGGAGACGCAAGGGCCGCGGAGCGCCCAACGGCGGCGAAGGTTTCCGATTGCCCTTCGGCCGAAACCCTGAAGAATTGGATGGCTTGGGCGGCGCCGTTGCGTAGGTCCGCGGCAAGGTTCAGAGAGGCTTCGCCGTTTTCCCCGGCGGTGAAGGGACGCGAAAAGAGGCGGGCTCCCTGGGCGGAAAAGGCTTCTACGGATCCTTGTGAGCCGGGGGTGCCGGACGGAACCCGGAGGGCAAGGTTATCGCCCCGGAAACGGGCTTCGAATCCTATGGGCGAGGAGGAACGCGGGTGCACGGAGGCGACGCCGGTCAAGGCGAACTGCCCGTCGGCACCGGTAGTCAACTTCTGAGTTGAATGGGCCAATTCGACTTGGCAACTGGCGAATGGCGCTCCATTTTCGCTTACCAAACGGCCTTTGAGCTCGAAAGCCGTTGCCGAAAAAACGAATAGGACCGGGAGAAGAAACCCAACAGGATATCTCATATTTACCCTTTCAAGGCCGATAGTTTGGCTGTGTAATAATACGCCAAGCGACGTTTTAAGGCAGTCCATTTACACTCGGGGATCCGAGCCTGTTGAAAGCGAAAAAACCGGGAATGGCGACAAAAGGAGTCTACGTTTCATTAAAAAACGCAATTATACCCCTAAAATCAGCATGTAAACGGGTTACGCCACTCCCTTAAATCGGGTGTGGATCCTGCTTACCTGTTCTTTTAAAAAAACAGTTTTCCTGTGCCCGACAGGCTTCCACCGGCCGGCCTCACAACCTTAAGGTCATTATGGCGCTACCCGAAGACTCCCGCCTGGCCGGGCCGGCGCTCTCTCATGACTCAAGGTGGAAGGCATCGAAGGACAAATGATCGACATTTATAGGTATCTCGACATTCGGGTTTCCCTGAAAAGAACCGAGTTGAAGCCGTTGGAAGAGCGTCAATTCGAATATTTCGGGGAATGGTATTGAATGGTATTGAATGGTATTATATCGCCATCCCTGAAATTTTAGATAGTTATCGTTTCAAGGGTGATTTCAAGGAACTCGCGAAAACCATCGTCCCGGCCATCACCCCCGTTCAGGCCAAAGCCGCCATCACGCTACTGGAATCGCTCGGCATGATTCAAATGAATCCCTTTGGATTCTACGAGAAGGTCGATGCGACGGAAACAATCGGGGAAATCCGATATTCTCGACGCCATCATGCAAAGTGGTTCCCAAGAACAACAGCGTGAAATAACTCCGCATACCCGCGGGAGACCGCCATTCGATCCGGAACCGGGGTGGTGCCACTGCCCGGTGGCTGTATGGTTTTGCCGGAGATCGATCCCCTTGGGTTAGAAATTCCCCTCCGCCTTCAGCTCCTTGAATTTTTCCGGTTCCAACTTGGAAATATCCGTGGTCTCGCCGGGGTCTTCCTTCAGGTTGAACAGCACCGGGCCATTCGTAGGCTTCTCTGCGTAAGGACTGGGCGGTTGTTTCGGGTAACCCTTCACCTCCACCATTTTGTAATCCCCTTTGGTAAGCGATTTGGAACCTATGGACGACATGGGGAATGGAATGGGTGCGACGCTCGACTCGCCCCCGCTTTGCAGGTGCGCCAACAAGGAGCGGCCACTCAAGGTTGCGGGCCCATTTTTCGTGATTTTCGCCATTCCGGCCATTTCCCGGAAAGTGTGCATCAAATCCCAATGGCAGGTGAAATCATCGGATGCCGTACCGGCCGGAATGGAATGTGGCCAGCGCGCGACGAAGGGAACGCGATGCCCACCCTCGTACACGGTCGCCTTACCCGCCCGGTAGGGACCGGAGTGTCCGGAGGCCAGTTCACTGTATGTATAGGTGCGGGTTAGCGGGCCGTTGTCGCTGAAAAAAATCACCAGCGTTTGCGAGGCGAGGTTCAGGCTGTCGATCGCGTCCACCACGTCGCCGATGCGGTCGTCCATATGTTCGACAATCGCGAAATAATCCAGGTCCAGCGGATCGGTCAGTCCCCGATCCCGCATTTTTTGCAGCCAGTCCGACCTGCCCGAAAAGGCCTTCCGGTCTTCGGTATACAGCGGTTGATGGGGAGCATTGAAGGTTAAGTACAGGAAAAACGGGTTGTCCTGGTTCGAACGCACGAAATTAATCGCCTCATCCGCCAATATGTCGGTGATATGCCTATCTTCGGTGATTTTATAGACGCCTGTCTTGCCTTCTTCCAAGGTACTCCCGGCCTTCAAATTGTAGGGCTTCACGGCGCCCAGAAATCCGATGTACTTATCGAAAGCCCGGTCGACCGGATGGGATTCCAAGTGCCATTTTCCGATTAAGCCGTTGACGTAGCCCTGTTCCTTCAGCATTTGCGGAATATATTTGAGATCCATATCCCCTGATTTGCCCGAGCCTTGTCCGGACAGAAAATTGAAACGTGTCGGAGTACACAAGGGATTTACATGGTAATTCGTGTATTTAATGCCTTTTTGGGCAAGCTTCTCGATTTGGGGCGTTTGCATGCGCGCTTTATCCCAGAAAACCGGCGAATCCCCGTATCCCATATCATCGGCTAAAATCACCACGATATTGGGTCGCTTGACCTTCACCTCGAGCGCCGCGGAAGGATTCGATGGAAGCGCCGATACCGAGGGGGCGAATCCCTGGCACCTCACCATCAAACTGTCCGGATTCGCTTGCGCGGTTTTTTGCAAAGGTTCCGGTTCCGAGGCCCGACCCGGTATTTCTGCCAGCGACCCGGCGCTTTCGGTGATCGGTGCTATCGGAAAGGAGTATTTCTTGCCCTCCAGCGAAAAATTCAATATTCCGACGGTCGGATGCTTTTTCAGGCGGTCCTTAAAATCAATCGTGTGTCTGCCGGCGGAAAGTTTTTGGGAGAAACTTTCCAAAACTCTTCCCGAAACATCGGACAAAGCCAAATCGACCTCTCCGTGGTTCCTCGAGAGTTCGAAGGATATGCTTCCGTTGACCATGCTTGGACCCGGCGTAAGGGAGCGTCGCCCTCGAACGGAGGTGCCCGCTAGGGAGAATTTCCCCTGATTGTCGGTAAGGGCGGTTTGCGGGGATTGCAGGAAAGAAACTTCGCATTGGCCCAACGGCTTGTTTCCTGGGTCGACTACCGTGCCCTGAAACGAAATTTGACCTTTGACTATTCCTATTGACGAAAAGAAAAGGAACGCCGGTAATACTTTCCCGGAAAGAATTCTCATAAACCTCCCATAACGCAACTTATTAGAACCCGAAAACATCTCATGTCCCGATTAGGGACGCACGCATAAGCTATCTCATTTCCTGGAGCTTTTCAGCCTAACCTATTCCAATTCCGGTAAGGAGGGCTTAAAATAACCCTAAATTTCTAAATTATTTCATTAATTTCTCAAGTTTTGTTTTTTATAAAAAACAAAACTTTGCCGGCAAGCCTTCCCTTATCTTATGCTTCGGAATAGGTTCAAATTTGTCCCATTCCCAATCGCACCCTCTTTAGTTTCCACCTCTAATTATCGCGACTTAGGGTGCCTCTAGAGTCTTCAATCTGTAGGACAAATATGTTCAATAAATTTCTTTTTGCGCAGCGGAAACCGACCTCCCATCCCAGGAAAATTCGGACCTCCCGAAATATCGGAATGAGCCTGGCAATAGTGGGATGTATCGCCTTAGGCCTGGGTTTCAGCCAAAATTTGCACCCCGGTTTCGACCTAGTCAATCTGCGGCCGGGCGTAGGTACGCCTTCCGAATTCAAGCCTGTGGGTATCGGAGGAATGGCCTTTCTCCCTTCCGGAGACCTGGCAATCTGCACTTGGGGCGGCAGCCAGCGGTCGGAAGGGGAATTATGGAGATTGTCGGGCGTGGTCGACGCCAAAAATCCCAGCGGAGTAGTCCCCGTCAAATTGGCGGAAGGATTCCGCGAGCCTCTCGGGCTTCGCCTGGTGGACGGCACGCTGTATTTACTCCAGAAAAACCAGCTTACCCGCGTGGTGGACGATACCAAAACCGGGAATTACACCGGCAAGGTGACCCTGCAAAACGTGTATGACAAGTGGGATTACGAGGACGGGAACCACCATGACTTTTCCTTCGGCTTTCTTTATAAGGACAGCGCATTTTATTTCAATACCGGCATCCACCCCCCACGGAAGAACGGTCCGGATCGAGGCGCCCTTCTCAAGGTCGATCTCAAAACCAAAACCCACAGTCATTTCGCAGGAGGGATGCGGAATGCCAACGGGATGGCCTTCGGACCGGAAGGCCAGTTTTTTTCCACCGATAACCAGGGCCAATGGTTGCCGGCGAACAAACTGATCAACCAGCGGTTTGGCCGCAATTACGGCCACAATAAAGGTGATAATGCCTTCCAGGACCAACCCGAATCTCCTCCCGTAGTCTGGATGCCGAAAGGTGAAAGCGCGTTTTCGCCGGCCGAACCACTCTGGTTAACCTTCGGGCAGTTCACCGGCCAATTCATCTATGGGGACGTCCGGCTCGGGGCGATTCGCCGTATTTTCGTCGAAAGGGTCAAAGGCGAATATCAGGGAGTGGTTTTTCCATTCATAGAAGGCGCGGCGCTGGAAGCCGGTCCCAACCGCCTGGAATACGGTCCCGACAGTTCCATTTATATCGGAGCAGCCGGCGGCGGTACGCAAAATCTGGGCGGGGCGGGCAATTGGAGTTGGAACAATAAGTTTACCGGTCTGCAAAAAATCAAAGAGAACGGTAAGGTCGCCTTTGAAATGAAGGCCATCCGGGCAAAGGCCACGGGATTCGAAATCGAGTTCACCCAACCCGCGGCTGCGACGGCTGGCAACAAGGCCAATTATAAAATCGACCGTTGGGGATTCAAGCCACAGGCCGCTTACGGTGCGGGTAATAAGGAATTTCCGACCACGCCGGCGGTGCAAAACGCGACTTTGTCGCCGGACGGCCGTTTCGTGACGCTTGAGCTGGCCCCTGCGGATATGGCCCACCATCCGCAATTATCCATGAAGTCCACGTTTTTCAGGTTTACCCTATCCAACATCAACGCAGCGAGCAGCGGAACTCCGATACTGCATAATTTGGCATGGTATACGCTTAACAACCACGGTCCCGCCGATTTTTTGGGATGTATGGATAAAAACAATCCCGCGTTCAATGCGCAGGCGGTGTACGACGACGGTTTGCAATGCAACAAATCAGGTACGGCCCGAATCGCCGCGAGAACCGAAGCCGGTTTACCCGGAGTTACCTTCCAGCAGGGACGCGTTCACATCAACGTTCTCGGCGACCACCAGGTTTCCCTGGTGGCCCCGGACGGACAAGTCCTCTCGACCGTCAAGTTGAGCGGCGTCTCGAATTACCTTCTCCCGTCTTCGCTTAAGAGGGGAGTCTACGCAGTCGTGATTAAAACGCCGGTCGGGACGCTGAATCGCGTCCACCTGGTTTTGTAGTCGGGTCTTTGGAGGGATTGGGAGAAGCGGCGCGGAAAGCAACCCGCCGCAGTCCGCCTCCAACAATTCCGTTTGTCGAGGGGCTCGTTTATTTATGGGGCTCATAGACCGGGGAGGGAACTCCCTTTTCCACGACGACATTCTTCTCCGCTTCGTAGGCTTTCCACAGTTTTAATAATTCATCCGCTTTCGCTTTCTCGGACGCGAACAAATCCTTCGTTTCGGTCAGGTCCTGATTAAGTCTAAAGAGCTCCCAGCCTCACGATAGGCTGGAAACCAATTTCCAATCTCCCGAAATAACCGCGCCACCCAAGGGGTGAAAAAAGCAACGAACGCAATCCAGGCTCGAGCCGAATCGGCCTAGGACCGATCCCAGCGGCCATTATGCGTTAGGGAATCGATTGGCCGCCAATTTCCCGGTTTTCACGGTCATAGCAAAAATCACCAAAAGGAAAGCCGCACTGGACCCATAATGGGCGGCGGAATTTCCAGGGAATGGTCAGAAATTTTGGGGAATTTTGCGATTACGGCAAGGCTAATTACTCGGGGGACCGCGTCGTCGGGCCATTTCCCCCAGCAAACCCGACAAACCGGGGTAGTTGGGCGCCAGGGTCGCCAATTGGTAAACCAGGGTTTCCACTTGGTCCCATTGGTCGAGCGTGGAATGCAACCAGGCCAGGGCATAGAGAAAATCGGGCTCCCCCCCGGAAACCCCTACGGCGTTCGTAAGCGCTTTCACCGCCCCCTCGTTGGCTCCCAGCTTTTGCAGTACCAGTCCAAGGTTATAGTGGACTCGGGCGTTGCCGGGAAGCCGTTCCGAAGCCGATGCCAAGTAGACGGCGGCCGAATCCAATTTCCCCCGCCCCGCCAGCAGCAGACCCAGGGAATAGTACGCGTCGGCGAAGTCGGGCGTCAGGCGGATGGATTCCCGGAAATGGAACTCCGCCTCGGCGGAACGGCCGAGACGCTCGAGCATATGCGCCAGATTGATGCGGGCGGGAGTGAAACGGTTGTCCAATTCCAAGGCGGAGGTATAAGCCGATATGGCGCTGTCGGAACGACCCAGCTTATCGTAGTATTGGCCCAAGTTGAAACGACCGCCGGGAAAGTAGGCATTCGCATCCAATGCCTCGCGATGCTCCCGCAGGGCCTTCGCATAATCCGGACGCGCGGAGTCGGGCAGCAAGGGCGAGGCCGTAATCAGCGCGGAGGCGGCGGCGACCCGCACCGCACGCAGGCTGTCGCCCAGCAGCGGGGTCAGGGCATCGATGCGATCCACATCCGGTAGTTGCTGGATACCGGTTGCAGCGGCGTGACGTACCAGGGGTTCGCTGTCGCCGGCGGCTTGCAACAGGGAGCTGCGCGCCAAATCACCCATATATTGGGTGAGACGGTCGAGCGCGGAAGCCCGCACGATGGCCGGATGTCCGGATTCGGCCGCCAGGCGCGCCAAGGCCGTGTCGGAACCGGGCTCCCCCGAGCGCCCTTTGGCCAACAGTTCGGAGAAATGCGGCTTGCGTTCGGGACCATGCCATTTCTCCACCCATTCCGCCGCCCACGACGCGGGCTTGTCCGCATGGCATTGGGTGCAAGCGTTCGGCGTTCCGAATTGCACGCTGAGATCGGGACGCGGAACGCGAAAACTGTGATCGCGGCGTAAGTCAACCTCCATATAATATTTCGAAGGCATGTGGCAGTCTATGCATCGGCTGCCGGGCGTTCCGATGGGGTGTCGGAAATGGGCTTCGACGTTGAAGCGGGCGGGTTCGTGGCATTGCAGACAGAGCGCGTTACCCGGAGCGCGGAGCTTCAAGCTATGCGGCTCGTGGCAATCGGTACACCGCACGCCCTCATGGTACATTCTGCTTTGCAAAAACGAACCGTATTCGAAAACCTCGCCGTCGATTTGCCCGTCGCCGTGGTAGATGTTATCGCGCAATAGTTCGGGAGTATACTCGTCGAGGAAATTCTTGAGTTGGCCGAAATCGGTTTGCAGAGCCGACCGCCGGGCGTGGCAGCGGCCGCAAGCCATTATTTCCGCGTTCGCCCCGGCATGAGTCGAATCGCCCATATGGTCGGCCACGAGGCCATAATTATCGGCCGGCCCATGACCGGAAATCCAACGGGACAACGCCGCGCTCTCCGCCCAATCCACGTGATGGGAACCCGGTCCGTGGCAGGCTTCGCAGCTTACGTTTATTTCCTTGAAGCTCGTGTTGAAAACGTTTTTCTCGATGTCGTATCCGCGCTTAAAACCGGTCGAATGGCAGTCGGCGCACATGCCGTTCCAGTTCTGCCCGTCGCGGGTCCAATGCAACCAGTCGTCAGGGGCGATTTCCGTATGGGGATAAAGGTGGAACCATTCCCGTTTCTCGGTATCCCAGGCCGTACTCAAGGCTTGCAGCCGACCGCCGGGAAATTCCACCAGGTATTGTTGTAGCGGCTTTACCCCGAAAGTATACTTGACCTCGAATTCCTCCGGCGAACCATCTGGGCCTTCGGTCTCGACGAGAAATTTTCCGTCCCGGCGATAGAAACGCGATACCATGCCGTGATGGGAGAGGCTGTCCCCGTCGAAGTTGCCTAAGACGGTGGCCTCGTTCGCATGGTCCATGGCGCGCTCGTGATGCGAACCCATAAAGGCCTGCGCCTGTTCCTCATGGCATTTGGCGCAGCTTTCGCGGCCGACGAACTCGGGTAGCAGCGCCCCCTCCGCCGGGGACCATTTGGCGCCTGAGGCGGAGGCATAAGCCGAATTCGCGGCCTCGGCATTGCGTTTTTTCACCCATAGGAGCGACGCGGCGGTGATGAGCAAAATCGACGAAAGAGCGGCGAGGCCAATGATTCTGGGATATTTACGCAAAGTTCCAACCTCCCGGTCACCCAAAGGTACAAAGCCTTCCCCAGTTTTACCGGCATCCGGGTGGAATCAATTAGTACATTCTGTGCCCTATTCCGGCAAAAAACCGGCAAAAGGCCGGCAAACAACCGACATAATCGGACCGGAAACGGATGGAATGATAGCCACAACGACACAAGCCGATTACGAAGTCCGCCGGGAGATTTTCGAAAGTCCGCTCGATCTCCTTTTTTATCTCGTCTAGAAAAATGAGCTGAATCCCCGCGAAATTTCCATCGCCGCCATTACCGATCAGTACCTCCAATATCTCGACACCATCGGAACCGACAATCTGACCCATGCCGGTGAATTTCTGGTCATGGCTTCGCGGCTCATCCGCCTTAAAACCCGTGAATTGCTGCCGGCGGAACCAATGGACGAGCTCGAGGAAATGGAATACGAATTGGATAGGCAAATGCTTATCCAACAAATGCTCGAGTATAGGAAGTTCAAAGAAGCCGCCAACGAATTGGGCAGCATCAAGGATGGGGCAGGCGAATCCAACGCCTGCGGACGCCCTAAAAAGGCAACGCTATTTTCTTAGTGTATGCGTTCCTCTTCGAATGCAACCGAATCATATAGACGCCATTATCCAACCTACCATTATTATTGCAGTATCCTTCAGGTTTAGGACCCGGTAGCCCAGTAGGTCTTTTTCGATGAAAAACTCGTCAACGAGGGCAGCTTCTCCCGACCCCGAGGCACGGCATTTCGATGACTTTACTATACTATAAGGGATGAAATTCAGAATGATTTATTTCGCCTGGATCCTGTTCCTGTTTATCGCCGCGCTTCCGACGCAAGCCGAGAAAACCCGCCTCATCATCATGGCCGACATGGGCAACGAGCCCGACGAAGAACAGCAGATGCTGCACATGTTGATGTATGCCAACATGTTCGATTTGGAAGGGCTCATTGCCGTCTCCGGACAACACCTGCAGGCGGGCAAACCCGGAATGAAAGGCAGCCTGCATCCCGACCTTTTCGTGAAATTGATCGACGGTTACGAGAAAGTCCTCGGCAATTTGAAAACCCATGCGCAAGGATGGCCCGAGCCGGACTATTTGCGAAGCATCGTAAAACCCGGTACGATAGAATACGGAATCACCGCGGTGGGAAAGGGCAAATCCACCCCCGGCTCCAACCTGATCAAAGACGCTATTTTGAAAGCGGACCCCCGCAAGCTCTATTTCGTAGGCAATGCCGGAACGAATACCTTGGCGCAGGCCTTGGTCGATTTGGAGGAAACCCGATCGCCGGCCGAGGTAAAATCGCTCACCCAAAAACTCATCGTCTTTGAAAACGGAGCCCAGGACAACGCCGGCGCCTGGATCATGGGAAAGTTTCCCGATATCGCCTGGCATCGCAGCAATAACCAGACCTACTCCTACGGAGGTGATGGAAAAGGCATCGAAGTCGAAGGCCCCTTCACCTGGGAGCCCTACGCCCGCACCGCCGTGGGACAGCACGATTGGGCCGATGAACATGTCGTGAAGAACCATGGCGCCCTGGGAGCCCTCTACCCCAGCCGGCTGAGCAATCCGGATAAGTATATCGAAGGCGGCGGCACCATACCCTGGATGAATCTCGCCTTGCACGGGCTTTCCCATCCCGAACACCTCTACTGGGGTGGTTGGAGCGGGCGCTTCTCCCGGATTCGGCAAAAGAATGTCTACTCCAAATACGGCAGCATCAGGCGGGACGAACAGAAATACCCCGACTTCATGATGTTCCAGTCAGACTCGGAAAGCGAAAAATGGACGGACCCGGTGCATAAGGATGTTTTCGAAAGTTTCCAGGTCCCGGTATGGCGGTTTCGCCGGGCCATGTGGAATGACTTTCGCGCTCGCATGGATTGGTGCGTCAAGCCCTTCGCCCAGGCCAATCATAATCCGATAGCCGCCGTAAACGGTGACGCGGCGGATACGATAATCCACGTCCAAGCCCTACCGGGTCAGGAGATGGACTTCGATGCTTCCGCCTCCAAGGATCCGGACGGGGATAAACTCATTTTCCACTGGTGGGTTTACCAGGAAGCGGGCACGTATAAAAATCCGCTATCCGTTCCGCAGGCCCAAAACCCCTCCACCCGACTGCTCATACCCAAAGACGCTTTAGGCAAGGAGATTCACCTCATACTGGAAGTCCGGGACGAAAACCCCATCATACCGTTGTACGATTACCGGCGTATCATCATCAACGTCGTCGATAAAGTGACGGCATTGAATCGGACCGCTCCGCAAAACGAATCGGGTTTCCAGGTCACGTTTCCCCGGAGGGGCGCGCAGGTATTCACGAATTCCGGGAAAAAGCCTTTCACCGTATCATTGCAGGGCTTGACGGGAAAAACGGAAATGACTTTTTCGCTGGGAGCGAGCCAAAGCCACACCGCCGACCTTAAATCGGGCCTTTATGCCGTTCGGGTTACCGGCGGATCGCCCGGCATGAACCGGGTGCTTGCGGTTCCCTAAACTTAGTTGAAGCGAACTCCATACATTCCCTCCCCCAAATCCGATGGCAGGGTCATGGTTCGACTCGCTTCGCCAGTAGCGATATTTCCTTGCCAAACCAGATTTCCCTTGAGATCGTAAAGCCGAAGTCCGGAAAATCCGCGCGGGATGCTCACCGGCGAACCGGAAAGGCCGCCGACCAGGAATCGTTGCCCGCTCCTTGCCGATTGGGCGGACGATTCGAATGCCGACAAACCTGTGGTCGCCTGGGGAATCACCTGGCTACGGGGTTTATCCAGCGGCTTCAGGTGGGGACTGGACAGCCGGTAAATATCATGAAACTTGTCGGCGGTCGTTCTGGACGCGTGCATAAGCGTGACATATAGGTTACCGTAGGCGTCCTCGGGAAACGAGGTGATTCCGTTATGGGCGCTCAAGCCTCCTGATTCCGGAAATTGCCCCACTTTTTGGGCCGTCCCTGGCTTGTTTTCGTTTATCGCCAGAAAGTACGCCCGCCCCACGTCGGAAACGAAGTGATGGCCGTAGAAAGGTGACGAGGGGTCTCCGCGGAAGGCCGGACTCAGCACGACGCAATTCATAGGCGTTCCCTCCAGGGCGGTTTTGCGGCCGCTCAGCGACTTGCCGTCATGGCTGAAACTCCAATCGGCATTGGTGAAATCGGCGCAGGTAACGGTTTGATTCTGGGACTCGGGGCCTTTATACGAATAAGGGCTCAAGTAAGCGCCGGTATTCGAATTGGAGTTGTAATCATGGGTATAGGCGATGCCCTTATCCGATTTTTCCGAGCACGGGCCTTCAACCCCGATTCCCTGGCGCTTCGGTTGGCCGTCTCCGCCGTCCGCCCAACCATAATTGACTCCCGGTCTGAGGATGTTGACCTCTTCCCAGGTCAACTGCCCCACTTCCGCTCCGAGAACGGAACCGGTGATGTAATTGGGCGCCAGGATATAGGTGTTCCTGAGGCCGTAGGCGTAAATTTCCTTTTTCACCTGCGGGTCGGGCGAATTGAAAAATGGATTGGTCGGGGGAATGCCGTAGAGCTTGTCCCCCTCGGGCTTGGACAAGTCGATTCGCAATACCTTGCGCATGTACCCGGTCAGGTCCCAGCTGTTTTTGCTATAGGACATGATGGAGATGTACATGTAACCGTCTTTTCCGAAAATGATGCTGGCGGCGCCATGCCCGGTGCCTTTATCTGCGATGAAAACAGTCGTATCCCGTGTCAGTGATTGGTAGTCTTCGGACAGCTTCCACCTCTCCAGCGCATACCAGCCTTTGGCCGTCCTGAAATCGTCGCCCGGGGTGGTGCCGACCAGGCCTTTGTTGTACAGGGACTCTTTTTCATATTTATTATATATGAGATAAAAATATCGATTCGTTTTGAAGTCGGGATCGAAGACGGCGGAATGGACCCCCTGCTCGATGCCTTTGCGGACCTTTTCGTTGAAATCGGCAAGCTGCTTTTTCGTGTAATCCTTTACGGCTCCCGGTGCGTAATTTTTGGTGGTGTCCGGATAGAGCGACCAAACGAATCCGTAAAAGCCCAGCACCAGGAAATGTTGGGGCAACCCCGGCACTTCGTACATGCCCGAAACGGTTTGTCTATCCGCCTTAAAGCTCAAGCCTTTTTTGTTGACGTCATAAAAAGGCACGGCGGTGATTCCCGTCGGCAAGGTTTGCGAATGACTCAAACTTGTAAAGGCGCAACCGCATGCAAGCAGAAAAGCGGAAAACCGCATCGCGTTCCTTGGGAATAAAAAGCGGAAAAAAAATTTTGCTTCAACTGGCTTCATCCATGCACCCCTTTATTCCTACGTACTTCATTCCTATGTTCCTTTTACGGGCCCGTCAGCCGAATCCACCTTGAAATATAGGGTATGATGGAAAAGCCGGTTCGGGAATTTCGACTAGAAGCTGTTTCTGGACGATAACAATTATAGGCGGCTATTTAACCGTTTATGCAAGGGATTAATCCCAATGGTCTAGAGAAAAAGCGGCATCCAAATCCATAGTACTTTATTTCAAAAATTAAAATTGGTTCCTATATCACAAAAAACCATAATTTTTGGCCTTGATAGGACATTTCGACATTTAAACATAGTGTTTGGAAAAATTTATATGTCTACATAGCTAAAAAAAACTCTGGAGCGCCTCATAATTAAGGTATCTTGTTACCTGTCTCCTTGGCCACGAGCAAAACCACCTTGGGTTGGAATTGAGGCCCCCCAAGTTCCCATAGAAAAGTGCCGAAATTGAACATAGGCAATTCCGGCAACAGACGCCGCTCCACTGGAGGAGCAAAACATGACGAATTCGAATACGAACCTTGATGACTCAGGGCTGGCTACTAAAAAGAACTCAGAGAAGGATTTTTCCATAGTCGGTATCGGAGCATCCGCCGGCGGCCTCGAGGCTTTCACACAATTGCTATCCGGTCTAAAAGCCGATTCCGGGATGGCCTATGTCCTCATCCAGCATCTTGAGCCCACTCACGAAAGCCACCTCGCGGAAATTCTCTCCAAGTCTTCACCGCTGCCGGTTCATGAAGTGTCGGAGGGCATGGTCGTGGAGCCCAATCAAATCTATGTCATACCTCCCAACGTCAATATGGCTATTTCCAAAGGAGTACTCTCGCTTACTCCTCGCGGCGAATCGCGCGGCGCCCACCTTCCCATCAATTTTTTCTTACGCTCTCTGGCCCAGGATAAACAAAGGCACGCCATCGGGGTGATTTTATCGGGCACCGGATCCGATGGCACCCTCGGGCTGGGCGAAATCAAGGCGGCGGGCGGCATCACCTTCGCGCAGGATGAAAGTTCAGCCCGGTTCCCGGGCAAGCCGAAAAGCGCTTTTTCGGATGGGTTCGTAGACATAGTCCTGCCTCCCGGCGATATCGGTCACGAGCTCGCTCGCATTCGTGAACATCCTTACTTAAGCCGCAGTCCGAATAGTCAAGATCAGTCCTTCAACAGCACTACGGAAGACTATAACCGCATCATTGCCTTGTTACGCGGAACATCCGGAGTGGATTTCAGCCATTACCGCGATACCACTCTTAAACGCCGCATCCTGCGACGCATGGCTTTGGGCAGGCACGAAAAATACCGCGACTACGTCCGATACCTGGAGTCGAATGAGGCGGAAGTAAAAGAACTCTATCAGGATATCCTGATCCACGTCACCCGATTTTTCAGGGATCCCGAGGTATACGAGGCGATAGCGAAAACCGTTTTACCCGCAATCCAGAAAACCAAATCAGCGGAAGACTCCCTCCGGGTATGGGTTGCCGGCTGCTCCACGGGCGAAGAGGCCTATTCGCTGGCCATGCTTTTTACCGAGTTTCAAGAGAAGCAGGAATCCCGCTGCGAAATCCGTATTTTCGCCAGTGATATCAGCGAATCTTCCTTGGAAAAAGCGAGGATGGGAGCCTATCCCCTAAGCATCGAACAAGACGTTTCGGAAGAGCGCCTGCGCCGGTTCTTCGTAAAAAACGAAGATGGGTACCGCGTCACCAAGGAAATTCGGGAAATGTGCCTCTTCGCCAAACACGATGTCGGCGCGGATCCTCCCTTCGCCAAACTCGACCTCATCAGCTGCCGAAATTTGCTCATCTACCTATCCGGTCCGTTGCAAGCGCGGATCATTCCCGCCTTTCATTATGCCTTGAATTCCGGCGGCTTCCTGTTGCTCGGCACGTCGGAATCCATCGGCCGGGAAGCCGATTTATTCACCACCATCGATTCCCAGCACAAAATCTTTTCCAAAAAAATGTCGGCGGTCCGCATTCCCAATCTGCTCTACAAAGGCAAAGAGACGCGCAGCAAGGGCAAGGAAAAGGCCAAGTCCGTTCAAAGTCCGCCCAGCCAACTCGATTTTCAACAGGCTACGGACCGAATGCTCCTGCGGAAATTTATCCCGCCCGGCGTACTCGTCAATAAGGACATGGACGTTCTCCAATTCCGGGGGCGCACTTCTCCCTTCCTCGAACCCCCTCAGGAGGGGACATCCTTGAACCTCGCCAGGATGGCGCAGGAAAGCCTTTCCCTGGAATTGCGTAATGCCATCCGGGAATGCGAAGCGTCGGACGCGCCGGTTCGCCGGGAGGATCTAAAAATCCTGGACGGCCGCACCATCCGTCAGGTCAACGTGGAAATTCAGCCCGTCTCCCTCCCGGGCGGCTCCGAAACCTGTTTTCTCATTCTCTTCGAAGAAAAGGTAAGCGCCGGATCCCGACCTTCCACTCCCATACCCAATATTCAGAGGGGACCCGAAGAGGACGAAGAAGTGTCCATTCTCCGGCTTGAACTCTCCGCCGCCCGCGAATACCTGCAAACCATCCGGGAGCAATGCGAAGCCGTCAACGAGGAATTGAAATCCTCGAACGAGGAGATGGAATCGACCAACGAGGAAATGCAAAGCACCAACGAAGAGTTGGAAACCGCCAAGGAGGAATTGCAGTCCGGCAACGAAGAGCTGGCCACCATGAACGAGGAGCTGCGCACCAGAAACATTGAGCTGGGCCAGCTCAACGACGACCTGGGAAATCTCCTGAGCAGCGTGGAAATCCCGATTATCATGCTGGGAAGCGACTTGTGCATAAGACGATTCACACCTGCGGCGGGAAAATCGCTGCGGCTTAACGGCACGGACATAGGCCGACCCATCGGTAATGTGCGGATTCCCATTCCCGAAATCGATTTCGAAAGCCACGTACAAACCGTAATCGCCTCCCAGCAGCCCGAGGCTTTGGAATGCCGGGATCAGGACGGCAAATGGCATGCGCTCAACTTCCATCCTTATCGCACCTTTGATGGCCGAATCGAAGGCGCCCTGGTGGTGGTGTTCGATATCGATAAAGTTAAAAGCGCCCAGCAGCAATTGCAGGAAAGCGGGGATTTCGCTCGCGCTATTGTGAATACCGTGCGGGAACCGCTTCTATTGCTTGAGGAGGATTTGCGAATCCATTCGGCAAACCTTTCCTATTACCATCTCTTCGCCACGGAACCCAAGCACACCGAAGGGAGATTCCTGCATGAAGTGGCTGAGGGCCGTTGGCAGATTCCCGAGTTGCTGGCGCTTTTGCAGAATGCACCGGACACCGGATCCGTATTCGAAAATTTCGAAGTGAATCAGACTTTGCCTGACGGGAAGGGAGAGATATGCCTCGTTCTCAATGCGAGACGGCTCCTCCAGGACCACGGCCGCAAGCGAATTACCCTGTTGGCCATCGAGGACATCACCGATCGCAAGCGCGCACAACGCGGCCTGCGGCTTTTGAAATTCTTTTCCGACCAGAGTTCGGACCCTTATTTCCTGATGAATCGTACGGCGAAATTCTCCTATGTCAACCGCAGCGCGTGCGAACGCTTGGGGTATAGCGAATCCGAACTACTGTCGATGAGCCTGCACGACGTCGACCCGGACTGCACCGGAGATCATTTCGCAGAAGTATTCGAGCGCGCCCAAGCCGCTACTTCCCCACCCTTCGAAACCGAACATATCTCCAAAAGCGGCAGACGCTATCCGGTGGAATGTTCCGTTACGGGTGTTACATTCGAGGGAGAAGCTTTCATGTTGGTAGTCGCCCGCGACATAACGGAGTGGAAACTCGCGGCGGAAGCCCTTCACCAAAGCGAAGAGAAGCTGCGCCAATCGCAACGCATGGAAGCCATCGGTAAGTTGGCCGGAGGCGTCGCGCATGACTTCAACAACCTGCTCACGGCCATAAACGGATACAGCGATCTGTGCCTTTCCCAAGTACCTGAAACCGGTAGCCTGCACGACCACTTGGTGGAGATCCACAAGGCGGGTGAACGGGCAGCTGATCTCACGCGCCAATTGCTCGCCTACAGTCGCAAGCAGGTTCTGATGCCCAAGGTGATGAATCTGAACACCATCGTAGCCAATATGCACCAAATGCTGACGCGTCTCATCGGATCCGGCCACCGTCTTTCGCTTTCCTTGGATGAGACCTTGGGCATGGTCAAGGCGGATCCGGGACAGATGGAGCAAATCCTCATCAATCTGGTGATGAACGCCCGCGATGCGCTTCCCGACGGCGGTGAAATCACCCTGCGCACCTGGAACGAGGAAATCTCCGGGAAACCTGCTTCCGACGCCGCCATTCCGCCGGGAGCCTATGCCGTATTCTCCGTGGAGGACAACGGCATAGGCATGGACGCCGAATTGCAACAACGCATTTTCGAACCTTTCTTCACAACTAAAGAAGTGGGAAAAGGGACTGGCCTGGGCCTCTCCGTGGTTCAGGGCATCATCTCCCAGAGCGGGGCCTATATGGCGATGGAAAGCATACCCGGGCACGGTTCCACTTTCAAGATTTACCTTCCCACTGAGAATGGCAAAAGTGCTGCACCCCATGAGGATGCCGCTACGGACCTGGAGTTGAAAGGTACGGAAACGGTGCTACTGGTTGAGGACGCGGATACCGTACGCAAATTCACGCGGAGCATCCTCGAAATGCAAGGTTATGCCGTCCTCGAAGCCAACAACGGTCAAAGCGCCTTATTCGTCAATGAACAGTTCAAAGACAGCGAAATTCATATCCTGGTAACGGACATGGTCATGCCCGGAATGGGCGGATACGAATTGGCGGAACGCTTCCTCGAATCACGCCCAAATAGCCGGGTGCTTTTCATGTCGGGCTATACAGAGGAAGCCATTTTCGATAAGCTGGGTAAACGAACCGGGGACACGCATTTCATTCAAAAACCTTTCTCACCCGCCCAATTCGCAAGGGCGGTTCGGAATGCCTTGGAGCCGACTTTGCTTCCACCGGGTTGATTGGGAGGGCGGCCCGGGGCTTAGCCCAAAATTCGTTTATATTTTTTGAGAGGAGGCAATATGGTGGACGTACAAACGGAAATCAGGATTATGCAGCCGATCCAAAGGGTTTCGGAGTATGCGGCAAACCCCGATAACGCGCCCGAGTGGTATAAAAACATTAAAACTATCGAGTGGAAAACACCGAAACCCTTGAAACTTGGATCACGAATCGCCTTTGTGGCCCACTTTCTTGGCAAAAGATTGGAATATGTTTACGAGATTATCGCACTTGTCCCTGGAAAAAAACTGGTGATGAAAACCGCTTCCGGTCCTTTTCCCATGGAAACGATTTATACGTGGGAATCTTTGGATGCGAATATTACGCGCATGACACTTCGAAATAGGGGTAACCCGACCGGCTTCTCAAAAATAGTTTCTCCTGTAATGGAATTCGCAATGAGACGCGCAAACAAAAAAGACTTGCTGATGATTAAGCGCATACTTGAAGAATATTCCCGGTAATCGTCGGGAGGATATATGGAATACATCCGTTGTATAAAATTGAAAATCCTGGTCCTGATGGCTGCGGCTTCGAGTTGGGCGACAAGCTCATGGCCGCCATGCAGGGTGCGAATATGGCGGGTGCTGACAGCCGCTGCCTTTCCGAAGGTGTCTCGTCCCAGAGCGCCTTCATCCGAGTGGCCAGGCACGATGATCAAGCCGGCCAATACCACCTCGACTTACGTGTTCCGTTCCGCCCGAGGGGAATGGAACCCATTGACTCCCTACAAACCTTGTATGACCGATGGAAGGCAACGGTGGCCATCAGGAAACACTCCCCGCTCCGAGAAGCCGAATTGGGAATCCGCCTGGACAGGAAGGGCCTTCGTTTGGAATCATCGGCCTTCCAGGCCGGGACCCGGGTATCGGTCGCATTCCACTCCCTGGCCGGCGCAAGAATCCTGGTCGTGAACGCGGAAGTCAATGGAAACCACCTGAGCATTCCCCTTCCTGCCGGTCCCATGCGCTTCATATCGGTAGAGACTGCTTCAATCCGCTGGTATCGGACCCTACCCGTGTTTGATTTTTAAAACAAAAATTCAATCTGGCTGCGTTTAAGAAGTTATCCACCTTTGGGCATTTTCCAAATACCGGCTCCCAAATAATACTGTATCTTTCGGTTGGATATACTCTATCTTTCGGTAGTGATTGATTTGAATGACTGGGTGGACATTCAGACCAGGCAATACTGCTCTTTCAGCTCATTCTATGCTGATTTCTTTGATCCACCCCAAGATACGGGGGCCTCATGCGTAAAAATCACCTGAATCTCAGCCGATTATTCTCTTGCCTGGTCTTTTCCCGGTCAGGAATCCGTTCCCGTCTCATCGCGCCTGCGATTCTGTTTTTGGCAATTTTTTCCCATGCCCAAAATGACGGCAAGCGGTGCGACCTGCTGATAAAATCCACTCCGGGAGCGGGCGCCGAAACCGCTTGTCTCGACCTCAAGGCTATAAATGCCCCAGGCGGATCCTCGATACAAACCGCTCAGAATGCCACCCGTATTAGCCGTGATGGAATCATTTTCTGTAAAAATGCCTTCGCCGTACCCGGCGTAGCGGAAGCGGATATTGTTTTCATTTACGACAACAGCGGCAGTATGACTGCCAAATTCGCTTGGATTAACCCTACTACCCAGGATACGGTTTTCTACTTCAATACGAATGGTTGCGCATCCGGCGATGTAGGGTCCAACTTGACCTATCAAACCGCGGAAGGTCCGCGTACCGTGCCACTCCTTGTAAACAATGCCGGATGCCGAAGTTTAGCAGGCGATCCCTATATGGCCCGCGGAGCCGTAATTCGCCAGGGAATCGATTTCCTGGGGTCCTCAAGCCCCGGCTCCACCGGTGGAGCGGTAGCCTTCACCGATGTAGTCGCCCATCAACAACCGCTGGTGCAATTGAATACCCCCGCCAACATTTCCCTCCTGAAAAACAGCATCGTGCTCGACTCGGCCGGTGGAACACATTATGGTCCTCCTCTGCGTCAGGCCGGTCTTTGGCTGGCCGACCCATCCTTGACCCGAACCGCCAAAAAGGCCATCGTTTTCCTTTCCGATGGCGCTCCCACCGATTTAAACCAGTACGAAGCGTCCATTCCACGAGAAGTGCCCATATACAGCATCTTTCTAGGCGACCCCACCACGGACTATGCCAGGCTGAATAACCTTTCCACCCGCACCGGGGGAACCTTCTACCTGGTCGATCCGGACAATGTGGCGAAAATGAACGAAGTGATGCAGGAAATCATTCGCGCCATTACGGTGGTAACCTTACCCAAAACCGTTGAGATCAGCAATTCCTCACTCAACCCCGGCCAGAAAAGTCTGTCCTTGTCCATGGAACGACGGCCGCAGGACGGTAACGTTACCGTGACCCTGGACAGCATCCTGGCTTTGAAGCAAGGCGTAAACGACATTACCGTCAAGGTCAACCTGGAGGGTGGAAAGTCCGATACCTATAAATTCAAGGTGCAGGCGGATGGACCTGCAGCAATTAATTCCAACCCCTCCCTGGCCTGCTTTGAGCAGCCTACCCTGGTCATGCTCAATTCGTCTAATCAAGTGGATCCGTCTTATCCCCTGGGACCTTCGGGTTATGCCATCCGCCTTACCCGCTCTCCCTCGGAATTGACGGGAGTGACCGTCGCGGCCAATGCCGGGAAACCCCCGAATGGCGGCCCTCCTGGAGATGTCGAAGCGATCAATCTGCCCTTTATCAATGTCCAATCCGGCGTCGCCACCAACCATCTTAACAGATTTTCCTTGCAGATGTCGGCTCCGGTGAGAAACAACGGGGTCCTCGAGGTGGTCGAGAATGGACTGGTGGTGCTGAAATGGTCTCATCCCCGCGATGTGCGGGAAACAGCCTCTTTTTCGCTTCCCGGCCAAAAGGTCAATATCATTCCCGGATTCATCGAAGTTGAAAGGGTAATACCAGTCACTCAAACAACACCTATTACCGAACCGATTTCCGATCCCATTGTCATTCGGGGCGGAGCCGTACTTACCCAGACCGGGCCGGGTGTGGTAAATGTGGACAGCCGGGGCTGCCTCTATAATTGCAATCGCAATATTATCTCGTTGTCCGATCCCAACAAGACACCCAGCTTCATATTCAAAGTCTCGGCTCCCTTTAGTTTTCAACTCTTTGTCTACGACCATCTCGGCCAGTTCGTGCTGGAATCGCGCGGAGCCGTCAAGCCGGCCGATTGGGAAGCCATGCCCAAAACCGCCGATTCGGTGGCGGTAGTGATGAGCATCATCCCAGTGACATCCAGCGGACAACCGTGGGGAAACGGTGTTTATATCCTTAACGCAACTATTACGACGGAGGAAATGGCGAAAAATGATTCTGCCACTCCCTCCAAAATTTCACGTGCCCGCGTCACCTTCACAAATAAGTTCGGGTATATGCGTTCCGCGAATTAGTCGCCGCCTTATCCCTAGCCTGGGCTTCGCGCGTGCATAACCCAGGCTTAGATTCTTCCCGCTTCAATCGAGAACAGTCCTGATCTTAGCGATTCCCTCGGATCGCCCTCCCCATACGTCACCAAAAAATGACGCCCCCAAATGTCGTGATGGGGAAATTCGTGCAGCACGGCGCGTAAGGGATCGCGTGAATCCATTCCGCAGACGAAATAGCCAAACTCACGCCCCGCATGGTCTTGGTAAACACTGCGTACCAATTCCCGAAATATGATCGGATCGTTTCTTTCAACCAGCACGGCGTGTAAGCTCAGATATTTCAAATAGCTGCCGCAAGGTGGCAGTTCGAATCCCCCGCGCAATCTCGACCACCCGTTTATCAGCGGTCGCATCCTACCCAAAATTTTCGAATACCCCACAATGCGCGTTTGCTTAAACCCGTTTTGGTCCCATACCGAAAGGAATCCCACCAAATTGGCACCATCGAAAGCCAGGTAGAAATCACTCGGAGTCAATCCCCGAAAATACGCGGTACCGAATTCCCGTTCGAACCGGTAGTTGGGAAAGAACTGCTTGGAAGGCCCTTCCCTGTCCAGGAACTTCTGCATAGACGGGATATCTCCTGCCTCTCCCCTTCTTATACGCAGGGCATCGCTTCTCCGGCCGAGGCGAGGCTTTCCGGCTTGCAGGGAAACCGATGTCGATACGCATTCCCCATAGGGATGATAATGGGGTAGTCCGGCACGGGCCGAAGTCAACAGGGTTTCGGCTTTCGCATTTCCCCGGATGATGATGGATTGGGCGAAACTTTCCGGCGGCAACAGTTTCCGCAAATAACGATACCCCCGTGCCAGCACGCTTCCGCCGCGATAATCGGGGTGAACGCGCAAATCGCTGATATACGGAATGGCGGCAGCCACTCCGTTAACAAAGACTTCCCGGATTCCAAAACAACATACGCCTACGGGTTTTCCCGTTCCGCATTCGCGCGCCACGATGACATAGGGGTCCGGTGACTGAACTTCCGAGCCCGGAAAATAATCCGGTTCCCTTTCCAAGCATAGCCGTACCTCCCCATCCATGGGAGACTGCCTCAGCAAGGCGCAAAGACCCGGACTGTCTTCCGCTTTCCCCTTTTCAAAGATTATGGACGGCATTCAAGCGGAAATCTTTCACGCCGCATGGATTTGACCGTGCTTTTCCAACGGTAACGGAGTTCGCATTCCTTCGCGAATCCATTGCGCTGCTTCACGCAGAACATTCTCCGGAGCCAGCGAAGCTAGACACACCAATTCTTCGCCCTGATGAAATCCCGGATTTTTCTTAAGGAAAAAATCCACCTGCGGATTATGCGCCTTTCGCCAAGTATCCCCCGCCAGCTTGGCATTCAATTGCCCCTGACTGTGGGGAAAGCGCAGCACTCCCTCTTCACGTTTCCAGGCATTGCCGAACAGGCTGAAGGATATTCGCGCCGCGAGATCCACCAACGGCGCCTGTCGCATGGGTTCCATCGCGGGATAATAGGTTCGGCAAAAGAGCGGTAAATATTGGTAGGTACGATGCCCCTTGGAAATCAAATACCAATACCAGGCTTTATCGGTATCCGTGGCCATCAATCCGCCCACCGTCCGGCAGAAGAGACGCACCAATGCCGAGCTTCCCCAACACTCCGGAGACACGATGGTATCCCCGGAAAAAAGGATGTTGACTCCGGACTCCCGCACACCGTAGGGATTAACCGCCAAGGTCGAAAAACCCATGATGAGCCTGTCTTCTCTGCGCAAGAGACAAACATAATCTTTGTTATTGAGGTCGCGAATAAAGCTTGCTTCGGAAACAGCCTCATAATGGCATTCCATCAAATGAAACATACGCCTAACTTCTTCAGGCCGCAATTTCCAGACGGGAAGCGCTTCGCCGGATAATTCAACGCGTCGACTGCTCAAGGTTTCCGCCACCAGTCTCTCCACGGCATTACAATCGCGAACACGAGATTACGCGCGGGAATGTGGCCGGCAATGCCGAAAGCCACCTCCTGGATTTCGGGGCGATAGGTCCCGAACAGCCTGTCCCATATCATCAAAAACCCTCCGAAATTGAATCCGATTCTAGGATCCCTACCTTCATGGTGCATACGGTGATTGGAAGCCGTATTGAAAAGGCTATCCAAAATTCCCATCCGGGGAATAAGCCGGGTATGCGCGAAAAGCTGGAAAATGTTTTGCGCGGTGAGCACGATAAGAAACATCCACAGGGGAAAGCCAAGCCAGGGTATGACCAGATAGAACGGCCAGGAAGTAAGCACCTGGGCGGCCGCGGTGCGCATCCCAACGCTGAAATTCATTTCCCGGCTTTGATGGTGCACCCCATGCGCGGCCCAGAAAAAACCCACGCGATGGTGACTGCGATGCAGCCAGTAATAACAGAAATCTTGCAACACGAAAAGCATAAGCCAACTTGTCCAGGACTTTGGATGCAGCGACAGCCGCAATCCTCCCTCCCACACTTGCATATAAATCCAATACAAAAAGGGAAGGGATGCAAATACGACGGCGCGCTCCATGATGCCGCAACCCAAATTCATGCAGGTGTCTCCCAGTTTATACACCCTTTTGCCCTGGACTCGCGAAACCATCCATTCCGCGCCCAACAACAAAAGGCATGCGACCGGCAAAAACCAAATCGTCACCGCGCATCCCTTCGGTAAACGGTAACCGCTTCATTGAATTTTTTAATGGCATCGAGCCTCTCCCTGGCTTCCTTGCCGCTCAGTCCCGGTTGATTCGATTCGCGCAACATGCGCGTGAATTCAGCGGCCTGAACATGGGTGACTTCCATGCGCACTTCGGGATCCCCAACCAGGCCGGGAAAAACCAACCAGCGGCCATCCACATTGACAACGGTTGCCGACGCCTCCAGGGTAGCACCTTGGTAGGCGTATCCCTGGGGATTGAGCAGTTTCATATGCATGAAGTTGGGCAATTTCAAATAGCCCGCGACCCTAGGGTCATACAACTTTTCATTGCGGAAGTAGGATTTTACCGCGGGTAGAAAGGTAACGTAGTGGATACGATACGCTTCCTCCTCGCTGATTTCGCCATCCTCCAGAATGGTGGCGAGATTAAGCGTATTCTGTCGGTTCAAGGGAATGATGTATTCGGGATTGAATCCTGCCCGGGTTCCCCGTTCAATTTGACAGGTACCCTCCTTTATGTCGACTGAAAAAGTGAGGTTTTCAAAATCGGTGATGACCAGCAGCGCGGAATCGAGCATCGGTCCGAAATATTCACCGCACAGGGGGCCACCCGCAGCACGCGTAAGAGCCTCTTCCACTTCCAGTTCTGCGGGAGAAAAATTATCGGTTTTCCCCTGAGCCGGGAGATCGGGTGCATAAACATAATGGTATTTTTTCGGGGCAGCGCAATTCTGCAGGGCAATCAGGGTTACCACTCCTAACACGACTCCTTGCGTCGTTTTCCATGGGTTTTTCCACGGGATATTCCATGGGTATTCGCATCCATTCGCTTTCATACCGCACCTTCTTTCAGGGTTAATGTGAGTACTTCTTCGGATTCCGTCCGGATGCTCGCCCGCTCCAGGGAATCGGAATTCACCTTGAGCAATTCGCCGCGGAATGAAGTGTCGCCCAAGGGATAATTTTCCCGCTGCGCCGCTTCTTTTCCCAACAAAAAATTAATGAAGAAATAATAGCGGAACATGAAAAAATTTCCGGTGTTCACAGGATTTCGCAATCGTTTGAAAATGGAAGATGCGCTGTAAAAGGTTTTCCTTGCTTGCACGCATTTATCCTGAATGATTTCCGGATCCAAGGTGGAACGAAAAGGAACCTGACCATATTGGTAGCGGTCGTCGAGCCACCATTTATCATAGAGTAGACGCCCCTCTTTTTCTAGCCGCTTATAGAGCGGGGTTCCGGGAAATGGGGTGATGTGGTTGAAAGCCACCATGAAAATATTTTCCCGCCGGCAAAAATCCACGGTTTTCTCGAAACTCTCGAGCGTGTCCCCGTCATAACCGAAAATGAAAGTCGCGTAAAGCCGGATTCCATACCGGTTCAATTTGGCGATGGCGCCGGAGAAGCCACCTTTCACTTCATTGAAGCGTTTGTTCATCGCGACAAGGTTGGCGGGATTGAGGCTTTCGAATCCAATTAATACTCCCTGACAGCCGCTTTTTTGCATCAAGTCCAACATTTCTTCGTCTTGCACCAAGGTAATCGAAGCCTGGCTGACCCAACGAATCTTCAAGGGGATGAGCGCGCGGTAGAACTCCTTAGCCGCCTTGGGGTAGGAAACGATATTATCGTCCACGAAGAAAAACAACTTACGCGTGGACTTCATCGACCGGATTTCCTCAATCACATTTTCGATGGGGCGTCGGCTTTGAGTGGCATTGAAATAAGCGGTAATTACGCAAAAATCGCATTTGAAATGACAGCCGCGCGCCGCCTCCACCAAACCAATTTTTAAATATCGTTTCCCATCGAACACCGATCGGTCCGGTTTTATTTCCGCTATTTCAGCCCGTCCGGTACTGCGATAAAACCTTTTCATCCCGCCATTTTTAAAATCGCGCAGCAATTGCGGAAAGAGCTGTTCCCCCTCCCCCACCACCACCGATTCGGCATACTCCGCCACCTCTTCGGGAACCAAGGTGGCGTGAAACCCTCCCATCACCACGGGAACACCCCGCGCTCGATATTCGGATGCGATTTGATACGCCCGTTTGGCCGTGTAGGTCTCCACACTGATAGCCACCAAATCGGCGGGTTCTTCGTAAGGAATCGCTTCCATGCGGTCATCGTAGAATTTGACTTCCGCATAGGGCGCGGCCAGGGCCGCCAAATAGGCCGCGGGCAAAGGCTCCATTTGCCACGAGCGGATATAATCGACGCCGGGACGTCGTCCGATACAAGGGTGGATTATGGTCAGTTTCATATCGTTCCCCCTTGGCAGGTATAGAATCGGCTCAAATTGCGGGCATAGAAACGGTAACCCAGATTGGCCGCCAGAATAAGCGGCCAAACCGGCATGGAGCGGAACATTCGATGAGCAACAAAGGGCAGGGAATACGCCCTCTTCCAGGCATTTTCATGTCCTTGCATCAATTCATCCGCCGTCATTTTCAGAGGTCTATACACCACGTGCTGGCCGTCGTAAAGACTCCAATCCCGGGTTAGAATTCGGTTTTCCTTTTCCAAACGGGCGAAAAGCGGCGTACCGGGAAAAGGCGTCTGAATGGAAAATCGAGGTAAATCGATACGAACTTCATGGATAAATTCGAGCACTTCCTCGAAACAGGCCTTGGAGTCGCCATCGGTTCCGAACACGAAAGTTCCCTGTAGAGCTATCCCGGCTTCATGCAGCTCGCGCACGAACTCGGCATACTTGTCGGGACGATTGAACCCCTTGTTCATGGACGCTAAAGTCTGGCGATTAACGCTTTCGAATCCAACCAAAAGGCCCCGACAACCGCTTTTGACGGTAAGTTCCAACAGCTCCCTATCCCGGTTCAGAAAGGTGGTGGAAAGTCCGAACCACTGGATTTTCAAAGGAACCAACGCGGCGAACAGCTCTTTGGCATACGCGGCATCCGCGATAAGGTTCAAATCGTAGAAAACCAATTGACGCGCACCTGTTCTCCGGATATCCTCCACCACATGGGCCACCGGTTTTTGGAACGGCCTGCGTCCCCAGGCCGTCGGCACCACGCAGAATTCACAGGAATGAATACAACCGCGCGAAGCTTCGAAGGTGTTGCGGGTTTTATACATGGATTTCGGTAGCAGCTCGCGCCTGGCGAAAGGGAGGTTCGCTTCGCTTTGCAAGGAAAAATCCAAGCTCATTTTATACACGGGCTGCATTTGGCCGCGAACGAAGTCACGTAATAATTGCGGCCAGGTTTCCTCGGCATAACCCAGCACCACCGAGTCGGCATGCAAGGCGGCCTCGTCGGGAACCAAGGTGACATGCGGGCCGCCCAATACGACTTTGATTCCTCGTTCGCGAAATTGTTTCGATAATTCATAAGAGCGGGGGGCGGATCCGGTGATAACCGTCATTCCCACCAAATCCACGTCAAGATCCGGGGGCACGTCCATGACGCCTTCGTCGAAAAGGCTTACTTCGGCCTCGACATCGCTAGGAATCAAGGCCGCGAGCGTGGTTAAAGTCAGGGGCGCGACGCGCAGGGATTTTCGGAAAATACCGGTCTTATGCTTGTAAAGCGGGCCCTTGGGTGAGATTAACGCTACCCGGATGGGCCGAGTATTTCCGTCCATCGATCGGGCTGCTCCAGAACTTTCCATTTGACGTCTCCCCATTTGGAATTCCGGCTTTTATGTCGGTAATACCGGGTTTCAGCATCCGAATACAGCGATACCGCCCGAACCGCACCTAATTGTCCCAGCCGTCTACAAAGGCGATAGTGGAAATTTTCCGCCAAAGCCTCGTCCATCTTTACGGCAATCTCCTTAAGATTACCTATATCCCATTTTTCACCCGGATAAAAATAGAAAACATAAAAAGGCGGCGTTTCCGAAGGCTCCGGGGCCAGTAAGAAGAAAAGAGAATCTGTAACGCATTCCGCCAATACCCTTTCACCACATTTTTGCACGAATTCCGTCGCTAGTTTTTCTCCCGTCAAATCACTGAAGGCATCTTCCTTGGCGATAAATCTCAAAATCGGGCATGAATCCTTAAATCCCGTAATGGAAACCAAATCACGTAGCCGGTACCGGTACAACCCTCCCCCGGTCGTAACCACTACGGAATAGGTTTCGCCCGCCACTAATTTCCAAGCAGGATAAATCTTACCGGTTTGGACGTCTATAAACTCGAAAAAGTGACAGGGGTATGCCAGAAGATTCGCTCCGGATTGAGGCGAACCTTCGTGTGGAAAGGAAACAAAGGCCTCCGTGGCGATAAGTCCTTTAGGCTGGATAAACACGCCGGGAAACAACTGTTGCAGGCGCTCCGACGGTACTTTGGCCCAGCCATCCCTCCAACAGCTGATCACCCGCAAACGCGGCCAGATCCGGGACCAGGGCGGGTTATCCTCAGTGCTTTTCCCCCATTCGGATTCGAGATGCCGGGCACGCCGACTACCCGAAGACGATTGGCCCTCCTGAATGTCACGCAGCAAATTCTCTTTCCAACCCGCTATCTTTTCCAGGAGGATCGTCCAAAAACCGGGATTCCAAACCGAAACCAGGCTGAGGGATTCATCACGCAGTAAATGCAGGGCCGTAAGGTAAAAGAATCGATCGGGATCCTCGATTTTAGCGATTCGGGACGGAACCGAAAAAAGCTGCCTATCCATCCATACCCCCAGTGGCCCCAGGTATCGGGAATCGCTGTCGAATCCGATGGGAACGCGGCTTTCGCGGGGTGGCACCTGGGTAAGGGAAGGCGACAGCGACCAATAGCTCGTGCCGGATTTTAATTCAGGGAAACGACGGAAGAGATGGTAAACCCAGGGTGCTATGCCCTTTTGAAATTCGCTGCGTAAAGTCGCGGTATAGGGAATGAATTTACTGCCCGATTGCGTCCCACTGGTGGGTTCGAGTAGTAAAATTTTTTCCCGGGTGAGCGCACTACCCCCCTGGGCCGCTTCCCAGATAAAATCTTCCACGTCCGCATAATCCACCACCGGAACCCGGGATTGGTATTCGGAATAGCTGCGAATATTCGCGAAGCCATGTACTCGTCCGTACCGGCTATTCTGATTTTTTCTCAATAACCTTTGCAGATAGTCGCACTGAACCTTTTCAACCTTCGATAGGTTGCGATCGAAAAAATGGGCGCGGGGTGCGCACCACAATTTCCATAAGGAGTTTATCAGAAAAGGTGTTTGCATGCCATTTTCAGGGCTATGCTAAGGCGCTCGCGGGAGGCGGAAGTGCAGATGGCGCGTGGCGGTGGATATGATTTTTCTTGCGTTACGGTGAAACCCAAACCCTAAAAGTTTGTTGTTGATTTACATGTGAGAAGGTAACAAAATAAATGCCATTATCCAGCCTACCATCATTTTCAAATAGAAGCACGTTCGACGCTGCATGTATCGTAGGAGCAGAGCGAAAGGCAACCGTTCCATCCAGGCGAATAATTTGAAATGACAGCACGTTCTCACCTTGGGGTAGCGTCACCTTAAAGGAACCGGGTTGGAATTTTCCATTTCTTGAATATGAGATTGAGCGTTTACTACTACCCTTGATAGCGTCCTTAAGCGACGTACTACCTCCACCGACAAGCTTCAGATCAATAACCCGGATTTTAGTGTACGTTTCATTCTGGATGGGCATTTCCTGATAGGTAAGGCTCAGCACTTTCTCATTCGCCCAACGACTCATATCGGCCTTTGCCGGATAAGCATTATTTATGGCTTGACTGTATACAGGTTGCATATCCTTCCAATTCGCAGCCGCTGTTGATCGATAAACCACCAGACTTTTTTCACCAACCACAACGAAATAAACATTACTTTCGTCATCAGAGACCACTTCGCCAAAGGGATTCGGTAACTGACGGTGAGACCAGGTCCCATCCGATTCACGAATATAATGGTGAAAACGCCAAGCCTCTGGAACTCCATAGGTCATAACAGGATTTGTATAGGCTATACCGGGATATTGCTTGGCTACGGCGGCCATCGACTCGTCGGTAGTATGGCGCATCATAACATGCACGCGGCCCTGAGCATCGATGGTTTGAGCACCATCGTTCACTAGTCCGTATCCGCGAATGATTTCCACCACCTTTACATGAGGAGTATTTACATCGGGTGGAAATTGCGAAAGAGGCTTATCATTATTCCCCTTCCAAGTCTTCCCCATGTCGTCGGAATAGATATAGTTGATGTCATGGTTATCGCCTCTGCCATTATTCCCGGCCGCCCGCTCTCGCCACACCCAAGTGAAATGAAGCTTTCCGTCCGGCTCAAAAGTGGCCGGATTGGGGTAGGCGCTACGATCCGCCTCGCTATCGTTGAAATGATCGGAATACATGCCCCCTTTATTGATGAACATTTTGTACTCCGACCACTTTTGCGTGCTTCCATCGTAGAATGAGTAAAAGGAATTTCCATTACCGGATGCGCCCAGCCGGAAATAAAACAACAGGTTCCCATCTGGAACGGTCACAAATCGTGGGTAAGTAAAGGGTTTCAATCCTTTACCGGGCACCAGATAATCCCTGACTTCACTGAACAAATCGGCATTCCACAGCACTGATTCCGGAGTACTCGTCACACCAACTTTTGATACCCGATAGTGTAAAGGGGTGTTATGGTGATCAAAGGCGAGATGTAGAGTGCCATCTTTCGGGGAAAGGCCAAGATTAATGGTCCTATGCCCATCCGTATTCATATGGACATAATCTTTCAGCTCAACGACTTGCCAGTCACCATTGGGCAATTTTCTACGCGCGACACAGATATGTTGGACCTTGTTATAGAAAGCATAGTATTGCCACCCCTTATCCGTTACAGACCTTTCCTTATTTCCAATACCCGGGAAAGCGACGCCTTTCTGAATGGTTCCCGCATCGGAAGTGATTATCGCATCGCTGATTTTGGTGAATAAGTCCTGGGCTCTGGCCTGGCCAGCCATAAGTATAAGTATCACAATAAATACAAGATTCATTACTGCCCCCGCACGGTTATTTTTTTTCGAATTTCATTCGGCATTCAGCAGATGCTCCCAAATTCCGGCACCCAATACTTATAAATTCCGGTCTTTTATCGATAGGAATCCAATCTAGCACCAGAACCTGATCTCGGTTCAGGGCCCAGAACTTTTTCAGGACGGAATTGTATTATTAAAAAAACATGTAGCACGTTGGGAGCGGATCGCCAGTAAGCATAGGGTTAATCGCAAACCACTATTTTTTTGGGTAACCCCGTTTATAGTGGTTGTGGAAGCAATAAATCAAAGTTGGCGTAAAATAACTTACTCTAAGAATATATAAGCCAAGATAACCGCTAAAACGTATTTCCAATAATACGGAATCTCCAATTTTCCAACGTGAATTAACCTCCGGTAAATCGAGGGCAAGGTACATTGATCCTGAATTGAAGGGATCATAATTTTTTATCCGTTACCATTTTAATATCTGCGCAGGAGCTGTTATGTTTTTTCCGAAATTGATACCTAAAAAGACCGAATTATCCCGCCGCCATCATGGTAATTTCGTCTTCGGATTATCCTCTCTCCTGGCCGCTTCCATGGGATTTTCCCAAACGACAAAATTATCCAATCCAATCACCCTCACCTCATGGTGCTTGGATAAACCCTATCACCAGCAGATCAGGTTGATGGACTCACTCGGATATTCCGGGTTGTGGTATTATGACGACAATAAAAATATCCCCCTGATCCTCGATTCGCTTAAGGCTCGAAATAAGCAATTGACGGGGATTTACTTTAGCGGCTTAGGCAATAAAACGGCGGAAATCCAAAATATCTTGAAAATGATTAAGGGCACCAACACCCGGCTATCCATCGCCTTTCCAGGAAGCTACAAAACGGATGAGAGCGTGTTGAACCACTTGAAGCCGATTGCCGAAGCTGCCAAGGCCAATGGCACGGATATCACCCTCTATCCGCATGTGGGTTATTATATCGAGGCCATCGAAGAAGCGGCTCGCATCGTCAAAAAATTGGATATGGATAATGTTAAAATCATGTACAACCTCCAACATGGTTTGATGGTGAATGAAAAGCGGAAAACCAATTTCAACCAAGCTGAAATACCTCGGCTAAAAGAACATATCAGTTTGGTGAGTTCCCTATCCATTATGGGTGCCGATAGCTCAGGTGCAGCAAATTTACCCGATAATGGCGAATACAAAAGAGTTTTGGGAGAAGGGAATTTTAATCTACTCGCATTTATTGAAAAGCTCCTGGAATGGGGATACAAGGACGAATTCGCCATTAAATGCTGGGATGAAAACGGAGAGAAAAAGAAAATTTTGGCGGATAACATGGATCTCTGGCGGGAATGGCAGGAAAAATTGATTGTTCCTACCACCCGATTAACCTTCGGTAACCAGTCGCGCCTCAATGCTTGGTCGCTCAGGAAAGAGCAATTTTTTTTCCATCAAAATGCCATGATTCAAATCAGGAGCATTGATGGTAAGTTGCTTTTGAACCATTCGGGTAGCAAAGGAGCCACCTTAGCTTGGAAGCCCGCGGAAAAAAATGGGGTAATCCTGCCATCCAATTAGGAGGCAGGCTTAAGAAGTTTGTTTTTGGTTCAGGGGTTTGGTTTTTGGGATTGATACAATAATCGTATCCATTCGGGACTGCGAACCTCGCCTTCCAGCATCAGATTATCGATTTCTCCCGACCAGAATTGTTCCCTCTCGGCTATTCGCTGGCCCAGCATGATGGGGGAATTGAGGGTTGGGATCGACTTGGGAAGGGTTCCGGTTCCCTTTCCCGCGGCCATTTCCTCACCATCCAAGTAAGCGCGTACGACTCCGCCTTCGAAGGTGATCGTATACAAATGCCATTGATCAATTTTAACCTGCTGCTTGCTGTACCAGGCACCCGTCAACTTACCGTTGGTTCCGGCCATTCCAAAGCGCACCTGCCGTGCTTGGTCCAGCGCCAAATGCCATTGCTTACGACCGGGTTCCCCCTTTAATACGATATACTGCTGTTCGGAAAGGGACGAATTGTTGTTCCGTGCCCAAACCGAGAGCGTCAGCTTTGTGTAGTCGATGGAAGGGTGCGGATCGATGGTAATTTGGTTTTCAATGCCATCCAGGAGCAACGCGCCACCCATCACCCCGGCAACAGCATGCTTCGCCGTTTCATCCTTACCCAGGCCAAGGCGGGTCAAATAACCCGGATGGGTGCCGCGCAGGTCGCGGACTAGGGATGACGGCGCATTATCGTCCAGAGGCCAAATCTGACGGCCCTCTTCAACCCGGCCCAAAGCGGCCATGGGATTGGAAAGCCCCCCGGCATCGGGATTGCCCCAGTGCAAGCTCAACCTTGGGGCGGTTTCCGCTTTACGAAGGGTATCCAAATTCACCCATAGTTCGGCTAAACCCGCGGCAGAATCCCATTTCACGATATAATAGGACAGCTGCCGACCGTCTTCACGAGAAATGCGGAGGTCGGACCCGCCCTTTGCTGCCTGAGAAAAATCGAGATCCGCCTGGGTAAGCCTCAAATAGTAGGGAAAATCCACAAGAGGTGTATGGGTAGTGGATTCGGGGATGTCGAGGGGTAGATTCAGGGTTCGAAAGTATTGCCAGTTCCGGTAGTCCTCAGAGTCCCAGAGTTGGAAAGGACGATTTTCGTCAGGGCTGTAATACTGAACCCGGTCGAATTCCTTACCTGCGTACCAATCAGGTCTAGCATTAGGGGCATAGCTCTTCGGAAGCGCATACACCGACTTGGCGGCTTCGGTTTCGTATATCGAGATGGGCTGAGATACTACCGCCTGGGTGACATCGAGCTCGATATCCTTGAGGTATAGGGTGTCTTTGTCGGTCATGCTCGCCCGAATGGGTAAATAGGCGGCGAGACTATCGCAAAGAAAAACCAGGTCGTAATTCCCTTGGGGAGCCTGGTGAAGGGTGTAAACACTATCGGGGCCTGGGGTGACGCATTCCGGCAATCCAGGAATGCAAACACGGATGTTTTCCGGCGATCCGCCATTGGAGGGGAATACTCTTCCCTTGAGCGTAACCCATGGGGAAAGGACAGCATCCAGGACGAAAAAACCTTCCGTTCCCTTGCTGAGCCTGGGCATAATCGCCCGCGTTCCCGCAATTCGATCCACTACCGACATGGCAAAAGTTCCCACGCGAACATTCTGGAAGGTGAATCTTCCCAGACTGTCGCTGATACCGGCCCATTCGGCCGAATAGGGTTCCACTTTTTCGCCCAAAAAGACCTTGTAGAGGCGGATTTGCACTCCTTCGGCAGGGGAGGCATCCGGGAACTTAACGCGCCCCGCGACATCGCCATTTGTAGTGCGGGTACCGCCTCCAGCCACAGGATCAGTGGGAGGGCTTGGATCATCACCACTCATGAATAGGCAGCCGGCAAGGAGCGCCGTGACCATACTGATTAAAATTATTCGATACATGGGTTATGTATTCTCACCGATTTTCGTAAGTGGAAAAGAATAAAAATTGATTTGGTAAACACGATCCGCTTTCTTTGCGTTTTGGGCCAATAACAGGATATCTTCCTGAACCTGATTGATCTTTTCCTGGATTTTTTTGAATGCCTCCGCGGAGATGCTCACGGTCAGGGTGGAGACATCGCGTAACGACCGATCCCAGATGTCGAATGATTGCTTTGCCAGGTCTAAGCACTGGTATTGATAAAATGTGATGGCTTGGGATTTCCAAAGGTCGGGAGTAGTCACCGCCGCATCTACTTTCTCATAATAGCCGAAAGGATTTTTTTGAATCATACCCAGCGATTCAAGGAGGGTAATGGCCGCCTTGGCCTGCGCGGGTGTTATCGCGGGGACAAGCGTCTTGGCAAGTTCTTTGAAATCACCCTTGAAACGGTAACAGTCCAGGATTTCCCGGATGGCGATATAATACCATTCCCCGAAATATTCGTATTGCCGCTCTTCCAGGGTCTTCAATTCGGCTCTTTTGAGGGATACGAGCTTCTGATGGTACTTCATCTTTTCCGTAACCGTCTGAGCTAGGTTGAACATAACCAGAGTTACGAAATAATCTTCTTCATCCTTTTTAAGATTGAAGGCTTCCGCCAATTTATACGCCATCGTGAGAGAAAGGTTACACTTCCCGCTTAAAAGGTTGCCGAAATAACCCGCCGATTTGAACCCGGCCTTTTTAGCCAATACCCGATAGGAATACCGCGGATTTTCCTTTTTCTTGGCCTCGAAGAGGTCCTTGAGCAATATCCGAAAATCGAAATACTTATAAATATCAGTCATTAATCTTCCAATTCGCACCTATTTACGCCGAGGAAAAGCCATAGCCCTCTCTGCCGGGAAAGGGTGGAACTCGCCTCTTGATATCCTAGTATATATCGAAAAAATCGGATGACCTTTGATAAAGCCGACAAAAGTGTATTTTATAAAATACAGTGACGGCGGGGCCATCTAATTCTTCGATCTCAGCGAAACTCCCTGCTTCCCCCTACAGCCCCGTTTACTTCAGAAAACGAAATACCCGCACTGAGGCTATTTACGGAAAGCCTGATGGATATAGAGTGATTAGATTAACCCAATAATCATCAACGAAAGCGGGAGAAGACATGCGAACTGGATTTCTGACTGGCCTACTCCTCATTCTCTCGGTCGCGAAAGCTCAAGATTCCCAAAAACCTATTATTCTTAACATTAGAGGAGGAGACGGTACCGGAGGGTTTACCTTCGGAGGGGATAATGCGGAACTCTCCTCCTTCAGCGATTTTACCAATACCGCGAAGAATAGAGGCTGGGGAGAATTCGCGCAAACCCTTCAGGCCGAGGGATATGTAACTCAGGAATTGAGGGAAGGCAACCATATCAAAGGCTGTGAGGTACACGAAACCAACCCCTGCTCCACACCAGTGGATTTCGCCGGCATGGACCTCTCCAAATACAGCGTCATAATCATGGGTTCGAATAATTCCCGCTATGGCAAACCGGCCGTCGACGCCATCATGAAATACATTGAAGAAGGCGGAGGAATAATTTTCCTAAGCGATGCCAATTTCGGCCGGAACTGGCGGGATGCCGCCCTGTCAGACCAGGCCTTCTTGGACCGGTTCGGATTGGTCATGAATCAAGACCTGGGATATTATCCCCTGAAGAGAAGCGATGGCGATTTTCTCATCCCCAATCATCCTATCCTGGAAGGTGTCAATGAGTTCAATGGAGAAGGAGTTTCTCCCATTACGTTTGTAAAGGAAGTTGAAAAAATGAAAGTTGAGATAGTTGTGCGGGCAAAAAATAAAATTCGCCGCAACTCTCGTCTCGATGGAACCCCCCTTAACAATGCCAATAATGGCCAGGGCCCCACCTCCGACGCTGGAAATAAAGACGCAACCCTCATTGTCGCCGAATACGGCAAAGGCCGAGCGGTTTTCCATTATGACAGAAACACCTTCTTCAATTCGAAGGCCGCGACTTCCTCCTTGACTCAGGTGGATAACAAGAAGTTCGCGTTGAATATGATGGCATGGGTCGGTCGAAAAGACGCGTCCACTTCAATTCGTCTTCCGGTCTCCCCTGCCCGGTCTTCCTTGAATGGTGGAT
Organism: Fibrobacteria bacterium; assembly: GCA_041746255.1. GTDB lineage: Bacteria > Fibrobacterota > Fibrobacteria > UBA11236 > UBA11236 > JBGTHM01. The sequence goes on along the minus strand of JBGTHM010000083.1, from coordinate 20,219 downwards.
TTGAAGGGGATGTATTCAACCTTGAAGGCCGACGGATACGCAGCGTTTCACGCGATGAAACCGGAATGCCATGGATTCCCGGATTCGGGCAATATGTTCTTCCCCGTTAACCGGCAGAGATCGCGAAATAATTATCGACCCATAAAGATGGGCTTGGATAAATTTTCCTTGCCACTGGTGAATTTGAGCACATAAACTCCGGCCTTAACCAGAGGTGAATCAAATTTAACATTGGTTTCGTTGGAGATTTCCCGAAGCAGTAACATCCGTCCCGTCAAATCCACTACCGATAGCGTACCTGTTACCGGATGACCGAAATCAACGTTGAAAACCGAACCATTTTTTGAAATGCCCATGTCGGAATTCATTCCAGCAGAGAAACCCTTTAACGTGACAACATCCGTTCTGTCGGAAATCCGGTTCAAGGTATACCGGAATTCTCCCGTGAAAGGAACCTTCCCCCCAGCCGACACGAAGTCCTTGTGGAAACGAATCTCTACGATTTTACCCGCTTGCAGCCCCTGAATTTTCACACGAATTTGGGTAGACGTGGGATCGGCGGAAACTTGGGTGACGGTTAACTTTTTCAATCCCATTGGATCTCCACCATATTTCCGGGCAGGTTCGTAATGCCAGTGGGTGACTTCAAAATTATCCGGTGTTAAGGATGCGGCCCCAACGGGTTCGGTGAAATTAAGCATAAACCCGTCCTTCAGAGAATTTACCGAATGAACTTCAAAGGCTTTTTGATCCGTATAGGTCACAGCTTGCATACCATATAGCTTGCCGTTCCAAATCCAGGTTCCCCCGCCTCCGTCGCGAACTCCCATCCCGCCGAAATAGAGGTTGCCTAAGGCATCCTGTATGATACGGTGGATTCCTGCAGACTGGCCGGCGGAAAAGTTAAAATGCGCTCCCTGGTATTCTCCACCGACCTTTTCCACATAGGCTCGATGAACATTGCCGTAAAAAATATCACCAATGATGAACTGGCCTTTATAGGGGCCATGGGACATCAATAAGGGTTGGGTGGGTGAGCGGCTCGAGTTCCCGAAGGGAATGTGAACTGCAGGTTGTGTTTCCACTTCAGTGCCGTTCGGTTCATATTGCTGACCATAAAACCCGCCATTTTTAACATTTACGAGTTTATTACTGGGGTTCCAGGAACCCTGATTCGTAGTACACCAAAGTTCTCCTTCCGGTCCCCAGGCAAGCCCGTCGGGATTACGTAATCCCGTGGCGATATATTCCTTTTCACCGGTAATGGCGTTGACTTTCACTATCGCCGATTCCGTGCGTACGGCGGGATAAGCAAAGCCCCCGGCTTCCCCCGTGTACCCTGTGCCGACATAAAAATACCCGTCTTTATATTTTAGGTCGTAAACAAAAGTATTGGGATGCATTCCGGCTGGGTTTTTTTCCCATGTCGAGTAGGTAAAAGTGGTTAGCACTTTTTCGGATTCGGCTACATCATCATTATTGGAGTCGATCAATTCGGTTATGGCATGTTTATGAGCTACGTAAACTTTTCCGTTCACCCTTTTTATGCCCAGTGGTTCCGGTATATTTTTGGAATAATACCGTTTATAAGTGACCTTGGATTTATCGAAGGATTTCGCCCCTTCCATTAGCCAAATGGTTCCTATGTTCCAGTCCCAATGAGCAAAAATTATGGTGTTTTCATCATACCAGTCCCAGGCGGCGATTCTCAGCTGAAAATTTGCGGGCATCAAATCATGAAATTTCAGACTGGGATGAATCTCTTTCAGCAAACCGATATTTTCCGCGGGAACCCAGGCCTTTTGAGCTTGAATTTCGCTTACCCCGAATATGGCTGAAGACGCCATCGTTATGCAAACAACCAACGATTTAAGTATTCTGAAATTGTTTGAGCAGTTCATTTTTTCCCCATTATTTTGTGCCGGATAGCTCCCACTTCAATGCGATTCTACAATCCGAACCCATTTTCCGCTCATGGCATCCCAGAGCACGGGATTGCATCAATTCCACCCGAATAACCGCTTCCACTTCGAATAGGGGGTAGCGGTTTTCCCAAGCGCGTCATATTTCTCGTTAGATTCCGGAGGATTGTGGCTAACCGACCTTAACCTCGGCTTAATGGTCTCAATATTCGTCGGAACGGAAACCGGAGCGGTCAATTCCTTAACCTCGTTATCATTGATACTGGACACCTTAAGAATGTTGAACCGAGATTTCATGCTGTCTAATATCGCTGCATATTTCGGATCTTTAAACAAATTCACGGATTCGTGCGGGTCGGTTTCCAGGTCGTACAATTCTTCGTACTTCGGATTTTGAGTGGTATAAATGATGTATTTATACCGGGTTCCGACCAAGGCCTCGGAAGGTGGAGCCGATCCTTCAACGGCGTAATGTTCATAATAGAATTCCGTTCGCCACTCCTTCGCGGTACCATGCACCAATTGCATCATGTCATGACCTTGCATAGTTGCGGGAATGGGAACTCGGGCGAGCGATAAAATGGTTTCGGGAATATCCAGGTTGAGCACCATTTCCGGTAAGCGGAGACCGCGTTTTTGCGCGGGCAGCCTTGGGTCATAAATAATTATGGGAATTCGGATGGAAGCATCGTAGGCCAGCCATTTTCCCGCGTAACCTCGTTCCCCTAAGAACCTTCCATGGTCGCTTGTGAAAATGATAACCGTGTTTTTATCGGCTCCAGTTTCGGCCAGCTGCTTGCGAATCCTTCCCACTACGACATCTACACCGGTTATAAGCCGATAAAAATTCCTCATGGTTTCGTGAAACATGGGTTCCGTTTTAAATTCAAGCTCCCATCTTTTTCGCAATTGATGGGAAGGATTTCGCAAAAATGCCGGCAAGGCCTGGTAAAAGGCTGGATCAGAATTCGGCGGTTTCGGGAACATATCATTTACGTATAACCCCATATAGGCGGGATCAGGGATAAAGCGTCGGGGATCCTGATCCTGGAGGTGCGGTGACTTGAAAGATATCGACAAACAAAAGGGTTTTGAAGCCGAAGTCGATTTCAAGAAATCCTCGGCTTGATCTCCCATTTTCGCGGTAAGGTGTTGAATCACCTTACCATCTTTATCTTTTACCTCGTAGTGTCCTTGACCCGCGAACCCGTACCATTTATCAAACTCATTTTGAGGAAGTGCGCCGCCGATACCCCACTTTCCGATAAAGCCGGTATTGTATCCGGCCTTGCGAAGCAGCATGGGATAGGTCTGGGCCAATGCCGCAGAGGTAAACGGGGTGCCAAAGGTCGATATTTTGTTGCGGGGTACATGTTGACCGCTAAAAATGGTGGCGCGACTAGCAAAGCAGATGGCGGTGGTGACGAAGGCATTTTCGAAAGTCACGCCTGTCTTGGAGAGAGAGTCGATTTGCGGAGTTTGAATGATGGTGTTTCCCATAGCCCCCAGTGTATTCCAGGGTTGATCGTCGGTGAGCAGAAAAATAATGTTAGGTCTTGAGGTTTGGGCAATGCCGGAAATCGACAAAACCGCAAATAGCAAAATTGAAGAAAAAATGTTTTTTTTCATATGCTTAATTTAATTCCAAGCCCATTATAAAACGCTGACATCTGTCTTAGGGGATGTTTGATTCTGTTTCTTTCAAAATTTGGTGGGTCGAGTAGGTTCGACCGCCACACTATTGGGAATTGATAACAAAGAGCATAAATCAGAGCGGCCCACACTGCGTTTACGGCAGAGGGCTCTCTTTTTACCCTATTTTACTTCCACCGGAACTGTCCAGGTAGATACACCATCCAGAGTGCCGGTCTTTGCCGGATTCAAACGTTTGCCGGAAACATCGTAGATGTTTTTAACCTTTTCATAGATTGCCGGTGGCAGAGCGGATCGCTTTCTGCCTATTCCGGCCGTTAACGGCGGTAAAAGCAGCTGAGGATGGTCCAGATAATAAAACTGATTTACACCCCAGGGAGCCGTCCGCGGGCCATGCTCCAGGACCAATACTCGCCCATCACTGGCAGCGGCAATGTGGATGGGACGGACTGAAGTGGGGATTTTATATTCCTTAATTTCCTCCAGGCTACCGTTTGCATCCAAACGGACGCCGTAAAACTGCCTGGACTGGTAATCTCCGACGAACAAAGCCCCATAGAATTCGGATTGGGGATTGGCTCGGTGAATGTAGAGACCGGTAACGCTATTCGTGTTGGCATTGCGAAAGGGCTGCTCCCGCGGAAGGGAAAAGTTAGCCGGAGTAATGCCCGTGCGATCGCAATCCGGGAGAGGCGGTTTATGGGTTCCAGCCGGCGCCTCATTCCAACAATAGGTGGCTTCCGTTATCGGCCATCCGGAATTCACGGCTTTGCCAATCTTGATAACATAGTCTGGAAGCCATCCGCCGACATTACCAACCCACAGTTCTCCGTTCAAAGGGTCCATCATCATCTTGAACGGGACACGAAAGCCATAGGACCAGATTTCCTTGAGCACTTTGGGATCTGGATCGTTGAAATAAGGGTTGTCCGTAGGGATGCCATAATTTCTACCTGGATCGGGGTTATCCACGTTGATTCGCAGAACCGTACCTAATATGGACTTTCTGGATTGGGTGTCTTTTCCATTGGTATTTCCATCGCCTATAGAAAGATAGAGCATTCCATCAGTACCGAAGACCATGGCCATCCCATTATGACCGCCATTTTCCTTGCAACAAAAGTTATGGATTATCTTCGGCTGTTCACCGGAATCCCTTTCGCGCTTGGCATCCGCTTTAAACTCCGCTAAAACAATCGCGAATTTTCCACGATTTTCCATGGCGCCACTAGTGGGATTGCTCGACGGATTATAAAAAGCATAATAGCGGCCATTATTGACAAAATCAGGATGGAAGGCGACGCTATAAAGACCTTCTTCGGCAAAAGTGTTCACGGATATTTTTGACCATTCCCAGGATTTTCCGGTTTTGGGTTCGTAATAAACGACTCTTCCCGCCTTTTCCACAACCACAAAAGCACCGGCGCTTCCCGGTATTTCCAGAAAGGATATGGGTGCTTGAAAAACGGTACCCGAGGGTTGTAAATAGGGCTTCAATGAAACGCCATCCGGAAGTTTCGCCGTGGCGGTTACCACGAAAAAGGTTGCCGTGCCCAGGGCTACAAACCTGTAGAACCACCTGAAATGATTTCCGAATTCCATCCGCGTCCCCTTCTAAGTGTTCAATCTGGAGCTTCTATAAACTAGCCCGGTATCGCTTCTTGTGCTGCGGACCAAGAGGAGAATTTGTTTTTTGCAAAATACGCTCAATTGGGCAAATTTCGAAAATTACCCAAGGAGTGTCTTTGGCTCCCATGACACATTATACCCCCCTTTCACGACTTAATAGAATCTGTTTTTTAAAAAAAACAGATTCTGACAAGCGGGACGGCGAATGGATTCAAACTGAGATATTTTTTGACTGCTTGATAAATTGGTGTCTGCAGCCATCAAAGTATACTAACTGTAACTTCGACCAATTTTTAGGAAATTTTCCTCCAATTCTGGAATGGAAATTCATATTGGTCTTGGTTGCGGAAAAATTATGTCGATCTGCATTTCACTGGCCGTCCAAACTTTCACTTGGGGACAAACATCCTTTACTGGAATTGTAATCGACCTTAAAAACAAGCCTATGGGCCAGTGCGAGTTCGCAACCTGATACCGGAACGATGCAAAGGTACCGCGGATTATCAGCAACATATTCTTCAACTATCCTCCCAACAAAAATAAATATTATGAAAAAAACGAATTCCAATCCGATTATCAGCACCTTATGCTTATTCATATTCACTTCCCTAATACCGGGACAATCGATTTCACTTTCCGGAAAAATAATCAACATCTATGATGAACCTTTGCAGGGCGCTACGGTCAAGTTGATCCAGGGAGGGCTATCAGCGGTAACCGCCAAGAATGGATCATTCTCGCTAAAATCCGCAACTACCGCTACTTGGGAGTTTACACCCCGTAGTGCTGTTCCCGTTGTTGAAAATGGCTGGCTTTTTCTCGATCTATCCGCGAAAACAAAGGTGAATCTGACATTAATCGATATTTCCGGTCGGGTTCAGAAACGAGTCCACCAGGGAGTTATTACGGCCGGAAAGTTTACTCAGCAGGTTCTCAGCAATGATTTGGATCTGGGAATTTATTTTCTCCGTGGAACGGTGGGCGACAATGCCGTATCCCTCAAATTGGTACATGTCCAAGGAGCAAACTATCGCCATGGTGCTGAATCCAATTCGGAACCCAAGTCCGCGCTGGCAAAATCCTCGGCAGCGGCCGACGAACTGTCCATTTCCCTGGCGGGATACCAGGATCTGAAAGTTTCGCTGGATTCATTAAACGGGAATCTTGGAGATTTGGTGTTACTGAAGAATAGTCAGGTGGCTACCAAAGGCATCGGATTTATAAAAGCTTACGACTCCCTTATTCTGATACGCTTGAATCCCCCGGCGGGCAAATTGCGCATCATGCAACTTTCCGCCGTCGATACGTTTTCGGTCAAGAAACAATTCCCTGCTGTGTGGGAGGGCCACACGGAACATGTAACGATTGCCCGTTATGACGGCAAGGTAGATCGTATGTTCCGGAAATTTCAATTGGTAAATGGCGAAACCGGCCAACCTCTGGGAGCCCCCCATTTTGTCACCGATTTTGATATTGCGACCCAAAGGCAGTTTGACTTTCCCGAACCGGCCAGTAAAAAGGGCATCAATGACATCAGGGATACGGAAGATGCCTTGGCATTGGGGATAAAAATAACCCATGAGAATATTTCTCTGCAGCAAATCATCAACCAGGGTCGATACCCGGTACTGAAAGCCTGCGTGGAAACGGGAGAGGACCCGGTAAAACTCGCAGGGATGGGTATTGACCCCGCCAATTGTAAATTTGGGCCCAATGAGATCATCATCGATGTCGATGGATTCCCGGTCCCCATCAATCCGGGGGGAGTCAATAACATTGATAAGCGCATCAAGGAAAGGTCGGATGTAGGTATTACCGTTTATGCGGTTCTGCTGAACCAGATTGGCCCCGCCACCCAACCGGATAATTATTTGCTGCACCCTAATACCATCGTGGCAAATGTCCCTCGCGGCCTGGCGGCCTTTAACCTGGTTACGGAAGACGGAGTTCGGCTTTACCGGGCCGCCGTTGAATTTTTAGCTATGCGGTATTCCAGGCAGGACAAACAGTTCGGACAAATTTCCAGTCTTATCATCGGTAACGAGGTGCAGCCGCATCATATCTGGTATAATATCGGTAAAGTGGAACCGCCCGTGCTCATCGATAATTACTACAGCGCCTTGAGATTGGCCAGTCTGGCTACCAAGAAATATCACAAAAACATGGGCATTTATACCTCCATGGACAGGCAGTGGGACGTTCGACCCGCGCTCACCACATGGGTCAAAGGTACGGAATTGCTGGAGGGAATCAATGAAAGAGCCAAAGCGGAAGGCAATTTCCTTTGGCATGTAGCGCAACATCCCTATCCCTATTCGCTGGGCAACGCCCGTTGGTGGACCGATGAATATAAGGGAACCTACACGGCTGATAAAATTGTGTTTAAAAATGTGGAGGTACTTTCGCATTATATGGCACAGGAAAAATTCCGCTACAAAGAAAAGATTTTTCGAAATTTGGACTTAACCGAGTTGGGTTTCAATGATAAGAACGGTAGCCTGGCTTCCCAGAAAGACCAGGCAGCGGCGTTTGCTTGCGCCTGGCATAAAATTCAACACATGCCCAATGTCAAAGCTTTTCTCTGGCATCGTCACAAAGACCACCCTGATGAAGGCAATCTTCGGTTTGGAGCCATCACCTGGGATGAACCTCCGCAAAAGAAATTCATGTGGGATGCCCTGCAAAAAGCCGATACTCCCGGGTGGGAGGCTGCCTTTGAATTCGCGAAACCCATTCTGGGAATAAAAACCTGGGATGAATGTTTGCCCCATAAGGATTTTCGGGTCACGCTTCCCAAATAGGACGGGGTTTGGTCCCCGATATGAATTTGCCCGCTTACGGCAGGCTGCTTGTTTTGTGGGTGAAACGCCAATTGGACGTAATTGCCGGTTTCCTGGGATTTCCTGACGAATTGGCGCTATATTTGTGGATGAATTGTAGGTGCCCGATAGAGGAGAAATTCCGATGAATTCACTGTATACCCGCCTTCTCGCGCCACTCCTGATAATTTGGGGACTTGGCGCGAAACTTCATGGTCAGGAGTATCAGTTTATCAAGACTCTGGACAAGAATCTACAGGGTTGGACACCCTATGACGCGCTCACTCCTTTGCAAACCACCGACAAATGGAAAGTGATGGATGGCGTCCTCCATGCCATTACCGATAAGGCGCCTCGTGAGAATTGGCTGATGTCGGACAAACAGTACGGTGATTTTATCATGCAATTCGATTTCAAACTGGTACAAGGAAATTCCGGTATTAATTTCCACAACTTTTTCGGAAAAGAGGATATCGAGGGGCCGCAAGTGGATTTTAGCCATGACTTCCCCGGCAGAATTTACGAATATATCATAAAGGACGGTAAATACGCGAGCCATTATGTTTCCGAACCGCACGAGGGCATGAAATCCAGTTATACACCTAAAGAATGGAATTCCATGGAGATCCGAGTCAAGGGCACGAGGGTTCAAGTTGACGTGAATGATAAACAAGTGACTGATTATATCTACCCAAAGATGAAGGCTAAGGGCTTCCTCGCGTGGCAGTTGCATAAGAACCAAGTCAAGGAATTATATGTACGTAACGTGCAAATTTCGGAATGGCAGGAAGTCGTTTCCATCGGCGTGACTCGGAAAGCGCAGGCAGGAAAAAGGGGTCCTTGGCTTTCTACGGCGTTTTCCAATCCGGATTACGTAACTCCTCTTGAAATGGGCGTCCCCGTCTTCGGAATAGATGGTCGTAAGTTGACTGGCGGTCCCATGGGTCCCTCTCCCGCCATCCTCTTCCACAAGTGACCACTGTCTTCCAGTGAACGACTCATTCACTGCGCAAGTAGTTTGCATAGCCAACAGCCAATGTGATAAAAAATGTCTCTGCCCCCATTCCATGAATAAATATTTGCCTTAGGAGATATATTTCAAGTTGCCCGAAATAGGAATTGAAAATGCGTAATCTCTCGCGGATACCGCCGTTCACATTCGGTCTGGCACTCACTCTATTCGGCGCCGGCTTGAATGCTCAGCCTTGCTCCAAGCCTAAAGCCGGTGAATGGCGCAAGGTAGCCCTCGTGGATCAAACATCAAACCTGCGACTCAATTTACCTGTGCATATGAGTATTCTCCCGGATGACCGGGTACTTATTAATGAAATGTTTACCGGCAAAATCAAGTTGTTTACTCCGGGTTTAGGAGTGACGGAAGCTGCATCGATCGACATCTATAACGATAATGTGGAAAACGGATTACTCGGCATCGCCGCCGACCCTGAATTTTCCAAGACGAATTGGGTTTACGTATTTTTTTCCCGCAGATTACCGGGAAATTCCACCAATGCCGGTGACCCAAATGTATTCCCGCATGAACATGTGCTTGTCCGTTATACTTTCTCCGGCGGAAAGTTGGGTAACATGAAGGAGCTTCTCTCCTTCAAACGCCAGTCCAAACGACATGCGGCGGGTGGTATCGCTTTCCATCCCGGTACAGGTGATCTCTATATCCCCACCGGCGACGATGTTTTCCCATCCACTCAGGTTACCCATTGGGGTGGCCGGAACGAAACCGAATCTTATCTAAACGACCTCGGCACCGCGGCGAACACCAATGATTTGCGAGGCAAGGTCCTGCGCATTCGCCCCCTCCCCTTCCCGGACAATCAGACCCCCGCCCCAGGCGTGGGCTCGACTTATTCCATTCCGGAAGGAAATTTGTTCCCGCCTGGAATGCCCAAAACCCGCCCGGAAATCTATAGCATGGGTCACCGTAACCCCTATCGCCTCAAAATTGATCCGGTATCCGGATTTGTCCTCGTCAGCGATGTGGGACCGGATGCGGGTGGACCGGATCCACAGCGCGGGCCTACCGGTTCAGACGAATTCAACTTGGTCACTCAGGCGGGAAATTTCGGCTGGCCCTTTGCCATCGCTGACAACCAGCCCTACGTGGCCTATGAAGAGGAACCTTATGCCAAAGGTACGGTTTTTGATGTAAAGAATCTGAAAAACCTCTCGAAGTTCAATACCGGTATGGAAAACCTTCCTCCCGCGACAGGCGCCCTGGCTTACTACAATGCCCGGAATTCGCAAACCGGGCCGAATACCGCATTCGGAACCGGCAGCGAAGCCGCTATTGCCGGTCCCTATTACCGTTATCAGGAAGGGTTGCCCGCGACTCGATTACCGGCTTATTTCCATGGGAAATTCATTGTAAGTGACTTCCGTAGGGGCAAGATTTGGTCCCTGGAAATGAATTCCGACAAATCCCTGAAAAAGGTGGAAACCGAATTTGACGCGGAAAGAGTCATTGACATGAATGTCAATTCCAAAGGTGAACTTTATGTCTTGCTGCTAGGCGAAGGAACAGGTACTCGAGGAGGACCCAATACCGGTGTGTTATACAAAATGGAATATACAGGCACCCACTATCCGGCCAGTGCATGCGCTCAATCGGTATTTGCGGCAACCTCGGTTGGAATTACGGATGCATCCAATTCCGGACAATCCTTCCGTCACGGAAGGCTAATCGCGCCCGGGTCTATCAATCGCAGACTCTCAGCTCCTTCCGGAGCCAGGAAAGCGGTTGTGACCGGAATTCGCGGCGAACTACTTTGGGAAGGAACAATCAGGGACGGTTTAATCGAGTTGCCCGCCCTCCCTGGGAATCACCTGGGTTACCTCCGGTTTGAATAATATGAAAAGCACACGGATTAGACCCATGTCCCACATCGCATCTCTCATGCCCCTGGCTCTGGCCTTTACCATGCTGTCCTGCCCTTTGCCGACGCTTGGAGCATGGAATCATTTCGACCCCTCCGACACCTCGCAGGTTCCCAGGAAATTTTCAGAAATCGGGTTCTATGCCGATTGGAATGCCAAGACGGTAACCCCTGAGGCGATTTCCTTTGACGTAAATACTCCGCTCTGGAGTGACAATGCACACAAAGCCCGTTGGGTTTTGCTTAAACCCGGATCTCCGAAAATCCAATTCGACCCCGAGAACGACTATTACGATTACCCCGATGGCGCCATTTTCGTCAAACTTTTTCAGCATGATACCATCCCGGGAGATCCCTCTTCCCGCATCTATTGGGAAACCCGGTTATTGGTAAACCAGAAGGTGGAGGATCCCAACTCCTCGGAAATGGTGGATTATTGGCATCCCTTCAGTTATCGATGGAATCCGGACGGGTCCGAGGCGTTCCTGGTTTCGAAAAACGGCTTCGACACCTCTCTCACGGTATGGATTAACGGAAACAAGTCTTTCCGTAAATGGAGTTATCCTTCGCCCTATGCCTGTAATCAATGTCACCGGCAATACGATTTGTATAACACCGCTTTCCAGGGGCGCACCGTGCTTGGCTTTTTCACTCCGCAGATTAACCGCCCGGCCGCTTCTACCCCGAGTGTCAATCAGATCACTCAACTTTTCCAGGCCGGCATTCTAGGCTGGAGCAAGCCGGTGCCTACACCCGTGGAGATTGCTTCCTGGCCGAAGTGGGCGGATGTGGCCGACGAAACCGCCACGCTGGACCTGAGGGCGCGCGCTTATATCGCATCCAATTGCTCGGGCTGCCATGGCACCCGGGGCTTGATGGTAAACGCACCCGAATATGCCGCCGCTTTCAATTACGACTTTTTCAAAATCCGGAACGGAGTCCTATCTCCCGAAATGGATCTTCGCAACATGGCCGTGGGAGTTTTCGGCGTGCCCTCTAAAACGATTGACGGAGAGGTCGTTCACCCCGCGCTTATCGTTCCCGGTCATCCCGATCTGTCCGTGTTACTGTATCGCATGAAGCAACGGAACCGCATTGCGCCCACCGAGGGTGACGCCTATAGCATTAACCCCGAGCAAATGCCGCCGGTTGGCGTCTATGAAGTAGATACCGTGGCAAATGATGTAATCAGCCGTTGGATCGCCTCGCTGCCGCCTGTGGCTTCCATTGGCAAGCGTGAGGCCAATCGTTTGCAACCCGGCCTCATCGTGCGCGACAGGGTAATCTATCTCGCCGGCACTACCCAGAAAGAGCTTACATTGATTGGAACCGATGGGCGGCAGTATATTACGAAACCCATGGGGAGTGGATTTCGCATTCCGGAAGGTCTCGCTCCGGGCATCTACCTGCTTAGGGTAAAGGGTTCCACCCTCAGGCTGGTGCTCTGAGCTGCGGAGGCGCCCACCCCTGGGGAAAGCTTACCGCCTAGGTAAGCTTATCTGTCGCCGTTCCTGACTACCAAACGCCGGATTTGCATTCCTGGGACCTGCGGGTTGGCAACCCGAACCGTATACACGCCCGCCTTCTGCAGCATCGACAACGAGTATTCTTTCCGACCTTCACCCGTGGCTGAGAAAACGATTCGCCCAGTGATATCCGAAATGCTCAAGGTATGCGTGGTTTCAAAAGGGATGGTTATGGATAAGTCGGATATCAATACTTTCTTCGCATTCCAAGGACGGGCAATCGCTGATGCGGATTGGCACGAACCCGGAACATGGACATTGGCTGAAGCATCATAACCTTTGTCGCCCTGGGTCATGCAACCGTAAACCAGTTGTTTCATCAGAAACGGCATATCATCCGCATTCGCAGCGGCGGGCTGCAAGACCTTGAGACGGGCCTTCAAACCGTCCAGTACGGTCTTTTGCCCCGAATCATTCATTAAATTCTTGGTCTCGTCCGGGTCCTTGATGAAGTCATAAAATTCCTCATGGTTTTCGGAATAATAGTTGATGTACTTATACCGCTCACCCACGACCGCACGGGATTGGGGGATATAGCCACCCCCTACCACGGCGAGGTGCTCGTAAAAGAACTCCTTTCGCCACTCTTTGGCCTCATTGTTGAGCAAAGGCAAAAGGCTTTTACCCTGCATATGGCCGGGTATGTTGAGACCGGCATAATCCAAGAAGGTTGGTGCGAAGTCCAGGTTCAATACGATTTCGCTTCGGCGAATTCCGCGTTGATCCTGAGTCCAACTGGGATCGCGTATAATCATCGGGATTCGAATGGAATGTTCATAGGGCAGCCACTTATCGGCGAATCCACGCTCCCCCAGGAAAAAGCCGTTGTCACCCGCGAATACAATGACGGTATTTTCATAGAGGCCCTTGTCTTTAAGGTGTTTCACGATTTTTCCCACAGCGGCATCCATTTGCGTTATCAGACGATGGTGCTTCTTGACCATTTCCTGAAACAGCTCCGGTGTCTTATACCTCGGCGTCCAGCGACTCCGGTTAAGGGATCTTTTGAGAAAAGCGGGTTGCGCGTTGAAGAAATCCGGATCGGCGGTGACCGGGGTGGGGATTATATCATTTTTATAATAGTCGTCATAAGCCGGATCCGGGATAAAAGCACGGTCGTCACCGTCCTGCGCATGAGGTGTTTTGAAACTGACATTGAGATTGAATGGTTTGGAAGGGGAAGTGGTATTTAAAAACTCGATAGCCTTATTCGCCAGGTAATCGTCGCGGTAACCGATAACGTTACCTTTATTATCAAATACTTCATAGGTAAGATTGTCCGGCAAACCATCCCAGAAATCGAAGTCGTCTTTGCTTAAACCCATGATGCCGTATTTACCCATCATCGCTGTTTGATAACCGCCTTTGCGCAACAAGGTATAATAGGTCTGGGCTATTTGTTCTTTACTGATGGCGGTATTTCCCCTCTCATTGCCCACATTATGACGGGACGTGTGATGACCCGTGGCAATGGTGGTTCGGCTGCCCCAGCAAATGGAAGTTGTGACATAGGCGTTTTCGAATAACACGCCTTCTTCCGCCAAGGCATCCAGATTGGGAGTCTGGATTACATTTTTTTTCATAATCCCCAGCATATCCCAGCGATGATCGTCCGTTAGCAAAAGGACGATATTGGGCGGCTTTTGCTGCGAACTTGCGGCTGTGAAAAGCATTAGCATCAAGGCAAAGCAAGGTAGAGCCCACCTTGCCAATTCCACGGAATTTGTAGGCCTAGAACCATTCATTTGTATTTCTCCAGACTGAAAAATCACTTTTGAGCTACCTGTTACCGCTTCGAACAATCAGTCGCTTGAGTCGCATCGCGGGGACCATCGGGTTGGTGATTTGAACCGTATACACGCCCGGCTTCTGGAGCACGGACAACGAGTATTCTTTCCGTCCCTGGCCCGTGGCTGAGAAAACGATTCGCCCGGTAATATCCGCAATGCTCAGGGTATGCGCAGACTCATAGGGGATGGTTATGGAGGCATCGGATATCAGGACTTTCTTGGCATTCCAGGGACGCTCCAGCGCCGCTGGGCTTTGACAGGATTCCTGGACATGGACATTGGCCGCAGCATTGTAGCCCTTGGCGCCCGGGGTCATGCAGCCGTAAACCAAATCCTTCGTCAAAAACGGCATGGGAGCCGAAACCTCGGCCGCGGATTTCAGCACGTTCAAACGGCCTTTCAAGCTATCGAGCACCGCCTTGTATGCCGCATCTTTGAGCAGATTTTTGGTTTCATTGGGATCGTTGATGAAGTCGTATAGTTCCTCATAGGGAGGCGATTGATCAAAATAAGTGATGTACTTGTATCGCTCGCCCACTAAGGCACGGGATTTGGGAATATTCTGTGTGAGCTGGACAAGGTGTTCATAGAAGAATTCCTGGCGCCAAGTCTTCGCCTCATTTTTTAGTAATGGCAGGAGGCTTTTTCCCTGCATGTGGCCGGGAATGGGAACACCGGCGTATTCGAGAAAAGTCGGGGCGACGTCTAGATTCAAGGCGATTTGACGGCTCCGGATTCCCCGTTGACTCAGGGGCTGGCGGGGGTCGGTGATAATCAGGGGCACCCGGATGGAATGTTCATAGGGCAGCCATTTATGCGACAAACCACGCTCCCCCAGGAAATAACCATTATCACCCGCGAAAAGGATGACGGTGTTTTCATAAGCTCCCATGGCTTTGAGCTGTTTCACGATTTTACCCACGGCCGCATCCATTTGCGTAATCAGGCGGTGGTGCTTTTTGACCATGTCCTGAAATCGCGCAGGCGTTCCAAACTGGGGTCCCCAGCGGCCGCGGTTCAGGGAGTTCTTGATGAAATTGGGCTGTGCGTTGAAGAAGGCGGGATCGGCCGTTTCCGGAGTGGGGATGACATCATTTTTATAATAATGGTCGTAGGCCGGATCCGTTATGAAAATGCGGCTGTCACCGTCCTGCACATGCGGGGCTTTGAAGCTGACGTTCAGGTTGAAGGGCTTGGAGGGGGAAGTCGTTTTCAAGAACTCAATGGCCTTGTTGGCCAGGTAATCATCCCGGTAACCGATAACTTTATTGTTATTATCGAACACCTCGTAGGTCAAACCATCCGGCATGCCGTCCCAGAAATCGAAATCAGCCTTGGTTACGCCATGGATGCCATATTTGCCCATCATGGCGGTTTGATACCCGGCGTTCCGGAGCAATGCATAGTAGGTCTTGTCGACTTGGGCTCGGGTTATCGAGGAATTACCCCCCCCTTTGCCGACAGTGTGGATGGTTTGAAGGTGGCCGGTAGCGAAGGTAGTCCGGCTGGCCCAACAGATGGAAGAGGTGACATAGGCGTTTTCGAATAACACGCCTTCTTTTGCCAACGCGTCCAGGTTGGGGGTCTGGATGATATTTTTCTCCAGAATCCCCAGCATGTCCCAACGATGATCGTCAGATAACAACATGACGATGTTCGGCGGCTTTGGCTGGGAAGCGGCCGAAGCGATCAGCACCAGGAGCAAGGCCCCGCAGGATTGCAGCCTCCAGGACATCTCCTGCAAGCGTATCGATCTTGAAGCCTTCATGGTACTTTCTCCTCTGTCACGTATAATAAATTTTTGGGCTGCTGTATATTCGTTTTTAAGATTCCTGACCTCCAGGCGGTACCTACCTTCAAGATTAACGGTTACTGCTCTTCCGTGCAAGTTGATTTTGGGAGAGTGGTAAGAGGCGAGCGGCTTAACGGCCAGCCCGGATTGTCATACTTCAGCTTCTCGAGGTCGAAGTATTTATCATGTGTCCGGATGGCCCACTCTTTGAGGGCCGGAATCAATTGGTTCTGCACCAGCGAAACCTCGGGTTTGCCGAAAATATCATTGACCTCCCATTTATCGTCCTGGACATCAAAAAGTTCTAATTCAAGGGGCTTTACAGGCAAATTATCGTCCCTCTGAGCCAGAAAGTGATATTCCTTGCGGAACTTGTCTTTATTATCAATGATGGCCTTATACACGTAATTTTTCCAGGTTATCCAGGATAATGGTCAATGACCTGTCGGCGCCTTGCAGCTTGCGGGAGCCCTGGTTGTTGCTGGGGTAATGCCCGGCCTTTTTTGCAAAGGCATTGCCCGCACCTCCAGGTTTGCATTTAAAGTATCGCCGGGCGCTTCCTCGGGGTCAGCGATCCGTCATTTTACGCAAATAAATTGTTTTTTAAAGAATACATGGGGTCATAAAACCAGGAAACTTATACGTAATCTGGCGATTTCCCGGAGTTTTAAAATCCTCCCGGCGGAATGACTTGGGAGAAAATGCCCGGGGCGGTGGCATAAGCTTCCTCCTCAAGATGAAGGTACCACAATCAGGCGCTTGATTTGCATGGCGGGAACCAGTGGGTTGGTGATTTGAACCGTATACACGCCCGCCTTCTGCAGCACGGACAACGAATATTCTTTCCGTCCCTCGCCCGTGGCTGAGAAAACGATTCGCCCGGTAATATCCGCAATGCTCAGGGTATGCGCAGACTCATAGGGGATGGTTATGGAGGCATCGGATATCAGGACTTTCTTGGCACTCCAGGGACGCTCCAGCGCCGCTGAGCTTTGGCAGGATTCCTGCACATGGACATTGGCCGCAGCATTGTAGCCCTTGGTGCCCGGGGTCATACACCCATAGATCAAGGCCTTTGTCAGATACGGCATGGCTTTCGAGATCTCGGCGGCAGGTTGAAGGACGTTCAGGCGACCTTTCAAGCTGTCCAGCACGGCATTATACGCCGCGTCCTTAAGCAGGTTTTTGGTTTCGAAAGGGTCGTTGATGAAATCGAAAAGCTCCTCATAGGGAGGCGATTGATCGAAATAGACGATATACTTGTGCCGCTCCCCCACTACCGCACGGGATTTGGGAATGTTTTGCACGATTTTAACGAGGTGCTCATAGAAAAACTCTTTACGCCAAGTTTTCGCCTCATTTTTTATCAAGGGTATGAGGCTTGTACCCTGCATGTGGCTGGGAATGGGAAGTCCTGCGTATTCGAGGAAAGTCGGGGCCACATCCAGGTTCAAGGCGATTTGACTGCGCCGAACTCCTCGGTGAGTCATGGGCTGGCGGGGATCGGTGATAATGAGGGGTACCCGGATGGAATGTTCATAAGGCAGCCATTTATCGGCCAGTCCTCGCTCACCCACGAAAAAGCCATTGTCGCCCGCGAAAAAAATGACGGTATTTTCGTAGGCGCCCATATCTTTCAGGTGTTTCACGATTCTACCCACGGCCGCATCCATTTGCGTGATCAAGCGATGATGTTTTTTAGCCATATCCTGAAATAATTCAGGCGTATTGTACCTCCCCATCCAGCGGCTTCGACCCAGGGAGTTCCGGATGAATCCGGGCTGCGCGCTGAAAAACGCGGGGTCGGCGGTTACCGGAGTAGGGATGACATCATTTTTGTAATAATCATTGTAGGCGGGATCAGTAATAAAGACCCGATTGTCGCCATCTTGCGCATGCGGCGCCTTGAAACTGACGTTCAGGTTGAAGGGCTTGGCAGTGGAAGTCGTTTTCAGAAACTCGATGGCCTTATCCGCCGAGTAATTGTCCCGGTAACTTATGATTTTTCCATTGCCACCGAATACTTCATAACCCAGGCTGTCATCCTTGCCGGCCCAGAAATCAAAATCGCTTTCCTTTAAACCCTTAATCCCATATTTGCCGATCATGGCGGTCTGATAACCGGCTTTGCGGAGCAATGCATAGTAAGTTTGGGCGACTTGGGCCGTAGATATCGCGGTATTGCCGCCTCCTTTGCCGACACCGTGAACGGATTGATGATGGCCTGTGGCGAAGGTAGTTCGGCTGGCCCAACAGATGGAAGTGGTGACATAGGCGTTTTCGAATAACACGCCTTCTTTGGCCAAGGCGTCCAGGTTGGGAGTCTGGATGATATTCTTCTCCAGAATCCCCAACATATCCCAGCGATGATCGTCGGATAGCAACATGACGATGTTGGGAGGCTTTTGTTGCGATACTGCGAGAGTCGCGGACAGAATCGGCAAAGCTATCCATAATGGAAACCGCCATGCCATTTTATCCGAATTCTGATATCCGTATCTACTCATTTGAATTTTCCCTTTATCAACACGCATTTTCGCGGGTTCAACTTCCAAACCGCTTTCCGGCATTATGCTACCGTGGACCGCTTATTGGAATAGCGACAGCTTCAAAACCTCCGATTTGTTTTTACCCTCTATTTCAAGCAAGTAAACTCCCTGACGAGGAACGGCCAAGCGGATTAAATCCGATCCCGACCCCGCCGCCCGGGCAACCGTTTCGCCTCTGATATTGATTAATTTAATTCGGTAAACCTCATTTTTCTTCAGGGATATCGTCAATTGATTGTTGACAAACCGCCATTCCGGCTGAAATTGACTGGAAATTCTTGGGCTTACCGCTAAAGGCACTAAGGGTTCGGCCTGGCTGATTGAATTCAAATTATACCAGGCATTCGGATTCCATAAGGAGGTACCGTTTTCAAATTTGAGGCTGGGCGCAAATGCGAAACGGTAGACGCGATCGGCTTTCAGGCCCTCCAGGGAAATGGCTACCGTTTTCCGGTCTTTCGCCACCTTTATCTCCGTAATCTTCATTTTTTTAGGGTCCAATTGATTACCACCATAGTTTATTGTGGGTTGATAATAATAGGACTCGACCCAGAAGTGTTTGGGATCAGCCGCCCCTGGAGCCAATGGTTCGGTAAATACGATGTCGAATCCTGTGCGGTTAGAACGTATTGCCTGGATATCCCGCAAGGGCTTGTCGTTCATTTTCCATTTCATCAATCCAGTCGTTCGCCCGCTCACATTCCATCCGGGAGTGGAATGCCCCAAGGCTCCTCCATAAATGGTTCCATCGGGGCCGGTGGTGAATGCTTGAATTCCCGCTTCCAGTACACTGCTGAACTGGAATGAGGCTCCCTGGTACTGTCCATTAACCTTTTCCATATAAGTGCGGTGCACCACTCCCACGGTAACATCGCCGACTAGGAATTGCCCTGCAAATGGCGTATGCTCCAGATAATGCATATTTGTCAGCGATGCGCCACCCGGCCGGTAGGGGATTTGAATAGCCGGCTTCTGCACCTCGGATTCGGGAGGTCTAGGCGCGAAATGTTTCATGGCTCCCCCCGTATTACCATCCGATTGGGAAGCTTTGGGATAACCGAAATGAACACTTTTGTCTTTGGGGACATGGTATATCGCATTGGCTGGGCGCCATTCCCCCTGGTTATCGGCAAAGAAAACTTCCCCGGATTTTGTCATACCCATGCCGTTGGCGTTGCGTACGCCCCGTCCCACGATTTCCTGTTCCTTCGTGGCCAATGAAGCTTTCATAACCACCCCGTCATTGTCGGGGATATTGAAGTTTTTATAACCCGAAACGGTGTAATAAAAATTTCCGGAGTAATATTCCAGGCTGTAAACGCGCGGAAAAGCCGCCGACCCGTTTTTCTGGACCACGGGTACGCCCGGAGCCATTATCAGTTCCGATTCGTATTTCCCCCCATTGTTGTTGAGCTTAAAAATTCCGTCATGCGAAGAAAAATAAATCACATCGTCCACAACCCTGAGTCCTAGGATTTCTTCGACTTTCCCCTTGAAAATTTCCGTAATTTTCATCTTGGCCGGATCTTCGGAAGGATTTTCCACCAAGTATATCCTGCCCTCATTAGTGCTTTTATGCAACCATTGGGCCACGACCATCCGCCCATCGGACAAAAAGTCAATACCTCCTACAGCCACTTTAAAACTG
>JBGTHM010000082.1:0-20454 GCA_041746255.1 Fibrobacteria bacterium | reverse complement strand
GGCATAATAGGCTTCGGCTTGGTTGTAGCCGTACTTTGATCGCTGCTCATCTTCGGGATAGGCACTTAAAAGGTTTTCATAAGCGGACACGGCTTTGAATAGGTTCATTTTCTCCTGTTCATGCGATCCGCCGCTTTCCTTGATCTGTTTTGCCTGCCACAGATAGTGCATGGCGACCTCCTCCATGGCTTGGCGGCAAGCCGCGTCCGCATCGGCAATAACCTCCGGATCGGTTTGCCGCGCGCGCCATTCCGAACGGGGATTCACCCGTCGGAAGACCTTCATGCGTACATCGGTGGCGGCTTCGAATTTCTTTTCCCTGTCGTAGGCACGGGCCAGTTCCATCGCAACCTCGAAATGCCGCTCATAGTGTTCGTAGTTTTTCATCAGGGTTTCCACCGCCTGGCTGGCGCGATCCAACCGGCCCTGTTGGGCGTAAATGATGGCCATGCGGTGGATGAGTTGGGCCCCCAGCTTGGTGTCCCCCAATTTATCGGCAAATGCCTTCGTCTGCGCCAGACCGCCGTCTCCCGTGGTGTCGCTTTCAGCCATACTAAGGGCCGCGAATTGCAAGGCTTCGGCGGTCAGAACGGATTTCTTGGCCGGATTCCGGTTGCCGGCGGCTTCTTCGAGTATGTAGGTAAAGGAACTGATGGCGCCTTTATAGGAATTCAGGCGATACCGGGTCCAGGCCAGTTTATACAAAGCCTGCTCGAAATATTTGGACTCGGGATAATCGAGAACCCGGTCGTAAGCGCGTTCGGCCTCCGCCAATTGGTTTTGGTTGAAATAATGTTCGCCTATGAAAATCAAGGCTTGATGGGTATAGGGCGATTCCGGATATTTCTCGGCCAACTCTTGGAAATGTTTCAGTCCCTCCAGGGAGTTTCCCCGGCCGGTTTTGGAAAAACCCAGGTAATAGAGGGCCGCGGGCGCATGCGGAGATTCCGGATAGGATTCAACCAGCAAATTCCAGGGGGCCTCATACTCCAGGAAGCGAATGGAAGGTTCGGGAAACACGTCATTTCCATCGTTTTGCTGGTTCAGCCATTGAAAGGACATCCAACGCTTTCGCAACTCATGCTCTTCCAAGTCGTAACGTTGCATTCCGCTTTGGAATAACATCCAATCCACAAAGGGCCCCGCATGGGTGGTTGCGGAAATCTTGTCGATTTGGCTCAATATCCGCTCGCCTTTGCGAACCAGCCGCTCGGAAATGTCGTCAGCCAATCGATAAGCCTGGCTTTCCAGGTTTTTTTTCTGGCGCAAGCTCTCTGGGGTATCTCCGGTGATACTTTGATTGAGGGCGCTTAGCTTTTTTTGGGAATAGATCAGATAATCCTTTAGCCAGGCCTTTTGCCTGACCTGCAAATCCATGGCCAGGGCACGGCTTTCGAACAGTTTCTTACGGAAAACCGGGCGGTTATTCGACCACTCCTCGCTTCCGTCCAGATTTTCAAAATTCAGGGTCGTCTGAGCACCGGCCACCCGTTCGAGACGCCATAGCATTTTTTCCCGCTCGTCACTGTAAACAACTTCGGAGTATTCTCCCGACCGGTATCTCTGTTCGATGAATTCACAAAGACCCACCGCTTGCCGGTAAAGCGCGCCGATCTGCTCCGCGCGCATGGGCTTGTGTCGGCTCAATTGCTCTTCCATTTTCACTAATTGTTCCCGGACTTTTCCGGCCAGCGCTTCAGGTAGCAGGCCGTCCTTTAGACGCTGTTCCAATTTCTTGCGGCTTTGCTCCAGACGTTCCCTTCCCTCTTCCACCTGCAGCAAGAATTCCCATTCCTCCGCGGACTTCAATGCGATGCGACGAATAAGCACCAGGAATCCATCCAAGGCCCAGGTATGATCGGGATATTGCGAAATCAACTTCTTGAGAATGAATTCGGCGCCATCCAAATCCTGCAAACGGATGCTGCACCATACCATTCCGTAAAGCGCTTCTGACTGGAATCCACTCCATTCCAACAGGGCGGTGTAACCGCGGAGAGCATGGGAGAACAAGCCTTCTTCATAATTGAGGTGCGCCAGCATCATGCGAATCTGCCCTTGAAATTTTTGCGGGAGCTGCGCCTGCGAAACCAGGCCTTCCAAGACCTTGCGCGCTTCGGTAAAGCGGCTTTGGCGTACCAGGGATTTTGCGTATACCAGCAACCCTTTATGGTGATAGGCATCCTTTTGGTTGGAAAGCAAAATTTCCGGCGCAATCAGTGAGTCCGCTCCCAACGCGTAATACGATTGCACGACCAGGTAGCGCGCCGAGGCCAAATCAGTCGCGCTCAATTGATTCCTTTCCACCATTTCTCGATAATGGACTACAACCGAATCATCCAGTTTGGCCTCAAAAAAGCCCTGTAGAATTCCCAGGCGGCTGGGTCCATAGAATCGGCTGTCGGCAGCGATTTCCTGAAACATCCTCGTAGACTGCAACGGTTTTTTCGCGAGGAAATAACTGCGGGCCAGGTGATAATGAATGGCTCCGATGGCGATTTTTCCATGAAAGCGACCGGAGAGACTCGCCAATTCGGATTCCACCCATTCCGCGTTGACGGAACCCAGGCGTTGCTCAAGCCTGTCCAAATCGATTTTTGCCATGCGGGCCCAGTTTTTGGTTTCGCTGCGAACGACCAGCGAGTCCTTGTAGTCATTGAAGGAGACGTAGAAGCGTTCCGATGCCCGTCCCAGATTCGACATCAAAACTTTCAGGAAGGTTTGGTCGAATAGTTGGTTTTCGACCTTGTCGGCGGCAAAACCGGATCGGGTCCAGAGAGATTCCAAAATGCCCGAAGCCTCGTCCCAATATCCGTTCAGGCGCTTCTGGGTTTTCAGCAATCTCTCCGCCCTGGAAATATTGTCCTTTCTGAGGATTTCAATCATATCGGCATTCGGCTCGATTCGGAGCATCTCCCGCGTTATGGACAAGGCCTCGCCAAGCGGACGTTTGCCCTCCTCTACGAATTGGAGAGCCGCCGCATGATTGCGTTCCAGCCTCTCAATCCGTTTGTCCAACCAGATCTCATCTTCACCTCGAAGCCGCGTCACTTCGGAAGGATAAAGCTGTAGTCCGCGCAAATCCTCGGCCAGAAATTTCAGTCGTCCAACCTCCTCCTCAATAATCACCAGAGTCCGTTTTTCCTCTTGCAGCCGGTCTAGGATTTGGTCCGCCTGCCTCCAACGGTCCCCCCCTTCCGGCGCTTGCGGGTAGGCCGGAAAAATCGCCGCGGCGATTAGCAGAACGGATATTTTAATTGAGCTCGACATCGCTCTCCTCCGCCTGCTTGCGCCGCTCTTCCAGAATTCGACGCCTTTCCATTCCGTCGATTTGCTCCGTATCCTGCCGGGTATCCTCCAAGGCTTTTTCGATGTCTACAATTTTCCGCCGCGACTGATAACGCTTAAGGAGGAACGAACGGTAGAGTTCGCTCGAAGGCTGCGTGAAGCGAATCGGATATTGCAACCCTCCGAATAATTTCCACTGTGGATAGAATGGATTGTAACCGTCTGTTACGTTTCTATCCTGGCAGGGGTTGTCGCGAATGTGGCAAGGCCCGAAATCCGCGCCACGTTCACTGCTCAATAACCAGGAAAATCCTCCCAGCATGGTCAAGCCGTTGCCGTATTTCAAGCGGGAACCCGCATGCAGATAAAAGGGATTTTCCACGAAATGCATGTCGAACGATTTATTACCTACCTGGAAACGTTGCCAGGGGTTTCCCTCCGATAGTCCGACCCACTTGCCGAGCATGGGAAGCATGTTCACGGTGAAAGGGTCGCCCTCTAATTCCACGAAAAAATCGGTGGAATAGGTTTTCACTTCCAGTCCCAGTGAGAAGGGCATTTTGGAAAAATTATCCGTACCCATTCTACCATTGGGCTTTTTGGCGATTTGCGCATTACTGTCGGCAATCCAGGAGCCCAAGCCAGTCTCCCACCCCATATTCACATACAACTTGAAAGGCAAGTACGAAGAAATATTGATGAATTCGAAATCCAGGGCGGTCATGGCCTTGAAGCCGGTTAAGAGGGCGTCGCTACCGAAATTGAACCCCTCCGGCCCAAACCCTTCGTTATGGATGCGATATCCGTTCGAGGGGAAAAAAGTCATCAGGTTACGGCTGAACTCCAAACTTTGGCCGACTCCAAAAAGCCGGAGCTTTTTGTTATTCGGCGTGGTGGCCTTCAGACGCATGTATGCGCTTCCGGGTTGCAGTCCATAACTGAGAACCCGGCTTCCCGCCGCCACGTCGAGAAAATCATAAATACCATAAATGGCTTCCAAATTAGGGAGCGTAGGAGGGATGCGGGTTGCAGCGTTATTGTCCCATAGAAAACTTCTCCCAAAACCGACCATATGCAAATTTCCCTGGCCCGCGGTGGAGGAGGACTGGGAAGCGTGCAGCCCTTCATGCCGGACACGCCGCACTCCATCTTCATCTCCATAGAGGGGGGAAAGCAGGAGCAACCCGATGAGACCCGTCATCAAAAGATGGAAGCGACGGAAACTCCCCCCCAAGGGGAGGGACAATACGGAAAACCACCGCTCACAGGAGCGGGTCGGCCTTCCGGATCGGTCCGTCAAAAAGTTCATTCCAACAATTCCTCGATTTCTTTCAATTCATCCCGGATTTTTCTTCGCCTCTCCCTCATCTCCTCCTCGTTACCGAACAACCCCTCGAAAGCGTTACGGTTCTCCACGTCTACGGCGGAGTCCTGCATCAATTTTTCCCATTCCTCTCCCGTTTCCGGATTGTCGCGACTTGCATCCGCTTTTCCCGCGACCGATCCCTGACTCCGCATCGACTTGCGCAGGTGTTCATGAAAAATGAGAGCTCGCAAGGCTTCCGTGCGGCTTTCTTTGTGAAGCAAGGGAACCGTAAAGTCCAGGGAAATCCGGGGAGGTTTGGAAAATTCGCTGCGATAAAACGACATAGGCCGATAAGGATCGAAGGAAAGCTCTCCGGCCATGGAAAAGCGTTCGCCCATCGACTTGCGAAAGCCGAAACCCACTGCGCTGGCGGAACGATACCCGCCTTCCCAATCCTTCGAGGCGACGGCGACGCTTTTCGGTTTGTAGAGCGCGAAATTTCCGCGGAGATAATAACTGCGTTTATACCCTTTATATTCGAAAGCCGCTTTGAAAGAGTGCTGTCGGTAAGAATGGGCCAGCCTTTGTTCGTCCAGGCTGAAATAGTTGAAATACATCTTGAAGGGATAATCGGGAACCAGCTTGATCAAATCCAGGTCGATCATAAGCGCCCCAAAGGCAAAGGGATCGAAGCCGGGCGTGGTTTGATGGCGGGTCATGGAATTTTCTTCCGTGGTAAAAACCGCTCCCACTGAGGCGCCGATGCCGAAAAGGCGCAGGTTGTCGTTTCCTGGGGAGGTGATTTTCATTTGGGCTGACGAAGCGCCGATTTTGCTTCCGTCCCAAGGAATTGAATTCAATTGAATATGCAGAAAATGCCCGAGCCCGATAATCGCTCCCAGTCGGGGATACAACACCACCTCCCTATTGAGACGTCCTCCTCCACCCGTTAGTCCGATGAAATCCTGGCGGTAGGTTGAGTCTACTGTGGCCGCCAAAAATTCTTCGGATAGGATGCGGGTTTGGAATTGCGACGAAAAGCCGGCTTCGAGCCAGATATCTCCCAAGGCGACGGTATTGGACGTTTCCATCCCAGGCACGGCTTCCGCACGCGATCGCTTGGGAACCGCCATAACCGACTGCCAGCCCAAGGCCAGCGATACGACTAGGAGAAGGCGTTTATTCATCAATGGGTCTCAGGGTCGAAGGCTTGAACGACTTTCCGAGCTTGCGTCTGAACTTTTGAAACTCGTGGATCTTTTTCACCTCGTCGTCGGTGAAAAGTCGCCAACCAGAAGAATTGGTGCGATTGGTTGCCAGGTCCGGCTGGTCTTCCAGCCAGCGCTTCAGCGTAGAGACCGAGATGCGCAGCATCTTGGCCACTTGACCGCTGGTGCGATATTGTGGATCGATGTTTCCGTTAAGTGTGAACACAGTAGACTCCTCATCTGTGGATGGTACGTCTAAGGATTATAAGGGGTGGAGGAGCTAAGTCACTTATTTTTAAGGATTTAGCCTATCCGTGAATCCCGCCACTTGCCCATTTAACAGGCTATTCGGCAAACCGTTGGAAAATGAGTCCAACAACGAACCCGGAAAAGCGCTAAAAAAGTCGGTTTAGACTCATTTTGCTTCACAAACCTTGTTTTCCCCCCTGAAAAGCGGCATCATAGGGGAAACTTTCATGTGCTTCAGGGTGTCCTGGGGCAGGGTGATTGGATTATGATGAATTCTATCCGCAATCGCTGTTTTATGACGCTGACCCTAGCCGGTGCCTTGGGATGTGGAGGGGGCGTATTCTTATATGCTCAGGGGGAATCCAATCCCCGCCTCGAAGCTTGGCTTAAATCCGAACAGCAAAGAAAGGATCGCTTCCTGACCCGAGTCGGCCCTTTGGCCGAGCGCGCGGGTATTATTCTGCCGGATTCCGTTGAGGCTCATGGGGAAAGGGAGAATCTCGCTATTTTGCGCGCGGCCGAAGGATACCCACAAGAGCTCTCGGCTGAATTCATGCTGACCGCGCCGGTCATAGCGATTCCCAAGGAAGGGAAATATCTTCCCGGTGAGACACGGATACGGTACGAAAATCAAAACCGCTCTGAAGTGATTCAGCTTAACGATGTCATCCGTCTTGCCACGGGCGCCAGCAGCGGTGTCAAGCCGGGCGATCTCTTCCGCATTTACGAAATGGGTCCGGTTGTCAGAAACCACAAGCAAGGCCGCGGATTGGGACGTCTGTTAGAAACCAAGGGTATAATCGAGATAACGAATGTGCAGGATAAGGCCTCCCAGGGAAGATTGGTCCGCAGTTTCGGCACCATTTCGACTGCCGCGCGCGCCTGCCCGCTTATCCATCCGAAAATACTACCGCTGCGGAAACCCGAAGTTTCCGGCGATTCTAAATTGGGGTATATCGTGCAAGTTTCCCAATATCAAAACTTGGCCCAACCGTATACTTTCATGATCGTCGACGGCGGAGAGGGTACCGGATTTCGGGCCGGAGATCGCATCGAAATAATGAACAAGGTAAAATCCCAAACCTTGGGCACTTCCCGGATTGCCCGAGGCATCATTATCGAAATGGGCGAAAATTGGGCATCGGTATTTGTGAATGAGGTATACCCGGGTAAGCTACAGGCCGGTGATTGGGTAAGGGCGCCGATGGAATCGCTTGCAGGGTCGGCCATGCCTTGATACTATTCCCATTCCATGACAGGAAATCTTGCCGCCTTTCTCTACCGGCTCTGCATCGATCCCCGCACTCTGGAGCCTCGGGCTGTAGTCTTTTTCTTCTTGTATTACATCATCAGTTTTTTCGTTGTGTTTATCGTGCTTATCACCGTATTGCTTTGCTTCGAGATCTATGAATTCCCCTATCTGCGCCAGATGATTTATGCCCGTATCGGAGAAAATGTGCTTCTGGCCCTGGAAAGGCTGCTTTTCTAAGATCGGCGTCCCCAGGCTGCCCCTCTCCCAATTTGTTAATTTCTACCGGTGAATCTGCCCAAACGGCTTCTCATCGTTTTTCTGCTGAGCATTATGGTGCCGGGATTACTCCTCGCCTATCTGAGCTTCCGCACCATCAAAGATGAACGCATCCTCATTGAGCGATCCCTGGAATTGCAAAACGAGGAATTTGTGGAGGATCTGCAAAGACTGCTGGAGAAAACCAAGGAATCCCACCTGACCAAACTGCAAGAGCAGCTGAGACGCGCCGGCGCCGAAGCTTCGGGGGATAACCACCTGTTTCTCGCCACCGACTTGCTCGAAAACCCCCTAATCCAATCGCTGGTGATTTACGAAAGCGAGAAGCGTGTATTTCCCCGTCAGTTACGTCCTTTCAAACCCAATCTGGGAAATGACCCCGGAGCCATTCCATCCGCTTGGAACTCCAATCGGTTACGCGCCGTCCAGGAGGAATTCCGCGCGGGCCGCTATGCGAATAGCATACGGCTCATGCGCGCCAATCCGTTACCGCCTCACCTGAGGGTTTCCAGCCCCCTGGGAACCCCGCTCGCCCACGGGTTACGGCTCCTGGAAATCAAATCGTTGATGCGACTGGGCCTGGGCGAAGAAGCGGTGAACTCGGGACTGGATTTTATCCGGGATATTCTCGATAGTGACGCCTTCATCAGTTACCACCAATTGCATTTCTATTTAGCGGAAACCATTTCGCTACTGACATCCATGGAAAACCTTCCCCGCGAAACTCGCGATTATCTGTGGTCCATTTATCAGCGCTCGCAAATTTTTCTCGTCAACGCCCAATACATCGCGGAGGAATGGCGGGTGAATCCCGATCGATTGCTTCGCTTCGGTGAACTCGACGCCCTCCATCCCATTCAACTCAGTTATTTCGAAGGGCTTCCCTATATCGTTATCGGTTACCCCTGGCTCGAAAAGGAAACCCACATCATTGCGCGACTGAACGAAACGGTATTTTCGGAAGCGGTGAGGGCGGAAATACTCTTACCGCAAAAAGGGCCCTGGAAGGACGTCGAATTCAGCATTTACAACCAGGCCGAACGCCTCCTACTCAGTTCCGAATCGGTAGCGGGGCGTGAGTTGGCTCTTGAAAAAACGCTCGATCGTGAGTTTCCCGCTTGGAAAGTAGCCGTTTTCAAAAAAAAGGAAAGCGAAGTCGCCGCCCTGGGAAGGCGGAAACTGACGCTGCTCTATACTTTGCTGGCTTTTTCCCTTATCGCTCTTCTACTGGGGTCGATTTCCCTGTTCCTGGGATTACGCAATGAAAAACGCACGGTACGCATGAAAACGAATTTCCTTTCGGCGGTTTCGCATGAACTCAAGACTCCGCTCACTTCCATCCGCATGTTCGCGGAAATTTTGGAAAGCGGCAAACAACCCGCCGAGGCGAAGCGAAAACGTTATGCGCAAATGATTGGCGAGGAAAGCATGCGGCTCCATGCCATGATAGAGGATATACTCAATTTCACCCGTCTGGAGGAAAAGCGGGCTCAATGGGATTTCACTCCCGTCAACCTCACCACCGTGGTACAGGAAGTTGCGGGACTGATGGCGGGGGCTTTCGAAAAGGCGGGAATCACCCTGATGCAAAAGCTGGATCCGGACGCTACCGTCAATGGGGATCGGGATGCCCTACGCTCCGTGGTCCAGAATCTGCTTGAAAATGCCTTGAAATATTCCCGCTCCGTAGGCACGGTTACCGTCACCCTGCAAAACCAACCGGACCAGATTCAGCTTAGCGTCAAAGACCAGGGTATCGGCATATCCGGAGCGGATCAAAAGCATATATTCGATAAATTTTATCGTGGGGGAGACGAAATGACCCGCAAAACCAAAGGCAGCGGATTGGGATTGGCTATCGTCAAGCAGATCCTGGATGCGCATCACGCCGAAATCCGGGTGAACAGCAAGCTGGACGAAGGCACCGAAATGGTTATCACCTTCGCCAAGGGGAAAATGAAAAGTGCATAAAATTCTCGTAGTCGAAGACGAAGAAGCGATACGCCTGGGACTGGTCGACCTGCTGGAAATGGAAGGTTTCCAGGTTGAAACAGCCGAGGACGGTGAAATCGCGCTCACTAAAGTGGATGATTGGCGACCACACCTGGTCATTCTCGACCTGATGCTCCCCAAAAAAAGTGGCTATGATGTTTGCCGGTATATACGCAAAAGCCACCCGAAGGTATTCATACTTATGCTGACCGCCAAAACCGAGGAGATTAACAAAATCGCCGGATTGGAAATGGGGGCGGACGATTACGTCACTAAACCTTTCAGCGTTTTCGAGCTAATGGCCCGGGTAAAAAGCATGCTGCGTCGCCTGGACGACAAGGCCGCTCCCCCGCCCGCCGACATCCTCGAGTTCGATGGCATCCGTTTGGATTTCAAGCGCTACGAAGCCGAGAAAAAAGGACAACCCCTCGAATTGACACCCAAGGAATACCAGATTATGCGGTATTTCAATCAACACAGGGGGGAAGTGGTTTCCCGCGAAGATTTACTCCAAAACATCTGGGGCTATTCCGTGGAAAATATGCCTACCACGCGTACTGTGGACAACCAAATCGTAAAACTTCGTCAAAAAATAGAGCAAGACCTGGCCAACCCCACCATCATCAAAAGTGTGCGGGGAGTAGGCTACAAATTCGACCCTCGCGCATGAACAGCTACCCACATCACACCTTTATCGTGATTGGCCTCATTCTGTTATCCGGAATGGTGTTCCCACCAACATGGGGCCAGCCAGCTACGACCGATCCGCATGCACAGTTGCAGGCCCTCGAGAAAGCCCGATATCTCTACGATATAGAAGCCAATTTTTCCGAAGCCTCGAACCTGCTCGAACGGCTATTGTCTGAATCGCGGGACGAAGCAATCCTCGCGAGGGCGAATCTTATTCTCGGACATATCCGCGAGAGCACGGGACACAGCCAACAGGCCATCGACCACTATAAGGCCTCTTTGAAAAGCACCGATCTACTGCCGGTGGAAAAGGAGAGACTCCACCGAAGGCTACTGGCACTGGATCCTGCCCAGCTCTCCCCTATGGCCTTGGATAGGTCCGCCCCCCCGGGTGCGCCCAAAGTGTTTCCTTTCCATGCGCAGGGAAACGGCGGCTTTGGTTTGGACTTTTCCCGAAACCCCGAAATGGACGGAAATCGACGCTTCGCCTCTCAGGATGCCCATGGGAACCTGAACCCCTCCACGCTGCCGCTTTCACCCAAAGAGGAGCTGGTGGATGCCGCCCGGAACGCCCTGCTGGTACGGATTCCGGAAGAGCAAAGTCTCCATTTCCGTTCCACCGAGGCTTCCCGAAACTGGCAGATAACCCTATCCGATCATCTGGAACAGGCCGTAATTGTAGATGGAGACGAGGGGTCCGTCGTTCTGGTTTACGCCGCCCATTTGCAATATCATTCCGCTCGGCGGCCCGTTTGGGAAATCCCATTGGCCTCACCAGGATGCGCCTGGCATACCGGGTCCATAGCCCCGGTCACCGGGATATTGCATTGTCCGGAAGGCGGAATCTTCCGTGTCGATCCGGCGCGCCGCCAAATTCAGCCTATCGCCGGGATTCCCTCGCAGGTGCTGGGGCTCACTCTGAGCGACGGAGCTCTGGTGTTGAGATATCCCGAGCGGATCGAAGTGCGCCGGGGTAAAGATTTCGGAGATATCGCCTGGAGCCTGACCTCCACCTTCCTGAACCGCATTTATATGGGGGAGGATAGGCTTTACCTGCTTACTCCGCAAGGGGTGGTGAAAGCCTATGATGCAAGAACGGGTGAATTGGAATGGCAAAAGGATTTCCAGGCGAGGTTGCTCATTCCTTACGGAAGGGAATTGTTGCTGAAAACCTTCTCGAAAACCCTGGTTTCCGCCGACTCTGCCGGCCGGGTACTCTGGACTTACGAATTCGGGTGGGATGAGGAAATGACTGTGCTCCCAGCCAAATCCCATATCACCGTACATTTCCATGATGGCAAACGGGTTCGCCTCGACCCGGATTTACTGCGCCTGGCGGCGTCCTTACCGGATATGGCTTTCCGGACTCTCCGAGAGCACCTTGACCAAAAAAATTGGCGGGAAGGATTGTTGGAGGTCGGAAGAATTTTGAACCTTGAACCCGGAAATGGGGCCGCCTGGAGATTACGTCACCAGATTCAGGAAGCGTCGGGAATTTCAGGACCGGATGCAGTGCGCAGCCTGGAACATGCGGCTCGTTCCACCCTGACTCCCACATGGACTGTGGATGGATTACCGGCGAAACTCGCCGCAAAACTGGGAGCGAAATGGATGTGGAAGCGTCAATACGGTCCGGAAATCCAACCGCCGCTTTTCAGCGGATCCGGAGGACTCTTCTATTTGGAAAACGACAACCGCACCCTGGTATTTTTGGATCCCGCTCACGGCGAAATGCGCAATGCTTTCCACTTCTCCGAAGACCTCGATATGAAAATCGCCTCGTTCAAAAGCGATACCTTGATGGTGAGTAGCCAATCGCGGCTCTACATTCTTAAACCGGGAATCCATCCAGCGCAAACCACGCAGGTCTCCCTGGAAAACCCTGTATGCGAAAGCCGAGGGCTTTCCCAAGGCATGCTCTACAGCGACTGGAAAGGCGGACTGTCTCTCATCGACTACTCCCAAGGCAGTATCCTTTGGAAACGGAAGTTGGGAGAAAATGGTTTGCTCATCCTCCCACCCGGAATAACGACCGCCCTCGACATCGTGGATATTGACGGCCGCTTTCATTCGGTGAATCCGAATTCCGGACTGGTAATTTGGAGCGTTCCTCTGCCCGAGGGCACCATTACCGAAACCTATGCCACGCGCACTACGGTCTTTACGGGATATAGCCAGGGAACCGTAGCCGCCCTGGATCGCCTCCGACGCACCGTCCTATGGACCCGGGATTTTGGGGAGCAGATATTGAGTCTTTCCGGTAACGGCAACGAAATATTGATGGCCACCACCGCATCCAAAAAACTGATTGTCATGGAGGCCGCCACCGGGGCGATCATGTCGAGGCGGACTTTGGATTCCCATCTGTTTCATAAACCGCTTACGGCGCCGGATGGATATTGGGTCGGCACGACCGAGCCGGCGCTGGAAAAACGCAGTTATGGTCACATACTCCAGGTGAAGTATCCTTTGCCGCATATACCGGGCAGTCCGGTTTATTCCGGAAATCAGGTTTGCGTGAGCACTCTGGACCCTTTCATTTTATGTTTTCCTCCACCATGACCATTCCCTGGAATTTTCGCACTTTATTATTCGATGCCCCGATTCCCGGGATTATTATAGTTTTTTAAAAGCCCCGGCCCGGACGATAAAGAGAGGACATGACTTGACCAAAACCCGTTATCTGGTTCCGAACTTCTTCACCAGCTTTAATTTTCTCCTGGGAATATTCAGCATTCTGATCATGGCGGAATCATTCTCACCCACTACCGGCCTCGTTTTTCTAAGCAGTAAACAACCTCTGGTATTGGCCGCCTGGATTATTATTTGGTGCGTCCTTTTCGATAAACTCGACGGATTCAGCGCCAAGGTATTGAAAGCCTCCAGCGATTTCGGAGCCCAATTCGACAGCCTGGCAGACTTGGTGGCATTCGGGTTAGCTCCGGGCTTCCTGGTTTACTTCTACGTCCAATCTTCCAATATGCAATGGTTCATGGGGCACCGTCCCCTTATGCTGGTTTCCGTGGGCGTATACATGCTGTGCGCTTCCATGCGCCTCGCCCGCTATAACGCGGTTGACATGGAGGAACTCACCAGTTATTTCCACGGTCTGCCCTCCACTTTTGCCGGCGGCTTCATGGCCCTAAATGTCATTCTCTTCGAAAAATACCTGATGGGTACCCGGCCGGACCTGATAATCGCGCTCCCGCTGTTGCTCATTTTCAGTGGCCTGCTCATGGTATCTCCGTTATATCTGCCCAAGCTTATGGGTCGCAAGAATAAGGCTTTCAACCTTTTTCAAATTGCCAATGTCATAGTGGGGTATATCCTGGGGTTCGGAATGATATTTCCGGAATACCTCTGGGGTTTGATCATGATTTACGGAATCTTCGGTTTTGCCGTCGGATATTTCAAAAAGGGATTGATTGCCAACCCTCTTTCCACTTCCACCGGATACTCCTCCAGCCCTCCTGAAGCGCCCTGATCCCTTCTCACCGAGGGCAATGCGACTCGGCTTCGCCTGGACTGGCTCCGGGTAGACCCTCCCGAGCAACCATGGCCGTATGGCACCAATTTTCCGAAAGCTCCCGCAATTCCAGCCTATCATGACGCAGGGTGGAAACACGCCCTTCACGAATACGCACGCCCGGCGCTCCATCCGCCAAAACCGTATTATAATGCAAAGTATCCAGCAATAGACTGTCTGAACGGCACAAAAGCATCAACGTGGATTGTGTATTGACCAAACCGAAAGTATCAAACCGGCTATCAGCCTTCGCAGCAGCTTTTCTCCCGAGTACATAGGCCCGCCCCGGCTCCAAAAATAAGGTGCTGTCGAGTTGCAGGGATTTGGTCGGCGAGACACTACCTTCGCGTGAAATCCGGCAACCTCGTAAATCCAAAGTGTCGGTGGCACGGTTCAGAATTTCCATCCACTCTCCCTCGCTCCCCGAATCGGCAGCCGAGGGAGCCGCATAAAATTCCGTAAAGATCACTTCACCATATTGCTTCGGAGGTCTTCGAAGGGAGGGAAACCGGGGTTGTAACAACACCGGTGCGGCGGCCTGCAGGGTAAACCCCAAAACGGCAAGGGCATGGGAGGACGAAAGCGGAAGTTCCCAGCGCGCGAGTTTGCCGGATTCCAGCAATCTTTCCGGCATTTCACCGGTAAGCACCGTTTCTCCCGCAGCGTCAAAGAGTTCCAGGCGAAGTCGATATTTTTTATTTCCGGGGACGAATTCAAACAAGAAGCGGGCGAATTCCCCTTCCAGCGAGAGTAATTCCTCCTTTTTCCATGCATCGGAGGTCAAGGTGAGCTTGCCCGCAGCCACCCGGTAGGGATTTCCGGGCCCCAGATGGAAAAAACCGGAGATATGCGAGAAGCGAGGGGAGCATGGCATGGTAATGCGAGCCGGCTCCTCTTTGGACAAATCGAGCCGCGCCTCTCCAAAATAATGCAAGCTGCCGCCCTGGTAGAGACCGGCTTGCAAAAGCCTCGCTTTGCCTGGCGGTATGCCGGGAAGCTCCACCTCAAGTTCCGATCCGGTAAACGAAAATTGCATGGGAAGCATATCCTCGGCGGAAATGGAAATGTGAATGGAATCGATTTCAGTGGCCGCCGGCTTTTCCTCGCCTTGCAAGCCGGATTGCCGCAGGGAAATCAGGATACGATTTCCTCCCCCGTCCCCTGGACTTAAAATTGCATTTCCCTTGGTGCTACCTGATTTACAGCTAACCAGCCCTAGAGTTCCAAATAAGAGTAAACCGGTGATAATTCCCGGCAAAATTCCCATACCGGATCGCGTATCAATTACATGCATATTTCCCTCCTGAAGGTTTTCATTCTGGAAGGAATAGAGATAAATCGAGGAAAATAAACATGACCGCCGTCACAGGGATCATGGAAATCTTCGACCTTCAGACGAATGCCTAAAGATTGTTATTTTCCCTGTATGCGAATCACCTTTTTGGGAACCGGAACCTCACATGGCATACCCACCATCGGATGCCGCTGCCGCGTTTGCATGTCGCCCAACCCGCTTAACCGACGCAACCGACTGGGAGTATGGATTCGGGATGCCAACCAATCGACCCTAATCGATGTCTCCCCCGAGTTTCGCATGGCAAGCTTACGCTACGGAATTTCGGAAATCGATTATGTGCTGTTAACCCACGCCCATGCCGATCACACTGCGGGAATGGATGACTTGCGGGTATTCAGCCAGCGCAGCAGAGGCCCGCTTCCCATCCATGGCAATGCGCATACCCTGGCCGATGTCAAAAGCCGTTATCGCTATGCCTTTCGACCTCCCCTTCCCCACGGCGGAGGCATTCCCCAGTTCGCCTTACGGGAGGTTACCGGCGACATTCCCGCAGGGGATTGGAAAATCGTTCCCTTACCGGTTCTCCATGGACCGCTACCCATTCTGGGTTATCGCATCAACGATTTCGCCCTTATCACCGACGTCACCGTAATTCCCGATTCCACCCTGGAGCGCATGAGGGGGCTGGATATCCTGGCGCTCGACTGCCTGCGCATGCGACCGCATTCCACCCATTTATGCCTATCGCAATCGGTGGCATACGCCAAACGCATCGGCGCGCGCCGCACCTATTTCATTCACATGACCCACGAACTCGAGCATGAGGAAACCCAAAGCATCCTCCCCGAAAACATGTATATGAGTTACGACGGGTTGGAACTCGAAAGCCCCGAGCGGTAGTCGCTAAAGCTTTGATTTTGCCTATCGCGTTGGGAGAGCAGCGGGGTTTGGCCCTTTAACGGCCAGGCTATGGCCAAATCGGGATCGTCCCATGCGATTCCGCATTCGGTGGCGCCGTTGTAGACGCTGGAACATTTATATTGCACCTCGGCCCAGTCGGAAACCACCAAAAAGCCATGGGCGAAACCCAAGGGCAGATAAATCTGGTGTTTGGTCTCTTCGTTCAAATAGGCTCCGAAATGCAGTCCGAAGGTGGGACTTTCAGGCCTAAGGTCCACGGCTACGTCCCAAATTTCTCCTTTGGTACAACGAACCAGCTTTATTTGACCCGGAGAACTCTGAAAATGCATCCCGCGTAGCGTGTTTTTGGCGGAGCGGCTGTGATTGTCTTGCACGAAAACGGTATCGACGCCGGCGCCAGAAAATTTTTCGCGGTTATAGCTCTCATAGAACCAACCCCGCTCATCTTCGAAAACGGTCGGCTTTATAACCCTCAAACCGGGTAAAGGCGTGGGCAATACTACCATGCATCAGTCTCCTGTTGGAGGCTAATCTAGCAATCGTCATAGATTTGGACAGCGGTGCGGCTCAGTCAATCCATTCGGTGGGATCGTAGATTTTTGTGGGCGTAAAAGGGTCGCCTGGGGAGCCCGGCACGGGACAGGTTTTTTGAAGGACATCCACGGTTTCAATCCCATTTTTACTGGGAGAGGCGTGGACCGAAGTCATATGTGCGCTACCGTATCCCGAAGGTCCGAAAATTTCGGCCTTCACCGTTACGCGGTAAATGGCGCGGAATTCCCAGAAAGGATAATTGGGATTGGGAGTAAATACCGAGTCGGTGGCCGGGCTGTCGGTAAACAGATGATAACCATGGTAATTGAGGTTGTCGTCGAAGGAGGTACCGAAGGATACCACGTCCTCAATCTTTCCGACAGTCAAGTTTCCATCTCCGCCGGTAAAGCCCAGGGAAGCGTATCCGGAGGGAACCTTATCGGTTTTGCTGAGTAAATCGATTTTTCCATGAAAGGCGGTTTCACCATTGCCGTTAAGGAGCCCGACTTCCACGTGATCGCTTGTGACCAGCAGATTGAAGGTATGGTTCTTCCACCCAATCTTGTTTTTTCCATAGGTCAAATCGACAAATGCCGGACTGAATATCAGTTCAACATCCACTAGGTCGGCCGTGACGGCATGGTTGATTTTGACAATCGGTTCTTCTTTCTGGCCTTTTTGCAAGCTACCCCAAAAGCATTGGGATACACCCACGGTAGCGATGCGAACTTTGGATCCGTCATCAATATTGGAGGACCCCACCCCTATCTCCGTGTTTTTCTGAGCCGTCTCATTGACTTTGTCGGAAACCGGGGTAATGGTGCCGGTTTGGTTCCCGGTTTGCTTCTCAGTTTCGGTTGCGCTCTTTACTTTCTCGCTTTCTTCCGAAGTTAACACGCAACCACTCAACGCAAGGGTAGCGATAGTGAATACGGCCATAGAAAACATTTTTTGGGGGCGTTGAAATCGAATGCGTTTCATTGGGTAAATCCTTTTATGAAGGGCCTTAGCGGAAATTACCATAGTCTGTTATTCCGGAACCATACCCATAGAGTAACGCCGATTAGGTTATGGAAGTAATTTTTCAGATTGTTGGAATCAATCTATCCTCAAAAAACCTTTTAAAAACTCAAAGGAAACTAATTTGTTAACAACAAATTGACTTCTCCTACCAACTCCCCTATCCTCTAGGGTAGAACCGATAAAACACCATATTTTCAGGTCGATATCCTGCATGCAGGTCTCGGGAGTACAAAATATGCTTCAGCCATACTTCGTAAAAATTCTAAAACTTCCCCAGCTTCCCGCCTGCCTACTCGCCACGTTGATTGGTACGGTGTCCGCCCAAATCGGCGGCGGAGAAAGCGGCCTAATTTGCGAGTTCAAGCCAGCCATACCTTGCCTGGATGGGCAAACATCGAATGCATCCAGCATCCGCGTGCAAGAATCTCTAATTGCCATTGAACGCGACGGTCTCAATATCTGCCTCGCTTCGGAAACCAACGTTGAAGCTCCCGATATCGTACTCATCATGGATAATACCGGATCAATGGGCGTTGTCAAAACCGTGGACGGCATTCCGCGTTATTGCGAGGATGTCGGAAACCATCCCACCGATCCCAATTGCATCAGCGGCGATCCCTCCAGCCTGCGAGGACCGTCTTTGCATGCTTTCCTCGACAGCGCCCTCGCCAAATCGGGTGGTAAATCGAATGTCGGCGTGGTTCTTTTCGATCAATCCGCTTATTACCGCTCAAGCCAGTTGACGGCCCTGACCCAGGCTAATCTGGCCTCCATTAAAGCCGAAGTCAAAATGGAACTCAAGGGTCGCACCAATTATACCGCGGCCTTCGAAGCAGCCATGTTGCTTCTGCAACAGTCGAAGAAGCCCAAGGATCAACAGGCCATCATATTCATTTCCGACGGCAGGCCGAACGAACCCAAATCCGACCCTTATGCGTATAAGCAAACATGGAATAGCTGGCCCCAGGTGCATGCCATTTTCCTGGGCGACAACCAGGCTGATTATAAGGATATGCAGGATATCGCCACCAAGACGGGTGGATTGTTTTTCGCGGTACGCGACGTCACCAAGCTCGCCTCCTTGCTGACCAAGGACATCGCCGGACAGATATTCAAACAATCCGCACCGAAACTGACCATCGTTCGCAACGCCCTAACCCAGCGCGAATACCGGGTACCGGCGGCGGATCATATTTTTCAGTCTGGGACGTCTACTTACACTTTGCTACTGCCCGGTCCCATATACCTGGAGTTGGGAACCAATGCCATCACGGTCGAAACCGACTTCGGCTCTTCAACTCGCGAATCCGTTTTCAACGTCACCCGCAGCGCCACCGGGCCATTCGCAACTCCGCTATCCAATTCCTGTCGCGAGCTTCCTCGCATCACGCTCTACAACCGTCTAGACGAACCTATCAGCGACTTTGGCCGACCCTTCATCATAACCGATACGCATCTCAAATATACCGTGACTACGAAATCCGAAATCGATTCATTCACCATGGTCATAGAAAATTCGATCTCGGACCGGGAAAATCAGAAAAACACGGAAGGAGCCAATAAAACCAAGACCGACACCTGGGCCAACAGTCTCCCTTTTGGCCATAACAGTACCGCAGGCAAACCTTCCGACAATATCGTGCAAACCCGGGACGGTGACTTGATCACGCTGATCTACCGCAATCCTTTCCTACCTCCCGACAGCGCGCGCATCAGCGTAAGCATGTCTTATGGACCGGCGGTTCTCGGGGCCGTGTACCGGGACTTGAATGGAGATGGAAAGGCGGAAACCATAATTATCGATTTCGAAAAGAATCTATCCGCTTTGCCCGAGCGTCTGGAATTCCGCATGGTGGACGCGAATGGCAAGAAACATACCCGCCTGGCGCAAGTCTCCAAGGGTGAAATCGAATTCGCAACAAATCCGGACGGGACTCCCTCCACCACCCGGGTCATCGTTACCCTCGCCAATCCCTTCCCTTTTGGAATCACTTCCCAGCCTGCTCCCGATTCGCTGGGGCGCACCTTCCGCCAGGATAATATTCCCCTCATCGACAATTATTTCAACATCCAGGACTCCTTGCCGCCCGTCATCCTCACAGCCGAAGTAAAGGAAGTCAACGGGAAGTCGGTAATTTTTGTGACCTTTTCCGAGCCTGTAAACGTGCTTCCCGGCTCCACCACTCCTCTGGTCATCAAACGGGACGGCGTGGAACTCACCGCAGATCAAATTCGCTTTTCGAAGGTGGCACAGGATCCGGGCAATCCCGCTCTTTGGACCTTTGAAATTGATCCCAATTCAGAATTCCGTCCGGTGGGAAAAGATTCAGTTTCCATTAATCCCAATGGGCAAATCAAGGATACTCAAGGCATACAGCCGACGGTGAAAAATTTTCGCCCCATGTCGGGCTCGGCGCCAAAACAGGAAATCAAGGAAATTTACGTTATTTCTCCGGGTACCATAAAAGGTGAAATGCAGCCGGCGCCCCTGCCCAGCGATCCGGGACCGGCCCAATTCATTCCCATCGACCGAAACGGCAATCCCCTGCCCGGAAACGTCGAGGGGAAATGCGGGACATGTTATGTGGGTCAATCCGGGGTTTTCGTGGGACCAGTATTCCATATCGTTACTGAGTTTCCCGTCAATTACACGTTCATGATATACTCCAATCTGGGAGCCTACGTCACGCAAACCCAGGGAGTCCTATCCGCTGAGGACTTAGCCCAAATGCAAGTATTGTCCGGTGAAAACGGAGAACGCGATCGCTATGTCGCCCGAATTGTCTGGAACGGTCTCACTGCGAAGCGGGACAAGGTGGGCACAGGCGCCTATGTGCTTAAAGCCGTTTTCGACTATCCTCGCAATTTTACCCTGGGAGCCGGCAGCGCACA
>JBGTHM010000081.1:0-66530 GCA_041746255.1 Fibrobacteria bacterium | reverse complement strand
AGGAAGTTCAGGGCGAGGCCCGAGGCCTTGAGAACCCTGAAGGCGTGGCTGGAGGCCACGTCGATGGGTTTGAAAGGTCGAGAACGACGCCCTGGACTTTCGTAGCCGGCCGTAGTAGAACCCCATTCTGTTAGGCACTCTTAGCCTTTACGCCCGATTAACAGCAGGTTTTTACCAATGGGAGGGGTTACCATGCCTTCCAGAACACGTGTCAGCGGAACCACAAATTTGTCGTAAAGCGCCACATTTCCTCCATTCAGGCGGTTTTGCAACAAAACGAAATTCACATACCAGGGAATGATACCCAAGAAATCGAAATACCGCGCCTTGAGAATTTCAAATCCCGCCGCCAGGGTAACTTCCCGGAGGCTTTTTTTGGTATAACGCCTGAAGTGGTGGATTTCCGCATCGAAAGGGCTGTAAAGCCATTCCAAGGCCGGAACGAAGAGAACGACATGCCCACCCGGTTTTAGCGCCTGGTAAACCCGAACTAATTCAGCGCCATCGTCTTCAATATGCTCCAAAACGTTGATGTATAAAACGGAATCGAATAATTCCCCCGAAGGGGGGCTCCGGAAAAACCCATAGACCGAGCGGGCTCTTTCGTCTTGACCCAAAGCTTGTCGCAGCAAGGGGAACATATCGGCGGAAGGCTCGAAGGCGCTGAGATGCGCGAGGGGCTTTTCCAACAATAATTGGGAAAAACTACCCCGGCCGGCCCCGACTTCCGCCACCCGTCCCCCGATATAGGGCGCTGATTCCTCCAAAATCCAGCGATGGTAGTTTACGGCGAAATCCATCGCTTCCAAATCCTTGCCTGGATAGGATAATGCGGCGTCGGAAGCCATGCCTTTCCTTTTCGTATCGAAGCCAGCCCGGAAAATTCGACCCAGCCGGTGTGTGCGCCTTAATTAAACCATGAAACCCCAACGACATGCCAGTGACAGCGCCAGTGACAAGACCAATGACTCTTGCGGTTGGGACATGCTAAAATAGCACCGACCCATTTCCCTAGAAAAACGCGTGTTATTCACATCCCTCGAATATGCCCTCTTCCTACCTCTGGTCTTCGCCCTCTATTGGACTTTGCCCATACCGGCCCGCAAGCCCCTTCTGCTGGCCGCCAGCTTCGTATTCTACGCTGCCTGGGATTGGCGATTTCTCGGCCTCATCCTTTTTTCCACTGCCGTCGATTGGCTTTGCGGCCGTACCATGCCGAAAGTCAGTCGTCCCAAGGCGCGCCTACTGCTATGGCTAAGCCTGACATGTAACCTGGGCGTACTCGGTTTTTTCAAATTCTTCAACTTCTTCGCCGACTCGCTGCGCGAATTGCTGGGATGGGGCGCTCCTTCTACCCTGAACATCATCCTTCCCGTAGGTATCTCCTTTTTCACTTTTCAAAGCATGAGCTATACCCTCGACATTTATCGCGGAAAACAAAAGCCCGCGCCCGTTCTCGATGTTTTCCTTTTCGTGGCCTTCTTTCCCCAACTGGTGGCGGGACCCATCGTACGCGCGGTGGAATTTCTGCCCCAGCTCGCTCCCCTACCCCGCTTTTCCATGACGAACCTCTACTTGGGCTCTTCGCTTTTTGTGCGGGGCCTCTGCAAAAAATTGCTGTTCGCCGATTCGCTGGCGCGCTTTTCGGATCCGGTGTTCGCCGCGCCCGCCGCGTATTCGCCGGTGGAAAACCTGTTAGCCCTCTATGCCTTCGCCTTCCAGATTTATTTCGACTTCTCGGCCTATACCGATATGGCCCGCGGTTCGGCCAAGACCCTCGGCTTCGATTTTCCCGAAAACTTCCGGCTTCCCTATCTCGCGCATAGCATAAGGGATTTCTGGCGCCGTTGGCATATCACCCTTTCCACCTGGCTGCGCGATTATCTCTACGTCAGCCTGGGCGGCAACCGCGGGAATATCCTGCGAATCTGCCGCAACCTGCTCATCACCATGGTTCTAGGTGGATTATGGCATGGAGCCGCCTGGACCTTTCTCGTGTGGGGATTATTGCACGGCGCGGCCTTGGCGGCCGAAAGGTTGTGGTCGGCACGCAAGGCGCTGGGAGCAGATGTGCCGGTAAGGCCGCTTGGCGCGCCAGGACAGGCATTTCCAATAGTGAAGCGCACGGTAAGCATTCTCGCCGTTTTCCACTTCGTCTGCCTGGGGTGGGCGATTTTTCGCGCGCAAACCCTGGGAGAGGCGGCGTCCATGCTGACCCGCATCGGTGAAGGCTTCCTCCTGGCGGGCCAAGGAAATTTCTCGGCAGCGGGCCTCCCCTTCCATAAACCGGAAACCGCATTGGTTTTCACCGCGCTTTTGGTTTTCGCTGTTTGGCACGCTCTCTCGGGATTTTTCGTACCCAATCCTTGCGAACCCGGCCTCTCCCTAAACGCGCCTCTGCAAGCATTGCGCATACGCCTGGCTCCCCATTGGGATACCGTGCGGGTTACCCTATCCGCGGCGGGCGTCGGCCCCGCCTTCATCTATTCCACCCAACATGCGCCCTTCCTCTACTTCCAATTCTGAAGCGTACGAAGTGGCGCGCGGTTCACGGCGCATGCGCCCGGGCCGCAACCTCGCCGCCCTGGGGCTTATCGTTTTATCCAGTCTACTGGCGGCGGAGCTTTACACGCGGCATACGGTGAAAACCACCTTGCCCCGCCAGGTGCTCGCGCGCTATCAGCCACCTCTTCCCGCTGCCCACACCGTGTTCTTGGGCAGTTCCCTCACCGATGCCGGGGTGGACGTCTCTCTGTTGGATACACTCGCGGGCGCCGGGCCGAAAGCGCGCCACTTCAACCTCGCCCTCGCGGGATTGAAGGGAGAATCGGCCTATCGCCTTATTTTCGAGAACCATGTCCTGCCGAACGGAACACCACAGAAATTGGTAGTGGAAACCGGTTTCTTCCCCTACGCCCGATCGGAGGAAAAATTCGATCCTCTGCAAAACCAAGAAAGGACCTCTCTGGCCTTGATCGATTCGATGACCCGGGACGATTTTCTGCGTCTACGTGGGGGCCGAATTTCCGGGATGGAAGAATTCCGCTTTTTTCTGCATAAGAACTGGTACGGTTATCACCATCGCCTCGAAACCCAGGCCCGGATTCAGGAAAGGGTGGCGGCATGGATTCCCTCCGGCCATCCGCAGACTTTCGCCCCCGATACCGCCTTCAATCCCTTTCGCATGGCCGCCGGAGCGGAAGCGACTTTCGCCCGCTGGGCCGAGGACGCCTTGGAAGCTCACGGCGGGGGCCATGACGCGGAAGGGGGTTCAGGCGGCTTCGATTCCGGACTGGAGGAATTAGCCGAACTGGCGCAATCGGCGGGAGTTGAGTTGTGGATGCTGCGGCTCCCCTGCCCACCCGCGGACAGCCTATTGGACGGAGCGGAGGCGCA
Source organism: Fibrobacteria bacterium (assembly GCA_041746255.1). Lineage (GTDB taxonomy): Bacteria > Fibrobacterota > Fibrobacteria > UBA11236 > UBA11236 > JBGTHM01. Next base: position 63,134 of record JBGTHM010000081.1, on the reverse strand, counting down.
TGTCAAGTACATGTCCGCCTTCCGGGCGCGATGCGATCAATTGGGCATTCGCTTCTTGGACCTTTCCCGGCCGCCGCCAGGGGTGGCTTACACCTATTCCGACGGCATTCACCTGGATGCAGGGGGACGGAAGTTGCTCACGCAGGAATTACACAAAGCCTGGCGCTGAAAGTCGGACCCATCATCAAGGTCAGGCGGAAAGGATGCGTCCGGGTATGGCGGCCAAGAGCTCGCGCGTATACTCATGGCGCGGATCCCCATACAGCTCTTCGGTTTCGCTATACTCCACGATTTCACCGCGACGCATCACCGCCACCGTTTGGGAAATATGCTTCACCACGCGTAAGTCGTGGCTGATGAAAAGCAGGCTGAGACCCAGCCTGTCCTGTAATTCCATCATTAAGTTGAGAATCTGGGCCTGGATGGAAACGTCCAGCGAGGATACCGGCTCATCGCAGATTAGGAACTCAGGCTCGACGCAAAGAGCGCGGGCAATGCCGATGCGCTGCCGCTGGCCGCCGGAAAATTCGTGAGGGTAGCGGGAGAGATAAACCGGGTCGAGTCCCACCAGATTCATCTTTTCGGCCATGACGTCTTCCCAATGCTTGGGCTCATCGGGCCGTCCCAGCGAAAGCGCCTCGCGCAAACTGCCGCGAATGTTGAGGCGGGGATCGAGAGAGGAATAGGGATCCTGGAAAATCATCTGGATTTTTTTCCGGAAGGGCAGAAACCGGCCTTCGGAAATTCCCAGGATTTCTTCGCCCTTATAACGGATGCTTCCGCCCTGGGCCTTGACCAGCCGGATGATGGAGCGCCCCACCGTGGTCTTTCCGCTACCCGATTCGCCGACCAAACCCAAAGTGGAATGTTCGCCGATATTCAGGTTTACGTCCTTGACGGCAACCACCTTCTGCTTTCCCGAGGTGAATTCGACGCGGAGATTTTCGATTTGGAGCAAAGGCTTCGACATCCCAAAAAGGTACTCAAATGCGAACGCCAAGGGTACTGCGGTAGCTCTGGAAAGGGGGCTTAGAAGTCGACGCGGAATTTTAGGATATTGTCAGCATGTCTGGTAAAGGTTTATTCCAAAAGAAAAAAGACCGCCTTTTCGTCAGCTATGACCACTATAGCGACGGCAATTTCTATGAGGCCTTCTCGCGCCTTTATGCGTCGCAATATGAAATCGTGCGGGACAATTCCCTCGACCGCGAATTGGATACCCAGAACGAAGGGCCCTTTTTCCATCACCTTAATGAGAGCGGAATGGGAGACGCGGGCTGCACCGTGGTTTTATGCGGAGCCCATACCCATCAAAGCAAATTCGTGGATTGGGAAATCAAGGCTACCCTGGACCGCAAAAACGGTCTGATCGGGATCGTGCTTCCCACCAATCCCGCTGCGGAAGCGGCTCCTTCGCAGGCGGCGCTGCCGGATCGACTACGCGATAGTTTCGAAGCCGGTTACGCGGTATTACTTCCCTGGCGGGAGTTGGCGGATCTCAAAATCGATTTGACCACTAGGGTTTATTTCGCGCGCAGCCGCTCTCCCGAATTGATAGACAACTCCCGACCGCTGCGTCGCGGCAACGGTTGATGTCCAGCGAAGCCGAAGCGGCGCTTCCATGGTCCGAGGGGACGGACACTCATCCTCCCTCGGCTACAGCAATATCCTTCGTCACCGCCGGCAGCATCAAATCCCAGGAAAATTTTTTGTGCTGATAAACACCATTTTCGGTGAAATGGACCAGCGGAATGGGCTGGTAATGGGCTTGGGTAATCGCCACGAGTTCTTTCCAATGCCCCGCCGCCGTTTTCATGAAGTCAACCGCCTTGACCTTTTCCCCGGCGACTCCATTTCGCCGGAAGGTTTGTAGAGCAACGCCACCTCGCAACTTGGCCGCGAAGTATAGGGACATAGCCGACCAGGCGCGAATATCTTCCATCTCACATTGCAGGGCCTGCCGTGACCCCGCATTGATGGAAGCAACCTGGGAGAGAGAAACCTTAGCGTCCGCTTCCAGATTATTCGCCAGCATTATCGGATCGATTTTTCCCGCGGGAGTCGACCGTTTGGCTATAACATTGTTCACATGGGCCTTGATGTCGAGGTAATCGGGATCAAGCGTTTTCTGATTGATGAGGCGCTCTAGAGTGATAAAATCAGGAAGGGCGTAGAAGCCTTCCGAATAGAGAGTGAAATCCCATCTGCTGGTGAAGAAGGAGGCGAGGCGCAAAGGCATCTGACTAGCCAGGGAATAGGCTTTAACCATCGCCGCACCATCGTTGCCTCCATGCCGCGAATCGAAACCATGCGCAAAAACCTTGTCCGGAACGGATGGATCGTATAAGAGTCTGCCCCATTGTTTATAAAACAGCCATTGTTTCTGGAAGGCGTAGGACCAGGTAAGGTGGGCATGTCCGGTCTTATGCGAAAAATCCTTGGCCGGAATGTAGGTTTCGGATCCGACGAAATAACCTCCCACGTAATCCTGCCCGTTAAGGGCGATATGCTCGCGAATAAAATCCGGCTGTCCCCAACGCAGGATGAAAAAATCCTCGTTACGGATCATCCAGGTCATGGAGTAATTTTTGGGTTTGGGATTCCAATAGGCGTCGGTAAGCTCGCCTCCATGGGTATGCACCAGCTTGGGAGTGCTATGGCCATGCGACCAGTTGAACTTGGCTTCCACCCAAATGGGCCCCGGGAGATCAATCGTCTCCAAAGCGTTGCGGGTCATGGTCTCGGTTTCGCGGCTGGCCGAACCTCCCGATCCCGTACCCGCTGAGAAGGGCGCCCGATGGATGAGCCGTGAAGGTCGCTTGGCCGCCTTCATGCCGGCGACCACGGTTTTTAAAACCCAATCTTCGCGCTGGTTCGGGGTCATACCCCCCATCATCTCACCGAGCGAAACGCCCAGGCCGGTAAGGTCGGGATATTCATCCAGCACCTGGGTCACGCTTTCCCGCGTATAGGCCTCTATCTGGGCGGAGGTTTTTCCATCGCCAATGTGATGATTATCAATCTTGGCTCCCGCATCGTAATTCGTCTTGAATTGCTGATTGACGAAAATGTTCCAATTTACCAGATAGGTCGCAATGCCTCTGTCCTTGGCCATGCGGAAGAGACGGGTCCAGAACACCGTCCACTCGGCGAACTCGGCATCGGAGAAGGGCGAGGCCTTGGGGAAACTTTTCGCGCGCACCAGATAGGGAAAGGGGTGCAGATTCCAGAGGGTGAGGGTATTGAAACGGTTCTCGGCCATCATGTCGAGAAACTTTGCCCAATACACCGTGTCGCGCACGATGGGGGTATTCTCGGAAAGGAAGGGGCTGTTTCGATAGGTGGACCAGGGGAGGTTGAACTTGACGGCCCGAAAGGGGAAGCGAGCGTCTACCTGCTTTACCGGAAGATGGGTAACCGATGAGTTCATGGAAATCTGTTCCGCCAATTCCAAAAGGCCGTACATGGCCCCGCTTTCATCCGCGCCGTCCACGGCATGCAGGGATCGCCCTCCGGCCGGCACCGCGCCAATGCGAAAACCCTCCGCACGCAAGCCGCTGGGAATCGCCGGTAACCCCGAGAATTCGGCGGCCGGAGGCTTATCGTCGGCGCCGGCGCGAACGAGTATGGCGGTTTCCAAATTCGCCGCTGTGAGGTCCTGGAATACGGGAGTATACCCAAGCTTACGCAAGGCGGCAGCCAATCGGTTCACTCCGAATTCCACTTGGGTGGAAGCGCGACGGTAGGCAATGGCCAGAGTCTTGCCGGCTCCCTGAGGCTGAACCACCAGGGTTCCGAGATCCCCGTTCCATGCCGTGACGGGAAAATCACGTTCTTCGAATCCCACCCCCGAAACCCGTAACGTATCCACCGCGGCCGCCGCCGACTTGGCTAGAGATGCATCAAGATAGGTTTGGCGCACGGGGTTCCGGCCGCCGCCGGACGAGGTCCGCAGTAACAACCCGGGTACTTTCCAGGAGGTGGTTTCGCTTCCGCTGTGCAATCGGACCAGAACATCCATGGAACCGGCATCGGGAACCAGGGCTCCCAAATGCAATTGATAGGATCCCGACTCCAATGCAGGAAAACTACCATGACCCAGGCGGCGTCCACGCAAATCCAGTACTTCCACTTCAATGGGCACGCCACCGTGAGCATTGAAAATCAAATTTCCTAAACGAATAGATGGGGATACTGTCCCGAAGCCATGCTTATTCCCGGGAATCAGCGACAACGGCCCGATAAGCGTGAAACGGCCATGGGCATCGGTGCTCGTAGTCAAACCGGATTTGAGGAGCCGCACTGTGGCGCCCGCATGGGGAACGGAATCGGAACCGGCCACCTTGCCGGTCAAATTGAGCGTGGCGGTCGAAGCCTGGGCAAACAGGGAGTCGGGTTGCACACTGACGAGAAGCCCCCAGGAGCAAGCGGTTACCAATATTGAGACAATGGAACGATTCATACCGACCTTATATTTCCTGGGATTTTTTCTTGGGTTAATACGAGTCGATCGCCTATAAATGCCTAATGTATGCCAATATCCAGCCTTGAGTGGACCGAAAACGACAGATCCGTCAATTAAACGTTCTCTGAGGAGTAGGGAAACCTAGCCACCTATCGGGCAGAATTAAGCTTCACGAAAGCGAAGCGGGTTGCTTCCGCAGCAGAGGAAGAGAAATCAACACGGCACCGAATCCGGCCAAGCCTACCACGGTTTTTATCACAAAGCCGAGAAGGGGAACCCAGCCCACCAACCACAGGAGCACCAGACCTACGGCGGTATCCAAAAAGATGGAGGTGTCGATTTTTCCTGTGGCTTCGGAAATGCGTCGGCCTATTTCACGCCCGGCCGCGATATAGCCGATAAGGGCGGCCAAACCAATCAGTACGAACAGGAGCGGAATCAACAGGATTCCCACCAGGGAAATAATCAAAATGAGGGTAACGGGAACAATAAGCACCGTTCCCAATAAGCCCCAGAGTAAGCTAGGCAGAGGGTTGGCGTAGATGACGACCGCCAATCTGTTCACCGGTGTCGGTAAAACCGCTACAATGAGCAAGCCCAGGGCGAGAAAACCGATGAAGGTGAAAATGCGCACCGGCCACATGAAGAGATCCCGGCCCTGCCTGGGAATAGCCTGTAAGAGGGTGGAGATCCCCGGAACGGTCACCTGGGTAACGCTGCCGGCAACCTGCGCGCCGTTTTCCCGGGTAATGCGACCCCCTACGGCAACGGCATTGCCTCCCACCTCGGCTATCGATCCCAGCACCAGGTTTCCGCCTACGACTACCGCGTCTCCCAAAACCTTTCCGTAAACGGCGAGGTTACCGCCGATGACCACCGCCTCCGTCACGGTTTCGCCGGCAGGGATCACCAGATTATCACCGAGAACCACGCGGTCCATGGTGTCTTGGGAATAACCCCTACTCACAAGGCAGAGTAGGAGCAAATAACCGAAAGCGGGAATACGGAAGCAGGTGGAGGGGAGCCCGAACATGTTCCCCAAAATATATCCATCCGCAACCGTATGCAATAATCAGGGCGTTTTTGCGAGATTCCGTAAATTTTTGAGGACCGATTCGGTTTTATCGGGGAGCGAGGACGTGGCGGGTCCCTCCAATAATTCACCTTTTCGGTGAAATCGACTTCCATGACAGGGACAATCCCAGGTTTTTTCGGATCCGTTCCATTGCAAAACGCACCCCATATGCGGGCAGATGGGTGAAATCGCCGCCCAATCTCCTTCCGCTTCGGAGGAAACGGCCAGACGTTTACCCTCCACTTCAACCACCGCACCCTGGCCGGGTTCAATCTCTTCGAGTTCCCGCGCGCCGCGAATTCTATCCCACAATAAGTGTTTGGCGACATCCGCATTTTCACGCACGAAATGGGCTCCCGAAGCCCGCGGAGTGATACGGCGGGCGTTATAGACTTCCGACCAATCGTTGTCGCGGTTCTGTATCCTGTCGGCCAAGAGCATGCCCGCCAGAGTACCATAGACCAGGCCATCTCCCGAAAAGCCCGTGGCCACGTAAAGGTTTTCAAAAGGGGACAAGCCGATATAAGGCAGACCGTCGGCCGGTTCATAAAATTGGGCGGACCATCGGAAATCCACCGAAGCAACGGGATAGCGGGCATAGACGTAATTTTCCAAGTCTGCAAAAGGATCCGGCTCGGTGGGGGTGTGGCCCGTTTTATGATCGGACCCGCCGACAATCAACCACTTGCGGCCCGACTTTTCGTAAAGCCGCGTGTAGTGATACGGATCTTCATTATCCCAGTATAACGCATGCGCGGGATAATTTTTTTTAAGAGTAACCCCTAACACATAACTTCGGTAGGGCGCCGCCAGGGTTTGCAGTAAATTCAGGAAGGGAGGTAAATGCGTAGCCATCACGGTTTTATCCACTTTAACTGAACCGGATTCCGTAATGACCCGCTTTCCATCCTCTTGGATATCCACCACGCGGCTTTTTTCGTACAGGGCGCAACGCGTTGCTTCCAAGCCGCGGGCCATTCCCAAGAGATAGGATTGGCTGTTGAATACGGCCTGGTTTTCGAAACGAATCGATTTCGCCTGGGCGAAGGGTAATACCGCCTTTTTCTCCAAGGTCACGGCGAGTCCCGCCTGTGCGGCGGCCTCCGCTTCTTTTACCAATTCTTCCTCCTTCGCAGCCTTTTCGGCATAGAGATAGCCCGGTACCCGCTGGAAATCGCAAGAGATTCCCTGCTGGGCTTTTTCCTCGATGTAGGCTATCCCCCGCTGGCGGGAGTCGGCCACCTTCGCTGCGCAGTCGTTACCGAATTTTTTCGCCAGATTGCGATAGGAGAAACCGATTTGGGTGGTGAGGTGACAGCTCGAGTGGCCCGTGGCTCCGCAGCCCACGGTTCCGGCTTCCAAAACCACCACCCTTAAACCGGAACGCGACAACTCATGCGCCAGGGTTAGACCGGTAATACCGGCTCCCACAATGGCGATATCGGCTTCGTGGTTTCCCGTTAATCGTCCATAACGTTTAGTTTCCGCGGTTTGCCGCCAGATGGATCCCTCATGCATACGCCCCCCCCTTCCGCCTTGAGTTTGCACGGAAGCTGCGCTTGCGGAGGATTCACCTCCGGAACACAGCCCCTTATTTAAATAAGGTCTTGCGCCCGGAAAAGGAAAGCTCTGCCCGCTTTTTCGGGCGGGTTTTATCGCAGCGACAGGTATTGGGTCTTGGGATTTTTAGCCAGCACGATTTGCCAGAGCTGGGTTTTACGCGCCCGGAAACCGCCGGCGCACATCAGCAGATAATAGCGCCACATGCGGCGGAAAACCTCGTCGTATTTTCCGGAGAGATCGGGCCAGTGCCGTTGGAAATTGTCCAGCCAAGCCAGCAAGGTGCGTTCATAATCGGTGCTGAGATTATGCCAATCTTCCATCACGAAGAGATTTTCGATGGCCGTTCCGATTTCGGCTATGGACGGAAGTTTGGCATTGGGGAAGATATACTTGTCCATCCAGGCGTCCATCTTGATTTCCGTCCGGTTTTCGCCAATGGTATGCAGCAGGAATAGCCCTCTGTCTTTGAGACAGCGACGCGCTACTTGAAAATACTCGCGATAATTTTTGGGGCCCACATGCTCGAACATGCCGATGGAAACCACGTGATCGAATTGCTCGTTCAAATTCCGATAGTCTTGGAGACGAAGTTCTACGGACAAACCCCGGCAATTCTCCCGGGCGAGCTCCAACTGGTTCTCGGCTACCGTAATCCCTACCACATGCACCCCGTAGCGTTCCGCAGCGAAGCGGGCGAAGCCTCCCCAGCCGCAGCCGATATCCAGTATGCGCATCCCTGGCTCAAGCCGTAATTTACGGCAGATGAGATCGAGCTTGGCTTCCTGGGCCTCGTCGAGAGTATTTGCCTCCCTCCAATATGCGCAAGAATACATCATGCGCTTATCCAACATCCGTTTATACAAGTCGTTGCCGATTTCGTAATGGCTCTTCCCTTCATTCATGGACAGGGCGGGAGTTTGGCGGTTGGTCAATTTGGCTTTGACCGCGAAAGAAATGAGCTCCAGGCTCAGCTTGGGCTGAAAACCCCGACGCGCCTCCAAGACGCGCACGAAGAATTCGTCGAGAGCCTCGCAATCCCACCATCCCTCCATATACGCCTCGCCCAAACCCACCGAACCCTTGCCCAGCACTCTGGCGTACAAGCCTGGATTATGGATGCGAATATCCCAAGGCCGGTCTCCGCCGACACGGATATCTCCGCGGGTAAGAATCGCCTCGAGGGTTTTTTGCTGGGCGGATTTTTGCGTTTTCGTTTCGGTAACCATGGAATGCCTTAACTCACTGTTGGTTTCATTCAGGGAATGATTTCAAATATCATAAACAAGGGAATTTGCTTTTTTCCCCTGAGACTGGCAACCGGAAGCAATCCGCGCCCCCATTGGGGAAAAGACCGGCTGGAGACTCACCTTTGGCGTATTTTAAAGGGATGGCGAAGGCGAGACCGACGGAATGCGAGCGAGAAACTCTTCGCGTCGGAGGCAGGCCGATTGCTGGGAAGTCTTACCGACCAGTTCCGGAACGCGGCTGTGGCACACCGGTTCCACGAAATGGCAACGGGGATGGAAGCGGCATCCCGCGACTATTTCCGTAGGCGCCGGCACAACGCCTTCAATGGAATGCAGGCGACTCACTCTTTTTTCCAAACTGGGAATGGAGTCGATGAGCCCTTGCGTATAGGGATGGGAAGGTCTTCGCATAATCTCGCGGGTGACGCCTTTTTCCACCACCCCACCCGCATAGAGTACGGCAAGCTCATCGACCATGTCTTGCACCACACCCAAATCATGCGTAATCAGGATCAAAGACATGCCGAAATCGTTTTGTAAATCGCGGATGATTTTGAGAATCTGGGCTTGCACCGTCACATCCAGCGCCGTGGTCGGTTCGTCCGCTATCAATAATTTTGGCTTGCAAGCCAAGGCCACGGCGATCATCACCCGCTGGCGCATGCCCCCGGAAAGTTCGAAGGGATAATTGGAATAGCGGTCGGAGGGATTGGGTATATCCATGCGCTCCAACAATTCCACCGCCAGGGTACGCGCTGCCGAACGCGATTTTCCCTGGTGCAACCGCAAAGATTCGCTTATCTGTTCGCCGCAACGCATTAACGGATTGAGGCTGGTCATGGGATCCTGGAAAACCATGGCGATTTCCTTGCCCCGCACTTTTCGCCACTGGCTTTCGGACAGGGCGAGCAGGTTTTTGTCTTCGAATTGCAGCGTGTCGGCTTCAACACGGCTGGAGACTTTGGGAAGCAATCCCATGGCTGCCAGCATGGTCACCGATTTTCCGCTTCCCGATTCGCCCACAATGCCCAGGGTACGCCCTTTTTCCAGCCGCAAAGAAACTCCGCGCGTTACCGGAACAAAGGCCTCGCCGATGCGAAAGGAAATGGAAAGGTTCTCGATAGTCAGCATGGCGTTCTGTTGACGATAGCGGATGCGAATGGCCGGTGCTCCCGCTTGGCGGATTCCAATTCGGCGCACAGTTCGGTTTCGACTTCCGTGAGTTCACCCGGCTCCCCTTGGATTCCCAAGGCAGCCGCCATTTTTTCCATAAATCCCTTATTCACCTCTTCCCAATGTACTTGCCTTCCCGCTATCCGGTCCAGTGGTACAGCGCTCTTCTCCAGCAATTCGGTATAGCGCCGAGCGTAGGCCGGGGAGAGCCGTAAAACCTCCACCAATTCGCCATGCTTGCCGGTTAAAGGTATCGAGCCATGCTGGAGAAAACCTTCGCGTGTCCGGCGTTGCGCCGAACCCACCACTTTTTTTTGTTCCCAAGTAATTTCGGAGCGGGCAGCCGTGGTAAAACAGGGGCTCATGGCGTCTCCGCTTTCGGTACCTTGAGGCTTCTCTATCGGGTAGGCGCGCTCCCGGCTCAATTCCAGTCCCGCTTCGGGAAGCGCCGCCAGCAGGGCCCTGGAGATGGCGTCGTAGGAAGCCGCCTGGTTTGCGGCCCAGGGCGCGGAATCGTTGCGGGCGATCACCGCGTAGGTAAATTCCTCCAGGTGTAAAACGGCCCGGCCTCCGGTCAAACGGACTACCCAACCCCATCCCCGCCGGGCCAGGGCATCGAAATCGATTTCACGCTCGGGATTTTGATGATGCCCCAAACTGACGCAGCCGGGATTCCAACCGTAGGTACGAAGGGTGGGTGGAGAGTTGCCGGACTGGACTTCCCGGAATATGGCTTCGTCCAGGGCCATGTTGTAAGCGCCCGAGCGGATACCACTGTCGATGAAACGCCAGTTCACGCTAATTGCGCTCGGACTCGCCATCCCGGCTATCGGTAGCCGAGGATTTGGATTCGTGGTCAACTGGATTTTTGCGTCTCTGCTTCAGGTGGGAAAGCGCGAGTCGCGCGGCGGCTTGCTCCGCGCTTTTTTTGGAATTGCCCTCGCCCTTGCCCCATTCCCTGCCTTGGGCGAAAACGCCAATGGAAAAAATCTTGCGGTGCTCGGGACCCGATTCCTCCAGTACTTCATAGCTGGGCGCGCCCATTCCGCAAGCCTGGGTATATTCCAGCAATTTGCTCTTATAATTCACCAAATCCTCATCGACCAGCACCTCGTCCAAAATCCGCATCAGCGAGTTGTAGACCAGCCGGGTGGCCGCAGGAATACCGCCGTCCAAATAAGCGGCCCCCACGACGGCTTCATAAGCATCGGCTAGAATGCTGGGTCGGGTACGACCTCCCGATTTCTCCTCTGAGCGACTCAGGAGAATATGCTCCCCCAGATTCCATTGCTCGGCGCAAAGACTCAATACCCTGGAGCTGACCACCAGCGATTTCATCTTCGACATGCGGCCTTCTTCGTTTTCCGGATATTCGCGGTAGAGATAATCGGTTACGATGAAATTGAGCACGGAGTCCCCCAGAAATTCGAGGCGCTCAAAAGATTCGGGTCGGGGTTGGGACCTCACACTGTTCACATAGGAACGGTGGGACAAGGCCATGGTCAGGTGCGAGGGATTTTGGAAGCGGTATCCAAGGGTTTTTTCCAACTCGGAATGAGTGGAACCGGAAATCCGATTCGGCAGGATTTTTTCCAGGAATTTAAAAATCATGCGAATCGCTACGCCGGATGACCCGTGAAAGAGCGCTCCGGCGCCGGCAATGGGCTATCAGGATTTCGAGGTGACGTAGCTGAAAACGTCGGAAACCTTTTTGAGCTTCTCAGCTTCTTCGTCCGGAATTTCGATGTCGAATTCGTCTTCCAAGGCCATGACCAATTCCACCTGGTCCAGAGAATCGGCGCCCAAATCATCGATAAAGCTGGCTTCGGCCTTGACCTGGTCTTCACTGACCCCCAGTTTCTCTACGATTACCTTGGTGATTTTCTGATGAATATCTTCGGACATTTGAAAGGCTCCTTGTTTGGTGGGTTAAAATATAGATAAAAAGGTTAAATCACAAACTCAACGACGGGAGGAAAGGGCGTTTTCGGCACGGAAGGTCCTATATTCCCATGCCGCCGTCAATAGACAGCACCTGACCGGAAATGTAACCGGATTCGGGACCCGCCAAGAAACGGACCAGGGTCGCCACTTCTTCGGCCTTTCCCATCCGTCCCATGGGAATTTCCTTAAGAATACCCGTGCGCTGCTCCTCGCTCAAAGCCCGGGTCATATCCGAATCGATGAAGCCGGGAGCCACCGCATTACAGGTGATGCCACGACTGGCTACTTCGCGCGCGCAGCTCTTGGTAAACCCGATAATACCGGCTTTCGAGGCGGCATAATTGGCTTGCCCGGCCTGGCCTTTGACGCCCACGATGGACGACATGTTGATGATGCGGCCGTATTTTTGCTTGAGCATGGGGCGGAGCAGGGCGCGCGTAAACAGGAAAACCGGACGCAGGTTGATATGCATGACATCGTCGAAATCGCCGTCTTTCATGCGCATCAGTAAGCCGTCGCGGGTAATTCCGGCATTATTGACGAGTATTTCCACCGTCGGAGTTGCCGCGAGAATCTCCCCCATGGTTTTCTGCACCTGTTCCGCATCCGATACGTCCAGACTCCAGGCATAGGTTTTTACGTCGGACTCGGAACGCAAGCGGTCGGCAGCGCTCTCCAGGGCCTCTTGATTGCGGGCCAGCAAATGCAAATTGACGCCTTGGCGCGCTAAATCCTCGGCAATGGCCAAGCCCAGCCCCCGACTCGCGCCGGTGATAATGGCGGTTTGTCCTCTCATGCCTGAAACTCCTTTTCCACTTCTTCCCAGGTTTCTATGGGGGTCACTTTAAAGTCGCGGGAAATGCCGCGGCTCAGACCCATCAGCACCTTACCCGCGCCCACTTCCAGGCCTTCGTTACAGCCCAATTGCATGGCCGCGCGGATGCATTCCACCCAGCGAACGGGCGACACCATTTGCCGCAGCAGCAACTCTTTGAGCCGGGCTCCTTCCTTTTCCGGGCGCGCCTCCACATTGGAAAGCACGGGAACCTCGGCATTGGCGAAAGGAGTTTGCTCCAAACCCAGGCGCAGGCCGTCCATCGCATAATCCATCAAAGGCGAATGGAAGGCGCCACTGACTGGAAGCGGCACCACCTTTTTGGCCCCCGCCACCGAAGCGAGACGACCGGCAGTTTCCACCGCCGCCGATTCTCCGGAAATCACGATTTGGCTGAGGCTGTTGAAATTGGCTGCGACCACCACGCCGGTAGCCGATGCCTCGGCCAAAACCCCGTGCAGCTTTTCCGCTTCGAGTCCAAGAATAGCCGCCATGGCTCCGGGCCTGCGTTCTCCGGCCTGGCCCATCAATTCGCCGCGCAGTTTGACCAGCTTCAAGCCGGCTTCGAAATCGAAAACCCCGGCCGCACACAGCGCTGAGTATTCGCCCAGCGAATGGCCGGCGGCAAAGTCGAAGCCCAGGCCCCTTTCCTTCAACGCGCCGAAAGCCATCATGGAAACCGTGAAAAGCGCCGGCTGGGTGAATTGGGTTTGCTTCAACCGCTCTTCGGGTCCGTTGAATAGCAGATCACCGATATCATAACCCAGAACGCGGGCGGCTCTTTGTAATAATTCCGCCGAGGGCGCATGGTTGTCGGCGAGCGAGCGGCCCATACCCACATATTGCGAGCCTTGCCCAGGGAATAGCAGGATTTTGGAACTCAAGTTTCTGGACCTTTCCCGTGCCGGGTCCGCGATTCTCCCTTGGGGGAGATCACCAGCGCACGATATTACAACCCCATGACATGCCGCCACCGACCGCGGCCAGCGCGACCAGGGAGCCGCGCCGGATACGCCCTTCCTGCAGAGCATCGTTCAATGCCAGGGGAATGGACGCCGATGAGGTATTGCCGAATTTATGTACGTTGACGAAAACTTTTTCGGAGGGAAGCCCAAGCTTCTCCCCGATGGCCGACAGGATCCTGCGGTTGGCCTGATGCAGGATAAGTAAATCCAAATCTTCAATGCGGAATCCGCTCTCGGTAACCGCCCGGTTCACTATGGCGGAAACTTCGCTGACCGCCAGCTTGAATACCTGCTTGCCGTCCATATGGATATGCTGCCCGCCTTGCGGCTGCAACACCAGCGAATCGAGAAAGAGAACTCCCGCCTGGGTGCCGTCGCTTTTGAGAAAACTACGGAGGATGCCGCGATCGGACTCCGGAGTGGCGCTGACGACTACCGCGCCGGCCGCGTCGCCGAATAGGATACAGGTATTGCGATCGGTCCAATCCACCACGGGAGACAACAACTCGGCCCCGATAACCAGCACGTTACGGCATTGTCCGGAATCGATGAGCAAGCCCGCCATATTGAGCCCGAAAACGAAGCCGGCGCAGGCGGCGGTCAAGTCATAGGCGAAAGCGTTGACGGCTCCGATTTTCGCCTGGATGTAACAGGCGGTGGCGGGAAACTGTTTATCGGGATTGATGCCGCCAACAATGATGGCGTCCACTTCCAGCGCGGAGATGCCGGCTTTTTCCAGAGCGCTGCGGGCAGCGGCGGCTCCCATGTCGGAAGCCACCATGCCGGATTCGGGCGGCAGGATACGCCTTTCCTTGATGCCGGTTCGGGAAACGATCCACTCATCGGTGGTGTCGACGCGCTTTTCGAGATCGGCGTTGGTCACCACCTGTTCGGGGAGATAGACTCCAACGCCGGTTATGGAAGCTCCCATGAAAGAACGGCCCTCAGCCTGCCTGCGTCAATTTCGCGGCCACCTTTTCGGCCACATTGGTTCCGGCCAGTTTGAAGGCGGTTTCCAATCCATTTTTGATGGCCTTGGCATTGGCGCGACCGTGGGTGATGACGCCGGTGCCGTTGAGTCCCAATAACAGGGCGGCGCCATAATTGGAATAATCCCAATCGTGGGCGAAACGACGTCCGGGTTCCGAATCGAGAGTGCCGAAGAGATTCATGTGATACTCGTAAAAGCCTTCCATCAGCTTGAGAACGATATTCCCGGCATATCCCGGAGCCACGATAACTTCGGCGGCTCCGCGCAGGATATCGCGTCCTTCGATGTTGCCGATAAAATTAAGGGGAGCGTTTTTCAAAAGTTGATACGCCTCTTGCAGTACTTCGGGACCCTTTTTCTCTTCTTCTCCCAGATTCAGCAAGCCGACTCGCGGAGAGGTATATTCCAAAACCTGTTCCGCATAAATGCTGCCGCATATACCGAAATGCATGAGGGTGGAGGCTTTTTCATCCACGTTGGCGCCGCAATCCACCAGAACGGCGGGTTGGCCTGAAGTGGGAATCACGCAGGCTATGGCCGGTCGGCTGATGGTACCCGCACGACCGAGAATCATCAAACAGGCTGCCATCATGGCTCCGGAATTTCCGGCGCTCATACTGGCCTGTACCTTACCGGCTTTTTGCAAGCCGACACAGGTTACCAATCCGGAATTCTGCTTGGTTTTCAAAACATTGGCAGGCGACTCGTCCATTCCGACCAAATCAGGGGCATGGTGTACCAGAATATCCGGTTCCGAGTAACCGAATTTTTTCAGCTCCGCCTGGACGGTGTCTTCCGGACCGGTCAGCACGATGCGGAAGGCGCCCTTAGCCGCCTTCGCGGCCAGAATCGCTCCTTCGACCACCGCTGAGGGAGCATTGTCTCCCCCCATTGCATCCAAACCGATATGAATCATGGATGGATATCCGCTAATCTGCCGGCTGACGGACTTCTACGCCCGCATAGTAGCCGCAGTTATTGCAAACGCGATGGGACACTTTCACAGTGCCGCAATGGGAGCATTTGGTTAGCGTCGGCTGCTTCAACTTCCAATTGGTGCGGCGCTTGTCGCGCCTTGCCGTGGATGTTTTTCGTTTGGGTACCGCCATGGTTATCTCTCCGTGTAATGAAATCGAAACAAGACTACTGGCCTTCGTTTTCGGGCCGGCTGTTTTTCTGCAAGGATGATAGTTTGGCCCAACGAGGGTCCATTTTATCCGCCTTTTTGGCCCCCGGATAAAATGCGGAGGCGTCTCGCCCGCATTGCAGGCATTTATTGACATCGTCAAGCGTAGGCAAGGGATTCAGATTGTAATTCAGGATGATCTGCTCGGCGATGGGATGCTCCAAGGAAACCTCGGTGACATCGGGTCCGATTTGCAGCAAATATTCGTCTACCCCCTGTTCATCGGCTTCCACCCATTCGACGCCCTGCGCCGTCCGCTTCTCCACTAATAATTTGAGCGCTATGCGGTAATCGCCGGTCAATTTTTCCAGGCAACGCGCGCAATCGAGGGATAACGACCCTTTAACCTCTACCGTCAACCACCCACCCGTCGACATGGGAGAATACTGCACAATTGCGTGCATCTTACCGACGGCACCCAACTCCTGGACTTCAGGGAAGTCTTCGCTGTGTCCGTGGATGTGGAGCTCTTTTGACTCCGAACCGAGTTGACCGATTTCTAATTTCAAAATGAGGCAGAAAAATAAACGGGGGGCGCGAATACGTCAATTAAAATCCATTTCTTTTCCTATATTCCCCACTTTAACCGGGCATCGGACCGGGATCCGGCCGTTCTTGCGAAAGCCGAGGCCGCCCAAATACCAGGGAGCGCTCCAATTTGAAAATTTCCTGGGCACTTTTTTCCCTGCTGAATCTCGCCTACTGGTTGCTTCACCGTAATTTATTGCGGGGTTTGGCCAATTTGAGCCGCAACCGTTCCAATCCTGACCGTCCCTCCATCTCCATCCTGTTAGCGGCACGTGACGAAGAGGCGCATCTTGCGGATTGTCTCCTGGCGCTCATGGCCCAGGACTACCCGACTGAAAGAACTCAAATCATTGTCGTCAATGATCGTTCCACGGATAGGACTCCCTCTATCCTGGCGGAAATCCAGGCCCGCTATCCCGGTCGCATTGAAAGTCTCACTCTGGAGACCACCGATTCGACCCTGAGCCCCAAAAAATACGCCCTGACTCTGGGAATGGCGAAGGCCAAGGGAGATATCATCCTCACCACCGACGCCGACTGTTCTATGGGACACCATTGGGCCTCCGCAATGGTGGAACAATTCGCTCCCCATACCGGGATGGTCATGGGGTTGGCCAGTTTTTATCCACCCGTTAACCACTCCCGTTGGGTCTGGAATATCCAGTCTCTCGAATTCCTCTCCTATAGCGTGGTAGCCGCCTCATTGGTTGGCCTGGGGTTTCCCGTTCACGGCAATGCCAGCAATATCGCCTACCGGAGAAAAGCCTTCGAGGAGGCCTCGGGCTTCGCGTCCCACGGGCATATCACCAGTGGCGACGATGACTTTCTTTTGCAATCCGTTCATAAGCTGGGAAATTGGGACGTCAAGTATTCCGTGGTGAAGGAAACCGAAGTGTTCACCGCGCCTCCCTACGACCTTCGGCATTTCTGGGAGCAACGAAAGCGCTGGGCGGGCAAGTGCGGATTTTACCAGCCCCGTCAGGTGATCTTTTTAAGCCTCATTTTCGGGTATTATTCGCTTATTCTTGTGGCTTTGGTGGGAGGCTTAGTCTCGCGACGGCTACGTCTCATGGGAGTCATCGGTTTCCTGGTGAAAACCCTGGCCGATTATCGTGTCATGCGCGCGGGAACACGCTTTTTCGGCAAACCGGAATTGATGGAAGCCTTTGTCCCCACAGCTTTATTGCATATTCCTCTGATCGTGGGAGCCGTGTTATTCGGATCGAGCGGTCAATTCACCTGGAAAAACCAGAAAATCCACAGCCGCATGCATTAGTGGCGCGGGAAGCCCGACTCATAAAACCTCGAGGCGAGCGCGCACCACTCCGGCGTTGACCATACCCAATACCTCGGCCGCAGCGCGGGAAACATCCAGAATCCGCCTCCCGGCAAAAGGCCCTCGGTCGTTTATCCGTACCGTCACCGTTTTTCCATTGCTTAAGTTGGTGACTTTAACCCGGGTACCAAAGGGCAATTTAGGATGAGCCGCCGTCAAGTCATGCATATTGAATTTTTCCCCGCTTGCGGTTTTACGGCCATGGAATTTACGCCCATAAAAGGAAATGGAACCAATCTGGGTAATGCCGCCGGACGATTCTTCCTCTTGCGGCGGTCGGATAATGGCCGCTTCCGTTTCGCGGGCCGGCGTCCGTGCGCGCGGAGGCGCGTTTTTTTCGCGGGCCTTGGCCTTGGCAGGTTTCTCGGGAGGTTTCGCTGCATAAGACCCGGTATCCCGTTGGTAATGCGGGCGTTTGTCGACTTTTTTTGCGGACCCTTTCCCAGCGCATCCCGCAATCAATACCGACATAAACGACAAGGCCAGTAGGGACGAAAGCGAAGGGGTTAAATTCCGGTACACAAAGTCCATAGGTGTTATTCAGTTCCGGTCAGGCACTAATCAATAATCGTCCGCCCCACCCTCCAAGATTTCTTTGGGAGACTCCTGCCATTCCGGCTCAGAGGAGCCCTCGTAGGAGTCCGATTCAGACCCGTCCCCATATTCACCGTACTCATCATAACTCGAACCATAGTCATCGGGATTTTTAGGATCGGCCGAACTGGCAGCCGAATCTGCCGGCGCGCTTCCGGTTTTGGCAGGTGGAGGAGATACGATGCCCGCGGCCTGCAGCTTTGCCCGCGCCAACGACCCATAAGGAGTGGAGGGATGCCGGTCGCGCAAATCGATATAGGCCGCCTTGGCCGAATCAAGATGGGTGGAGGTCTGCTCCCCCGTCGACGCAGCCGATTCGTACAACATGGCCACATTGAGCTGCGCCCGGGCGGCGGCGCGAGTGCGAGGATAGGCCGCAACCACGCGACGATAGGCGGGTATGGCGGTGGTAAAAGGATCCTCGCCGTCGAAACGTAATTTCTCGGCCTGGAGAAAAAGCTCATGCGCTTGGTCCTCGTCGGTTCGCACCGTGGGCGCAAGTCCCATGTTCACTTCCGCTTGCTTCGCATATTCGGTACCCGGATAGTTTTCCAGTACGTAAAGATAGAGGGAGTCGGCCCTCGCCTTGGAATCCTTGAACTCCTCGTGTATGAAAGCTCGGGCGTAGGCGGCACGCACTCCGAATACCGAATCGACGTCCTTATTCTCTACTATCCGATCGAGGCGCATCAATGCGCTGTCGAGATTGTTGAGCTGGAAGAGGAAAAGTTCGGCAATCATGAAATCGTTGTAATGGGGGCTTGCCGCCGTCCCCGTGGTGTCTTTTCGGAGTTCGGCGAGGCGGGCAAGCGCCTCGGAACGTTCGCGAGCCGTAACCGTATGGGGGGGGAAGTCGCCCGCGGCCGCGGAGGAGTCGAAGTAAACCTTGGCGGTTTCCTCGTTCCGCTCGGTTATGAGAAAGTGATCCCCCAGGAGCAAAAAAGCTTCGGCGGAGAAGGCGGATTTCGGCGAAGCCTCAGCCACAGACAACCACAGCTCCACGGCCTCCTTGGCCTTACCGTGCGCCAAAAGTGCCCGGGCCAAAGGAAGTTGGATTTCGGGGCGGTAGGGGCGATTGCGCTTAATAGCCAGAAGGGCTCGCAACTCTTCCGTCGCGTCGCCGTATCGTTTGAGCTCATAGAGACATTGTGCCGCGAGCAGGTCTGCTCGCAAGGGCAGGGGGTTTGGCAAGCTGCGTATTTCCGGAGCGAAGGCATGCTTTCGCGCGCGTTCCCAAAGCTTCACCTCGAATGCCAATCGGGCGGCCTCAAAATGGATCTTCGCCCGGGTTTTGGCGGGCTGATTCTTTTGCATCAATAATTTTTCATAAAGTTCGAGTGAGGCCAGAGGCGAGTTTTCCGCCGCTTCGAGTTGTGCCAGGCACAATATTGCCTCGTTTCGCCAGGCGGGATTTTGGGTGGACGCTACGATTTCTTCCAATGCGGGTTTTGCAAAGGAGTATTGCCCATCCAGAAATAAAGCCTTGGCTCGGTGAAATCGCGCCAGGGGGATTTCCTCGGCGTTGGGATAGTAGCGGGCAAGCTCATCGTATTTTTGGATGGCCTTATCGTATTCGCCCAGTTGCAAATAACTTTCTCCGATGAGGAATAAAGCGCGAGGCTGATATTCCGGCTTGTCGGAATGGAGTTCCAATACCTTGCTGGACTTGGCTATGCTGCGCTCCAACTTCAACTTTTCGTCGGAAGAAACCAATATCGTATCTTCGGGGTTTTGCGCCATCCTTTTCTTCTTCATGCGCAACGCCTGCTCATAGGCTTTTTCCGCATTGTAAAAAGTATTGAAGTACACGCAACCGGAGAGCAGGTAAGCAGCTCCCACGCAAAGCACCCCGACTTGGAGCATCCGTTTCGGTGTCCAGGCGCGGATGGGACGGATCTCAAGCATGGTCATATTGTACCAAGTTGCGGCCGGGGAGTCATGCCGGCCCGCAAACCTCCCGGATACGTCTAGCGAAGCGCCGCGACCGGAATTTCCGGAAGACTCAATTCCCGGTAATATTCCTGCAACGGCCGAACTTCCAATTCCTGACGGCGTAGGGCCCCGATTCCGTCCACTACGGCATTGGCGGCGGGAAGCGTCGTGGTATAGGGTATTTGCGCCAGCAAGGCGCCCTTACGGATGATGGCGTCATCGAATTTCGAAGTTTTATCCAATGGCGTATTGATAAGCAGGGAGAAGAACCGACTGCCGATCAGGTCGGAAACGTTGGGTTCCCCTTCCGAAACCTTCTTTACCACCTTGCTGGGAATCGAAGCCTGGTCGAGCGCGGCCGCCGTTCCCGCCGTCGCCCAAATTTCGAAACCGAGATCGTGGAGGCGTCGGGCGGTGTCGACGATAGCGCCTTTGTCGCGGTTATTGACCGAAATGAAAACACGGCCACCTTTGGGAAGCGAATTTCCCGCAGCCATTTGCGCTTTGGCGAAAGCGAGATCGAAGCGGATGTCCAATCCCATGACTTCGCCGGTTGATTTCATTTCCGGACTGAGAACGGTATCCACCCCGTGGAATTTGGCGAAGGGAAAAACGCTTTCCTTGACCGCCACATAGGGGGGGACCACTCGTTGGGTAAAATTCAAATCGCGTAAATTCCTCCCCACCAATACCTTGGTAGCCAATTTGGTCAAGGCCACACCGGTCGTTTTACTGACGAAGGGAACGGTGCGGCTCCCGCGGGGATTGACTTCCAGTACAAAAACCTTGTTGCCCTTGATGGCGAACTGAATGTTCATGAGCCCCACAACACCCAGCTCACGCGACAGCATTTCGGTTTGCCGACAAAGCTCGGCTTCCACTTCGGGAGATAGGGTTTGCGGAGGCAGACTGCAAGCTGAATCGCCGGAGTGAATTCCGGCTTCTTCGATATGCTGCATGATACCGCCGACCACCACGTCCGTACCGTCCGAGATGGCGTCTACGTCCAGTTCCAGGGCGTCTTCGAGAAACTTGTCGATAAGCACCGGCCGGTCTTCGGAAACCTCGATGGCGTTTTCCATATAATTGCGTAATTCATCGCGGTCATAGACTATCATCATGGCCCGGCCGCCCAGCACGAAGGAAGGGCGCATGAGCACCGGATAAGTAATGCGGTCGGCAATTTCCGCCGCCTGTTCCAGGGTGGTGGCCAAACCGTTGGGGGGTTGCCTTAGACCGAGCCTATCGATGAGGGCGGAGAATTGTTCGCGATCTTCCGCGGCATCGATAGCCGATGGAGAGGTTCCCAAAATAGGAGCGCCTGCGGCTTCCAAGGCCTTGGCCAATTTGAGCGGAGTCTGCCCGCCGAATTGCAGGATGATGCCGTCCGGTTTTTCCTGGTCGAGGATGTTGAGAATGTCTTCGCGGGTCAAGGGTTCGAAATAAAGTTTATCCGAAGTGTCGTAATCGGTGCTCACCGTTTCGGGATTGGAATTGACCATGATGGCCTCATAGCCTTCTTCCTTGAGGGCGAAAGCCGCCTGGCAGCAGGCATAGTCGAATTCGATGCCCTGCCCGATACGGTTGGGTCCGCCGCCCACGATAACCACTTTTTTCTTATCGGAGCGGACGCTTTCGTTCTCCTCCTCATAAGTAGAATAGTGGTAAGGCGTGAAGGCTTTGAACTCGGCCGCGCAAGTATCCACGGTTTTGTACACCGGAATCACATTCATGGCTTTACGCTTTTCGCGCACGTCGTTTTCGCGCACGCCCAATAAAAATCCCAATTGATAATCGGAATAGCCCCAGCGTTTGGCCTTGACCAAGGTATCCTTGTCGAGGTTTTCCAGGTTCTTTCCCTGGATTTCACTCTTTTCAAAATCGGCGAGGTCTTTGATTTCATTGAGAAACCAGGGATCGACCTTGGAGAGTTCGAACAGCTTTTCGACACTATAGCCCAGCTCAAAGGCACGCTTGATAACCAGCAAACGATTGATGCCCGGCCGTTTATAATCAAGCCGCGCGTCGATGCGATTATCGGGCACTTCCTGCTTGCCGTCGGCGCCGAGACCGTAGCGGCCGATTTCCAGGGAACGCATCGCCTTTTGCAGCGACTCCTTAAAAGTGCGTCCCATGGCCATGGCTTCGCCCACCGACTTCATCTGTGTGCCGAGTACGGCCTCGGCCTGCGGAAATTTCTCGAAGGTAAAGCGCGGTACCTTGGTGACCACGTAATCGATGGTGGGCTCGAAGCACGCCGGGGTAACGCGCGTGATATCGTTGAGCAATTCGTCGAGCGTATAACCGACGGCCAGCTTGGCGGCGATTTTCGCGATGGGAAATCCGGTTGCCTTACTGGCCAACGCCGAACTGCGGGAAACGCGGGGATTCATTTCGATGATAATCATGCGCCCGTCTTCGGGGTTGACGGCGAATTGCACGTTGGATCCGCCGGTTTCGACTCCGATTTCGCGTATGCAGGCGATGCTGGCGTCGCGCATGCGCTGGTACTCTTTATCCGTCAAGGTTTGCGCCGGAGCTACGGTTACCGAATCACCGGTATGGATGCCCATGGCGTCGATATTTTCGATGGAGCAGATAATGACCACGTTATCGGCCTTGTCGCGCATCACCTCCATCTCGTATTCCTTCCATCCGAGAATGGATTCTTCGATGAGGCATTCGGAGGTGGGGCTGAGTTCCAGGCCATGTTTGACGATACGGAGGTATTCTTCTTCGGTGAAAGCGAACCCGCCTCCGGCACCGCCCAGGGTATAGGCGGGACGGACCACCAGGGGAAGGCCGATTTCGGTGATGGCCTGGCGGGCCTCTTCCATATTGTTGGCTACAATGGATCGCGGCGTGTCGATGCCGATTTTGTTCATCGCCGCCTTGAAGGCGCGGCGCGATTCGGCTTTATTGATGGCCTCCAGGTTGGCGCCTATCAATTCCACGCCATATTTTTCCAGTACGCCGTGCTTGGCCAGGTCCATGGCGGTATTGAGACCCGTTTGGCCCCCTACGGTAGGGAGCAAGGCGTCCGGGCGCTCTTTGGCGATGATTTTTTCGCAAATTTCCCAGGTAATGGGCTCGACATAGGTGGCGTCGGCCACGTCGGGATCGGTCATGATGGTGGCGGGATTGGAATTGACCAGAACGACCTGAAAACCTTCTTCGCGTAAGGCTTTGCAGGCCTGGGTGCCGGAGTAGTCGAATTCACAGCCTTGACCTATGGTGATAGGCCCGCTGCCGATAAGCATGATTTTTTTAAGGTCGGTTCTTTTGGGCATTTTAGCTCTACTGGGTAAAAATTCGGGAGGACGGGGCCAAAGGTAGCAAAAGGTGGACCGCCGAAATCACATTCAGGGGCCTATAGGTGCATGAATTTCCCGGAAATGCGAAAGCAAAGGCGATAATTGCTCCATATCGGTAATAACCCGATGCGCGCCGGCATTTTTCAGGTCTTTCGCCTCGGTGAGGTCGGCATATCCAATGGCGGACATACCGGCGGTGCGGGCGGCTTTTATGCCGGGAACCGAGTCTTCCACCACCAGGCAATTTTCGGGGGCGATGCCCATACTCCGCGCGGCAAATAGGAATAGATCCGGATGAGGCTTTCCTTTGGCGACTTGGGTAGCGCTGAAAATCCTTCCGGCGAAAAAAGGTAGCAGACCCGTTACCCTGAGGGTTACCGCCATTTTTTCGTGGGTGCCGCTGGAGGCTACGCAGATTTTTTGTTGAATGGTTTTCAGCGCCGGAATTATACCGGGAATGGGCTGCAATTCCCTTTCGAAACGCGCGAAAGTTTCGGTAAGGCAGCGCGGAAAAAAATCCGGGGAGAGTGGATTTCCCGTCAGGGTTTCGATGACGGCGGTGCAATCTTTTTCAGATCTCCCTTTGAAAATCTCAATGGCCTCTTGCAGGGACATCGTCACTCCCAAGCTCTCAAGGTGCTTATGGAAAATGGAAATGCCGATGCGCTCCGAGTCGACCAGCACTCCATCGCAATCGAATATCACCAATTCAAGCATAGGAATCAGTTCAATGCGAAGCGATTCAGGGTTTCGGAGGATACGACTTTGCGCCCTTCAAGCACTTCGCGGGCTAATTCCCGCACCGATTGGATTAAGGGGAAATCGCTTCGTAAATCAGTGAAGCGTAAACCATCAAAACCCGATTGATTACTGCCAGTCAAATTTCCGGCACCGCGGAACTCGAAATCCATTTCCGCTATGGCGAATCCATCTTCGGTTTCACAAAACCGCTGCAATCTTTCCGCTGTTTCGGGGGGCCAAGGCTTTTCAGGTTCCGGTAGAAAGCACCAGGCCTGTTGTGCGCCCCGCCCCGTACGCCCCCGCAATTGGTGCAATTGGGCCAGGCCGAAACGATCGCCATGCTCAATGATAATCAGATTGGCCTGCGGCACGTCGATACCCACTTCAATCACAGTGGTCGCAACTAATACTTGCAGCCTGCCTGCACGAAAGTCAGCCAGTGCGGACTCTTTATCGGTGCTGGACAAGCGGCCATGCACGTAGCCTACCTTCCACTGCGTGGAAAACGAAGCCACCTCTTTCACCAGTCTTTCCACCGAGAGGAGGTCTTCTTCTTCCTTGTCCAATAGGTTGGGATTCCAAACATCCTCTTTGGAACTGAAGGCAACGGCTGCATCGCCTTCATCTTCATTCCGGGTCTCTCTAGCTCCGATTTGCGGAACCACCCAGAATACTTGGTTTCCCTCCCGTACTTCTTTGAGCAAAAAATTGAGCATGTCGGCGCGTTTGGCGGGAGGCACGATGCGGGTTTTGATGGGGAGACGGTATTTCGGTTTCTCTTTCAGCAGGAACATTTCCAGGTCACCATAAACCGTATGCGCCAAAGTGCGCGGTATGGGCGTGGCCGACATGTAGAGTACGTCGGGGAAATCTCCCTTTTGCATAAGCTTCGCGCGCTGCTCCACACCGAAACGATGCTGCTCGTCGATGATGACTAATCCCAGGCGGGTGTAACTTACATCCGGCGAGAAAACGGCATGGGTACCGATCAGGAATTGCAATTTACCTTCCTGCAAATTCCGTAACATCGTCTCCCGCTCTTCCCGCGGGGTATCGCCGATCAACAAAGCGAAGGTGATCCCTGAGCTTCGTAAAAAAGGCTCCAAGGTTTGCCGATGTTGTACGGCCAAAATTTCGGTGGGTGCCATAAGGACGACTTGACCACCCCCAGCGAGTACCGATGCGGCGCCCAACAGGCAGACCACGGTTTTCCCGCTGCCGACATCGCCCTGCAATAAACCTTGAATTTGATGGGGTTTTTCCAGGCTGGCGGACAATTCCGCAATAACCTGGCGTTGACCGCCGGTCAGTTCGAAAGGGAGGGCTGCCATGAGTTTTGCCGTGAGCGCAGCGTCCGGTTTCCAGGTCCGCCCGACTTTGAGGCGGTCGAATCGCCTCCGTTCCAAGCGCAGGGAAAAGGGGAATAGCTCCCGGCATTTGAGCTGTCGCCGAAGCTCGGCATGGTTTTCCAGCGATTCCGGAGCGTGTAATTCGCGCAGTAAATCGATTTCCGGGACCAGGTTCAGCGCTTCGTGCAATTCCTCGGGAATCGGATCCGAGAAGGTGAAATTTTCCAAGGCTTCCAGAATGATACGTTGCAGAAATTTATGCTCCACATGCGCCGCCGCCATTTCTTCGGTGAGAGGATAACGCGGCAGAACATAGCCTTTTACAACCTCGCCGGGTTGCACAGGATCAGTTTCGGGGTGCACCAATTGCAAATCCTCGCGGAAAAATCCGGGAGTTCCGGCAATCGCCAATACCCGGCCTTCTGCGAATTTTTTGCGGAGAAATTGCACGCCGTTGAAATAGACCAAGGGAATCATGCCCGAATCGTCGCGGACATACACGGTCAAGCGGTTATAGGCTTCTTCCACCCGGACTACCTCACCGGTGAAAAGGGCGTCCTCTCCCACCCTTAACTCATCGATGCGTTTAAGCTTTGTTCGATCCAGGTATTTACGGGGTAGATGATAAATCAAATCCCGTAGGGTCAAAATTCCCGCGGCTTCGAGCACCTTCCTTCGCTTGGGGCCGACACCGGTGAGTTTATTGAATTCGGACATGGGGTGACTTTGCCTCTGGACTGAAAAACCCTTGGTTGCCTGGAAACAATTTAACACTCCTCGGGACATTAGGGGGTTTCCGGGATTTTCGCTAAGGTAGATAGGGTATAATGGGCAAGGAATGACGCCCCCCTTTTTTTCAAGGAGATTCGATGACCACTACCCGGTGAGAGTCTTCCTATACCTGCTTTTGGGCCTAAGTAATATCGTTTTCACCAAATTCTCGGCCACCATTCCCTCCATTCTCTCTGCCTCCCTACCATGGGTAGTGATAATCCTGATAATATCCGAGCTGGCGAAATACAGAACATTCCCTTCCGGCCCCAAAACTTTCGTTCTCCTCTTTTCCCTCTCTCTCGCCGGATTATGGCTGCGTCAGTTTCCTCTCCCTCCCCAATTCATCAACCCAATGCTCCTGACCTGCATGATTCTTTCCCTGGCATTTTCTCTGGGGCAAGGATTGGCTCGGAAACTTCCCCTGGGAATTCCCCCTGTCGGCGTCATTGCATTACTGGGATCGCTTTATCTCTTTGTCTTCACCTATCTCCCCCACCTAAAATTCCGTGGTTATTACAGCAACTGGATGGATCTGGGTTATTACCTACACCCTTTGTGGAATACGATACAAGGCGTCCCCCTGGAGATGGCCCTCATCGCAGGCGGATACGGCAGTCAATGGGCGGATCATGCGTCCCCGATTCTCTACCTGCTCGCTCTTCCATTCGCGATCCTACCCTCCCCCGCGACCCTATACTTCATCGCCACCGCTTCGGTTTTGATGGCCGCCTACTACCTGTTCCGCCTGGGAGAACTACTTTGGTCCGGCGATGGAAACATTGTTGGTGTGATCGTCCTGGCTTTTTTACTCAACTTCACGGTGCACTACGGACTTCTCTACGATTTTCATTCCGACGTGCTGGCCGGAGGGTTTATTCTCGGATTCCTCTATTACATGCATCTCGGTAGAAACTTCCCCGCCTTGTTGTTCTTCCTGCTAGCACTATCCACCAAGGAGCACATCTCTCTAGGCCTGATACCATTATTGATATGGTTTATACGGGTCAAGCCGGAACGAATTCGTTTTCACGCCCTTCTCCTATGCCTGGCGGCGGGGTATTTCCTGGTATCCATGATTTGGATCATCCCGCACTTCAATCAGGGAAAAGCCAGCGAGGCCTTGGGCACGCTTTATAACATGGGCGGAGAGCCGGCCTCCCTGATGGCCATGGTCAACTACATTCTGTTTAATCCCTTGAAGGTACTTGAACAAGTATGGACATTCCGGAATTGGGAAAACGCACTTTTTTTGCTGGCGCCGCTGCTCTTCATCCCCATCCTGAGGCCCGCATATCTTTTCGTACTGTCCCTTTTTCTTTTCAAGGAATTGTACGGCGATTTTTACCTGCACAACCACCATTGGGTGGCTCCGATGGCTTTGATGTTTTATTTGATTGTGATTCACATGAAGAATTTTTCCACTGAAAAGCGGGCAAAAACCGCGCTATCCATGCTATTTGCCACCCTTATGTTCGGAGTCGTATGCGGGGAATCTCCCCTATCGCTTCGTTTTTGGAAAGTAAAGGAGGAAAGGTATTCCGTCAGCGCAAAAGCGGAAAAACTGGCGGCTGCGGTGCGGAGTGTCCCTGCCGGAGCCCCAGTCATCGCCCAAGGCCACACCGCCCTCCACCTGACAAACAGAAGAGACCTGCAACTCTTCCCCCATGGTTTATCCCCAAGCTTTGGCGGCTATCTACTGTTGGACACCAATTACCGGGAACATTACTCGCATATCCAGGATGCGGCGTATAAAGGCTTGTCCGACACGGTTTATTTCGAAGAGGTGTTTCGACTTGCGCGGGAAGGCGCCTGCGAGATTATTGTGGAGAACTCTCCGGTATTCCTCTACTCTTGTGCAGGTAAGAGGTGAAAATCCTATCGAACTACGCTTTCCAGTTCAAGGAAGCAATAACCTCCTTGAAACTGTTCAACCCCGCCTCCAGGTTCTCAACATTAACGCACTGGGCATAGAATGATCCTGTCGGCAATCGAAGAAGGGTATGCACATCGCAGGTAGCCATTATTTTAATAGAATTCATATTTGAAGAATGCTTGGATGAGGTTGCTGGGCCATAATATCAAAGCAGCGTCATTTGAGGATCCGCCAGTGGATGAAAGGTACCAATGATTATAAATGGATTGGGTGCCCGGAAATGCCAGAGCTTGGTCGTACCCAGGAAAAAATACAGGTCGTGCTTTTTAACGAATGCATCAAAATATTTTGCACGGACGTATTCACATGCTTTCGCTCCATCCTGAGTCTTTTCCAACCCCTTCCAAAATAAGGCACCCAATTCCCAGTCCTCGATCATTAATTTGTGGATACTTCCGGACTCGGATTCAAAAACGTATTTGAATTTGAAAGGCAGCTTCCGAACCACTTTGAATTCAGCGCCCTTTTCTTCGAACAGGTTCCCCTGCTGAAGGATGGATAGCTTTTCCTTATCCCATTCCTTCTCCTGCTCTTCCTCCCAGATGAAATCATGGACCTTTTTAGGTTTGAAAACAGCCAAGGAAGTGGCGATATCCGGATTTTTTGCATCCGCTATCAAAGTAGCCATCGAGGTGTGAACCTCTTTCAATACAATGGCTTTTCTTGCCGTCCACAGGCCGTTACTGGTATCGATCCTGCCGACAATCTTTATGTCATCCCGGTTTGTCGGACGCCAGGATTCGGGGCGTGGATCCTCGGTATTTTTAACCAGGTCAAGCTCGACCCATGCATACTTGCTGTATTGACTGCCAAAATCCAGTTTCCGGTAGGGGACCGGGTAGATACGAATCCACTCGCCGGCTTCGGTGAATCCTGCAGTACAAACCAATTCCTCGTACTTATCCGAAAAGGTCGGATAAGTTTTGACCGTTATGAGAATTCTTTTTTTCATGTCCATTCCCGATATGAGCCAAGGAGTAATGAAAACGGGAAAGTTCGGCAAGCGCGTTCGCCAAACGTCCCCGGTGGCACATGCAAGGATTCTTTTCGAAGCACATCAAAGCGACTCTTTTTTCCGACTCCAGAGTGTCCATGATTTTTTCAATAAATGGTTTTTGAAGTCGCAAGGTAGTTTTCTCATATTTCTCGAAAAGAATCTCATAATCCTTGCTTGAGGAGAGGTTCTGGCGTTTATCCGACGAAATACCAAGCTCTGGAATATGCAAATAGCGGATTCCCAACTCCGTGAGCGCACCCTTCAATTGGTTCTTGGAAAAACCGTACTTCATACTCAAGGGATTTTTTCGGACATCGCATAATACCCGCACATTGTTTTTTATCAGCACATTCAAAAACCCATCGAAGGATATCCCTTCGTATCCGATTGTAAAGAGGGTTATGGATTCATCGACCGGCATTTCCTTGGCAATGGCATCCAACTCACTTTTGCTCATCATTTTCGCGGCTATTTCGCTTTTAATCGCATAGTACGGATACTTCAGGTATACATAGCGGATAAGTTCCTTTCCGCCTAGGCTCCCGATTTCCCTAATCAGATCCAGAATGCTGGCCCTATCAGCCTCGGAAATCTGGGCAAGATAGTCCTCGTTACAGGCTTTCTGCCAATCGTCCTTTTCCCCCAGTTGCCCATAACCGGTCATGGTTCTTTTATCCGCATACGATTGCCAGGAAAAGCAGCCGAACTTGTAGGGAACAAATTCGAAAGAGGGCGTCTCCTGCTTCTTGGAAAGCAAGAATAGAATTTTTTGAAAATCTGTATTTGACAACTGGTTATCCCATGCTTGAAGCAGGGCCAAGATTATTTTGCGTCTATAAAACATCGGTAGATTTGCCCTTTAATGCCAAAACTAAATACATCATATGACAAAAACTGTCCCCGGAACTCTCCTTCATTTTTTTCCACCTTGAAACCTCAAAGGCTCTCCGATATTCTTCGGGGTAATCACGAAACCGAGATTTTCGACTGAAAATTTCGTTGATAGCCGCAATAATAGAATGAATATTTCGGGGAAACTTTCCGAATTCAGCTATAAATCTCAGGTTGACCCAAAATTTTGGCAGTCAATCCCAAGTCAGATGCGCTTAGCAGGCCAAAAGCCGGTTATTTACTTCATCTAGCAGGGTGTCCATTCCGTCCCCGAATAGCTGCCAAGCCTTTCCCAGTCCCCCCTTTTCCACGAATGGACTGAAATCGGATGCGTTTAGCCTTGGCGAATTTGAAGAGGTAAAAAGTGACGAAATTACACAGGTTACGCTAACGCCCAATGCGTAACCAAGCAGCCAAGCACAAAGTAAGGCTACTCAAGGGCATGAGCACGGCGGCCAATAGCGGTGTCACCAAACCCTGAAACGCCAATGTTAAAGCGGCCGCGTTGTAGGTGAAGGAAAGCCCGTAAGCCAAAATGATACCGCTGCGCACCCGGCGCGCCAATCCCAGCAGATCCGCTATGGCGGAAGGGTCTTCTCCCGTGAAAAGTATATCGGCCTGTTCGGTGAGAAAGTCGGCGGGACCCGCAATGGCCAACCCCCAATCCGCTTCGCCGAATAACAGGCTATCGTTGAAGCCATCGCCGACCGCCAGGCAGTTTCCATGACGCATCCGGAGAGACTGGGCTTCCTCGCGTTTTTCCTCGGGACTGAGTCCACCTTTAAACTCCGAAAAACCGGCCGTTTCCGCGAAGGCTGCGACACGCTTGGGATGATCTCCGGATAAAAGGGTCTTACCGATTCCCATGGTCTCGAGTTTCCGGTTCAGCCTGGAAACGCCGGGTTTGATTTCTTCCGTGAAAGAAATAACCGCCGCCAATACCCCATCTACAAATAGGGCCGAATCCGGATGCATCGCGCCGGCTTCCAGCGATGCCGTGTCGGGAAGCGAATAGCCTAATTTCAGGAAGGTCTCGGGCTTTTCGCTCCATGCGGCATAACGGCAAAGGCAGATTTCCCGCCGCGCCCCGTATTTCTCCCGCGCGACCATGCCAAAGTGCAGGATTTCCCGCAGCCCTTCGAGCTCTACCCGGGAAGCATCGGTTTCCCGCAGGGAATCACGCAAACTCACCGCCACGGGATGTGTGGTTGCGATACATAACGCTTTAAGCGACGGCAGTAATGCTGCTTGGAAGGTGCGAGAGGTAAAACCTCCCAACCAATGCCAAGCCCGCAGACGTCGCTTGACGAAGGTGAGTGTTCCCGTTTTATCGAACAGGACGAAGCGGACGCGAGCCAAGCCGCGGAGGACTTCTCCGTTGCGAAGATGGAATCCCAACTCGCGAGCGCGCTTGAGGCCCAATCCCAAATTGATGGGAACCGCCAGGGCAAAAGCGCAGGCGCAGGAAACGATTAGCACGCTGGCCGTAATCAGCAGGGCTGCGAAAATCCCGCTGTTCCAATGCAGGAAAAACGCGGACACGGCCAAAGTCAGAATCACCAGGGTAAATGCCGCCGCCACCTTATCTCCTCGCGAAGGCCGGTTCGACTTTTCCGCCTGCAAGGTTTCGATTTGTTTCCGTAATCCTTGCAGGCGCGACTCCGCCAGCGTGGCGCTCACTTCGATTTCGATTTTCCCGCCGGTATTCCTATACCCCGCGAAAACCTGCGCGCCTCGCTCCAAAGCGGCTGGTCGGGCTTCTCCCGTTAATAAGCTGGTATCCAATTGGGCGCTTGCGGAAAGCAGGTTTCCATCTAAGGGAAGGGTCTCTCCGGAAAAAACCACAATCGTTTCACCCTGCGCTACGGTTTCCGTGGGAACCCACTCCCACCGCGAATCGCGCAAACAGCGGGTTCGTCCCTCCGGCATGATACCCGTCCAGCCCGAATCGAAGGCCAAACCGGATTCGAAACGACGCACGGCCCAGCGGCCTATGAGGAGAAAGAAAATTAATCCGGTAACGCTATCGAAATAATTGAAGAGATGGCCTCTCGCCATGGAAGCTACCGAAACCGCGAAGGTAATCAAGATGCCCAGTGATACGGTGGTATCGAGATGGTAAATTCCATGACACATACCGTAAATGGCCCGACGATAGAAAGGCCAAGCACAATAAGTCACCGCGGGCAAAGTCAGGATGAAGGCGTAAATTCCGAAAAAGGCAACCCAGGAAGGTTCGATACCTGAAAAAAGCCCGAAATAATGCGCTAGTGAAAAGGACATCACATTCGCGAAGATGGCGCCGGATACGGCCAGCCGGGCCGCATGACTGCGATCGGAGGACGAACCTCCGCCTACGGGGTTAGCCACGGCCAGACGATAGCCTAAACGGGCCGCTCGCTCAACCAGTTTTCGTAGACTGGTTTGCTCCGAATCGTATTCGATTTCGAGTCGACCGCGCAAAAAATCCACCCGGACATATTGGGCGCCGGCTTCGGGTAAAACCTTTTCCAGCAACCAACCGCAAGCGGCGCAGGAAATGTCGGGGCTGCCCAATTCCAACCGGTGCAAGGAGCCGGTCCATTGCCCCAGAGAAACAAGTTGTTCCTGGTCCTGCCATTCCGCGAACTCTGCATCGGCCACGGTGACACCTGTGGGAGGCTTCTTCCCCGAAGCTTCCAATAGTTCGTAATAAGGGCTCCATTCCTTTCCGGCAAGCAATTCGTTGACATGCAAACAACCCAGGCAGCAGAACCATTCGCCCGCCTCGTTTTCATGGCGAGAATGCAGCAAATCCTGTCCGCAATGCAAACAGGAAATCGCGGGCGTCCGGGCGATCATCTCAACCTTCCTCCAAAAAGCGGTGGAATATCTTTTCCATGCTGATACCCCGATCATCGGTCAAACTCACCTGGATTTCCCAGGCTCCTCGGGCCAAAGGAGCCGTCTCACCTAGGTATAAGGCAAAACCCTCGCTTTCGTTCCAGCCCATATAGCGGATTTTCACTTCACGGTCGAGGGATTGATCCGAAGGGCGATAGAAGCGAAGGACTCCCTGAAAGGCAAGCGGTTCTTCGGAGGCTTGCAAACGCAATTGCCAACCTTCTTGCGCCTTTTCCAAATCCCAGATAAAATTGGAGGTATCCGCACGCAGGCGTTGCTCCCGAATATCATCATATATCAGGCTCGCGGAATAATAATCATCTCGCACCAACGGTCGATGCGAAGACACCGCATGGTATACCAAAACGGAATTGGCGGAAAGGACGATGAGAACAAAACCTCCCACGCCCCATAGCCAACTTCCACCACGTGAGGGGATGGGGGAAAGGGTTTCCGCTCCCGATTCATTTTTCATGAGTGTTCTTCCTTTTTTCAGGACCCATCAGGTAAACTTTTTTTTGGGTGGCATGGCCATCGGAGTGGATACGTATGGCGATTTCCCGTTTGCCCCCGGTTATCGCTCCCTCGGGAACGATGATATCGATGGGAATTTCCGCATTCTGTCCCGCGCCCACCGCAAAGTCGCGGCTCTCCCAATTATGCCGGAAATCGGCGGCCTGGAGCAGGATAATCCGGTAAATGTGCCGTACGTTATCATTGTTATGCACTTTAAGAGAGAAATGATTGGTAACCGCGCCGTCATCCCGGATTAGGAAAGGCTCGCTCCCTATACGCTTCGCATCCACGGAAAATGGCGGCCGACCCAAGACAATCGCAAAAAAAACCACCGCCAGACCCAACGACAAGGCTCCGTAAATCCAAGGCCTCCAGGCGATACCCCGCGACTTTTCGCCCTCCAACTCGTTCAGAGTGGCGTACCGCACCAATCCCCGCGGCATTTTCCAGGCGTCCATGATTTTATCGCAGGCATCCAGGCAACGCGCGCACCCGATACATTCCAGCTGTTGCCCATCGCGAATGTCTATGCCGGTAGGACAGACCTGCACGCAGAATCCGCAATCCACGCAATCGCCCAACCCCTCGCGCACTCTACCCTTGGCTTTGCCGCGCGCCTCTCCCCTTCCCGGGTCATAGGCGATAACCAAACTGCGCCTATCGGTAAGCACGCTCTGAAATTTGGCGTAAGGACAGACGATGGTACAAGCCTTTTCCTTGAACCAAGCGAAGACGAAATAAAATGCCAGGGAAAACCCTCCCATGAAAACAAACCCGGCCCAATTCTCGGAAGGCGGACGTTGCAAGGCCCAGAGTAAATTGTGCATGCCCCAAAAATAGGCCAAAGCGGAATTTCCGATGATAACGGCCAACACGAGGAAGATTCCATGCTTGAGGATTTTACGTGCGCCCCGATTCCAGGTAAAACCCTCGCCGTCGCGCTTGCGCCGCACAGAGGAACGGCCCTCCAGTAACCGTTCTAAGGGAGCGAAGAGGAATTGCAAAAAGACGGTTTGCGGACAGGCCCAGCCGCACCATATTCGACCGTACCTAGCCGTCACGAAAAATATCCCTAAAACGAAAGCCAACACGGCGGGGAGGAACAACCGGACATCTTGCGGCCAGAATTCCCAGGGGCCGATATTCAATTTTCGCCCGAATACATCGAAGAGTAAAAAAGGCCGTCCTTGCCATTTAAGCCAGGGGACGCCCAGAAACAAGACCATGAGCACCCAGCCCACGGCGGTTCTACGGCGGGTGAAAAATCCGGTTATTTCCCGGGGGTAAAGTCCAAAGGCCCCCCACTGCCCCTTGGTTCCGGGCCGAGCGGGCGGGCCGGTCAAGGGTGATATCATTCCCCTACCATCCCTCTGGTACCGAAGTTTTTTCGCCTTGCGGTTCTTTGGCGCCCGGCACCTTCCGGCCCCGTATGCTTAGGATATAAGCGGTGGCGGCCTGGACCCGGTCTTGCCCCAGTATGGGAAGCCAACCGGGCATACCCTTTTCGGGCAGTCCTGTGGAAATCACCTGCACAATGTCTTCGGGACGGCCACCTGTCAACCAATGATCATCCACCAGATTCGGTCCCACCAGACCCTGCCCTTGATCACCATGGCAACTGGCGCAATTGCTTTTATACACATTCTCGCCATGCGCAATAACGGCGGGCTTTTTTAGATGTGCGCGCAATTCATCCGGTGACAGTTCCGGCTTTTTCAGGGACGAAAATCTTGTCGCTGAGACGCGCTCCGATTGCAAATAATGCGCCCGGCTCCAACTGAGCGCCTGGCCTTCCCCTTCGACCTGCGCCAATGCGTATCCCTTGGCCGTATAATAACCCATGTACCAAAAAGCGAAAACAATACTCGCATAAAACAGATACAACAACCATTTCGGAGACGGGTTGTCGAATTCTTCTATGCCGTCGTAATCGTGGCCTTCCCGCAGCGTATCCTTCATGGCACATCTCCTACCGGTTCCCGGTTACCGCCCGGAATGTCTTCATCCAAAACCATCCTCCCCATGCGGGCGTAGAACTCCGTTCCCCCTGAGCGCAATAACCACAACGCCAGCGATACCAGAAATACGCTAAACACAAGGATTGCGAATACGGGCCAAAAGGTGAGCCCCGAAGCTTCCAAAATATTCCGGATCATGGTTGCATACTCCCCGCGACGGTGGACGGCGCAATTGTGGGAACCGTGGAAATATCCTTTCCCAGCCGCTGTAAATAAGCGATTAGGGCGATTATTTCTTTTCCGGCATAGCCTGCCGCACCCTGTTTTTCCAATTCCGCGCCCATGGCCCTAGCCTGTTCCAACGCGGCTTCTTCCGCCCGGTTGATTTCACTTTCGCTATAAGGAACACCCAAGCGGGCCATGGCCTTCATCTTACGCCCAACGAGCGACAAATCGAGTTCATTTTCCAACAGGAACGGATAAGGCGGCATAATGGAACCGGGGGATATCGTCTGGGGATCTTCCATATGGCGTAAATGCCAAAGGTGGTTGTACTTTCCACCGAGGCGATGCAAATCCGGACCGGTACGTTTCGATCCCCATTGATGGGGCCTGTCATAGACGAATTCTCCGGCTTTGGAATACTCTCCATAGCGGGCCACCTCGTCACGGAAAGGGCGGATCATCTGGGTATGGCAATTAAAGCAGCCTTCGCGTACATAGAGATCCCGGCCTTCCAATTCCAGCGGAGTATAAGGTTTTACCGCCGAAAGCGTCGGAACATTGCTTTCAATCAAAAAGGTGGGAACCAGTTCGGCCAACCCACCGATAGCGATTACCCCTCCCGCGCAAAGAGCCATGACCATCGGCTTGCCTTCCAGCACCGCATGCCAATGCTTCGACTCCGGCGCTTTGTAGGCTTCCGCCACCAACACGGTTTCATCCGAGGGCCGGGGAGCGGAACGAACCGTACGGTAGATGTTGTAAATCATGAGCACCAGGCCCGTAAGGTATAGGCCACCCCCTAACGCGCGGGCCCAATAGAGGGGTATCAGATTGGTTACCGTATCCATGAAGTTCGGATAGGCGAGCACGCCATCGGCGGTGAATTCTTTCCATTGCAAACCCTGGGTGACGCCGGCAACCCACATGGAGAGTACATATACCAGGATGCCTACCAGCGCCACCCAGAAATGGGCCGCGGCCAGGGATTGGCTATGGAGAGGCATTTTCCAAAGCCGGGGAACCAACCAGTAAATCATTCCGAAAACCAGAAAACCCACCCAACCCAGGGCGCCCGAGTGCACATGTCCAACGGTCCAATCGGTATAATGCGACAGCATATTGACCGACTTGATGGACATAAGCGATCCCTCGAAAACCGCCATTCCATAGAATGTAATCGCCGTAACATAAAACTTTATAACGGGATCGGTTCGCAATTTATGCCAGGCGCCTCTCAAGGTGAGAAATCCGTTGACCATACCGCCCCACGATGGCGCCAACAACATCACGGAAAAAACCATCCCCAGCGACTGGGCCCAATCCGGAAGAGCGGTGTAATGCAGATGATGGGGTCCGGCCCAGATGTAGAGGAAAACCAGGGACCAGAAGTGCAGGATGGAAAGCCGATACGAATAAATGGGGCGACCCGCCGCCTTGGGCAGGAAATAATACATGAGCCCCAGAAAAGGGGTGGTCAAAAGGAATCCCACGGCATTATGTCCATACCACCATTGCACCAAAGCGTCCTGTACGCCCGCATACAAGGGGTAACTCTTGGTCAGGGAGACGGGCATGGCCAGGGAATTGACGATATGCAAAACGGCGATGGTGACCACGGTGGCGATATAAAACCAAATCGCCACGTAGATATGCTTCTCCCGCCGCTTGAAAAGCGTGCCGAAAAAATTCACGGCGAAGGCCACCCAAATCAAGGTCATGAGAATGTCGACGGACCATTCGTACTCCGCGTATTCCTTGCCGACGGTGATTCCGTTCA
Organism: Fibrobacteria bacterium; assembly: GCA_041746255.1. Lineage (GTDB taxonomy): Bacteria > Fibrobacterota > Fibrobacteria > UBA11236 > UBA11236 > JBGTHM01. Next base: position 25,942 of record JBGTHM010000081.1, on the reverse strand, counting down.
GGAAGCCGACGCCGCCCAGGAGAACCACGAGCTGCCAGCCCCAAAAGTGGATTTGCCCCAGCAAATCACTGAACAACCGCGCTTTCAATAGGCGTTGCAAGGAGTAATAGACACCGCAAAAAATCGCGTTGGCGCTGAATGCGAAAATCACGCCATTGGTATGGAAAGGCCGGAGCCGCCCGAAGGTAAACTCCTTCAGCCCGAGGTTGAACCGCACATCGGCCAATTGCAAGGCCAACAATAATCCCGCCGCCATGCCGATAAAGGCCCAGAAGAGGGTGGCCATCAGGAACATTCTCGTAAGGCGGTCGTTGTAGCGAACTTCAGTCATGGGAGATTTCCTTTATCAGCGCCGGACGAGGCCCGGTCTTCTTGAGGGGAGCCGCTATCGGAGGCTCCTCCGAATCGAACAACATGCGCCAGCGGGGACTTTCGAGATCGTCGAACTGACCGGCGCGTATAGACCGCAAACAAAGGACGACGAAAAGCACCGAGAGCGAAAGCGAAATGGGAATCAGAAAAAGGATGACCGACATCTTTCACTTCCCCGTTTCGGGATGGATTTTTTCTCCACCAGGATTTTCTCCGCGCACCGCTTGCAGGTAGCGGACCAGTTGCCATCGCTGCGACACGCTTAAGGCGCCCGCGAAACCCATCATCGCGGTTCCCGGCGTTCCCTGCGAAATGGACTGGAAAATATTTTCGGGTTCGCTGCCGAGTGTCCAGCTTACCTTAACGTTCGTGAAGTCACGGGGGGGCGGAACCATTGCGGACGCCGCCGGACCGCGTCCATCCCCTTGAGCGCCATGACAGGCTACACAATATTGCATATAGAGGGACTGCCCCTGCGCCACGTTGTCCGCCGTAAACGGTTCCGGCGCATCGGATACCCCTTGGTGATTTTCCTCCTCCACTGCGGATGGGGCCTGTAAACCACCATAAAGCTTTGCGGCCGTTTGATAGCCATGCGAGGCTCCCAGATAAACGAAAAAAGGTGTGCCCACCAGGATAAGCCCCATGAGAAACAGCCATTCTGATTTGTTCGTTGTTCCACTCATATCCATTCCTCCGTACTCAATGACAGGCAGCACTGCCGGCCGCGGCCGAAGTGAACAAACGCAATCCGCCCAAGCCGAGTAAAATCACTCCCAATCCCATTTGGAGGTAGGGAGTCGCTACCAGCCTCCGCCGCGCTCCGCCATGCGACAAAATCGCGAATACGGGGAGCGTTCCCACGCCGAGCAACAACATGGAGACTCCCGCGGCCAACGGATTTTGCAGCCCCAAGCTCCACAGTAAAACCATCAAGGTAGTGGGACAGGGAAGGAGACTTGCCAGTAAACCACCACCGAAAAGCCATTTGCTACGATCTGAATCCACAGTCAGACGGTGGAAAAGCCGATGCGGAAAGAGATGTCCCAATATTTTTTCCATCCGGTTGCCCCCCGTCAACATGAGCACTCCGAAGACCAGGTAAATCGCGGCGACCGCATAGGAGAAGCGCGCATCGTGCCAGATGCTTTCCACGGAGGCCACGGCAAACCCTGCCGAGCCGGCCGCGGCGCCCAGGAGGAAATATCCCGAAAGCCTACCCATGTGGTAGCGGGCCATGGAAAGTTTCCCGTTCGAACGCGTGGAGAGGAAAAGATGCAAGGGACCGCACATGCCGGCGCAATGAGTGAAACTACTCGCCAACCCTACCGCCAATGGGAGCGCCCACCAAACCAAAGTCCAATCCGCCGGGAAGAGGACGGAAAGGTTCACAATGGGATTCATATCGTGTAGGCGGTGCATAAACTTTTCTCGGATGCCAATAGATTAGCATCTGCGTATCGCTTTGCCCTCTGTTTAGATGTGCCAGAATGCGCAGGTTTTTTGCCACAAAGGCAGAAGCAGGGGGTATGGAAATGGTAGAATAGCGGTAATCTCGGTAAGATGGTTGCTAGCGGGCATTAATCCCATGAAAAGAAAACTCGAATTGGATGGGATGCGCGGCATCGCGATAATCCTGGTCCTTATCTGGCATTATCTCGCCTGTGCGGCACGATTCTCGCCGGATTCCATCTTCGCCCGATTCGCATGGCTGTTGAATTTCACCTGGAGCGGCGTCGATCTTTTTTTCGTGCTTTCGGGATTCCTGATTGTCGGAATACTTCTGGAAGCGAAAGGTTCAACCCACTATTTCAGGGTATTCTATTTACGGCGGGCCTGCAGAATTTTCCCCTTGTACTATTTGATGGTCTTTACCTTCCTGGTCCTGACCAAATTGAATACCTTCGAGAGTGAGTGGCTGTTCGCAAAGCCCATGCCTCTTTTAAGTTACCTGACTTTCACCCAGAACTTTTTCATGCACCGGCAGGGTTTTGGCGCGCATTGGCTGGGTATCACCTGGTCGCTCGCCATCGAGGAACAATTCTACTTGCTTATCCCGGTTCTCGTCCGGTACCTGTCGACACGGGTTCTGTTGCGACTCTTTCTTGCGACCATCTTTATGGCCCCGGTCCTTCGGATCGTAATTGACGGCCTAGGCGCCTATGTATTTGCCTTTAGCCGATGCGACTCCATTCTCGCGGGAGGGACTTTAGCGATCCTGCTCCGCGATGAGGCTACGCTTCCCTTGCTTAAGAAACATCGGGATGCCGTGCAAAAACTGTTTTTCCTTTTGCTTGCGGGCGCCATTGTTCTGACCGGATGGAATAATGACTTGGGCGGGGCGCCGCATCATTTTCTTTTCAGCCTGCTTTACGTCTGCTTTTTGCTGATCCCCTTTGTCAAACCGGATGGTCTTATCAGCGCCTTTTTGGGAAACAAGGTTTTAATCTGGTTTGGAATGAGGTCCTACGGAATCTTTCTGTTTCACCAGCCGGTCAACGGCTTGGTCCACCATCTTTTTTTCCAAAGCGGTCCCACCTTGACGGGACTATCATCGGTACTGGCGACATTTTTATCCCTGGCGGTATTGTTTCTCATCTCGGAAATCTCTTTCCGGTATTACGAAAGCTTCTTCATTGGAATCGGCCGCCGTAGCGGATACGGGACACGATCTCAATATTTGAATTCTCCCGCATCGATTCCGTGACGGTGCAATGCGTAACGTAATTGACGTAGAGAAACCCCCAAATGCCTCGCGGCATGCGTTTGGATGCCGCCGGCGTTATGCATGGCCTCGCGGATATCTTTTTCACGCAAGGGCACGCGCTCGTAGGGCTGGCGTTCCCGCGCTCTTTTATCCACTGGAGAAAAGGTGACCACTTCGTTGGTGGGGAGCGAGGGCGGAGCCGCTTCCGGCATCTCCACCATCGAATTGAAAATGGGAATGTCTTTGGCCGACAAGGCTTCCGAACCCGCCAATACCACGGTGCGCTCAATGGTGTTTTCCAATTCCCGCACATTGCCCGGCCAGGGATAGCTTTCCAGGAAATCCATGACTTCGCGGCTGATGGATATCCGCTTGCTGTATTTGCTGGTGAACTTCTTGAGAAAGTAAGAGGCCAGGGGAAGTATGTCTTCGCGCCGGCTGCGCAAGGGCGGCACGTTGATGGGAACCACCATCAAGCGGTAGTACAAGTCTTCCCGGAATAACTTCTCCTTGACCAATTGCTCCAAGATGGCGTTGGTGGCGCAGATTAGCCTCACATCTACTTTGAGTGTCTTGGTCGACCCGACCCTTTCGAAGGTTCCATCCTGGATGACCCGCAACATCTTGGCCTGGGTCTCCGGCGGTATCTCCCCGATTTCATCCAGGAAAATACTGCCCGCGTCGGCGGCTTCGAACCGGCCGATGCGCTGGGAAATGGCGCCGGTGAAGGCTCCCTTTTCATGTCCGAACAGTTCGCTTTCGATAAGACTGCTGGGCAGGGCCGCACAGTTCACGATAACGAAAGGATTTTTTTTGCGGTGGCTGGTGTAATGGATGGACCTCGCCAACAAGGTCTTTCCCGTGCCGCTCTCACCTCGCAGAAGTACGGAGGCATCGGTTCCCGCCACCCGCTTGACCATCGCCAGGGTCTTGGCCATCGATGAGGAATTGCTGATTAAGTTGTCCGCATGGAAGCGATCCTCCAACTCTGCATGCAATTCCTTGTTTTCCTGAACCAGCTTGGAATTCTCCTCCCGTATCATTTCCGCGATACGTAATGTTTGCGACAATAGCGAAGCCACGATTTTCATCACTTGAATATCTTCGTCCACCATGGTGCTGGAGCGGGTGGTCCGGTGCGCGGTCAAAACGCCGATAGGGCGGCCGTCCAGTACCACGGGTACGGCGATGAAGCCGATGCGATAGAGATTGAAATCCTCCGCGCCCTCGCGGGGAGTGGGCACACCCGCGACGCTTTCCGTATCGGGCAAAGCCATGGGCAAACCCATGCTGAAAACCTTCCCGACGAAATCCTCTCCCCGACGGTAAACCGATTCGCGGATTTCTTCCGGACTGAATCCAACGCTCGCCTTGATGACCAGAAACATTCTGTCCGAAGTGGGCATCAATAAAGTGCCTCGCTCCAAATCCAGATTCTGGGACAACGTCATCAGGCATCGATGCGCGACTTCCCGGTAGTCCAGGGAGGAACTGAAGAGTTTACTGATTTCGGTTATGGCCGCCAGGGTTCTAGCCTGATGAACCATGGAGTCTTTCATACCTAACCTTTCACATAAATTGACAAATAATTTCCACTTACCCAATATTGTAAAATTATGTCAATATATGATAATTTATCGTGGTCGAACTTATCCTTTTTTTACAAATCAGCAAAAAACAAACCAACAATTACAATCCAAGTCGCAAAACTTGTACTTTCCGGTAATAGGGCGGTAATTCGCATAAAATGACGGTTATATCCAGGTAGAAGTGGTCTCGCAAGCGTATTACAATGGCATAATTAAGCCTAACCTCAAAGAATCGGAATAAGCATGAGTCAACACCTGCAAACCAGACTGGAATCGGAAAAAACCTGCGACTGGAACCCCATAAGCAACCTGGTTCTTCTGGCAGAAGGCGAAACGCTTTGGGGGGAGCCGCCCACTGAGCGGCAGTCCGGTTTTAGCATGGCAGTGGTCCGAAAAATTTTGGGGCGACAGCATAAGAAAACCCTGAACGAGTCCCTCACGGCGCTGCATCGAAACGAAGGGGTGGTTCTCGTAGCGCAGGTTCCCACTAAAGCCGGGCTGGACCGGCATGACCGCATTCGTCTAGCCGGCGCACAAATTCTGGAAACCGCCAAAACCCATTCCCTGGATTCCTTGCATATCCTGGTACAGGCGGCGGTGCCGGAGGATGCGCGAGCCTTGATCGAAGGTCTTCACCTGGGGTATTACCGCTTCAATCGCTATAAAACCGGAGAGAAAAGCCAGAACAAGAAAATTGAAATCGCCTTTATCGCCAGCGATTCCGCCATAGAACCTCTAGCCATCCAAATGCAAGAAGCGGATAAAGTCATGTCGGCTGTCGGTCAATGCCGTGATTTGGTCAATGAAACCGGATCGGAACTCAACCCGCTCACCTTCTCAGAAAAAGCTTCGCAATTGGGTCGTGATTTCGGCCTTCAAGTCCATGTTCGCGATGAGAAAGCGCTTCTGGCCGAAGGGTTCACGGGATTGTGGACGGTCGGCAAGGGGTCGGATATTCCCCCGCGTATGGTGACTCTGGCCTATGAGCCCCCGCCCGGTTCCGGGGCGCCCACCGACCTGCATCTTTGTTTGGTGGGAAAAGGCGTAACCTTCGATACGGGCGGCATCAGCATCAAACCCAGCAACGGCATGTGGGAAATGAAAAGCGATATGGCCGGAGCCGCCACCGCCCTGACCGCCTTATGCGCCATCGCCGCCCTGAAATTACCCCTAAAAGTTTCGGCCGTATTATGCTTTGCGGAAAACCGTCCCGGCAACCATGCCGTGCTTCCCGGTGATATCTTTACGGCCAAAAACGGTAAGAGCATCATGGTCGATAATACCGATGCCGAAGGCCGACTAATCTTGACCGATGGCCTTGCCGAGGCCGGAGCGCTTAAGGCCACGCATATCATCGACATGGCCACCTTGACCGGCGCCATCGTACGCGCATTGGGACCGGCCATGGCCGGCCTGTTCTGCAATGATTCCGGATTCGCGCAATGCATCCGGGAATCCGCCGCCGCCGAAAGCGAAAAATTCTGCGAGCTGCCCCTCGAAGCGGAGTACCGCGAGCACCTTGACGATCCGGTCGCCGACATGAAGAACATCGGCAAAGCGGAAGCCGGCGCCATTACGGCGGCCTTATTTCTTCAGGAATTCGTGCCCGAAAAAACCCAATGGGCCCATTGGGATATCGCGGGAACCGCATTCACTACCGCCAATTGGAAATACTACAAGCCCGGCGCAACGGGCTGGGGCGTCAAAACCCTGGTGCAGGTGGCTCGGGGCCTGGCTGGGGCCATGCAAAAGCGTTCGTAGCATCGACCTCTCACGGGCAGGCTTCGCCGTCACCCGTTGAATGGCAGGCAGGGAGCACGATGTTATATTATGCCCCATGCAAAAAATCGCCATAGTTGATTTTGGAGGCCAATACACCCATCTCATCGCCCGGCGTATCCGGCAATTGGGTGTCTATTCCGAAATTGTTTTTCCCGGCAGTGATCCGACCGCTTTACAGGATGCTATCGGAGTTATTTTTTCCGGCGGCCCTTTTTCGGTTTACAGCGATGAGGCGCCCAAAACCCATCCCGGCTGGTTCGAACTCGACATCCCTTTGCTGGGGTTGTGCTATGGCCATCAAATCATCAATGCCCGACTGGGTGGCGAGGTAAAACGCGGCGACCAATCCGAATTCGGCCCCGCCGAACTTTCTCCCGAGGCCACCCATCCCCTTTTCGCGGGCCTTTCCAAACGGACGGTGGTATGGATGAGTCATGGCGACGAGGTCGTGCGCCTGCCTCCGGGGTTCCGCGTCATCGCCACCACCCGCGACTGCCCCATTGCCGCGGTGGCATCGGATACCCAGCGCTTTTACGGATTGCAATTCCACCCCGAAGTCACCCATACTCCCGAAGGAAACCGCATTCTCCGCAATTTCCTGGAGATGTGCGGAGCACGTTTCGAATGGCAGGTCTCGCGCTATTTGCATGACCTCGAAGCCCAGCTGCGCGAAAAATGCCGCGACCGCAAGGTCTTCCTGCTGGTGAGCGGCGGTGTGGACAGCACCGTTTGCTTCGCCTTGCTCAACCGCGTTCTGGGCCCGGAACACGTGCTGGGATTACACATCGACAACGGACTCATGCGCCATCGCGAAAGCGAAGAAGTCTTGGCCTTTTTGCGTAAGGAAGGCTTCAACAATCTTTTGGTGCGCGATGCCGGCGAAACTTTTCTCGCAGCCCTGGCGCTCACCTGTTCACCCGAGGAAAAGCGCCGCATCATAGGCGAAACCTTTTTGCAGGTGAAAGACGCCGAGCTGAAGCGATTGGAACTCAATCCCGACGATTGGTTGCTGGCCCAAGGCACCATCTATCCCGATACCATCGAAAGCGGCGGAGACGGCAATGCGGCGGTCATCAAAACCCACCATAACCGCGTCGCCGGCGTACGCGAACTTTTGGAAAAGGGACTGGTCATAGAACCGTTGGCTGATTTGTACAAAGACGAGGTACGCGAGCTGGGATTATTGCTGGGAATACCGGAAAAGCTGGTATGGCGCCATCCCTTTCCCGGCCCGGGCCTGGGTGTGAGACTGTTATGCAACAATGAAGCGACCAGAGAAATCGACGCCGAGCTGAAGGAGCAGGTAGCGGACTTTCTGGAGGGAAGAGGATTCGCGGGAGAGATTCTCGCCGTGGAAAGCGTGGGTGTGCAAGGCGACTACCGCACCTACGCCCATCCTTGTCTGGTCCGATGGCCGGCGGGTAAGGAGTTTTCCTGGGAGGACCTCGACACGCTTTCCACCACGCTGACGAACCGCTTTCGCGGCGCCAATCGCGTGGTTCTGGAAGTGGGCCACAGCCAGGAGTCGCCTTATGTTCTGGTGCGCGCCCATTGCGATCGCGAACGGTTGGAATTGCTTCGCAGGGTGGACGAGATTTGTACTTCCTTTCTCTACGCGGAAAAATTGTATTCTAGTGTATGGCAAATGCCCGTTGTGCTTTTGCCCTTGAACCTTGGAGACAAGCCGGTGGTCGTCATCCGCCCCGTTGTTTCTTCCGAAGCCATGACCGCGCGTTTTGCCACCCTGCCTTTTTCCCGTGTGCGCGCGCTCTGGGATGAATTGCGCATGGCCGGGGTGGGCGCGCTGCTTTACGATATCACACATAAGCCCCCAGGCACCATCGAATGGGAATGAAGCATAACGGTTTACCCGCAGCGGAAAAGGCCATATTGGTCGGTGTCGCCACCCGGGAAGTCTCCCTAAAAACCCTGAACGATCATCTCGCGGAATTGGGACGCCTGGCGGAAACCGCGGGCGCGGAAGTCTGCGCCATCCTTTCCCAACGAAGACCGTCATTCGATCCCGCCACCCTGGTGGGCGCAGGCAAGGTGAAGGAGATTGCCGAGGCAGTACGGGAACATTGCGCGGAAATCGTCATTTTCGACGAAGACCTGAGCGGCTCCCAATTGAAGCGCCTGGAAAAGGACATTCCCGCGAAAATCCTGGACCGCAGCGCCGTGATCCTGGATATTTTCGCGCGCCACGCAAAAACGGCCGAGGCCAAAATCCAGGTCGAAGTGGCGCAATTACAATACCTGCTTCCCCGGCTGACGCGCGCCTGGACCCACCTCTCACGCCAAGTCGGCGGAATTGGAACGCGCGGACCGGGAGAAACCCAGCTCGAAGTCGACCGACGCATGGTGCGCAAGCGTATCGCCGATCTCAAACTCAAGTTGGAAAAAGTGGAGAGCATCCGGCACGCGCAATACTCCCGCCGCGAAAACGCTTTCCACATCGCCTTGGTCGGCTATACCAACGCCGGAAAATCCACCTTGATGAACGCGCTGACCAGCGCCGGAGTCGAAGCCGTGGATAAACTTTTCGCCACCTTGGATTCCACCACCCGGAAAATCCACATCAGCCCCGACAAGCCGGCCGTCATGTCCGATACCGTGGGTTTCATCCGCAAGCTGCCGGTCGACCTGGTGGCCTCCTTCCAAAGCACGCTTAGCGTAGTCACCCAGGCCACCCTTGTCGTTCACGTGGTAGACGCCTCGTCCTCGGATTTTGTCGACCAAATGGAAACCACCGCCCGTGTGCTCAAAGAATTGCATACGGAGGATATTCCCCGCCTTACGGTGTTCAACAAAATCGATTCGCTTACTCTCGAAAGGCTCGACTTCCTGAAGGTACATTACCCTCAGGGAATTTATATCTCGGCCGCCCGCAAAGAGGGAACCGACGTGTTGCGCCGCCGCATCGAGGAGATCTACGACGACGCCCGTATCGCTCACAAACCCAGCCCCGCCTTGCAGGATTGAAAAAAGGTAACGGGAATGGAACTGAACCGAACCCTTTCCCCCGAATACGTCTCTCGCCTTAAGGGGCTCGCCTTAAAAGCCCGCACCATCGTCAAGGGAAGCCTCACGGGAAGGCACCTGTCCCCCTTCCACGGCTTCTCGTCCGAGTTCGCCCAATATAAACGTTATGATGCCGGTGACGATTTGCGTCGGATCGACTGGCGCGTGTTCGGCAAAAGGGATCAGCTGGTAATCAGGCAGCATCGCGACGAGACCAACGCGTCCATATACCTCGTGGTGGACAGTTCGGCCTCCATGGGTTATGTCGACGGCGCCATGAGCAAATTGGATTACGCCGCGGCCCTGACCGCCTCGGTGGCGCTATTGGGTTTTCAACAACGCGACGCCCTCTCCTTGCTGCATGGAAGCGGCAAGGCTCCGGATTTTCTGCCGCCTAAAACCGGAGCGGGCCATCTGCGGCTGGTTTTCGAATCGTTGGAAGGCATGCGGGCAGAGGGACAAACGGATTTGCAATCCCTGCTCGATCGCGCCGCCTTGCGGATGAAATCACACAGCCTCACCTACCTTTTCACCGATCTCTGGCAGGAGCCAGCCGGCATCATTGCGGGCATGAAGAATGTGCGTGCCCAACGCCAGGAAATGACCATCGTGCAAATTCTCACTCCCACCGAGGAACGTTTCTTCGACCACGCCAATGTCGAGTTGGAAGATATGGAGACGCGAGACCGGTTGAAGGTATCCGCGCGCCACATGCGTCACGGGTACCGGGAATTGCTGGAAGCTCACCGCAACCTGCTACGCCGGGAATGCTTCGCATCGGGGGTTCGCTTCGCCTCGGTTTCCACCGACCAGCCCTTTTATCAAGCCTTGCAAACGGTACTTTCCGCAACCACCCCGGGAGTTCGCTAGCCCGTCCGGCTTTTAGGCTCGCTTACCTAAACGGCATTATTATATAGTTTGCTGCCATGTTCTCCTTTCTCAGCCCTGTGACTCTATGGTTCACGGCCCTTTTGGCCATTCCCCTCGCCATTCACTTTTTGGGACGGGAACGGCTCAAAAAAATGCCCTTTCCCAGCCTCTTGCTGGTAAGAGGCGACCTCGCGCGATCAATGGCCCGGCACCGCATCAAGAACTGGCTGTTGTTGGCGCTGCGCACTTTATTATTGCTTTGCCTGCTAGTGGCGCTGACAAATCCCGTCCTTAAGCGCGAAGGATTCTATCCCGATGCCGGAACCCATGTATCCGCCTTGTTTCACGACGGATTGTATGGACGCATTCCCCTTGACGACGGCATGCTCCTGGAGAATCACCAGCGGAATAGACTGAGCTTTCTGGATTCCCTCTCCCCCGGCCTGAATATCGGATCCGTTCTGGCCCCGTCCTCCGGAAACCCGCTCGGGAGCGGAGCGGAGCCGCCGGAAGAAAGGTTCGGCGACTATCCGCGCGCGGTTGCCGACTTGCTCGCGGACATTCCCACCCATCTTCCCGCACAAGCGCATATACCGGTTTTCACGGATTCCGAATGGGTGCAATCCTTGCCTTATCTCATCAGGGCCTTACACGATAACTCCGCCCTGCGCATAGCGATTATTGACTATTCGCCCCTGGCATCCCGCGCCGGCGCATTCCGGGCCGTCGAAGTCGAACCACCTGGTGATTCCCCCCTCCTCGCCCTCCGGACGGAATTAAGTCCCGCCCTCGAAATTCCTCAAGCCGAGGGTCGCTTGCAAATCTTTCGGGGTAGGCAATTGCTGCAGGATACTCCCTTCCTCGATCGGCAGCCCTACGTAAACCTGGAACTGCCGGATCAACGGCGCTTTAAGGGAAAGCTTAGGCTTGAAGGCACTCCCACGCATGCCGTAAAAGAGTTTCACTTCAGCATTCCCAATCCCGACCGTCTCAACCTGGGCCATGCCGGAACCACCCTCAGTTCCCTGCCCAGCCTGGGAGGCAACAGCTTTTTCAAACAGGTAATCCATTCCACTCATGGCGATGGGCTGGTGCGCGAGATTAAGGAGAAAAACTTACGCCTTCTCTTTCTTTCCAATGCCCCCCTCGCTTCTCCCTCGGCCTACACGGCGCTTAGGGAATATGTACAAGGGGGCGGGCTGCTCATTCTCGGCCTGGGTTCGCGCTCCGACATTTCGCTCATAAACCGGCATTTGCTGCAACCTCTCGAAGCCGGTCGCATCGGCGAAATAATCGAAAGCAACGGTCCCGTAAGTACGCATCTGGCTTCTATGGCGGGGGCCGCGACTTTGCCGCCACGGCTTCCCGCGCATACCTACCTGAACCGATTGTTTTCCTTCTCCCCAGGCGCCGAGTCCCGCAGTTTATTGAGCGTAGACCAGGCCAAGCCCGTGGTGATTAGCCGTACCTTCGGAGCCGGTGGAATTCTGCTCTGGCTGACCGACATCGACGACCTGGAATGGACCAACCTCGGACTCAGCCCGGTAACTCCGCTATTGCATCATCATTTCCATTCTTCGCATTGGAGCGATGCCTGGAAAAACTTTACCTCCGCTTCGGATTCGGTGATGGAATTGCAACTCGGCCCGGAATTTTTCCCGCCCAAGGTAACCGATCCGGATGGGCGCCCCTTCCAAGGGGTTTCCGCCAGTCAGGGCACATTAATCCTGGGGCCCTTTCCCCGCCTGGGGCTATATGCCATTGCCGGGAGCCACGATACCCTGCATCTTGCCGTTAACGCTTTTCCCAGCGCATCCTCCGCGCTACCCATCGATTGGGATTCCGCCCTTCGGCCGCTTGAGAAATACGGCGCTCGCGTCCAAATCATTCCCTACCGCGACTCCCTGGCAGCTTTACAAGACTCCTTTTCTCCCCTTTGGAGAGCACTTATCCTGGCGGCAATTTTGCTACTTTTTGCAGAAGGCTTGGTTTCCGCTTTCATGAGCTTCCGGCGAAAACCCGTTGCATAAACCGTCATCCTGAGGAGAAATCCACCCTTCCATGCAAGTCAAGGGGACTACTAGGCTTATCGGTATTTTCGGGGACCCTGTGGCCCATTCGATTTCTCCGGCTATGCACAATGCCGGGTTCGAGCGCTATGGGCTGGATTATATGTACGTGCCCCTGCCGGTAAAGGAAAATCGGCTTCCAGAGGCCATCGAATCGCTGCGTATTTTCGGTTTCCGGGGAGTTAACGTTACCACGCCCCACAAACAAGCGGTTATTCCCTTTCTGGATGAGATTTCCGAAGAAGCCCGGCTTATCGGGGCGGTGAACACCATCGTAAACGAAAAGGGCCGGTTATCGGGTACGACAACCGACCCCAATGGATTTTTGGAAGGCTTCCGCAAGGCCGGTGGGGATTTCACTGGAAGAACGGTAGCGCTGCTGGGTTCCGGAGGATCGGCCCGCACTCTCGCCTTCACCCTTTTACTCAAAGCCAAGGTGGCGAAACTCATCCTCTTGGCTCGCAATCCCCTTAAAGCCCAGCACATAGCCGACGAGGTCAAAGACAAGCTGGGCGAGTCTCTGGAAGTCAGGTCCCTCGACGACTTTCAGGGAATCTCACCCCAATGTCAAATCGTGGTCAATACCACAACAGTGGGAATGCACCCCCATGTAGAGGAAACGATCGTTTCCGGAAAGGCATTGCTTCCGGGACAAACCGCGTACGATATCGTCTACGTGCCCGAGCAAACCCTTTTTCTGACGGAAGCCAGAAAAAGGGGCTTGAAGACGGTGGGGGGGTTGGATATGCTGGTCCATCAGGGTACGGAAAGCTTCAAGCTCTGGACGGGCATAGAGCCCGACGCGGAAATTTTCTTTGCGCAAGCCCGCGAACAATTGCGCGCCGCCCGGGATGCGGAAAGCAACAAGGACGGATAGGGGCACATGGCGCTTCCAATTAAAGGCAATATTTATTTCACCGGCTTCATGGCTACGGGCAAAAGCCGTATCGGAAGCTTGACCGCCGCCGCGTTGGGGTGGAAATATTTCGATATCGACCAGGCAATCGAAAGGGAAAACGGCCGCACGGTATCCGAGATTTTCGCGGAAGAGGGCGAAGCTTATTTTCGTAACTTGGAACTGGAATCCCTGAGAAAAATCAGCCGGGAATCCCAGGTCGCCGTTTCGTTGGGGGGAGGCACCCTTACCAACCCGGAAGCCTTGGAAATCGTGAAATCAACCGGTGTTTTAGTCGCCCTATGGGCATCCCCCGAGGTGATTCTTGCGCGGGTCAATCGTAAGAAAAACAAACGCCCCCTTCTGGCAAATCTCGATGAAACCGAGAAAAAAGCCAAAATAGTATCTCTTCTGGAAGAACGGAAACCGATTTACGAGCAAGCGGATTTCCGTTTTGAATCGACTGAGCAATTCCCTCATCATGTCCTGACACGCCGCCTCATCCATACCCTGCAGGTGGCGCAACTGCGTCCCTTGACGGTAGCACTGGGAGAACGCAGCTACCCTATCTACATCGAAGAGTCGCTGGGAGGTTACGTCGACACCATCCTGGAAAAGACGGGTTGCCACGGCAGCCCCCTCCTGATAACCGATCAGAACCTGAGGGAGAAACAAAAGCCCCTATTGGATCAAATCCGATCCAGTCTCCGAGGATGCAAGGTTTTCTACTTCCGGCCGGGCGAAGAGGAAAAAAACCTGAAATCGCTTAACCGCCTTTTCACCTACCTGCTCCGATACAATTACGGTCGTAAAACCACCTTGATTTCCTTCAGCGGAGGCGTGGTCGGCGACATGGTGGGATTCGCAGCGGCCACCTACATGCGTGGCGTCGACTTTGTACAAATCCCCACCACTCTACTTTCCATGGTCGACAGCAGTGTGGGCGGCAAGACCGGCATCAATCACCCCTTGGGTAAGAACATGATCGGCGCCTTCTACCAACCGCGCGCCGTAATCATCAACCTGGTAGCTCTGAAAACCCTTCCCCAGCAGGAATTTCTCGCGGGGTTGGCGGAAGTCGTCAAATACGCCGTCATCAGGGATGAAGAATTCTTCACCTACCTGGAGTCGCATCAAGAAGCCCTACTGGGGCGCGACACGGCCGTAATGCAATATGTGGTGCGAAAGTGCTGCGCCATCAAGGCCGAGGTTGTGGGCCAGGACGAGAGGGAGGCCGGCGAACGCGCCATTCTCAATTACGGCCATACCTTCGCCCATGCCCTGGAGCTTTTGGCCGGCTACAGACTCAGCCACGGACTGGCCGTAGCCCTGGGAATGCGCTGCGCCGCACGCCTGGCGACTTCCATGGGGATGTTGACCCCAAGCGATGAGGAACGCCATAACTCCCTTCTGACCGCCCTCAACATGCCCGAAACTTTTCCCTTCAAGCTCGACGCGACCAAAGCCTGGGAAGCCATGGGTCGCGACAAGAAGGCCGATCAGGGGAAACGGGTTTTCATCCTGCCCGAGCGCATCGGCTCCGTATGCATCACCTCGGAAGTCTCCAAGGAACTCGCCTTCGCTGCCTTGGATTGTATCGATAAGGAGACGCGGAAGCCCGTTCCAGGAGCCGAAAGGCTATGAGCGTATTCATCACGGGAGCGACCTGCTGCCTTGGATACCACCTCATGTCGCTGCTTTCCCACCAAAAGGGAGATATTGTAGCCTATAGTCCGGACCAACCCGAAGTCTATTGCCGCCTCAAGCACGTCAACTACATCCAGGGCGATTTGCTCGACTTCAAGGGTCTACTCGCCGTATTAGGAGAACAACGTCCGGCCGTCATCTACCATATCATGTCGCAAACCCATTCGGCTATGACCCAGCCCAAGCCGCATGTGGTGCTCCATAATCATATTCTCGGTACCCAGAATCTGTATGAGGCCGCCCGGAAAACCGTCCCCAAGGCGCGTATCATCCATGTGAGCTCCTCCGAGGTCTATGGAGCAGGAAAGGGTATCGTGGACATTATCCATCCGGAAACCGATCCATCCATTCCCTTCACCCCATTCGCCACCGCCATGGCCGCTTGCGAATTGCTTTCACGCCAATACATTTGCGCGCATCAATCCGACATCGTCATCGTCCGTCCCTTCAATTCGACCGGCCCCTTCCAAGCCCGCCATTTCGTGTTGCCGTCCGTGGCCGCGCAAATCGCCTATATCGAAATGTATAACGGCGAAACCGTGGTCTATACCGGTAACCTGGACGTTTCCCGCGACTATCTCGACGTACGCGATCAGGCCAGAGCCATCGCCATGTTGGCGAAGCGTGGAGAAAAGGGTGAAATCTACAACATCTGTTCGGGAAAGGCGCGCACCATCCGGGATTTGGTAAACTATCTCATCGACTTGAGCGGATGCCCCATCGAAACGCGAATCGATCCGGCCCGCGAAAGGGCCATCGACATACCTTTGTTGGTCGGATCGCCCGAGAAGCTCATGTCGCAGTCGGGGTGGAAACCCATCATATCCATGGAGGATAGTCTGAAGGATTTGTACAAGGAAATCAAAATCCGCCTCAAAAAATACCCCCAGTTGGAAGGTTGATTGACGCATGTTCGCAGAATTCCTTTTCAACCTCACCAATCTTACACTTTTCACCGACCGGCTTTTCCGGGCGGGAGCCGCCTGCCTAACGGCGGCATTGCTGGTTTTCCTCCTCATGCCCTGGTATATCCGCTTCCTCCGACGTCTGGATGCCACTGCCGATTTCAATATCGGTTCCAAATCCCCTCCTCCCATCATGGGGGGGTTTCTCCTGGTGGCCTCGGTAATGGTATCCTCGGTTTTTTTCGCGAAAATGAACGCATACTCCCTGTCAACCTTGGTGATATTGGGAGCCTACGCCACCATCGGCGGCTTCGACGACATCATCAAAGTGCGCAACAAGCGATTAGTCGCATTGGGAAAAATTTCAAAAGCGGATTACCAGGAAAAAGCGGATGGTATCAGCGCTCGTCTGCGCCTGGGCTTGTATGTGGCCTTCTCGCTTTTAGTGGCGGTTTTCGCCTACAAATTCATTCCCGGTCTCACCGGACAAATAACCGTACCTTTCGTCAAGCCGGAAATCTGGTTTCCCCATCTCCCCAATTGGGCTTTTATACTTCTGATTTGTCTCGTCACGACTTCCAGCGCGAACGGTGCAAACTTCACCGACGGTTTGGACAGCCTGGTTTCGGTTCCCATCATTACCACCTCGCTTTTCGCCGGAGTGGTCGCCTACTTTTCCGGAAACGCCATCTTCGCGCATTACTTTTTGATCCCCCACCTGCCCGGCGGAGACGAACTTTTTCCCATTTGCGCCGCCATCATCGGGTCGGTATTGGCCTATCTCTGGTACAATTCCCCTCCCGCGGAAATTTACATGGGAGACGGAGGCTCCATCGGGTTGGGTGGCGCAATCGGCATGATGTTCGTTCTGCTTAAAATCGAACTCTTTCTTCCCATAGTGGGAATCGTTTTCGTCGCCGAAGCCCTTTCCGTGGTCATGCAAATATCAGGTTTCAAAATTTCCCGCCGCCTCAGCAAAAGCGGAACCGGAAGGCGGCTTTTCCTGCGTGCGCCCTTGCACCATCATTTCCAATTGAAATGGAAAGGCAGGTATGATTCCCAGCAGGCTCTCAATTCCAAAATAATCTGGCGCTTCCACCTGGCCTCCATTCTCGCCTTGTTGGTTTGCAGCCTGATATTCTTCAAGATGCGTTGAATGGAGGCCACGCGTGAGTGACAGCCGACAGGCAAGATATGCCGCAGCCGAATCCTTGGTGAAAGTCCATGGGCAGGAGCACTTGCTCCGTTTCTACCCTACCCTGCCGGAACCGGAACAGCACCTATTGGTAGAGCAGATTCTCGCCCTTGATTTCGATTTGCTCAAGTCATTGCGCGCCATGGCCTCAATGCCGACTCAAGCCCGGGAAAGCGAAAGCATAGCTCCCTTATACGCGCGGGATTGGACCGGATACTCGGTGGCCGAACGTGCGGTTTTCGCCAATAAAGGAATGCGCGCCCTGCGGGACGGCCACGTAGGCGCGTTGCTGGTTGCCGGAGGTCAAGGTACGCGGCTCGGCCATGCGGGTCCGAAAGGCACGTTCGATATCGGGCTCCCTTCAGGTAAATCGTTGTTTCAGCTGCAGGCCGAAAGGCTGATCAATCTTTCGCGACGGGCGGGAAAACCGATTCCCTGGTATATCATGACCAGCCCCGACAATCATGGCGAGACGAAGGCGTTTTTCGAAACCAGGCGTTTTTTCGGCCTGCCCGAAGCCGACGTGTTTTTCTTCACACAGGATGTATTGCCGGTAATGGATACGGCGGGGAAAATATTGCTCGCGGAAAAAGGAATTCTCTCTCAGGGTCCGAACGGAAACGGTGGCTGCTTCTCCGCCCTGGAAAAGTCCGGCGCCTTTAGGGATATGCGCGCCAGGGGCGTGGAATATCTTTTCTTCTACAGCGTCGACAATGCCTTGGCGCGCGTGGCCGATCCCGCCTTCATCGGATTCGCCATCGAGTCAGGCCTCGCTACCGCGGGAAAGGCCGTGGAAAAAACCGACCCAGAGGAAAAGGTCGGGGTATTCTGCCTCCGCAACGGACGGCCTTCCATTTTGGAATATTCGGAAATGACTCCGGAGATGGCCGCCGCCCGGGGTCCAGGGGGTAAGCTTCTTTATGGCGCGGCTAATACGGCCATGCATCTTTTCCGGCGGGATTTTTTAGAAGCACATGCCACCACCGGGCTTCCCTATCATGCCGCACATAAAAAAATCGCGTATGTGGGGCAAGATGGCGAGAAAGTCATCCCCTCCGAGCCCAATGCATGGAAATTCGAATTATTCATGTTCGATTTATTTCCCAAGGCAGAAGGCATGGCAATTTTGCAAGTAGCCCGCGAAGATGAGTTCGCGCCCGTGAAAAATGCCGAAGGAGTGGACAGCCCCGCAAGCGCGCGCGACCTGATTTCCCAACTTCATCGGGGTTGGGCCTTGTCGGCGGGAATTTCCCCTGAAACGCTTGCCGGCAAAACCGTGGAAATTTCCCCGCTGACATCCTATGCGGGCGAGGGCCTCGGGTCTCATTCCACCCTAAGGTCCGAGGGAAATGCCTTGTTGCTATGAAGCGAGGCTTCTTCGGCCACGAATCCAACCTTGCCGTCGGCAGGGAGTCCATTTTACGGCAGGCATCCGGGCATGCCGCCGTGGCTTTGCTCCGCCTCTTTCGGATCACTCCCAAGCCCATTCTCCTTAGTCTCGGCACTACGCTGCTTCCACTCTACCTGAGGGTACGGAAAGCTCACGCGCAAAAGCTGCGGGAAAAGTGGAACCAGACTCCCTGGTCGCGGCCTCTGAACCTACGGGACTATTATCGGATGCGCCTCCGCCTCTTTCACCGGAATCTCCAACTGCACGGGAGACCACTCCAGGTAGGGGAATATACTGTTTCCGGTCTTCAACATTGGAATTCAGCCCTGTCCTCCCAAAAACCTGTGCTTCTGGTCAGCCATCACCTCGGTCCGGTGGAATTCCTGCATCGGGTGGCCGCGGCCTCCATGGATAGCGGACGTATTCTGCAATTGCTGACCGCTCCCGCTTTCTCACGGATTCTTACGGCGTTCATGCGTGAAGGGAGAGAGCGTTTCGGCGCGAAGATTCTTCCACCTGATTCGGCGGGCCTAGCACTTAGAAAGATTTTACGGAACCGTGAGGTATTGGCTGTAATGCTTGACCAGACATCCAGAGCGAAAGGCGGAGTCCTCTCCGTATCGCCAAGCCTTATTGGACCCTTTAATTGGGAGCCGGTGGAATTCATGCTTTTTAGAGGCGCCTGGGTGGTGCCCGTCACCGCCCGGTTGATGGATACGGGGGTGGTCCATGTGGCCTTTGAGGCGCCGCTTATCGCAGGAAGGGAAAATCTTCCAACCCTGCGAAGGCGTCTGGAGGAATTCGTGCTGCGCACTTGGCAGGCATCCCCGGAGCAAGGCAATTGGTCCTATCCCCGGTTGCGCCGAATCCGTCCTACCGATATCCCATAGTACCTCAACGGTATTCCGCTGGAATCATTTCAACCTCTCCGCCTTGTTTACGAAAGGTACGGAAAGATGATTTGGCCTGTTTTTTATCGTATTTCTTCTCGGATACCAGTCCGATGAAATAATGAGGCATCGGATTCTCGGGACAGATGGTCAATGCGAAATTGCTATTCGATCGGCTGGCTTCGAAATTACCCATCGCCAGATTCGTTTTGGCGGAAGCTATCAGCAGGTCGCAGGAATGTGGATTGTCCGTAAGCCCACTCCTTACGATTCGCATGGCTTCATTCTTCCTTTCCTGCGCCAAAAGCACGTCGGCGGCAGCGGCTAACGTCAATGGGGCTGTTGCGTCCAGTTTCTGGGCCTGGCGAATGGTCTGGTCGGCTTCGGGAAGTTTTCCCATTCTCAGGTACGCCCGTGCCAAAGCCGCAAGTGCTTCAGGAGTTTCCACCACTTCAATCGACTTTTTCAAAAAGTTTTCCGCCGCTTCGGGCTTACCTTCCGCAGCGAACGATATTCCCAATCCATAAAATCCCTTGGCACGCCAGGAAGGCCGGTTATCCTGGGAAAGTTCGTTGAAGTAGTTCCGGGAATCGGCGGGCTTGTTCGTCCGTAACAGGGACATTCCCGTATAAAAAACGGCGTCCATATAGTCCGCGTCGTATTTCAACGCCCGTCCGAATTCCCGGCTGGCCTTTTTTAAATCACTTTGATTGTAATAGGTCATGCCTAAATTGAAATAATAAGGCGCGAAATGTTTGTTCAGCCGAAGCAAGGATTCCAGTTCGGCGCGGGCTTTATCATTTTCACGCAAGGCGACCCAAGCTTTTGCGGCTGCGAAACGGACCTGCACGTCATCCTTGAATTTCGACGCTTCCACCAACTTTAAGGCTTCGCGAGGTTTTTCTTTGCGAATGTGGGCGTCGGCAAGGCGAGCCAGCACCACCGGCGAGGGATCGCTTTTATAGGCCTCGCCATATTCCGACATGGCCTGATCAATCTGCCCACGGTGAAACAGGCAATCACCGTACATGATCCTGCCCTTGGAGCTGAGCTTGGCGCGAATGGGTCGAAGCAGGTCCGCCGACTGGAGGAAATCTTCCTTCACAAAATACATGGCTGCCAGGCTTTCCACATAATCGGGATTTTCCGGTTCCAGTCTCATGGCCTTCTTGAAATAATCCTCGGCCACGCCTTCCTGCTGACGATCAATGGCTATCTGGCCTAACCAGAAATAGGCGAGGTGATTACGAGGATTCTTATCCACCATTCCCTGCAAAACCGATTCGGCTTTATCCGTATCGCCTTCCTCCTTATAGAGGCGCGCCAGAGAGGTCATGAGCTTCGGATCGGTTTCACCCAAATCGACCGCAGCCTGCAAAGCTCGCTTGGCTTCGGGTAAGCGCTTGATCTCCAACAAGGAATATCCGAAATTGGCCCATACCTGTTTATCCGTGGTCTGGCCGGCCATAACCAGGCGACCGTATAGAGCCGCCGCCTCACCGAATTTTTTCTCAGCATAGCGAATCTCGACCAGACCCGATACCGCTCCCAAATTGTTGGAATCGAGCTGGACGACGTCGGCATAAGCATCATGCAATTCTTTATCCGCTTTCAATGCGGAAGCGGCTTGCATCTTTCCTACGGCCACTTCCAAGTCGTTGGGATTGAGGGTGAAGGCCTTTTGAAACGCGCCGAGCGCATCTCGGTGGCGTTTCGCTTCCGCATAGGCTTGCCCCAGGTATTTCCAAGCGATGGCATCAAGTTGGATACCGGCTACGCCAACTTCAAGCAGGGAAAGCGCCTTTGCAAAGTCTCCACGTTGGGCATAGCTCAGACCCAGGCTCATGCTGGCCCCCGCATGCTTGCGGTCGAGTTTGACTATCTGTTCATAGAGCGGCTCGGCTCTTACCATGTCGCCGCCCGCTTCATGGACCACAGCGAGATCGTATAGGTATTCCACCTCCTTGGGAAAGGCGATGACGAGTCTTTCCAGGGTGCGCAAAGCTCCGGCCCTGTCGCCTGATTGCTTGTACAGCGAATACAGGTCCTTGAGGAGCCCCTCTTTTTTGGTAAGGCTATACAGGGTTTCCAATACAGCGGCTGCCCGCTTTGGTTCGCCGGCTGCGGAATAGGCCCGGCCAAGGGGTTCCAAAACCTCAGGCTTTCCCTTATCCGCCTTTTCCAGGTTGGCTATGGCCTCTTTCCAGTTCTTTTCGTCATAACGGATCAAGCCGAGATAATAATACGCATCCAAGGAAGGAGAGGTCTTAACCAAGGACATAAGAATCGGTTTGGCCTTAGCCTTATCGCCCATTTCGAAAAATACCATGGCCAGTGGCAAAGAGGTTTTGGCCTCCGTGGGAAAGCGGTTGGCCAGGACCGGAGCGAGTTGCTGCGCTTTGGTTTTCTGCCCCGCTTTCAAGTAGGCTCCCATCAGCAGAAACGACATGTCCGCATTAAGCGAATCGCGCAGGGCAGGATGTTCGAGTATGGACACTACGTCCGCGGGCTTATCCAATTCCTGCGCCAAGGCCGCAGCCGTGAATGCGTATGCCTTATTGCGCGGCTGCACCTTATTCAACGCAGAGAGATGCATGTAGGCATTCGGTTTATCGTTTTCACTTGTGTAAATACGGTAGAGAGCCTCTAACACCTCGGGGTTGCGGGCATGCTCCCGCGATTTCGAAACCTGGATAAGAGGTTCCTTCGCCAGGGTTGTTTTTCCGGTAGCCATTAAGAGCAATCCTAAATCTCTTTGGTATTCGATATTGGCCGGTTTGAGCTGCGAAGCCTGGAGAACCAGGTCGAGGGCCTTCTCGTTCTGCTTGGCTGCGCGGTACGCCATCGAAGACTTATAAGCCAAATCGTCCGACTTGGGGGACAATTGGAAAAGGCGTTCATAGGCCGAACCCAACTTGGCATGATCCTTGGACTGTTCGTACAGAAGAGCCAATTGCGTCCAGGCTTCCTTGGAATCCGGTTCCAGGCCCGCCCAACGCTGATAAAGATTAATTGCGGCATCACGTTGACCCAGCTTGACTGCGATGGGCGCGCCACGCTTCACGGCTTCCAAATGGTTGCGATCAGCCGTTACTATTTCCTGGTAAAGCTTAAGCGCTTCCGCTGTTTGGCCCAACCTTCCGGCATAGGCAAATTTGATTTCCAGATCACCGGGGTGATTGGACGCACCCAACTTCAGGATTTCGGTTAAATGAGGGGAGTTATTTTCCAGGGAGTATCCGTACACTTTTTCGAAGATACCACGATTTTTAACGTTCGCCTTTAGCAAGGAAAAATAAGCGTCGTTCGCCTGACGGGTTTTCTTGAGAAAAGCGTACAGGTCGGCCAGGGGAGCCAATAATTCGGGTCGCGCAGGAGCCTCCTTGGCCAGAAAGTCTTCAAAGGGAACCAGCCGTGTCATGGTCCGCTTGGAATAATGCACATTGACCAGGATTAGTCTTCCCTTGGTATAGCCAGGGTTCGCTCTCACGAGTTTCTCGATTCTTTCAATATCGCCCGTACGCGCATAATCCACTTCCGCCAATTGAAAAGCGTAGGTATCGGGCACTCCCTTGATGCCCACCAGCATTTCCAATGCGTTGATAAGTTGGGCTGTATCTTTTCGTGCTTCCGCAATCTTATGCATCGACTCCAAAGCGGCCCGGTCGTCGCGATTACGGCTCACCCACCGTCCATAAAGGTCGAGCGCTGAGACCGGGTCTCCTGCCTTCTCTTTCTCGCGGGCTAGACTCAATTGATAATCTTTGCGTTCAGGATCGCCTCGCACAATTCGCTCCAGCATAGCCCGATAGCCGGCAGCGTTTTTTTCCTGGACATAAATACCCAGCAATAACTCCATCAAATCCAGGTTACCGGGATCTTTCTCCAATTGCTTTTCAAAAAGCACGCGGGCTTTGGCGGGTTGCCCAGCCTTAAGGTAGCTTTCGGCCAACATCGGCATCCGTTCCGGCAGGGTCGGATCCGCTTGCACCAACCAATCCCATTCACGCGCAGCCGCGGCAAACTGGCCATTTAGATGAAGGGATTGGGCCAATTTCAACCGTTCCGCCACGCTGGGATTTTTGCCGCTTAAAAATTGAAAAACCTTCAGGTTGTCCTTGAGTTCGGAGGGCTCCTTGAGGGATTGTGCATAGGCCCGGACATAGGTTTCATTCTCAGGTTCCAATTCATAGGCTTTACGGAATTTTTCCACGCCCAGTCCAGGTTCCTTGGTTTGGTTATCACTGACGCCCAACGCGTACCAAAGTCTTGGATTGGATCCCTGCGTTTTCGCGGCTTCGAGCAAATGCGTCCTCGCCGCCGCGTAATTTTTGCGACGATATTCCAACAATCCCAAATCCAAGCTGTAACGACCCGCATTGGATTTGTCGAGGCGCGCCAGTTGGCCCAATACCTCAGCATGGCCATTCGGGTCGTTCGAGGCGGCAACCAAGGGAAGCAAAAACCGGTAACCCGCCACCGATTCGGGATTCCCCTGTAAGAAACGCCGGGCATGGGTAATGGCTGCGGAAGTGTCCTTCTGGGCTAAGTCCAATTCCGCCAATTTCATCATGTATTTTTGGGCTCGCTCGGGATCGGCCACCGCAAAACGCGTCAACACCGCGCGGAGCTGTTGTCCGGTTTTATCCGTTTCCTCCGTCGCTTTCACCAAAATTTCCCAGATTTCCCCGTCGCGTGAATCCACCCCGGCAAGATATTTCTCGGCCAATACGGCCGATAAAGGGAAGGCGCGAGCTGCGTACATATCAAGTACCGGCTGCTTTTGTTTTTCCACCAGCGTCGGGTTTTTACGATGGGCTTGGGTATAATAATCCGCAGCTGCCGTCGGGTTTTTCTTCAAACTATACCCTCGCGCCACCAGGGCCAGTAATTCCGGCTTGGCATCGGGTTTTCGGGCCATGGCCTCCAATTGGGGGAAATGCCTCTCGATTTGCCCGTCGGTTTCCACGACCAGCGGCAATAGATCCAGATAGGAAGAATTGTTTGGTTCGTTACTTAAAGCTTTCGTCAAAAAGGCATAGGCTCTTTCCTTGTCCTTTTCTCCGAGATAGAGCCGGGCCAGCTGAAATTGGGCGTTATGCGCCGTGGCGTCATTCGACTCGACCTGGACCAAGGCCTCCCGGTATTCGTCCTTCTTATTCAGGGACCGTACCGCCTGGAGATACTTGTTCTGTAGCTCCTTGTCCTTTGGATGTGCATTGAGCGAACGGCGATATGTGAGCGCGGCTTGGTCAGGCTGCTTATTCCGCTCCTGTAAGTCGCCCAATCGCAGCGCCAGGTCTTTTCTATCCGGATACATTTCCGTAAGAACGGCAAGCGCCTCCCTTACCCGGGTTTCGTTCTTCAATCGGGTTTGCACCTCCACCATTTGTTCCCACGCCTTTGCATCCCTAGGTTCTTCCTTTACCCAGTTATCCAGGAGCCGAGCGGAGGCTGCCGCGTCTTTCAACTCTTGTGCAAGATCCAGGGCCGTTTTAAGCAGCGCTTTATCCGGATCACTTGCAAGCAGTTGCTCATATATTTCCAACGCCTTAGGCGTCTTACCCAGGCTTCCGGCATATTCACGCTTGAGTTGGGCATCTTCTCCAAAAGAATTTACGCCTAATGCCAGTATCGCTCCCAGATGCCTTGAATTGTTTTCCTTGGAATAGCGATAAACCTTGTCGAAAAGCGGACGGCTTTTGGGATTGCGTTTCAATAATTCGAAATAGGCATCATTGGCCTGCGAACTGTTTTTCTTCAATGCGTATACGTCGGCCAGGGGTTCCAGATATTGCGCATCTTTTTGAGCCAGACCCGCCAAGTCCATTTCCAGAGGAAGCAGCTTCTGCAAATCCTTTTGCTTCACGTATTCGCGAACCAAAATCAATCGGCCCTTCTCCCAAGTGGGATCTGCCTTAACCTGTCTTTCTATCCCACCCAAATCCCCGTTTTGGGCAAAGTTCAATTCCGCCAACTCGATGGCATAGCGCGGATCGGATCCCTTCCGTTTCACCAGCATTTCCAAAGCGTCTCGCTGCCGGGTGACGTCCTTTTGGGCTCGAGCCAGGTTATGATAAGCCTTGAGACCAGCTTCGTCATCGGGATGTCGAACCGCCCATTGTTCGTAAAGGGAAAGCGCTCCCGCCTTGTCGCCTCCCTGATCCTTTTCGCGGGCAAGACGCAGAAGGAAATCCTTATGTCCGGGGTCCAGTCGGACAATTCTCTCAAGGGTTTCCAGATAGGCTTTCGTGTTTTTTTCCTTTTGATACACCGTCGCCAAATCTTCCAGGACGGTCAAATCCGACCCGTCCAACTTATTCTGTGCGACCAGCGCAGCCTTCAATTTGGGAAGCGGAGCGTTTATCTGCTTATAGCTTTCCACCTGTATTCTGAGGATTTCCCTATCGTTGCCGTCGTTTTTCTGCAAATAGATTTCGGCCAAATCACCGGCAAGCCTGTGATTTTTAGCCGCGTGGAGCGCAATAATCGGTTCGCGTTTGCCGGCCAGCAAAGCCGGTTTCTTGGCATGGGCTTCGGCGAAGTAGCC
>JBGTHM010000080.1:0-26996 GCA_041746255.1 Fibrobacteria bacterium | reverse complement strand
GGGGGCTTCGCTGACGCCGGAAAAATCGCACCGGCATCCGGCTCCGGTTCTTTGGTTCTTCGGTTCTATGGTTAGGAATTACTCGTTTGCCCGTCTTAGGCTTGCAAGCAAGACATCAAGGTTTTGGAAAAAATGGCCAATTTTTACGTTTTAGGCGGTTTAGGTTGACTTACTAACCTGCATGAGGTAATTTGTCCATATAAGAAGGGACAAATTACCCATGTTAACAGTCAAAGCCAAATCCAAGGTTAAGCATCAAAAAGGCGCTTCTACCCCGCGCCAAAAGACTTTGGCAGGTTCAAAGCCGTATCAGGTTTTGCAAGAGCTGACTTCCAATTTCGATATTTCCGTAAAAGACATGGCAGGCGTGTTGGATATCACTCCAAAAACATTCTCTCGATGGAGAGGCAAAGAAAACGTAATGTCGGAGCAGCAAGCGGACCGAATGCTGATCATGAAAGCGATTTTCGATTTGGGTAGACAGGTTCTTGGGTCAGACGAAAATGTGAAAAAATGGATTCGCGAGCCCATTTTTTCCCTCAATGGCGAAATTCCATTGCGGCTATTAAAAACCGAATCCGGTAGAAGGCGAGTAGAATCGGTACTCCATCAAATTGAGTATGGGTTTTTCTAGTTGCTAAGCCTATATCGGATTACCCGAAAAGCCCATTTGCCGCAGGATCCAAGTGGAGGGTATCATTCAGAGGGGCGATGGCATCCCCTGGGAATTCCCGTGCTCTATTTTTGCGCATCCTTACCGATGTGTATTTTCGAACTCCGCGCCAACAAAGTCGCATTCGATGCTATCAGAACGGAATACCATTTTACCCGATGTGATGTTGACCCTTCCATTTCACTTGAAATCGTTCCAGACACCCATTACAGCAAGGATTGGGTTTTGAATAAAGGCGAATCACAAAGGTATGGAGTGGACTGGTTGAAATCCAAGCGCACACTCTTTCTGGCCGTTAGAAGCGCAGCTTTGCCCACCGAAATCAATTACCTGATTAACCCTGCCCATACCGGATTTTCCAGTCTGATCTTCACTCCACCTGAAGGAATCCCCCTGGATCTTAGAATTACATAAAGATGGAAGTGAAAGACAACAGGCCGATTCAGCCTTTTGGGAATGCTCGGACTTTAGTAGTGGAAACCTAGCACCATACCGAAATGGAGGCCGCCTGCGTTGGCTTCGATATTCGCGATGAGAATGGAGCTCCAGGAATAATTGGCTTCGAAGCCGAGATTGAAATGCCTTCCCAGTTCCCAATAGATTCCCGCCTGGCCCCAGACTCCAAAGGCGGCCTCGGTATGATCCTGGTTGGCGGTGGGAAACAGGATACGGGCCATGGCATAGGAAACTCCCACGCCCGCGTAGGGTCTTACGCTTTCGAAAGGGTCGAGGATCTTTCGTATACCCCCGTTGATTTCATAAGTACGCCCTTCGTAGAAATCCGAAGTCAACTCTCCATCGACGTCTTGCAAGAAGGCTTTTTTACTGGATGAGTAGAGAAAATCGACGGCGACATGGATGGGCCAAGAGGCCTGGCGGAAATCGAGCATTACCTTCATGGCGGTTTGCTTGTGAATGAGCGGCCAATCCTCCTTGTCCATCAGCTTGAGCCCCATCAAGCCGTTCAGGTTACCGGTGAAACCCACCGGCGCGGCCTTAGGCAGCGGGGCCGCCGAGGAGTCGTGCCTCATCAAAATCAAAGTATCGCGCACGACCAAGGTGTCGCGCCTTTGCCTCTCCACGGTTTCGGCCAATCCCATGTCGTTGATGCCCCGATAACGCCTTTGCACCAGAAATTCTTTTTTCACCCTTTGGAATATGGCATCGATGGATTCGCTGACGAACAGATCCAACAAGTCGGCGGTCGGGTTGAGTTCGAGCATGCGGTAGAAATAATATTTGCCCCTTTCGCGGGTGGTGGGATTCACCGAATAGACCACCCCAAAATATCGGGCAATGAAAAAGCTGTCGGAGGCGGCAAAGTTTTTATGCTCGGACTGGAAACCTTCCAAGGCGCGGATGAGGGCATCGAAATTACCTTCCTGGTATTCGAGCACAATGGCGCGTTGGTCCAGTTTTGGGAGCGCACCGGGCGCGGGGGACTCTTCCCCGGTTTGAGAATGGATGGGAGCCACGGCCGCAAACAGGACCCAAAGTGTCGACAAGATGGGGATGCGCATTCCGAGGTTGATGGTCCCATAAACGGAAGGGATTTGCAACACCCCGGTAAGTCATTGATTTTGGACGAGATAGACGCACAGCGGCCTAAAAACCGGCATAAACCAGGGTTTTGCGCACGGTCATTTCTTCGAGGGCATAGGCCACCCCTTCGCGCCCGAGGCCGGAATCTTTCACGCCCCCATACGGCATGACGTCCGCGCGATAAGTCGGCACATCGTTCACCACCAGGGCGCCGACTTCCAGGGCAGAAAAGGCTTGCGCCACCTTGCCTTGGTCATGGGTGAACAGTCCCGCCTGCAAGCCATAGCGGGTGGAATCCGCGCGGGCCAAAGCATAGGCGAAATCATCGTAAGTCTCGATAATTACTACAGGTGCAAATATCTCTTCACAAATAACCTTGGCATTTTCCCGCACGTTTCTGAGAATTGTCGGCGGGAAATAAGCGCCCTGGCGCTCACCCCCGAGAAGCACCTCTCCCCCGGCTTCCCGCACCCAACTTTCGGCTCGCTCGGCTTCGGCTATGCTAATCATCGGCCCCACTTCCGTGTCGTCTTCAAGGGGGTTTCCCACTTTAAGCGCCCGGGTTTTTTCCACCAGGAGGCGCGCAAACTCTTCGCCGACCGACTGATGCACATAAATCCGTTGTACCGAAATACAGCTCTGCCCGGCAAAAGCAAACCCTCCTTGCGCGCATCGCTCTGCGGCATGGCTAAGGTCCGCGTCGGGCTCAATCAGAACGGCCGCATTGCCTCCCAGCTCCAGGGCGGCGGGTTTGTTGTCGGCCATGTGTTTCAGCTTCCACCCTACCGCGGCGCTTCCCGTGAAGGTCAAAAATTTCACCCGCTCGTCGGTGATAAGGGGCTGAGCTACGTCGTTTTCGCAGGGCAGCACTTGCAAGGCCCCAGGAGGGAGGATTCGGTCGCTGTCGGCGCTGAGAATGAGCCTGGCCAGTCGCAGGGCGGTCAGGGGGGCTTGCGGCGCGGGCTTGAGTAAAATCGGACAGCCGCACACCAGGGCGGGGGCGATTTTATGGGCGACTAAGTTGAGGGGGAAGTTGAAAGGGGTTATGGCGGTTAACGGCCCACGGGGAACGCGCCGGACCAGGGCGGAGCGGCCTTGCGAAGCCGGGTTCCAGTCCAGGGGCAGCCACTCCCCTCTTTCGCCCAGCGAGACGCGCCAGGCATCGGTGAAGGTGGCCACGGCGCGCTCCACTTCGGCGCGGGCATAGCGAATGGGTTTGGCGGTTTCGCGGGTGATAAGTTGGGCGAATTCTTCGGCCTGGTCGCGTAACGCGGCGCGCACCCGTTCCAGCAAGTCGGCGCGCGCATAGGTGGGCAGGGAGCGAGTGATGGGAAACGCGGAAGCGGCGGTGGCCAGGGCGGCTTCGATTTGCGCAGGTTCGGCCAGGTAAACTTGCGCATGGGGAGAGTTGTCGAGCGGCCCTTGCAGGGAGTGGATAAGGTTTGAAGCCGAATCTTTACCTTGTAACAGAAATGGATGGATATCGGACATGCGGTAAACCTCCGGGATAACCAACCCCATTGTCCCAAATTATAATCTCGAACCGAACCTGGTCAGGTTATTTCCGCATCTCCATTAACCGAGCCGGTTTGCGGCATTCTTTTCTTGCCCTCGTTGATTCCGTCAGATATTTTCAGCGGGGAGACCATGGAAAATGCCTAAATACCGCGACACTAAAAAATATACCGGTTCACGCGCATCGCAAGCGACGAAAATCATTGTGGTGGTCCTGTTGGTAGTGGCGACAGTGTTGATCGCCCTGCGGCTGTATCTCCCCCATTATATCCAGGACTATGCCAATCGAACGCTGGACAAAAACCCGGATTATGACGGCCATGTCGGAGCCGTAAGCCTTCAGATTCTGCGGGGCGCTTATCAAATCGAGAATATCGAACTCCGCCGCGCCGAAGCGCCTGAATCCGAAGCCCCGCTATTTGCGGCCCAGGCCTTCGATATCCGCATGGAATGGCGGGCGCTGTTCAAGGGGAAGTTGGTGGTCGAACTGGTGTTGGACCGCCCCGAAGTCAATTTACGTATCGACCAGATAGAAAAGCAAACCGACGACGTGGACGTGATTTGGCAAGAGCAGGTACGCGAACTTTTTCCCTTCGAGCTGAACCGTTTTACCATCCGCGAAGGGACGTTGCATTTTTTGGATCCCACCACCACACCTCCCTTGGATATCCGCATTACCAGTATGAACCTGGAAGCCACCAATTTGACCAATGTCGAAGGGGAAAACGATCCCCTACCCTCCACCGTTATTGCCAGGGCATTGGTGGAAGATCAAGCGCCGCTAAATCTGGATATGCGCGTGAACGCACTGGCCCTCACCCCTACATTTACTTTGAAGGCCGCTCTCGACACTTTGAGGTTGAATTTGTTGAACGATTATTTCGAGCAGTTCGCCAAGCTTAAGGTTGAAGAAGGAAAGCTAACCATCGTAACGGAAATTGCAGTCGCCGAGAACCGGTTTCAAGGATATGTTACGCCTGCGATTGAAAACTTGAATGTTACCCCCAGAGAAGATCCGGGTATTCTGGAAAGGATTTGGGGAGCCGTGGCCAGCGGATTAACCCGGATTCTGGAAAACCCCGAAGAAGAGCAGGTCGCGACCCGGATTCCCTTTCGCGGCAGCATCGAAAACCCGGAGGTGGGAGTGTGGGCCCTGGTCATCAATTTGTTGCAGAACGCTTTCATTCAGGCGATTCAACCGGAATTCGAAGGCATTATCGGCCTACAAGAGGTAATTCAGCTGCAGAGGGGTAAACCCGAAACCATCGAGCCTTGAGAGCGGAAAACCACCCTGGTAAGGGGTGCCAAATTTCCGATGCCTTTCCCCGTGCCTCAAATTCCTTAAAACCAGGGTATTTGAGGTGATTTTCCCCACCTATCCTGGTCGTTAGCGAGGCTATACTTTATCAGCCGGTTGCATGGAGAAAGCCGGTTATTATCTTTCGCATTTTCCGTTCCCAGGAGTCTGAAGAATGACACGTGAGCGTATTCTGGAAATACTCAGTGAAATCCTGAGCAACCTCGCCATACAAAATCCCAAGTTCGAACTTCGCGTCGAGAAGCTAACCTTCGATACGCTTCTGGAAGACGCGGGTATCAATGAAGATACGGTCAGGATTCTGGGTCAGGAATTGAAATACCGGTTCGGCGGCTTCACCATCAACGTTGAATTGCTGTACAACATGCAGCAGCATTTCAAAGACACTCCCATGGACATGAACACCTACAAGACCATCGATCACCTGGTGACGCATATCAGCGCGAGCATCCACCACGAAGTTCCCAATCCGGTGGTGGTCTATGTGGACGACGAAGAAGAGAACCTGTTTATCTTCCGCCGCAAGTTCGGAAAGCGTTTCAATCTCAAGACTTTCGAAAACCCTCTGGAAGCCCTGGAATATATCCGCACCGATTCGAACGTGGTCTTGGTTTTAACCGACGAGATGATGCCCGCCATGACGGGAACGGAGTTATGCGACGCCGCCAAGCGGACCCGCCCTTTTCTGAAATTCATCATGGTGACCGGCAACCCCGCCGGCGACGCAGACTTGATGAAAACCTCGCTCAGCCGCCACCGCTTTTACGAGTTCATCAATAAGCCCCTCGACTTGGTGAATCGCGAGAATGAATATTTTGAGATGATCAACGAAGTGGTTTCCGGGAACTATTTCTAACGACCTACAGTCGGCGCTGCGGAGATTTCGGCGGCATTTACATTTTGGCGCTTAAGCCGCGCCCACCCGGGCGGAAAGTTTACATTCCTAGGGCATTAAGAAGTTCCGCTGTCGTATAGCGTTTAAGGGGAAGATCCTTGAAGTGATTATCATTGCTCCAAATGGGAGTTTCCAACTTTAGGGCCAAAGCCAACAGGTCCACATCATCCGGATCTTTGTCCGCAATGATGCGCTCCGCATTCAAAAGCTGATCGGCATAAACATTTCGCTTGTGGATATTGACAGGGGCCGCCTGGAGCGCCATTTCCATTTCCTCAATGGTCCTTTTATAACGTTCCTGAAAGACAGGCACATATTCCTTCACTTCGGCCCATGTATGCTCCGTCGTATGGATTTCCAGCCCGGAATAGAGTACCCGGCTTGCTGCGCGACCCGCAATGGCCGAGAGAAGAACGTTAGCGTCTGCTACGACGACGCTGCTTACGCCAGGCTTCAAAGTCCCTCAACATTTCTTTTTCGTCAATATCGGCGGTTTTCTTGGAGATCTGCTGAGCCAATATCTGGAACGCATCGCGCTTCACATCCATCGGCACCTCAGCACCCGCCTCCAACGGGTATATCATGGCTTTGGCGTGGCCATGGCTGGTGAGAAGGATTGGTTTTTTTCCGTCCAGAACGCCCGAAAGCTCACCGCGAAACTCCCGTATCGATATCATCTGTTTCATAGCCCCTCCGGCCTTTTCTAATAGTATACGTCTTTTGGAGGAAATTGTGTATCATTTGTGTACACATTTTTTTGGAGGTTTTGCACTCTTGGCGGTGCGCTTTGGGGAGCCGGAGGCCATACGCGCCCTTGCCGCCAGGCAGGTGGATTCCGGTCTGGCGCGGGTGAGGGGACTTTCCTGCTCCTTCGCAGCAGAAGCCGGGGCCCACCCGGGAAGAGATTAAGGAACCGACCGGACGTTAAGCCCGACATAGGAGACAGGAGATGAAGAAGGAGTACGATTTCAGCGGAGGGGAGCGCGGGAAGTTCTACCGCAAGAACAAGGTGCAAAAGACCCTACGCCTGGATGCCGATGTCTTGCAGCATTTCCAGGCCCTTTCCATTCGCAAGCATATCCCTTACCAGACCCTCATCAACAACACTCTGCGGGAAGCCATGGAGCATACCGCCGGCGCAAACGGAGACGGCCTGCTATAATTCCATCGACCATTTGTTTTTACCCTTCCCATTCAATTTTTACAATTGACGTGCAATGCGAAGCCAGGTGATGGCAGGCAAGCCATTTCAAATGGGATTTTTCTCATATTTTAAATTTGTTTCACTTATTTTAACAAGTAGGAAGAAGGTGGAAGGATTTCCGCTGAATGCAAAGAACCAGAGCAAGACGACCGTTTCCAGCCGCCTTGCTCTGGATTGCGCCCTTACTCCAGTGCGACCCCGGAATCGAATCCCGCCGCCACGGATGTCGCGGTTGTCACCTTCTTGACTTTGACCGGCCTTGAACGACTCTCCTCAGTCCCGTCTCCCAGCATACCTTCATTATTATTACCGAAGCTCCAGACCTCGCCCTTGGCAGTTACTATCAACTGATATTGGTTTCCTGAGGAAGTGGCTACAGCTCCCGTGATTTCCGGAACCTTGGTCGGTGTCATACGCGTCCATACACCATCGCCTAAATATTCTCCATCTCCCCATGTCCATACTGTACTGTCATCCCGAATGGCTACGGGAAAATCACGATAGGATATCTCCGTTACATTTTTCAAAACCTCTACGGGTGTAAATTGCACATCTGAATTGCCATTGCCCACCTTGCCGGCGTAATTGGTACCCCAAGCCCATAATGTACTGTCTGCTTTGAGAACATATTGTGCGTAAGGAATCCCGATTGCAACCTGTACGACTTTTCCCATTGACGACACGGACATAGGTATCGGCGTGACACTCCTTTCAATTCCGTCTCCGAATGAACCATTTTCCTCGGTTCCCCACGCCCATAAAGTGCTGTCGGCGCTTATAGCGAGGGTGTGGGAGAAAGCCGGCGCAACCTGTATGAATTTTCGGGAACCGTGAACCGCCGTGGGAACCGGTATGAATTCATTAATATGACCTACGCCAAGCTGCCCGTACCGGTTAAACCCCCATGCGCGCAAAGTGCTATCCGCAAGCAATGCCAGGTTGTGGTGGGCATCACTGCCGGAAAATATGTCTATCACATTGTCCAATCCTGGGATTTGGGTCGGGACAGTTCTTGTCGCGGTATCACCAAAACCCAGTTGCCCAGAATGATTGGCGCCCCAGGACCAGATTGAACTATCCGCAGCAAGCAGAAGTGCATTAGAAATTCCCGCTGCGACTTTAAGTCCGCCCTTTTTCATTATTCGGTTCGGGGTCCAGTTTTCGGAATTTTTGGATAAATCCCTTTCTCCATTTCCAAGTTGTCCCCACCTATTGCCTCCCCAGGTATAAATGTCGGTGGAGACCAGATGGTAGTCCTTGTTGCCGCGCCATTCCAGAAATGCCGGAGAAACGGGATCCGAAAAGTCATGGGCCCGTCCTACTCTCACCCCACAATATTGTGCTCCGCTCCCGGAACAGAATGCTCTGATAGAGTCTATGGCCTCCTTTAATTCGGTTCCTTGCGTCAACTCCTTATAGAGAACCTTCCCAGCCTGACTCGCAAAATCGGATAGTACGTATTCCGTGTAGCCCACCATCGCCATCTTATCATCGCCATTGGCGCGGAGCGCATCCCAAAGACCATTATTATATAAGCCGCGGCAGGCGGAAATATAGAGAAGGCTGCCATCCAGGTTCTTGTTGTACTTGGTGAAAAATGTAGGCGTGAGCCAGATAGTATTGGAGCTAGCTTCAACAACCATGCGGGGATAGGGACCTCCGGAGTTCAATTCGCTCCAATAGCGCGGCCTATTCAAGGGATCAAGGACAATTCCGGTTGCCAAGGAAAGGTAGGGCTTGGCCCAATAAGAAGATCCATTTTTTTCGGGATCATGGGTTGGTTTGTATCTGATTTGAGAGAGAGATTGGTATCCGAAAGTGTTTCCATGAGTGGAAACCATTATTGTTTTATAGCCGCCCCAATTCTTCCAATCTTCAATGGAAACATTTTTTTCACTAAAGGTGCGATTTTCCAACAAGGAATCAACGCTATAAGCAACGGGATTCAAAACACCAAGAATAGGCTTGTAGCTGACACTGCCATCATCAAACTCATGAACCACTCCAAAATTGTCTACCTCATTGAATTCCCACAAAAATGGCGAAAGCCCCTTCACTTTTATTTTCCTGGTTCCTCCCTTCGTACCCTCCGGCGCATCGCTGATGAAGGCATGCACTCCGCTCGCATATTGCCAACAAATCGCCCGACCTCCGGGTCCGATTCCGGCGACAATCACATTGGGTTGTTCAATAAGCCAATCCGCCACGAAATTCATGGCCGCCTCCCGTCCTATAGCCGCCGTAAGGGAATCATAAAGGAAGGATGCTTGGGAATTGACTTGGAGAATTTCATTATAAACCGCGTCTGAGAACGGCTCCTGCGCCGAAAAGAAGTGGATACGGGAATAATCCGTGCCCCCATCCCCTACCACCTTGATGCGAAGGGAATAATCCTCGCCGGATACGGGGGTAAGCGAAAACTCAAGCGAGTATATGCCGTCATCGGCCAGCGAATCCGCTCCCACGCCATCGTCCCGGAGATCACCCAGTTCCTGCTCGAAGTCGCCCCACCGCACCAGAATTACCCGGTTGATACCTGAGCCCTGGATGGGGATCCGCACCCGGAAATCCGTCGGCCGTCCCACCTCCAGAACATCCGGACTGAGATGGAATTCTCCGAATTCCAATTCAGTAGAGTGGGTTACCAGCACCCTTTCCACCGCCACCCTTCCCCCCTTGGAGTACACGAAGGTAAGCGGATTGTCTCCCTCGTATAAAGGCACCAGCAATCCGGACCAGTCCAGCTCCTGTGGGTTGAACACGCCGGAGGCCGAGGCGGAGAACCATTGGATGACGCCGAAAGGACCGTCTTCACGCGATACCGTGCCGCTGAAGGATAGTGTATCCTCCGCCGTAAAATAGGCTCCTTCCCCTCCCACGGAGGTAAGGCTCATGAGATAAGGTCCATCCTGCACTTTTTGCGCCGCTTGCAAGGCTTGCAGGAATTCTTCCGGGTGGGCCGCTTCCCGCACGGTTATCGCCACCGTATCCAAGGCCGGGACCAGCATGCCTAGTGCATCCCGTACCTCCAATTCAAATGCCGGAATATCCGGGCCGCGACTCAGCCCCGTCGTAGTCGATCGATCCGGATGGAAAAGCACCAACGGCTCTCCCCTTATCTGTTTCCAACGATATTGAAGGGGAGTACCCTGGGGAGAGCTGCTTTGCCGCGCATCCAAGGAAAAATAAGTGTATGACAAAACCCCTTCCGGCCCGGAGGCCACCGCCGTCAGCATCTCCAATGCCTCTAGCCTGACCCTTAGGGAATCCACACCCCGGTTTCCCGCCGCATCGAAAGCCTCCACCACCAAGAGGTTTTCCCCCGCCGACAGTGCCCAGATGGTATCCTGCAGAGTTCCGTCCACAGTATAAGCCACGGTGATAGGAGATTCAGCAACCGTGGTATCCGCTCCCGGATTCGTAATCACCACCACCGGGGCCTGAGTGTCGCGAATAACGGAAATTTGAGCACATTCCGTTCCCGCACAGCGGATGATTTCATTAGCCCCTTCAACCTGAAGCTCTTCGGTAGTCAGAGTGGCTTGGGAAACTCCATCGACAATCCATTCTACGCCCACCGAATATTCCCGGGTGATATATCCATCCGGGGGACTGATGATTTCCACCACCTGCCGACCTTCTCCAACATGAATATGAAAGACCTTCACCTCAGGCTCCAGGACAAGCCGCCCTCCCCAAAAAGCGCCCCGCAGAATACTTCCGACCCCAACCTTGATTTCGGCCAAGGGAGCGACCAAGGCGCCTCGGAAATGGGTGCCGGCCCCTAACGCTATGGGGGATGCCTGCAATGAATGGAACTCGATGGAATGCAGGAGAGTGTCCTCCGAGGTATGCATGCGGGTTCGACTACCCAGTTCCATTGACTTCACCAGGATCCGGATGGGACCCGCTGCAGCATCCAAATGTATGTGCCCACCCGCTTCCGTCGAAAAGGCATTGAAGCGATAGATTCCCGAGGTAAGCCGTAAATGCCCCTGGCCGCGAACGGATAAATCGGAATAGTCCCCCGGCTGTAGTTCCAAGGAATTTCCCGATTTCACCAGAACGCTTTGACTCCCAGCGGTGAAGGGTTCCACGAATATGGCGCATGGAGGTAATGCTTCGCCTTCTACAATGGCTCCAAAAACCTTCGCTCCGTCCGAAAGCACCACTTTGCCGCCAGCAAGGGCATTGCCGAAAATTTTAACCTTGTTTGCGACGAGAATATCCCCTCCGGCCTTGAAATTGGAGTGGCCCTTGAGGCCGGTTCCAATGTGGATATCGCCATGGGCTCCCACCCCACCGGAGAGTATTTTACCCCGGTCGCCCAGGATAATTTCCCCCTGTGAATGCAGAACCATTCCATCGATGCAAGCGGGCAGATCTGCAGCATATACCGGATGCAAAAAACAGAAAAACGCCAGTGATGCCAAGTACCGTGACATAAGCATTCATCCTTTCATGGGTGCCGCGAAATGCGGCATTTAAGAAAAATCCGTTTGTAATATCCGGCGCAGAACCAAGAAAATATATTTCACAGCCTGCGTCAACGGAAATTCGTTTGTGAGGGAATTGTATTTTACGAAAACCAGTGGAGGACCCGGCGGATCAATCATCGCTCATCGGAGAAGTTTTCAGCGATGCGTAAATAAACCCCATAAACCCAGACCGAGCGGACCGAAATTTATTTCACAACTAGGCTGTCTTGGAAGAGAACTCGCGGCGCCGTATGGTATCTTGCATGGATTCGATTTATGAAGAAAAAGTAATTTCCACTTTTTAGGCCCTGAATCTCGCCTTTGATTCCATACGAACCAATGGTTTTCTTACACATATCCAGGTCTTGATGAAGAACTATTAGGGTATCGCCGGCCTTTCTGAAAGTGTACTCATATTCCCGGCAAGCCATTTTTCCGTAGTAGATTTCAAAGAACACTGTATCCCCGCTGACAACCAACTGATCGGGCCTCTTTTTCCAACCCTTTTGGGTCACCTCCGGGCGCATATCCTGAAATTCAAAAGTAATTTCCTCCAAACTATCCTGTTCGATCGTGCTTTTTGCAGGGACTTTAACTTCCGGTTCCAATTCCGATGAAGCTTCAATCTGCTCAATATCTTCCGGGAGACTCCCGCTACCTTTTTCTTCCTGGTTCGGCGTACAACCTATGGAAAGGAAAAGCCAGACCAAAGATGCCACGAGCGTGGATAAAAGTCGGTTGCGAATGTGAGCCATTTTCATCTACTACTTTTCCACAAATTAGTTTCTCATTCTAAAGCCAGGAAGATCAATGATTCGTACCGATCGGCGCAGTGACTCGGTCGTTCCGCCTGGATGGCTGCGGGCCTTTTGATTCTTACGGGAGTTCTGGCCTAGGTGGTATATCCATCCGGGGGACTGATGAGCTCGGGTACACACGGCCCAAGCACTTTTCGCTTGCAAGCCAAGCATACAAGGTAGCTTTCGGTGCCCCGGTTGGCCTCCGGAGGTTAAGCGGACATTTTTACCTGAGACGGAGGGTGGCGGCATTCGAGCGGACCGAAATTTATTTCACAACCAGGCTGTCTTGGAAGAGAACTCGAGGTGCCTTATTGTATTTTCCATAGATGTCCTTTAAGAAGAACAGGTAATTTCCACTTCTTAGGCCGTGAATCTCGCCTTTGATTGCATGAGCCCTCGTGTGCTTCATCCTTATACCAAGGTCTTGATGAAGAACTATCAAAGAATCCCCAACCTTCCTGAAAGTATACTCATATTCCCGACAATTGCTTTTTGCGTAATAGATTTCGAAGAACACGGTATCTCCATCCGCCCGCACTTGACTTGCACCCCTCTCACGGCCCAAATCCTCGAATTCAAAAGTAATTTCCTTCACGGTATCCTGGTCGGCCACGGTTTTGGCAGAAGCTTTAACCGCCAGCTCCACTTCCGATGACGCTTCGGATTGCTCCACTTGCTCCAAATGGCTCGCCGCGCCTTTTTCCTGCTGGTTCTCTGTGCACCCCATGGAAAAGCAAAGGCAAATCAAAGATGCCACGAGCGTGGATAAAATTCGGTTGCGAATGTGAGCCATTTTCATCTACTACTTTTCCACAAATTAGTTTCCCATTCTAAAGCCAGGAAGATCAATGATGCGTGCCGATCGGCGCAGTGACTCGGCCGTTCCGTCTGGATGGCTGCGGGTCTTTTGATTCTTACGGAAGTTTTGGCCTGGGTGGTATATACATCCGGGGGACTGATGAACTCGGGTCCACACGGCCCAAGCACCTTTCGCTTGCAAGCCAAGCATACAAGGTAGCTTTCGGCGCCCCGGTTGGCCTCCGGAGGTTAAGCGGACATTTTTTTACCTGAGACGGAGGACCCTCCCCCATCTCCTTTCCTAAACCCATTTACTCCCGCCTACGTCCCATTTTTCCACTGGGATTTTTCTCATATTTCGAATTTGTTTCACTTATTTTAATAAGTAGGAGCAAGGAAGGAGCATACCATGAAAGTCGATATCGCTTCTATTCGAGCGGAATGGGAATCGGAGGTTCAGCAACTCTACCGCACCGAATTCTTCCGCAAACTGTTTTCCGGCGAATTGGATTTGGAGCACTATAAGGCTCTCCTACGCGAGATTTATTACAATACCCGCGAAAATCCCAAAACCTACGCGCTTTTCGCCGCGTACCTGGATCCCGAACACGATGCCATTTTCAAACGCGTGCTGCGGCATGCCTCCGCCGAATTCGGCCATCACCACTTGGCCCTGGACGATTTGCAGGCCTTGGGGGAAGACGTAAGCGGAATTCCGGAGGGAATGCCGTTGCCAACCACCGAGGCCTTTACGGCCTTTTCGGTTTACCAGATTTTGTTCCGCAACCCGGTGGGCTATTTGGGTTATGTCTACCATTTGGAAATGCTGCCCGCCACGGCCGCTTCCCAAATCGGGGAAGGGCTGGTCAAAATGGGTGTGCCGTCGAACGCCATGTCCTTTGTCAATGAGCATACCCAGGTGGATCCGGCCCATACGCAAATGATGGAGAAGAATTTCTCGGAAATTCTAATCACGGAAGCGGACCGGGAAGCGCTGTTATTCGGACTTCGCTGCGCGTGCCGGTTGCATGGAATCATGCTGGCGGGGGTTTTGGAAGAGGTGGATAAACATGCCTATGCCATCATTGATGCCCGATAGCCTGGTATGGGAAGTCCATGTACCCGGAGAGAAAGCCTTGGTACCTGCTGGGAATCCCGTGGAGCCTTGGAAGGCCGAGCTCTCGGATTTTCGGGGAAGGATGCTGTTAGAATATACCGGACATCCGCACTTTCAAATTGGTCCCAATCAGTATTGGGATTGGGAAGAAGTAGACGAATGGGCGAGCCATATCGTGGGAAGAATAGACGGTCAAATTGCAGGGTGTGTTCGGGTATTGGCGCCGCTGGGGGAATTTCCATCAGCCTTCTTCTTTACATCTTTCCCACCTGGCGTGGCCGCCCAGGCTTTGAAGGAAATTGGTATGGATCTCGGAAAGGTGGCGGAAGCCGGCCGATGGTTTACAGAGCCTCGATGGAGACACCATACTTTGGGGAGTAGGCTATTATCAGCCTCGGGGACTTTAGCAATGGAACTTAATTACGAATTTTTAGTGGGTCTCTTAGGCACGCGGACATCGCAAGATAAGACTTTAATAAAATATGGAGCAAAACCCTTTCCAAATTTGCCGCCCATATTTTCAACTTTCATTAATGACACGCTCCACCCGCTATTTATCAACCTAAAGGAAAATAACTTTACGCATAAATCAGCCGAAGAGACGAAGGGGCGTAAAATTGAGGATCATTCTCGCGCAATCTGACCTAAAGTGAGGAAAGGCTCCCGGAAACCTTTCGATCTCCAGGAGCCCCCGTTGCGCGGGTAGCGCTAGACCATACGAACGTATCCATCACTCCGCTTGCGCCGCGGGAGGGACAAGGGAGGGGTCTCGTCCCCTATTTGAAATTGTACCACCTGGATCAGGCCTGTCTCGTTTTCCCCCGTGGAATTTTTGGAATACAGCCGAATATCGCCACAATGCCGTTCGATGATGTCCTGAGCCACGCTTAATCCCAAGCCTGAACCGCCCTGGTTTTTTTTGGTGGTATAGAAAGCCATCGGCAACCTTGGCAAATCTTCTCGCGAGCAGCCGCGGCCATTGTCTTCGATATAGACGCGTATTTTGCCCTGGGAGGCCTTAAGTCCTATTTCGACCCGGGTGGCGCCGGCTTCCAGGCAATTGCGAAAGAGGTTCGCGAATGCACGGTCGAGCTGGCAGGCATCCGCTTGCATTAATTCTTCATTTTCGGGAATCTCTCCAAAGTGGAAGTCGGCTTGGCGACCGGGAAAATTCAATTCAACACATTGGTGGAGAAGTACGCTTAGGCGCAAAGGGTGTTTATCCGGAAGAGAAACGGACTTGGAAAATTCCAGCAATTTATTGGCGAAGTTTTCGACCCGAGAGACAATACCATTCAGCCTTTCAACCAATGCCTCCCGCTTATCAACCTGGTCGGTTTTAGAAAGTAAGGCCGCATGACCGGATACGGCCATAAGTTGATTTTTAAGATCGTGGACCAAGCCGCAAGTGGACTTGCCCAGGCTCTGTAAATGGGCATATTCGCGGGTGCGGCAAAGGGCGCGGTCGAGGCGCTTTTCTAAACGACTCCGTTGTTTTAGCGACTCTTTCAGCCGCTTCGCCAAAATAACATTGGTAATCAATGCAGGTACCAAAAGGCACAAAAGCAAGATTACCCAGAAGAGAGGAAACATTACTCTTCATCCTCGGCGGTTTGCATTAAAAATCCGATAAAACGGTCGAGTATCGATTGTAAAGTTTCGATGCGGTCTTCATAATGTTCCAGGATTTTTCGGCTCATTCCGAGGTTGATTTCATCGCGGTATTCTTGAATGCATTCCTGAAAGGTTTCGATAATGCGAGTATTGGAAACGTCGCATTTGATTCGCTGCATGGCGGATTCCAAGGTTTGCAATTTGAGTTCGTAATACCCTTTGACGATTGGATTCGGCGCAAAGTCACGTAATTCCCTGAAATCATTCATTTGGTTTTCGACCAGGTTTTTCAAAAAATTTTCCGCCTTGCCTTCCCTTGTCATAGCCATCCATATCTCCTATGTTCCCATCCGAGGAACCGAGTCTTAATTCTATGACGGAAAAGATACGCGCAATGTGACGGCGGTCATCATACATTTTCATTACAGGCTTTCATACATTTTTCTTACATACCTGCTCGCGCCCCACTAATCAGATTAGATTCCTTCTCAACAGCCACCCATCCGGGGGGCGT
Source organism: Fibrobacteria bacterium (assembly GCA_041746255.1). Classification (GTDB taxonomy): domain Bacteria; phylum Fibrobacterota; class Fibrobacteria; order UBA11236; family UBA11236; genus JBGTHM01. The sequence goes on along the minus strand of JBGTHM010000080.1, from coordinate 10,528 downwards.
TTTAATCGCGTCTACGCGAAAGGGAGTCGGTAGTGGCATCATTGCGTCAATTCAGTATGGAAGAGGATCCGAGCGTGGAAATCGGCTTCACCCGCTCACAATTGGAGGTGCTGGAAAAGCTTTTAACCAGCGAATACGATAAAAGCCGGACAGCAGGTCTGGGTAACGCTTCGGCCCTGGCACATGTGCTACTGGAGGTTGAAGAGGGGCTGGATATTCTGACGGGGTGGGAATTGAAATCGGGGGGGTAAGGCAGCCACCAGTGAGACGTGAAGGTGAAATCTCTCCGGAAGGCCTGAATGATTTCCCTCTCCCTCAAACTGGTTCCAAAGTTGATATCTTACTGTCATAGGGCTGGAATGGTTTCACGGCCATATGGCCTCGGGCTTCATTTCAATTAGCAGGTACTGAGCGGATTCGGGATAAAAGTCTGCAATGGGCGTACCTGGAAAAAGTATTTGTGGCCAAACTGAAAAATTGTTGACGGTGGTCATCATGTGACCTGGGCCCTGGGATAAAATTCGGTGCGACCCAATTTACCCGGCGAACTTAGCATAAATGATAAGTTCGAGCGGAAAATTTTGGATATTCCCCCTTTTCAGATTTTCATGGGGGGTATCGCCACCCCTTGCATGTGACCACCATCACCGAAGTCACCCAAGCCGAAACCCTGAAAGTATCTTTTTGCCCTAACACAATACTGCGAATAAACCGTGCCGCTCAAAACCTACATCCGCCTTGCCGGAATCAATGGATTCCTACCCGGTCCCATCGACCTGCCCGGTCGTGAGAACTGCTATCCGCTGCTGGAAGGCGCGCACTCCGTGCGCATTTTGCGACAGCGAAGCAACGGTTTTACCGGCACCCGTCACCTCCGCTTCCACGAACCTTTTTACGCCTCCTTGCCCCTGGACAAAGCCTACCCCTCATTGATGGAATGCCTGTGCCATAGCGGCACATTACCCCTGGTGGAAATTTCGCTGTGGGATTTGGTGGAAGGCAGCGTCGAGGAGGAACCGAAGGAAAAACGGGTGTTTCTCTATACGCTTGAGAACGTACGTCTGACGCAAGTGCGCACGCTGATGCGCGGGGCGCGGCTGGGTAGGCTTGGCGGCGACGGCGGGAAATTGCTGCAGGCGCGTGTGGCGATGGTCTATGACAAGGTGACCTGGCTGCATGACGAAGGTTACATCCTTTTCTGGGATAGCCTGAAGGATACGGGCAAAGAAGAAGCCAAAGAGGAAACCGATTACGGCGACGCGGAACCCGCGCCACAACCAGAAGAAAAGGTGGTTGAGGTTTTGCTGCAAAATCCCGTGTGGGGTTCGACGGAAGTGGGTTTCAACGAAGAGGCCACGCTATCGGTGGAATGCCAATTGCCGGAGGAGCATAAAAGCCTCAAGCGAGTACAGTTCGTGCTTTTCGCCAAGACCCCGAAGGGCCCGGAGCAAATCGCCAAGGCCGACGGGTTCACCGAAAATGGTCGCGCGACTTGTAAGATGCCGGTATTCAAGCCTCGCTATCGCGGGGATGGTGAAGCGCCCAAAGAAGTGGAATATTTTTTCACGGCCAAACATACGTTGTCGGAGCCGCTGGATTCGGGGGCCAAGCCCGAAGGCGTGAAGTCGGTGGATAAGATGGCGGATCCGCTTATTGACACGCATGTGGTGGTGGGCGTGACTTTCGGATTCGATTCGAGTTTCCTGCATCCGGACCAGATTCCGAAGTTGAAAGAGTTGTGCGAGAAAATCGGGGCATGGAGGAAGAGTTATCCCGACGGTAAGATGGCCTTGTTCGGGCATACGGATGCGGTGGGCAAGGAGGCTTACAACAAGGGGCTGTCGGAACGGCGAGCCCGTTCGGTATATGCGTTTTTGATGGGCGATCCGAGCGTGTGGGAGGAATTGCATAAAGAGGAAAATTGGAGCCTGGCGGCGACGCAGTCGCTTCTGAAACATGCGGACCATGATCCAGGTGCGATAGACGGGTTGGATGGTCCGAAGACGCAATGGGCGGTGAAGGGGTTTCAGGAGTCGCAGGGTCTTAAGGCCGATGGAATTGCGGGGCCGAAGACGCGTGAGGCGTTGTTTACGGGGTTTATCGACGCAGTGCCGGAAGTCAAGGATCTGGGCTTGAAGGCGAAATATTTTGACAAGGTGGACGGGCAGCCGCATATGGGTTGCAGCGAGTTCAACCGGGTAGAGGTGACGGAAGATAGGAGCGAGGCGAATCGGCGGGTAACGGTATTGTTGGTGAAATCGAGCCAGACCTTTCCGGTGGAGTACCCCTGCAAGCGCGGGAATACCGGTCCGTGCCAGGGGCAGGTGAAGAAGGCGGGAGAGCGGCGGACCGAGGGATTTGGGTGCGCATTTTATGATGGATTGGTGGTGGAATCGGACCGACAAATTAATCTTGATGCTCTCAAAGAAATTACGATTCGTTATTGCACGCCTTTTAACACTCCCATCCCAAATTGCCAAATACAAATATTTGAAAATGGTACAGAGAAAGAACGGTCTATCTCAGATGCCGATGGGTGCATCAGTATCAAAATTAATCCTTTAAATTATTTTACAGCTGTAATATTGGATGGATCCAAATTAAAGGTGAGTATCCCGAAGATTAAGGGGAAAAAGCATAAACTCAATATCGTCTCTGAAAGAATTTAGTCTTTCTAAAAAACCAACTGTTTGAATTGCACCGAAATGATGTCCCTATGATTAGAATCTTCAATTACCTGCTATTTCTATTTTCAATCGCTTTTTTGTGGGGATGCGCACATAAAATTTGTCCAGAGATGAATCCTTACCAAGATTCAAACGGTATGTGGGGATATAAAACCAAAAACCAACCTACGATAGAACCCCAATATTGGGTCGCAAACCCATTTACAAAACACTGCATTGCCACAGTATTGGACTCCTCGAATCAATGGTATTATATCGATTCAAAAGGACGGAAGTTATTTCATTCCCTTGTATATGATAATGGCCCGGACTATTATTATCGAGGGATGGCACGATTTATCCGAAATGGAAAAGTAGGGTTTCATGATAGCACGGGACTTGTGGTTATCGACCCCGTATTCGACTATACACTACCCTTTTACGCGCCACTAGCCGCCTTTTGCACGGGCTGCAAAATGGTAGAAGAAAAATTTGCGATGGAAGTCCATGGCGGCTACTGGGGTTTCATAAATCAAACTGGAAAAGTTGTTGTTTCCCCGGAGTATTTAGCCAATGAAATAAGGCCAAACCGGGATAAGTGGGTAGAGATAAAAATTGAGGGTATTTGGAGAAAAATTGGCCCGAATGGAATTTTTTATTCCAGCGATAGCTTAAACAATATCCCAGAACCAGACCTCATACGAGAGTGAAAAATATTCGGGATCGCCTCGTGTCATTGCTGAATTATTCCAAAGATCAATGTGATCGCCCTGATTACCCGGACCCCAGAAATTCATGAAAAAAACCAATCCTTTTCTGTCCTTATAGTCCGATGAAGTCACGGATTTTTTCTTTTCGACTGTTCCGAAAATAGCCGGAGTAGCTGCCATCCAAATCGCAAGTTCTTGAGCGCGTAAAACATGGGCATCCTTCGTTGCGTGTTGCCAGCAATGGGCTAATTTTTCTTTTGTAAAATCCACTCCAGATGCCGAAAGACAAACGGCCATCCGAATAGCACATTGGTTTGCAAAATGCGGATCACCGGATGGTTCAGAACAAGGATATATATCACCTTTTCTGGCAGGGTGCGTTTCCCAAAGTTTATCGAAAGTAAACATCTTCAAATTTTCCGTGTGCTTAAAAATAGCATATCGGATTTACTTTTGTATGCTTCTGCTTTTATTCAGAGACGAATTATTTGTAACACAAATTTATAGAAAAGGGTAAAATAAAAGGTTATACGGGGTAGCGGGGGTAAAAGCCTTTCAAAATAAATCCGAACGGGAGGTATGCGTCGGGTCCAGAGACCATCCTGGTTTGTTCCCAATTTCAGTCCGGAATTCCGATCACCGAACTTATCATTAATGCTAAGTTCGCAGGGAAAAATTCCGAGGATTTGTGAACGCATTCACCCCATCCTGGATACCCCAAGCCCGGGCACAGGCATTTTGAGGAGTAGGGTCAAGAAAATGGCATTTCCCCCTTAATAATCGAGCCATAAACACCCATTTTGGTTAATTTTCCTGGACCCATGGACGTGGCTGGCCTATTTTGCAGTAAACCCAAAACAAACCTTTCCCAGGCCGGGCGAGGGTTGTTGGGCCTCTTTTTCACAATTGCGCTATTCCTTCCTCGATCCGGCTTCGCTGCTACTTATCTCGTTGACGGGCCCGGCCGCCTTACTCAAATCGCCACCCAAATAGCCAGCGCCGCTCCCGGAGGCATCCATGTGGTGCGCTTCAAAACCTATGCGGATGTCGGCGCCTTCAATCTGGCCGGGCTCAACGCCGATAGTTTGATTTTCGAAAGATTTGAACCGAACGCACAGGTGGTGGAATATACCGGAAAATTATTCAAGCTGGAAAATATCAATGCCCCCGTGGTGTTCCGGGGATTGGCCTTTCGGGCCGTGAATGAAGCTGCCCAGTTTATAGAAACAGCTACTGGCAGCCCCAACCGCAATCTCCTCATCGACTCTTGCCAAATATTCGGGGACCGATTCAACTCCGTGTTTTTATCCTGGAATAGCGGCGATACCGATTCCCGCATCGAAATTCGACGGAGCTATATCGTCGCCAACCAAGGTGGGGCTGCGGCTAAAATCGATTTCACGGCTAAGGACGTCGTTCTAGTCAATAACCATTTTAATTTCCCGGGTTTGTTTGCCGGTAAAACCGCTGGAAAAATCGAGATGCATCAGAACACCGTAAATCGAATGCAATTTCAGTTGAATGGGAATTTTACCGGAGTTCGAATATTCGTCAATAATATTTTCGCCCATCCCCCCGTTGATAATCGGCTACCCGGGGGGGCTCAAAAATTTACCATGACTTTCAGCGACTATGACGGAGGGGGTTCGCGATTAGGAAATGTCCGATTCAATACCTGGGCCGGGTATAATTATCCGGCTTCGGAGTCTTTTCTGCATCCTTCAAATGTAGAAATGGCCCCCTTCGGCGACTCCCTAACCCTCTGGGATTTCCGCCCCGCCGATGACGACCTTCGAGGTTACACCAACCCCGACGGCGCTTTTCCCGCCTACAATGTCTTTCCCGGCGATACCCTGTTGGCCAAGCGCCTCGCGCCAAAAGACAGCCTCGTCCTTCGCTTCCCTTCCGCGCTTATCCCCCGTTCCCTGCAAGCTACGTATGCAATTCGAGCCTATCCCTCCGCACTCGATTCCACGCGCACCTTCTGGCTCCAAGACACCGCATTGCAAATCAGCGGCCCTGTCGCCATCAACAGCGTCACCTTCCCCGAAGCCGATCCGCAAGGCGCGCCCCTGCTGTTCTCACAAACGGAAAACACCTTCACCCCTCAAACACCCGGTCCGCTTGGAAGCCTGGTGTTTACCAATGCATCCGCCGCCGCTCGCATCTTTATTCCCGCCTTCGCGGGGCAGAACACCCCCAGGGGCAGCAACATCACGCCATCCGGTCTTCCCTCAGAAACCTCAGTGCAATTCGACCAAATCACGCGCGCAGGTATAACCACCCTCTCGCCTCCCGAATCCGAGCAAGGCATGAAACGCATTCGCCAGATAAGTCGCAACCAAAACCCTTTGGGCGTAGCGCTAACCACCAATGCCGAAGGTTCCGAATCCATCCGTATCGGTTTGGCCCAAAGTGACGCGACCCAACCGTGGCTTGCCGATTCCCTGGCTTGGCGGCTGGAAGAAAACCCAACCCTAGCGGTCAAAGACTCCGTTGATCAATGGTGGGGAACCTTCCCCTTCGCCCAAACCCTGCAAGCCTTGCTGATGGAACGCCTGGCCTTAGGTAGCGGATACGATACCCTTCACCTACCCCAAGGCCACGCCGTGCTTTCGAAAAGCGTAGCTGGGCACCAATTGCAAATCGACTCCACCCTACAAATCGACCTGGCGGAACACCCCCATTTGGGCGCGCTCTCACAGCCATTTACTTCGCGCTGGCCCGGAAGAGCTGAAGCGGACTCCTTGCAGGTTCGGCTTAAGAAAACCCACCCCCGCCAGGCAGCCTTTTTCATCGACGCGAAAACCGCCATACCCCTAATAGCCCTCCATGAAGATTCATCCACCGTCACCGTAGCCCTCTCCCCCACCGATTCCGGAAAAGTGTTGGCGTTGGCGCGAAAATTCCTTGTCCCTTCCGGCATAAAAACCGATATCGCCATCGGAGCGGATTCCGCCTTGGGTCTTCTCTCTTCGCAGCCGGGGAACTTGCTGCTCGATTCCCTCTTTACTCCCGTCGACTTCAAAACGGATACCCTCAGGTTACTGGCCAAAAGGGATATCAGCCAGGATAACTTGAAATTGCAAGACCCGTATACTCTAGTCCTATCCGGCTTGGCGCCCAACCGCTCCGAACTCGTCAAAGCCTATGTCCAACGCAATGGAACATGGGTCAAGCAAAACCTCACCTTTGCCGGTAAAACCTATCGTATCGACATGCAGGCGCAAGACCAAGCCGTTTTGGCCGTGGAAACCTTGTTGGCTACCGATACCCTTCCGGTTTATCCCCAATCCCAGGCTGAGATCCAGGTTGCAAACAACCGCCTGACTTTGACGCCGGTCTTATCCCAGGAAGAGAAATCGCGACTCAAGGCCTATTTTCCGGAAATCACCGTTATTCTTCCCAACGGCCAAGTGGAGGTGCGAACTCCATCCGGAATCCCCGGCGACTCGGCTTATACACTTGATCTGCCCGAAGGCTTGGTCCTGTATCGCCTCGGTTACCAATCCTATTCCGACGTCATCAGCTGGGATACGACCGCAGTTCCGGTACCTGTAAGCGTCGGAGCGTTTCGAGACGCCGTCAATGCCGTTGCTCCGAAATATCCTGAGCGCGTCAAATCCCTGGTCGGCTTTCCACATACCGTCGAATTGGGCGGAGGGGTTTTGGCCGCCCTCACGAAGGAACAAGCCGCCCAGTCCAACGCCAAGGAATGGCAGGGTGAGTGGAAGGCGCTACCGAATAATGCCAATCTCACCAAAGGAAAAGGTTATTTACTGGCCATCCCCGCCGAGCTGAAGGCAAGTCTCGCAACCACCTATCAGTGGATGGTCGGCGCCGATACTCTCGCTTTGGAAAAAGGCTGGAATATTATTTCCAATCCCACCCCTATACCCTTTTCCGACGCCGATATCCAATTGGATCCCGCGCTGGTTTCCTATTTCCAGGGCCTTATATGGGAGGGTTCCGGAACATCGGCTCAGCCCGTATGGTCGCAGGCCGATACCTTGCAACCGTTTACCGGGTATGCCGTGCATGCCGAAGCGCCAACTTCATTGGTTTTCAACCCCATCGCCGCCGCACTCGCAAAAAAGGTCGCGCCGAAACAAACTGCCGGTTTCAACGGATTTACCATGAGCCTTACTTTTTCCACCGGAGGACGCTCCCAGCTTACTATCCATGAAGGACGCTCACATAGACCCTCACCAGCCATCCCTTTTTTCCGCGAGGGCTTTCGCGCCGCCTGGAACTCCGGTCGGGCAGCAACGACGTTATCCGTAGAGGACATAGCTTCGCTGGACAACTCTTTCACTGTGCATGTGCCCCGCACCGGCGAAGTTAAAATTCAAGCCCAGCCCGTATCCGGAAAGCAAAAAGGCCTCACAGCCGCATTATGGGATCCGGCTGGAGCCAGCTTAACACCGCTCGAAAATGAAATCTTAATTCCCTTGGCCCAGGGGGCGCATACCTTCCGCATCCTGAGCGTGCCCTCCGGGTCCTTTCAGCAATTGCAAAAAACCTTGTTGGCCGATCATGCATTCTCCTTCATGCTGGCTCCCAACGCCCCGAATCCATTCTCCCGCCAAACCCGGATATCCTTTTCCATACCCCATGCCGAGGGGCCCTATCACGCGATTACCCTGGACATTCTCGACATGACCGGAAAAATCGTTTACCAACACCAGTGGAAAAATCTGGGGCCCGGAAAGCATTCCCACATGCTCGAAACCGGGAATTGGACTTCGGGGCGGTATATTTCCCGTCTGACGGGCCGCACCGCAAGCGGAACCAAGGTTCTGCAAAGACCCATGCTGCACCTGAAGGAATTGCCATGAGGACCATCCTGGCCTGCTGCCTGGCCTTTTCAACACTGCCCAACCTGTCTTACGGAGCAGCTTGTCTGAGTGATAGCCTACCGTTAAGGCAATTGCCTGCTATGTTCGGCAAACCCTTTTCCAACCTCAAAACGCCTTACCATGCGCCCTGCGACACTATGGTCGTGGCCGAAAACACGACGACCACCCTTCATTCCGGGACTATGCTGCATTTCGGACCCAATTCCACCGCTAATAATGTGATTATCGTAGAAGGAACGTTAATTACACTGGGAAATGAACACGAACCCGTCTATTTTTCGGGATCCATTGAGGAGGGATCATTCGGGTTTCGACCCAGTTCATCCGCATGGGGAGGCATAGTGGTTCGACCCACAGGAAAATTGAAGATGAGTCATACTCGGATTTTCAATGCCAACACAGCCGTTTATTCCGATTCTTACGACGTAACCGTTTCCCAGGTTTACTTCAAAGGCAGTTTGTACTTGATACCTCCTTGGAAGGAACCGATTGGATTGGATTTTGCGGGATCCACCATTGAGAGTCTCGATTTTTCCGAAAGGCAAAAAATCGAGACCAGCGGTAGACCCCAAAATTTTCCGGAAAAAGCGGATGTGAAACCCGCGAATTCCAGAATGGGAAGAACCCTGCTTTGGGGAACCCTGGGAGCCGGTACCATAATTGCCGGAGCCGGCATATGGTTATGGTCTCAAAGCGATGCTCCATCACCTTCTGCCCCGAATTTATACCCAACCGATCCCTTACTGCCCAGCGAACCCACACCCCGATAATCGTGATGCTGCGGGTTCTTTTCCCGATATTGTGCCTCCTATTCCTCGTAATCATATCCGATCATTCCGTAACAGCGGATACAGGGGTAAAAAGACATGGAGCAAATTATTCCATGCCCTGCCCGGATACCGTGGGCCTTCGGCATAAATTTCTTGAGGGCGACCTTGAAGAAGTCTATAATACTTGGAAAAATTATCTCTTCATTGCGCGAGAAATAAAATCCAGTATCAGCATGCCCTGCCAAATTCAGGCCAGTAAAATGCTCGGTATACTCAGCCTGGTGCTTCGAGGCGACTCGGCGGAAGCTAAAAATCATTTTTACATGGTCGCCCGCTACGCCCCCTTCGTAGAAATGTGGGAGTATTCCCTTCCGATGGAAGTCCAAACGGCATGGGATACCGCCCGCGCCAATTTTGGTCCCCAGCGCACAGCCGATCAAATATGGCGCGACCAATGGCTGCCTCCCGTTACTTCCCAAGCGCCATCAAAACCGGAGATTTTGTCTCTCAGGCGGCTCTACCATGACTCACGTGTTCTCTACGCGTTGGCCCGCGATCCGGATTATTACGTACGTATCATGCAAAATATCCGGTCCGAAATGGATCCTGCCTTCCAATTACTACGCGTCGATGTGATGATGCGAATGGGATACGGAATCGGCAAAGCCGAAAACGAACTAGGCAAAATCGGTTTCCAGCCCAGCCTGGTTATAGCCGAATTCGACCTCTTCGTGTGGCAGGAACGTTTATACCGGATTGCCGAAGGTCTGAAAGCAACCGTAGATCCCAAACCGGAAAAAGTCCCTTCGGAAATACCGTATCCTGGTGGAATCCCGAAAATCATTCAATCCGATAAGGAATTCTGAACGGCTGAAAACTTGACATTTGCGCTCAGTTCAGGTGGAAAAATCGCTCAATTCATCCTATTTAGACCCTAAATTCCGCCCAAAGTATTAAATTTTACCTGCTTTGGTAAAATTGAACCCAATAAACCCAATCGAAGTCGACACCCTTCCGAGCCTATATAGGCTAGACATGGCCAAATATTTGAATTTGCCATGGGTACTGAACCCTATCTAAACCCGGAATTCGATTACGACAAGATAAGCACCAAAAGTATTCCAGAATAAATATTGAAATATTTGCTTTAGATGGATCTGAATGAAGGCCGTGGTGATTTCGAAGACCGGGATTTAAAAAGACTTTTCGACATATCCCTTGGCCAAAAAAATTCCAATTTCGAAATTCGATTTTATCGATTAATTGAAAAATTGGAAAAGCAAAACATCCCGATCACTATTTCGAAAACGGAGCGGGGGGAAGTTCAGCCTGTCTGCGGATGGGGAAGTTGATCTCATTGTTGTTTAGGATATAATTCCCATCTAGTGCAGAATCCGGTGAAAGTGACCGGGCGATCCGGTTCAAAGTGACCGACAGCCACCCTTGTCATAGCCGGTCACCATGGACCGGATTTCAACCGATTAGAAGTTACTCATTGCCGGTCACTTTGGGTACGGATTTTG
>JBGTHM010000079.1:0-13499 GCA_041746255.1 Fibrobacteria bacterium | reverse complement strand
CCCCAAGGGTACAAAAGTTTGCAGAACGACACTCCAATACCCGCAAGACCGTAATAGATTCTCTCCAACCCTAGAGGAAATCGTCATGAATAATTCCATTAATAGTTTCCGAGGTTCACAACGACGTTCGGGAACGTTTTTATTACCGATGCTCGCAGGGTTGCTTTCCCCAGTCGCCTGGGCGGCAGACACTTTTTATGAGAGTGACGGGTTGGTTGTAGTGGAAATCGAGTCCTCTCCAGCGGGTGGAGCGTTGAAAGAAATCACCAATGCCTCGCAGTCCAACCTGGTGGTGGATGGTTTTCGTGGCAAAGCCTACTTAGCTACCCGGTAGCCATTCTGGCTTTAAGCGCCGCCCAAACCCCGAGCAATCCCCCCGCCAAGGCCATAGACAGTTGTCTCCTATGCATGGATACCCAGAGCAAGGGACTGGAACGACGTGATTGCGCGTCGAAATCACCGTGGCAGCCGAAGTCACCGGGTGCGGGCTGCCAAAGATTTTCCGGACTACCGTCTTTTTGGGGGGCTTCCGTCATTTGCGACGAAACCCCCGTTCGGGCCAAATAGCGCGCCGCCAGAGCCGGGGAGATTTTGTTCCCGATTACCGCCATGTAGGTGGAAGCGCCAACCAACATTTCAAATCTTCTGTGATGGGAGGCCCAATGTATGGCTTGAGCGGGAACCTCCGGTTGATAGATGGGAGGCACTGGTTGGGATTCACGCGGCATACGCGATTTGACCCAGTTGAATTGAGGAGTATTGACCGCGGGCAAATGCACCATACTCAGTTGAATGCGGCTTTTTTCGTGCATCAACTCGGTTTGCAAAGACTCGGTGAAACCGACAATGGCATGTTTCGCCGCGCAATAGGCCGACTGAAGGGGTATGCCGCGATAAGCCAAGGCGGAACCGACCTGCACGATTTTTCCCCGATTCACCGGACGCATCCTGCGCAATGCAGAGAGAGTACCATACACGTAGCCAAGGTAGGTAACTTGCGTAACGCGCAAAAACTCCTCCGGTTCCATATCCCACGAAAAGGAAAAAACCGAAGTCATGGCGTTGTTGATCCAAACGTCGATACCTCCCCAAACCTCCTCTACTTGGCGAGCGGCATTTTCGACCTGACCGGCATCCGCGACATCGGTGGGAATAGTGAGTACCTCCGCCCCGCGGTCTTCCAATTCTTTGCGGGTGGCTGCCAATCTTTCCTCTCCGCGCGAAAGCAAAGCGATGCGGCAAGGCCCTGCCTTGGCGAAGTGACGGGCGGTTGCACGACCAACGCCCGAAGTACCTCCTGTGATGACTGTGACTTCTTTGATGATCGGCATCGAATACTGTCCTTTCCGATAGCCATCTCCAGGCCTGGTTATATCAATTCCCGGACGCGATCCTTTACTATTGATCGGACGATATCAACCCGATGGGGTTCACCCCTGGCCAACGACTCGGCGAAATGCATAGCTTGCCCCGCCTTGATTTTACCGGGCATGGGAGGAGTGTGCGGATCCACCATAGCTTCCACTATTACCGGGCCCGGCCGGTTCAAGGCTTCGCGCAGGGTTTCGCGGCAACGTTTTGGATCGTCGATATAATACCCTTCTCCTCCGCAGGCCTTCGCGAAAGCCACGAAATCGATGGGATGCAAGTCGCAACCATACTCCGGATTTCCCAGCAAGGCCATTTGCTCCCATTTGATTTGACCCAAGGAATTGTTTTTGATGATGACCACCTTGATGGGCAATTTATATTTGACCGCGGTAGCGAATTCCGCCATAAGCATGGAAAATCCTCCGTCTCCGACGAAGGCGATGACTTGCCTTTTTGGAAAGGCCACTTGGGCGGCAATGGCATAGGGCAAGCCGTTGGCCATGGAGGCCAGGGTGCCCGAGAGAGAATACATCTGACCGCTGCGGGCCTTGATTTGCCGGGCCCACCAAGTCGCGACTGTTCCGCTATCCGATGCGACGATGGCGTCGTCCTTGAGCAATTTACCGAGTTCCCAGGCCACGACCTGAGGCTTCATGGGCAGGTCGGGATTGGTCCCGCGCTTCTCCATGAGCTTCCACCAATCCTTCATACCCTTTTGGGCTTTTTCCAGGAAACTCCGGTCTTTTTTACGCCGCAGCAAAGGTATAAGCGCCTGTAGCGTCTTTTTGGCGTCGCCCACCAGACCGCATTCCATGTTATAACGCAATCCGATCCGGATCGGATCGATATCCACCTGTACTCCCCTCGCCTGTCCGGGCTTGGGAAGGAATTCGATATACGGGAATGAGGAGCCTATCATGAAAAAGGTGTCGCAATTCCCGAAGGCCTCTTCCGAAGGCGTGGTACCCAAAAGCCCCACGGCTCCGGTGGTAAAAGAGCTGTCATCCGGGATGACGGCTTTTCCCAATAAGGCCTTCCCGATGGGAGCGCCCAATATATCGGCAATCTGCTCCAACTCTTCCCCAGCGCCGAACGCGCCTCGGCCCGCCAAGATGGCCACTCTTTTCCCCGCATTAAGAATTTCCGCCGCCTGCTGGATATCCTCTTCAGAGGGAATACCGGCCTTTTGGGAAAAAACATGGGAAGGATAGCCGGGCTTATTCCTTTGGGAGCGCTCCCCGGTATCCATTTCCTGTTCTTGCAGGTCCACGGGAAAATTGATATGCGCCACCCCTTTTCGAGCCAGGGCATACCGACATGCCAGGTTCGTCACCGCCGGTACATGGGGAGGGCTCATTATGCGAGTGGAATAAACCGCGACGTCCATGAAGACCCGATCCAGGGGAATGTCCTGCTGGGCGTGGGTGTCAATCAAATCGTGATAATGGTGCCCTGTAATAGCCAGAACCGGTTGCCCATCCATTTTTGCGTCATATAAACCGTTGAGCAGATGAATTCCACCGGGGCCCGAGGTAGCCAGACAAACCCCGAGTTTTCCGGTAAACTTGGCATAAGCGCAAGCCATGAATGCCGCTGATTCCTCGTGGCGGACCTGCACGAATTTGATTTTATCGCGGCGGCGGCGCAGACCCTCCATAATGCCGTTTATACCGTCACCCGGCATTCCATAAATGACTTCCACTCCCCAATCCACCAGTATATCCAGCATAACCTCGGATGCGGTTTCTTTCGCCATGCCCTCTCCCCTTCCAGTCTTGAAAAATGGTTTTGCCCGGTACTCGACCCTCTTGGAATTTTCGGCGGACGCAATTTCCCTATCCCCAATAAATGAATCGACACGGATTGCCGCAAGGATTTCCGTGTGGAATTTCCTCACCAAAATTTGTCTTTTATAGCCGTTCCGTGAGCGAGTGCCGTGCAAAGGCCGTTTCGTGAGCGGTGAGTCTTTCCGGTCGCGCCGGTGTTTCATTCATGCTTGAATTCAAATCGTATCAAGGAGAAACCATGCCGCTTAAAAATCGTATTCCGGTCGCCGTCTTGGTAATCGTTATGTCGGGAACCATGCTGAATTGCCAAGGGCAGACGGGCTCGCCAAAGCTGCAACAGGGTGAGAAGGAATCACCGGCGCCCGTGATGAGTCCGTCAGCCGGAGGCGCGCCCTTCACGCAATTTCAACATGTATTCGCGGATGTAGCCGATAAGGTCATGCCGGCCGTGGTAAGCGTAAAAAGCGAACGGAAAGTCGAGGTGACGCGACAGGGTATGCCATTCGACTTTTTCAATGAAGACCCCTTCGGATTTTTCTTCGGACAACCCCGGCAGCCCCGTGAAAATCAAAACCGCCCTCCCCAGGAAAGGCAGGAGTCGGGTTTGGGTTCCGGTGTCATCGTTACGGAGGACGGTTATATCCTAACGAATAATCATGTGATACAGGGCGCGGACAAACTAATCGTACAATTGTCCGACGAAAGCGAATATGAAGCCAAAGTCATCGGTTCCGATCCGGCCAGCGACTTGGCGGTAATCAAAATCACCGACGAAAAAAAGAAATTCGCCAAAGTTCCTTTCGGTGACTCGGACAAAATCCGTATCGGAGAATGGGTAGTTGCGGTGGGAAGCCCCTTCGGCCTGTATAAAACGGTTACTACGGGAATCGTGTCGGCCAAGGGTCGTAAGAACACCGGTATCAGCACCTACGGAAATTTCATTCAAACCGATGCGGCCATCAATCCCGGAAATTCGGGCGGCCCATTGGTCAATCTCCACGGAGAGTTGGTGGGAATCAACACGGCGATTTATTCACGCACGGGGGGGTATCAGGGAATCGGTTTCGCAATTCCGGTCGCCTTGGCGCAAACCGTGATGCAGGATCTTATCAAGGACGGCGAGGTTACCCGGGGTTGGTTGGGAGTGTCCATACAGCCCGTAACCGAGGACATGGCTTCTGCGCTGGGGCTTAAATCACGGAAGGGCGCCCTTATCGGCGACGTATTGCCCGATGGCCCCGCGGCCAAGGCTGGAATGAAAAGAGGTGATGTCATCACTAAAATTGCCAACAATGAAATTGATGACGTGAACGACCTGCTGAACCGGGTGGCGGCGCTGCGTCCCGGTACCACCGTTGAAGTCACGGTGCACCGAGACGGTAAATCCCGGGGACTGAAAACCAAGATCGAAAAAAGAGAAGCGGAAAAATCGGCAACTAGCCGCGGAGCCGATCCGGAGCCCACAGGGTTATCCTCACTGGGGATGGAAGCGACGGAATTGACGGAGGCCTCCGCCCGCCGCTATGGCGTGGAAACCGAACTCAAAGCCGGTCTTTTAGTGACCCAGGTAACCCCCGGCGGACCAGCCGTGGAGGCGGGCTTGCGATCGGGCGACATTGTGGTGGAAGCCAACCGAAAGCCGGTCAAATCGGCTGCTGAGCTGAAAAAAGCCCTGGAAGGGGTCAAAAAAGGGGAAAAAGCCCTGATACTCATAAACCGGAGTGGCAACACCTTTTATGGAGTGTTAACCATGCCGTAAAATAAGGTTTTTGGGGGATGGAAAGCGAAATACGCGCGTCGAACATCCCTGTTCGTACCTCCCCCCAATCCCTGGGCCCCGCGCTTCACTTGGTGATACCTAATTAATATCGGCACGGCGGGATAAAATCTTTAGCCCCGGCGTAATAGTGGGGCAGCCCCATATCAAGGACGAAATTCGGCAAAATCCACGCGTGAAAGCAGTTCCGGGGAACCCCACTTTTCGGTACCTGCGAAATATTAATGAAATATTTATTGTCTCGCTTAAGAACAAAAATATATTGGGTCCAATCAATTAGGGAGGATACCATGCCGGACTCCGTGCGTAGCCTTATGCCTCTTCCCGTCAAAACGCGCTGCTCTGGTCGGATTCTGGAAGGATTGTATTCCGTTCCCGAAATTCCCTCCGCCTGGATTATCGCCCTCGGGTGTGAAAACCAGCCTCGAATCCGCTTGGAACATCTCCATCAAACCCTGAACGACGATGGGTATGCCTGCCTCTCATTCCAGGTTTTGGAAACCCGGGAAATTTGGGATAGCGAAGCTTCCGAATTTTACCGCACAAACGCGGATGAAATCGCCGAAAGAATATTCGCCACCACAGAAAGATTCGGGCATTTACCGGAATTAATCGGCATGAAAGCGGGGATGCTGGTTTGGGGTTTGGCTGCGGGTGCCGCCTTGGTCGCCGCCGCACGCATGCCCGATACCATCCACACTGCCGTGGTATGCGAAGGACGGCCGGATTTTGCGGGTCGCTGCCTGAAGCGAATCGAAATTCCCGTTATTTTTTTGACTACCGCTCACGATCAACCGCTGTGCCGCGCCAACTCCGAAGCGGCCGCATCCATGAAAAAGAGCAGGGCTTTACAGATAAAGGGAGGCTCGCAACTGGATCCGGGAAATTGCCAGGAAATGCTGGACGAAGCCGAAGATTGGTTTCATAAACACCTTTCCCTAACTTCCTAGTAAAGGTCCAGCGACCGAAAGTACGGAACCATGTATTCAGATGTCCTCTTTTATGACAGACGGGAAGCCGGACTTAAATTGGCGGAATCCCTTTCCTCCCATATAGGGAAGAATATGCTCGTACTTGCTCTGCCAAGAGGAGGGGTGCCCGTTGCCCATGAGGTGGCCAAAGTGTTTTCACTTCCGTTAGATGTTCTTCTGGTACGGAAATTGGGAGTGCCTGGTCAAGAAGAATTGGCCATGGGCGCCATAGCCACAGGAGGGGTTTCACTCCCCAATCGAGAGGTGGTGGAACAGCTGGGAATCACTACCGGAATATTTCATGAAGTCGAAGCGCGCGAAGCCGATATTTTACGGCAACGTGAGCAAACCTATCGGCAAGGACGGCCTCCTCTCAACCTCAAAGGACGAAACGTCATATTGGTCGACGATGGACTCGCTACCGGGTCCACCATGCAGGCCGCGGTAGCGACTGCCAGGAACCTGCATGCGTCTTCCATTACCGTAGCGGCGCCCGTTGGTTCGAAACCTGCTTGTAAATCAATGTTGGAATCAGCCGATGAAGTCGTTTGTTATGCCACGCCCGATCCTTTTATTTCCGTAGGCCGTTGGTATGTGAATTTCGACCAGACCACCGACGAGGAGGTTTTAGAAACGTTGTCGGATTCCGCTCTGATGCGACGGGATTGACAAATACGCAAAGCGACTTGCCTTCAATCTCAACTGCGTTCGGAATTGAAATACACCGGGTCGGAAGCCGTTTCCAATTCGGATGCATAACGACCGCTGCGGGCGGCTGCGGCCATTTCAAGTCGATGCCGAAAAATGCTCTGCGCTTCCGCCAGGCGTTCAGGCCTACCTTCCCAGGCGGCTAGTACCGGCTCCTGCAGCGCTCGGGAAAACGAGAAGGAAAGCTCCCAAGGGTGAGGGCCCAATGCCACCATCTTCTGAAGTCGGGCCGTAGCCGCTTGTGGACTCTGGCCTCCGGAAAGAAAGCAAATTCCGGGGACCGAGGCTGGGACGGTTCTACGTAAAGCGTTCAAGGTGGTTGCAGCCACCAACTCCAGAGTGGGGTTTTCAGAACTTTCCTTACCGGGTAACACCATATTAGGCTTCAGCAACATCGCCTCCGGTTCCACTCCGGCCTCGTGCAAGGCGACAAAAACATGGTGCAGCGTTTCTTCCGTCACCTGGGCGCACCTTTCCATTGCATGAGCGCCATCCATCAAGACTTCGGGCTCTACAATGGGAACAATTCCTTCCTCCTGACAGATACGGGCATAGCGCGCCAGGATTTCCGCGTTTACCCGGAGGGCATAGCTGGAAGGACTCTGGCTCTCAATTTTGATCACCGCCCTCCATTTTGCGAATCGTGCACCAGACTCCCTATACTCCGCCAGCCTTTTTCCGAGCCCGTCCAGTCCCTCGGTAACTTTCTCTATTTGCCTACCGGGCAAATCCACCGTGCCTTTATCCACCTTGATTCCCGGAACTATGCCTTTTTCAGTCAAAAATTCACGCAATGGCCTCCCCTGTTCATCCTTTTGCCGTAGGGTTTCGTCGAAAAAAATTACCCCGCTTACACACCTCTCCAACCCTTCCGTAGTAAAAAGCAATTTGCGGTAATCCCGCCTGAAATTCTCGGTGTTGGGAACTCCGATAGTTGTGAATCGTTTCGCAAGGGTGGAATTGCTCTCGTCCGCCGCCAATATGCCTTTTCCACTTGCCAATAGTTTTTCGACCGTTTCCAGAAGTATATGTCGCATGGGTAGTCTCCTTGTAGGATAAATAAATAGGAATGGATACCATGAAAGGATTTTTTTTAATGGGGGCGGATAATCCGCTACTTGCTTTTCGTTATGAAAAACATTTATTTATCTCGATACCGCAGTCGTTAAATCAAAACACGGAGGAATGTGGAAATGCAATCCCCAGAAAAATCCATTCCACCGCAAAATCAAAAAAGCCAACCCGGAATCGAAGCGGAAATGCGGCCACTACCGGAAAGCGGCGACCCAAACGCTCCTTCCGGGGGGAAACTGAAAGGTAAAGTCGCTGTGATTACCGGAGGCGATAGTGGAATCGGACGGGCCGTAGCCATCGCCTATGCGAGGGAAGGAGCGGAAATTGCCATAATCTATCTGAATGAACATTCTGACGCGGAGGAAACACGGAAAAAAGTAGAGGAAGCAGGGAAGAAATGTCTGCTTATTCCCGGTGATGTCCGTAATGAAGGCTTCTGCTTTGCCTCCGTGGAAAAAGCCAAAAAAACCTTTGGGCGAATCGACATTATTGTCAACAACGCCGCGGAACAACATGATACGGGTTCACTCCTGGAAATCAGCGCCGAAAGGCTCGAACGAACTTTCCAAACCAATATTTTCGCGTACTTTTATCTATGCAAAGCCGCACTTCCGCATTTATCCGCCGGATCGGCCATCATCAACACCAGTTCGGTTACCGCCTATCGCGGGAGCGCGCATTTGTTGGACTATGCCGCTACCAAGGGAGCTATCGTTGCTTTTACCCGCTCACTCTCCCTCGCCCTGGTGGAAAAAGGCATCTGGGTAAACGGTGTCGCGCCCGGCCCGGTATGGACCCCGTTGATACCGGCAACCTTTCCTCCCGAAAAGGTGGAAAGCTTCGGGAAAAAGGTTCCCATGGGAAGGCCAGGGCAACCGGAAGAAATAGCGCCTTCTTATGTATTTCTGGCCTCCGATGACGCCTCTTACATGAGCGGACAATTTTTACACCCTAATGGGGGCGAAATCGTCAATACCTGATGGCACCACTTGGCATACCCGTATTAACCTTCGCGTCGGCGCTTACGGATCATCTGGCCGACATCCGGAATGGAGACGCGGGTGCGGGTATCTATCTCTCCGCAATTTCGCTGGTTTTAGTCGCTTCGCTGGGGTCATGGATGGCGACCTCCGTTACCCGGCAGTTGCTTCGATACCGAAGGCGTCTTCAGCTTAGCCAACAACGCCTGCGCGGCATAGTCAATTCGGCCATGGATGCAGTGGTTACCACCGATTCCTCAGGAATAATCCTGCTCTTCAATCAATCCGCCGAGAAAATCTTCGCGTGCGATGTCGAAAATTCGCTGGGGAAACCACTTGGCAATTTTATCCAATGGGAACAATTTCCATGGAATAAGCATGAGATTGAACATGAAAAACCATGGGAAGATCGAAATTATTCAGTCGTGCCCGTCGAATTTACCGGGAAACGATCCAACGGAGAAAAATTTCCGATTGAGGCAACCTATTCACGGGTGGAGGTCAAAGGTGAGATACTTCACACGCTCATAATGCGGGATATCTCGGAACGATACCGTAACGAAGAGGAAGCGCGGAAACGAACCAGTATTATCAAAACGATTACAGAAAACGCCACGTTGTCCCTTTTCATGGTCGATACCGACAATCGATGTATTTTCATGAATCCATCGGCGGAAAAGATGTTGGGCTACCCTCTTGAAGAGGTGCGGCACCGCTCCATATTGGATTTTCTATCCAAGGGCAATTCGGAAGATATCCCCTCAACAGCTTCAAACCAGGGGATTTCCACCGCCCTCTCCGTAAAAAAGGAAATGGCCGGTGAAGACATGCTGCAAAGGAAAGACGGAACGTCATTTCCGGTCGCGTTTACTGCAGGCCTGATTTCCGAAGGGTCGGCAACCGTGGGAACCGTACTTGAAATTCAGGATATCACGGAAAGAAAAAAAACGGAAACCATGCTTCGTGAACGCGGGGAAAGGCTGCAAGCGGCCATATCCGCTTCGGACACCGGCACTTTCCGATGGACCTTTGGTTCCGATTACCTTGAAGCCGACGGAAACCTGGAGAGGCTTTTCGGCCTCCCGCAAGGAAAAAATATCCGTCCCTTCCGTGATTTCCTGGATAACGTCCATCAATCGGATAAACCAAAACTTGTCGATGCTTTGGATCAATGCGCCAAACGGGGAGTGGATATCAGCATTGAATTCCGGGTCGTGCTTCCCGACGGAAAAATCAGGTGGCTGGCTGACAAGGGGAAGACTTTCTTCGACCGGGATGGAAATCCGATTTACATGACCGGAGCTTGCGTCGATATCACCGAACGGAAGTCGGTGGAAGAACAATTGAGAGTAGCCCGAAGAGAGAGCGAAGAAAACCTGGCTCAACTGGAAGCGGTAGTGAGAAGCATGTCGGAAGGATTGATTATCGCCGATCCCAAAGGAGAATTGTTATTCATGAACCCCTCCGCGTTATCCATGTTCGAACAGAATGGTGCGTCACGCTCGAACCGACGCTTGAATCAGTTCGACCGGTACCTGGAATTGACCGATTACCATAGTCGAATTCTACCCATGGAAAAATGGCCGTTGACGCGGGCGGAACGGGGCGAATCTTTTTCGGATTATGAGGTGGGAATCCGGCATACCCGAACCGGTCGAAAATGGATCGGCAGTTTTACCGGCAACCCGGTAGTCGATAAGGCAGGAAAAACGATTCTTGCCATTGTCATGGTACGTGACATAACCCGCGAAAAAGCAACCCAGGAGGCCCTGCGCCGCCAAAGTCAACTCACCAAAACCATCACGGATAACGCCAGTGTCGGTTTGTTGCTTTTGGATGAAAAAGGCCGTCCTACTTTCATGAATCCGGCGGCGGTAAATATGTTGGGCTATACTCTCAAAGAGGCGCGAGCCACCGCCCTGGACCAGCTAGTGAAGTTGCAAATTAACCCTGGCGTCGGTATCGGCAATCCCCAAATTGGAATTATGAAAGCATTATCCAGTGGTGTTCGGTTGAAAGACTTCGAGGATACCTTCTTAACCAAGGACGGCGGATTAGTGCAGGTTTTATGTAGCCTGGAACCGCTGGTACAGGGAGGGAAAACTATAGGAGCGGTTTTGGAAATCTCGAATATAACCGCGAGAAAAAAAGCGGAGGATGCATTGCGCGAAAGCGAAGGCAAGCTACGGCAATCCCAAAAAATGGAGGCTATAGGACAGCTGGCGGGCGGTATCGCGCATGACTTCAACAACCTGCTTACGGCCATCAACGGATATAGTGAATTAACTCTCGCCATGATTGACCGTTCCAACCCCCTCTATGGCAACATAAGTGAAATTCGCCGTGCGGGAGAAAGAGCCGCGGCGCTTACAAGGCAACTGCTGGCGTACAGCCGAAAGCAGATAGTCCTACCCCAAACCCTCAACCTGAACCAGGTAATCGCCACCATCCACAGCATGCTGCGACGGCTTATCCCGGAGAACATCCGCATCGTCCATAAATTGGATCGATCTCTGGGACTTATCCGCATCGATCCCAACCAACTCGAGCAGGTGATTCTCAATTTGGCTCTGAACGCCCGCGATGCTATGCCCCAAGGCGGATCGCTGACCTTCACCACCTTTCGCAGACACTTGGACGAGAGGATTTCGGTCGACGGTTTCGACCTTGAACCCGGAGCTTTTACCATTCTGGAAGTTGCGGATACCGGCATGGGCATGCCCGACGAAATCCGCTCCAAGGTTTTCGAGCCGTTTTTCACGACCAAGGAAGTCGGGAAAGGAACGGGCCTGGGGCTATCCAGTGTATATGGCATCATCAAACAAAGTGGAGGGGCCATCACACTCAGGAGCCGACAAGGCGAAGGAACCACTTTCGAGCTGTACTTCCCCCAAGTTATCGACTCGATCGTCACCGAAAAGGAGAAGGCTACCCAGAAGCCTAAAATTTCACCATCGCAAGGCGAGATTATCCTTTTGGTGGAGGATGAGGATTCCGTGCGGAATTTCACCCGAAGAACTTTGGAAAAGCAGGGTTATCGGATTTTGGAAGCCCGAAACGGAAAAGAGGCTCTCGCAATCATTAAAAAAAACGATGCCGCTATCGATATTCTGGTTTCGGATGTCGTCATGCCTGGCCTGAACGGTCCGGAACTGGCCAAGCAGGTTCTGGCCGGGCAGCCCGATATCAAAATCCTATTTATGTCGGGCTATACGGATGAGCCCATTCTGGCAGAAGTGGTCACCTCAACTTCCGGTTTTTTGCAAAAGCCATTCAGCCCAAGCCAGTTGACCCAGAAAGTCCATGATCTTTTGCATGTTCCGAAGGGGAAGCTTGGGAGAACCATTTAACCGGGATGGAGGCAGAAACAACGACCGGAGCCGGAATAAACGGTCAAAATGGTGGGTAAAGAGGGGATCGAACCCACGACCCGGTGATTAAGAGTCACCTGCTCTACCAACTGAGCTATTTACCCGTGGGGGAAATATAACCCTCTTTTACGGATTTTCAATTTAATTTTTCCCTGTTGTGGTAGTATGCACCTGGGCCCCATGAAGGACGATATCCGTCCCAGAAAGAAAGGAAATCCTCCTGCCCCATCGCTCCGAATCGTCCCCACAATCTTTGGCTCCTTCCGACAAAGCGGAGATTCCCGAAAGCGAGAATTACCGGGCCCATTTGAGCCTGGAAAAGCGGCTGGATCAAGATTCCATCGAAGCCTATTTCTCCGACTTGCGAAATTTCTTCGCCTACCTTTCCTCCACGTTCCCCCATACGGATGTATCCGCCTTACAAAGCGGGGAGATTCGCGCGTTCGTCGATTTTCTGTATGAAGTAAAGGGCCGCGAGGCGTCCAGCATAGCCCGCCATCTCTCTTCTTTACGAGGGTATTTCCTTTATCTCCAGGACGAAGGTTTTCTTTCCCGTGATCCTACTCTCGGTGTACAAGCTCCGCGTCAACAGCGTTACAAGCCCACCAGCCTTTCACGACATGAAATCACTTCGATATACGATCGCTTGGAGGAAAACATCCTGGCGGGTCGTAAAGGGGCCTTACGCGATTACTGCCTTATCGATATGTTATACGGGATCGGCCTGCGTATTTCCGAAGCCACCCACCTTCGGCTGGAACAATTGCGGTTGGAAGAGGGAGTGGTTTTGGTGGAAGGCAAGGGGAAAAAGCAGCGACTGGTTCCCTTAGGCAGCCCCGTGGCCAGGTCCATCCGGGAGTATATCGAAAAGGAGCGGCAAGTCAAAGAAGAAAAGTCCGATATCCTGATCCGGAACAACCGGGGCCTACCCTTGAGCCGCATGGGAGCCTGGAAAATCGTGCAGCGCATTTGCCTGGAGGCGGGAATCACCTTGGCGGTTTCACCGCATACTTTTCGTCATAGTTTCGCAACGCATCTCATCGAAGCGGGCGCGGACTTGCGATCGGTGCAGGAGATGTTAGGCCATGCGGATATCAGTACCACCCAAATTTATACGCATTTGGATCAGGATTACCTGCGTGAAGTGCATCAGAGTTTTCACCCGCGGAATCGGAAATGAAAAATAAGCCCGACGCTATCTATTAGTCGATATCTTCCGCCGCGAATGGATTTTTTCTCCGCGTTGTCATTACCTTATCAGCTATCCAAAACGGACTGTAAAACAATGCGAAGAATATCAGGCTCACAGGAACCAGGGTAAGGATATACCAAGGCCAAGGTCCCATATAATCCATCAGTGAAGCCACCGGCGGTTTGGCGCTGAGAAACAGGTAATTGGCATCCAATAGCCAATTCGCAGGTGCCGCTATAAGAGCCAGGATGAGAGTGGCGACAAATGC
>JBGTHM010000078.1:0-10761 GCA_041746255.1 Fibrobacteria bacterium | reverse complement strand
GATAGGCGAGGCCCGCCCGCAGTTCCCGCGCCAGCTCGGGCGGGTCCATCTCCCGTAACGCGGGCGTTCCCGTCAGGTCCAGCACCGCCAGGCCAGTCTCCCCCACTTCCACGTCGGGCGTGAAGCCGCGCAAAAAGGCGTCCATCTCCTCGCGCGCGCCGCTTTCCCATTCCGGATTGCGCGCCACCACCTCCACGTCGGGGAAGCGCTTGCGCAATAGCGGCAGCGACAGCCCGTAGAAAACGCCCCGCGCGCGCGCCAGCGAGGACAGGGCGCACAGGCGCGTCTTGTGGCTTTCGACGTCCTGGTTCACCACGACAAATGGTTTTTTACGCAGGGCGGGATCCCACGCCGCCAGCGCCTGGGCCGCGAAGTTATCGCAACGCAAGACGGCCCAGAGTTCGGGCGTCGGATCGCGCATTAGTTCACGCGTCGCCTCAGGCTTCGGCTCACGTCCCGGCTCCAACGCCGGCAGCCCTTCGGAATCAGGCCGCACGGATGTCCTTGATGTCGGCATAAGCCCGATACTGCGTAAGCGCCCCCGCCAACCGCTCCGAAGCCGTTTCGAAATCGATTTGATTGGGCGAGAAATCCACGGCCCGCACGAATTCCGCTTCCAGCGAATAGGCGTCCCATTCGCCGGTAACGCGCCCCCGGATTTCGAATGGTCCGGACCCCGCCAGGGTATCGGCGAAACGATCGTAAACCGCGGGCCATAAAATCACGTCCACGCATTCAGTTTTATCCTCGAGCGTGAGAAATTGCATGATTTTTCCGCTGCCGGCCACGCGATGCATTCGCTCGGTGACGGGTTTGCCGAAAACCTTGACGCGCTTGCCCGCATGGAGATGCAAATCGGCGGCGGGCACCGCGTCGCGCGCGGCGGGATGCATGTCGAGTATGTCGAGCACGTTTCCCGACAGCATATAACCCAGCAGCCGCATTTCGTTCATGCATTTTTGCATGCGCGAATAGTCGGTAAGCGGAGGCCGTTTAGCGCCCCAACCCTTCTCCGCCCCCCATGCCGAGCCCAGTCCCCCACCCTGCCCCGCGAACAAATCCGGGCGATCGGGACGCAGACGTCCGTAACTTTCGTCCAGCAGGAACAACAGTTCGGGTTGACTCATGCCGAAACCGTCGAAGGCCCCCACCAGAACTAGGTTCTCCGTTTCTTTGCGCCCCACGGGCACGCGCCGCAAAAAGTCCAGCAGGTTGCAATAAGGCCCTCCCCGGGCGCGCTCCTCCACCACGGCTACGAGGCTTGGCTGCGAAATGGAACGCAGGTGCATAAACCCCGGACGAATCCATTGATGCTTGCCCCAATAGCCGATGCGCGATTCGTTGATATTCATGGGCAGAATGGAAAGGCCCCAGCGCCGCGCTTCGTCGAGATACACTTCGCGCGCATAGAAACCGTGGTTGTTGGAAAGCACGGCGGACAAAAATTGCGCGGGATAATAAGCCTTGAGATAAGCGCATTGAAAGGAGAGCTGGGCGTAGCTGGCGCTATGCGATTTGCAAAAGGAGAAACCGGTGAAAGAACTCACCCTTTCCCACAAAGTGAGCGCTTGTTTAAGTGTGAGACCGCTGGTGTTCATGCACCCTTCGATGAAATGGGAGGCGGTTTTTTTCCATTGCTCCGATTCCACTTGCCCTTCGTGCTGGCTGTTCATCATCTTACGCACACCGTCGGCCTGCTTATACGTGAGCCCCGCCACGTGATGGCAGATTTTGGTGACATCTTCCTGGAAGGCGCAAACATCGTGGCTTTCCTTGAGAATGGGAATCAGCGAGGGATGCAGGAATTCCCAGTCGACCACGCCTTTTTTCATCTTGCGGTGCCGTTCCACGAAGGTTTGCGTATAGGCGGTTCCCGCCGGACGCACCAGGCTGGAGGTGATGGTGATTTCTTCGAAGGTGCGCGCGTCGGCCTTTTTGTTTAGCCGGGTTTGCGCCGGACTTTCGATATAAAAAATACCCCGCGTACGCCCCTTGCCGATAATGCTCCCCACGCGCGCGTCGCGATAACATTTTTCCAAATCCCATACGCAGGGATCGGCCAGCCCCTGCTCCTCGAGCTGCTTGAGGGTGTCGCGCAATACCGACAGCGATCCGTTTCCCAGCAAATCGAATTTAATCAGCCCCAAATCGTCGATGCCGCTATGCATGTCCACCTGGGTGACGAGCCGGTTTTTCAACCCGCCCGAATATTCGCAGGCCACGTGACGGCAAATGGGCTGGTTGGTGATGATGAGGCCGCCCGGATGCTGTCCCAAAAAGCGGGGCTTGCCCTTCACGGTTTCGGCCAATGCCAAAATATGGCTTATCTGACTGTCTTCCAGGCGCTTGCCGCGCGTCTTGTGGCTCTCCATGATTTCGGTTACCTGCGCTTCGGTATAGCCGAACACCTTGGCGGTTTCGCGAAAGGCGGCGTCGCGGCGAAAATGATTGAGCGTGCAGGTAATGGCCACGCGATCGCGTCCGAAACGATCCGCCACATAATCCAGCACCTCTTCGCGCTCGTCCCAGCCGAAGTCGAGATCGGCGTCGGGCGGCGAGGCGCGGTCTTCGTTCAGAAAGCGCTGAAAATACAAGTCGTAGCGGATGGGATCGAGATCGCTGACGCCCAGGTTGTAGAAGGTGAGGGAATTGGCCGCGCTGCCGCGCAGGATGGTGCAGTCGCGCGGACGCCGGTAACGCGTCTGGAAACGTTCGTTGGCGAAGTCGCGCACTTCTTTGACCATCAGAAAATACGAGGCATAACCCAGCTTGCCGATAACCTTGAGTTCCATCTCCTGTAGCAACTCGGCCTTTTCGAGCTGGGAGGACCCTCCGTAATTTTCGCGTAACCCTTCACCGGCGAGCTGAGCGAGATACGATTCGGGAGTATGCTCCGCGGGGACGGCGATTGCGGGCATGATCCACTTGCCGAAACTTTTCTCGTGCAAATCGGCGACGCAGGCATCGGCCAGGCGTCCGGCATTTTGCAAAGCCTCGCCATGATTGGGAAAGGCGCGGCGCATATCCGCTTCGGTGCGGAAGTATGCGGTGCGGGGCGCCGTATCGTCGCGCTCCAGCAGCGACAGCGAAGCGTTGAGCCCGATGGCCCGCAAGAGCCGATGCGTCTCCCACTCCGCGGGACGCGCGAAATAAATATCGCCGCTGGCAAGCAACGGAATATCGCAGGCGCGGCATAGCGTTTCCACTTCGCGGCTTAAAGCCCGGCTTTCGAAATCGTGATTCACCAATTCGCCGAAAAGGCGCGCCTTATTAGGCGTGCGCGCCAAGTGCCGCAAAAGATCGGGATGCCGACAGAGGATAAAGAGATCGGGCCAAGGCTTTGCCAACGCCCGGGCCAAAGAAAAACCGCGCTCGACATGCCGGCGCGTGACGATTTCGCACAGGTCGGCATAACCCTGCGCGTTACGGGCCAGCAGCACGACCTTGGAGCCTTCCCGCAAGAAAGGGGCCTTCGGTCCGCCGATAGGCGCACCCTCTGAATCGTTTTGATCGTGTCTTTCGCTTTTACCGGCCTGGGGGGATGGAACGGAATCCGCATGCGTAGGATCGAGCAGTTCGACGCCCAGAATGGGTTTGATGCCCTGCTCCAGGCATAGCTTGTAGAAAAGGATGAGGCCGCTCATGCGCTCGGTGTCGGTCAGCGCCAAAGCCCGCATGCCATCGGCCTTGGCGGCGGCTATCAAATCGCGCAGCGAAGCCGTTCCCGAGTGGAAGGAATATTGGGAGTGAACATGCAGGTGAACGAAACCGGGAGTGCTCATATACTGCCCAAATGTACAGTATATCCAAGGGCGAATCAAGCCGCTCCGCAGTGGCGTCGCCAAAAACCCAACTCCAATTGACGCTAAAAGGCACCCCTGGCGGAGAAAAGCGAAACGAGCCGGTCCGGCCCTCCGGAAACCGATTTCCAGAAACCGCCTTGAGAGAGTATAATATGCCAAGTCCGCAAGAAACGGAAATCCGCGGCCGACGGTGAAACTCTATGTCCGGCGGAAAGGAAACCATGCAGGGGATGCACAGCATGAAAAGAGCGACATTAGGTTTGGGGCTGCTGTTATGCTTCGCGGCCTGCAATCAATCGCCCGTCGCAGGCGCAGCCGGGAAAACCGGCACAGGCCCCGACGCGAATCCCACGCGCAAGCTCATCACCTGGGCCGACATCGAGTCGAAATACGTCGGCCATTTCAACATTCCCGGCTCCCGCGAGGAGGGCACGGAACATAGTTTCGCCTATACGCACGCCGTGCACGGACAATTGGACAACGGTAACTTGCTGGTTACGGGCCATCCCCATTACGAATTTCAGGCGGAAGTCAAACTCCCGGACGTCCTGAACGGCGGCCTGGCCACGCGCGTGGGCCCTTGGAAAGACATCACCGGAGGACTTAAACCGCCAGGCTGGAGTTCCGGCAGCGAAGCCTATATTCTGGGAGGCCTGCTGCAAGTCGGGGAGCGCATTCATTTCACCAAGCATCAATGGTATAACGGCGCGGGCACGGACTGGCCCTCGCAAGGCTATTTCGAGAAAGGGAAATCCGAAGGCATGTGGAAGGTGGCGGCTCCCGGAGCCCACAGCCAGCGCGTAGGCGGTTACATGAGCCCTGCGCCGGCGGTTTTGGCCGCTGAGGGCTATACCTATCTGGCCGGACAACAAGGCACTTCGGGCACGGCCACCGGGCGTTGGGGCCCTAATCTATTCGCCATCAAAGCGGACGCGCCGCGGATAGCCGGCGCTTTGGCCTCGAGGCCGCTGGTCTATCACGACGAGGAAAGCCGCTCCCCCGAAGGCTGGTGGGTTGCCGATGGCGTCTCCGGGGCGATATGGCTGGAAACCCCCACGCATCACGGCGTGCTGTTCTTTTTGACCCAACAGCTCGGCGGGGAGACCTGGTACGGCGAGGCGAATGAAGGCGTGGGATCGCCGTATGAAGGAAGCAAAGGCTATCACGCCAGCGGATACGCGCTCAAGGTTTGGATTTACGATCCGGAAGATTTGCTGGAGGTGTTTCGCGGCAAAAAACCGGCATGGGCGGTGCGCAAGGTGGAGGAGAAAATCCTTATCGAACGCGCGCCCGGAAGCAAAAGCGAAACCCATCACAGTTTCGTGACGGGAGGCGCCAAGCAATCCCTGCAAGTGAGCTATCACAACGGCCGGTTGGTGATACTCCAGCCTCATGCCTACAAGCCGGGCCAATTCGACACGCTGCCTAAAGGGTATGTGCTTAAGATTGAGTGATGGCGGCAGAACTTTTGAAAACTAAATTTACGTTTTTGAGGGAAAGCTACTATGGCCGACATGGATTTGCTCATCGGCGTAGATGACAAGAATAATGGCTTTTCTACTAAAGGGGTCTTGGACCCGGAGGGAAATCATGGGTCGATCGTAGCAGCAGGGCATGAAGTCAGGCGGAAGGAGATCAAACAATAGCCCATTTTGCGCAAGACGCGATACGCGAAGAAACACCTGGGATGGTGTTATGAATTGGATTCCGTTCCGCGAGAGAAATGGTAGCATGGAGGGATTGAACTCCCTTATCCAGGCAGCCAAGGCTAAAGCAAAAGGATATCGGACGCTGAAGGACCTCAAATCAAATGCCTACCCTGTCACATTGAAACTCAATTTCGCAAACATCCACACCGCCAAACTGGCATGTCGTTCGCCCTCTCAAATTGTGCGGAAACCGGAATGCCGTTGCCCAATACTTGATTTTTAAGCTAATTATTTGGATTTTTTCGAGGTTCGAATTCATTTATTAGTATAAAAACGGCAAAGTGGTGTTGCCCAGTTATTAAATTTTATTGTTCAAATAGGTTTGCTGAGAGACAATTCGAGCTATATTAAAGAGAACCTTTCGCGACCTTATGCCCGATTTAAAAGTCTATACCAACTACCGATATTATCTCCGGGATTATTACGAGGAGCGCAAAGCCAGTCAATCTCGTTTTTCCTACCGCACAATCGCCGCAGCCGTGGGATTTTCGTCCGCTGGTTTTTTCACACGTATTCTTAACGGCCAAAAAAATATCTCTCAGGATATGGCCGACAAGTTTGCTTCGTATTTAAAGCTGGATCAGGCCGAAACGGGGTATTTCAAAAATTTGGTCCAATTCAATCAGGCGAAAACCCACAAACAACGGACATCTGCGCTAAAAAACCTGGTGCGCTATAAAAATTCATCGATGAAGGATACCGGCTCGGCCCAGTTCAAGTTTTATCAAAAATGGTATTATACGGCGGTGCGCGAGACCTTGAATTTTCTTCCCTTTAAAAATGATTATAAAACTCTGGGTGCAACCCTTGAGCCCGAAATAAGTGCCGGCAAGGCCAAAGAAGCCGTAAAATTTCTCGAGCAAAATGGTTTCATTAAAAAAAATTCCAAGGGATTTTACAAACTCACCAGTCAGTTCATCAACGCCGGTCCCGAGGTAACGCCTGTCTCAGTTCACTCTTTTCAGATTGCCACAATGGATTTGGCCAAGGTGGCCATCGATAATTTACCCGTGCATGAACGGGATATATCGACTCTCACGTTGAGCCTGTCCGAAGAAGGCGTGAACAAAATAAAAGATAAGCTCACCCAGATACGTGCCGAGATGCTGGAAATTGCCGAACACGATAAAAATATCGACAGGGTTTATCAGATTAATTTTCAGGCTTTCCCGATGTCCAAAAAGAGGAGCCGCCATGAATAGTCACTTTATTTTTCATAAGCGGAACATTTTTTCGGTATTGTTGGTATTGGCGTTCTGTTTTGCACTTATCAGCTGTTTGGGTGGCAAGGACGTCGCAGGTGGAAGCGGTTCCCAGACTACGAACACCATCGCGGGAGTCTTGAAGGACCAAGGGGGCAACCCGGAAGTTGACATCCCAGTGTTACTTCTGCGCCGCAATTATGACCCTGGCACTGTTTCCAGTGCGCCTCCCGAAACCTTATGGACTAATGGGAAGGGTGAATTTGAGTTTCAAAATGTCGGTCCCGGTTTGTATAATATTCTGGCCAGAAACTCTGCCGCCAATACCGCCGTTTTGATTCAGGATCTCTTTCTGGAGGAAGAGATCCTGAAAACAAATTTTCTGGAAATGGCTTTACTGAAAACCGGCGTCCTTCAAATTCAGCGTTCCAGCCTTAAGGGTATGGAAGAGGGCCTGATTTCCATTCCCGGCACTGATATTTTAAAAAAAGTTACGAAAACCGACCTTCAAGATGGATTCATCGAGATGTCGGGCATCCCGGCAGCAGGGTATACCGAAATCCTTTATCGGGAAGGAAGCGGTGATTCTTCCATCAATATTCAGCCCGAAAAATTTGAAATAGGTTCGGGAGATACGGTCCGCATAGAGCCCTTTTCCCGCTGGGAAGTAATGAAAAAGATTGTCCTGAATACCACAGCCTCGGGCATCGATGTTCAATCCAATGTCTACGATTTCCCTTTGCTGATCAAATTGGGTCCTTGCGAAAACGGTGCTACTCGGGCTGATTGTGAATTGATGGGCGCGGGCAGGCCAAATGGCAACAATCTACGAATTGTAAAATCAGATGGGGTGACTGAATTACCGTTTCATAAGGAATTGTGGGATCAAGACGCGGGTCGTGCGGTAATCTGGATTAAACTCGATACCCTTTTCGGAAACAGCGCAAGCCAGACTATTTTTGTTTATTCGGGAAATCCAGAAGCCGCCAAAATATCGGCGCCCCAATTTGTATTCGATTCAGCGGGTGGGTATTTTGGTGTCTGGCATATGGGCCAGCCTTATTCATCTCCAGCCTCACAGGTAAAGGATGCTTCGGAAAATTTCAACAACGCCAATTGGGGCGGTCCCTTTATAACAGAGCCCATTAAGGTGGGTTTAATTTACCGGGCGGTATCCTTGAGCGACTCACAGTACATTGTCAGTACGGTGCCTAGTACAAACCCGGATGTATTTACCATGTCGGTATGGTTTAAAACCGCGGATACCACCGGAGGGCGCCTTTTCGGGTTTGGAAATACGGAAGAACTGAAGGCCGACAGGCATTTATGGTTTGACAACCAGGGAAGAGTGAATTTTGGTGTTTATGCAGTCGCACCCGATTCGGTGAGTCCCGAGGATTCGGTGTTGTTGGGACCCAACAACGGCATACGGCGTATAATTACCTCCAGTGAAGCGTATAATGATAATGAATGGCATCTGGTGACTGCATCCCTATCTCCACGGGGCATGCGACTGTATATGGATGGGCGTTTGGTAGCGGAAAATCCGGAAATCACTGCTGGACAAAAATATACCGGCTATTGGAGGCTGGGTATGAGTCGAGGCATTGGTGGGTGGGCTCGCAATCAGGAGGTCGGAAGCTATTCCGGGTTGGTGGATGAAGCCCGGGTGATATACCGGGATCTATCCGATGATTGGATAAAAGCCTCGTTCGAAAGCCAGAAAGCGGATGGCCGCCTGGTTCAAATGGTGGATTGAATCTATTGATTTCGGAATGTTATTGGATAGCCTACTAGCGATCCACTAAATTGACCGCCGCATTATTCATTGATTACTCCCGCACTCGAATTAATCCGTTTTAAAATCCTGATGCCTGGGACCGACCTGGATAAATCGGTTGGGTTTGTTTCGCGGGTTATTTTTCGACTGCAAATTTCATATAACAGGCTTTGGGCTTTGTTGTTTTTAAAATCATTATCGAATTTTCTGTGTTTACCCATGGGGTAAAAACTGCGTTTTCTTGTCTGTTTTTTCATCTGGTACACTCCTATCTGGGTGTACGGAAAATCAGGGGAAGAACACTCTTGCATGCGCGTCTTCCGGATTCAACCACCGCGGATGCCATCTGTGACCGCCTGGTAAGCGGAGCCATCATCCTAACTTTAAAAGGAGAAAGCCTCAGAAAGGAGGCCAGAATAATTGACGAAAATACCCAGCCGGAATATATTCTGAGTCGGTGCGATGGCGATCGCGGTGTGGTTACGTAGGGTATTTCAGATAACCTTTTGTCAAATGGGATAACTTGGAAAAATTAATCGAAACAAAATCAAAGGAGAACAACGTGCACCAACATCAATTTAATAAAAATATTTTTTTATTCACGTTTGTCTTGCTGACAAGTTTGGGATTTGCTCAAACCAATTTGGCGAAAGGTAAGCCTGCCACGCAAAGCACTACCTGTAATAGTGGAAGCGCTTCACGAGCTGTGGATGGGAATACAGACGGCAAATATGCGTCGAATTCAACAACCCACACCTGTTCAAACAAAAAAAATCCTTGGTGGGAGGTGGACCTGAAAAAGCTCTACCAGGTGGAAAAGGTAATAATCTGGAACCGTGTAGAGGCGCCCCAAAGATTATCCAATTATAAAGTTGAATTGTTGGATCAAAACCGCCAGGTGGTAAGAAACAACCTGCATGGGACCCAAGCAGGATACCCTACCAGCAGCATTCTGGGTGCCGCGGGTAGATATGTGCGCATAACGCTATTGACGTCTACCAATCCTCTCAGTTTGGCCGAGGTACAGGTTATATCACAAAATTTAGAAACCATTAACCACCCGGCTAACGATAAAATTGCAGTTAATTTCAATAATATAACCTACACCAACGGCGGGCAATATTTTCCGGTTCTTCCCCCACTCAGTGATATGAATGAGGGCCATGAGTTCACGTTTATTTGCGCGAACGGATCCGACATATTTTTTCAATTAAACCCCACTGACGTACAAACCGGAAAAGAACGCTTTATCGGATGGGATACCAGAGGATTTGCAGGAAATAAAGATTTTATGAATGGGGTTTCTGATTTATGGATTTGGGGGGTGACTCAAATCATTGCACTGCCTTCTCAAAAGCGCTGGGTCGTGATTGGAAACGGATGGGACTGGTTATAAACATATTTTTTCTTAAAAATAAATAAGGAGAACAAAGTGTATCATATTAAAGTATTAAATAAACTAATTATCGTTACTTTCACCCTGCTGAGCGGAGTGGTATTTGCCCAAACAAATTTGGCTATAGGCAAAGCTGCCAGTCAAAGTACAACCTGCAATAGTGGGAACGCTTCACGTGCTGTGGACGGAAACACCGATGGAAAATATGCGTCCAATTCCACGACACACACATGTGCCAATAAAAAGAATCCCTGGTGGGAAGTCAATTTGGGATCCAGCGAACAAATTGGGCAGATAAAAATTTGGAATCGGGTGGAATCCTCAGCAAGATTGAAAAACTTTCGGGTCCAGGTATTGTCAAGCTCTCGTGCTGTGGTTAAAACCATTAAAAATTCCGGAACCGCAGGGTACCCCACTGATTTGAAATTCAATGTTGCGGGTCAATACGTCCGTATCACCCTTTTGACCACAACTAACCCCTTGAGCCTGGCAGAAGTGCAGGTTTTTGAACGGACTGGTGGCCCCGTGATAAATCCGGAATATATATCCCACCTTTATACCAGCGTTGTATATGACGGTTTTCAATTTGTTCCTGGTTTGCCCCCAATTAAAAGTATGAAGGAAGGCCAGGAAATTATTATTACACCGGTTAATAACTCAAATGTATATCTGCAATTGAACCCGAATGATGTTAGCGCCGGTCGAGAAGGTTTTGTAGGATGGAGCGAAGCAGGTCAGACTGCAGTGCCCAGGCCTGATCTATGGATTTTTGGATCTGCAAAATTAATTGCCCTGCCTTCTATTAACCGGTGGGCGGTTGTTGGTAACGCATGGGACTGGCTATAAGTTCAGTTTATTAAAAATAAGTGTC
>JBGTHM010000077.1:0-2764 GCA_041746255.1 Fibrobacteria bacterium | reverse complement strand
TGCGGACCAGGGTTCTTTCACCACGGTATTTCAAATCCTGCGGTACGCCCGCCACCAGCACCCCATCGGATAATTCCACCTCGCGACCCAGGCGTGTTCCCGCATAAAGCCTGCAATAGGCCCCGATACGCACACCATCGGAAAGTTCAACGTCCTCTTCCACGATGCTGTAAGGCCCGATGTGTACATCCGGAGGAAGGTCCGCCGAAGGGTGGACTATCGCGGTAGGATGGATTTCCATATCAAACCATCGCGGCTTTGATAATGGCTTCGGCGCAACGGATGCCGTCGACTTCGGCCCAGGTGCGTAAGCTGGCGAAACCGCGCCGGTAACGCTCCAACTCGGCATGGAGCATGAGCACGTCGCCGGGCCGGACGGGTTTACGGAAACGGGCTTCTTCAACACCGGTAAACGCCGGGCGTTTGCCCGCCACCTCCTCTCCATAACTGAGATAGATGAGCAGACAGGATACCTGCGCCAGCGCCTCCACTTGCAGTACCCCAGGCATGACGGGTTCACCGGGGAAATGGCCGACGAAGAAAGGCTCTCCAAAGCTCACGTTCTTCTGCCCTATAATGGACTTCTCCTTTTCGAAGGTCAGGACCTTGTCCACAAAGAGGAAGGGATAACGGTGGGGCAGCAGTTTCAGTACGCCGTTATAATCAAGGACAGGTTGGGAGACTTCGGGAACATTTTTTTCATCGGCTGTTTCCATGGAAACCTTCCGTTCTCAGGTGGAGCGAGTGGAGTTCGGAAAATTAGCAAAAATGGATTTGGTCAGGCCTTAATGGCCTATTCGGGTCGTGGGCACATCCTAATCCAATTCCATCTGCCAGATATGCGGAAGCGGACATCGTAGCCTTCCGTTTACCGTACCAATAGACGGACACGCGAGGCTTTTCCACCATCTTGCCGTCCTCAAACCGACCGTGGCGATAGGTAACGTCATAGGCCTGCCCAGAGAAGAAACGCGGCCGGCAGTAAAAAGGATTTATCCGTCACAAAAGCCTCCATCCGGGTTCAATCGGGTGTTTGCAAAAGATCCAAGAGGAGGTGGTTGTGGAAATGCCCGCCATTTTCCACTTCAATCCAAAGGCGGGGCAGGGATAAATCCAGCAGGCCCAAATCGCCCACCAGATCCAGGATTTTATGCCAGGCCAATTCGTTTCCCACCCGCCATTTATCGGAATTGAGAAGGGGGTAGCATCCGGTAACCTCCGGGGGAGGAACACCCCGAGCCCGCGCTTCCTCATAAGTTATTCGTGATTCCGCCAAGAGCAGGCCGCTATCCCATTGTGCTCCTTTCCAAAGCGGAGTATCGGATTCCGAAACCGTTTTTTTATAATCCTCATAAAAAAGAAAACTGCGCGCGGGTATCGCAAACTCCTTGAATTTGCCGGAACTACGCAGAACGGCTGTCTGGTCAATATCCCCACGCCTAACCCGGTAACTTATATGGAACTCCTTGGCCGGTATTACCTTGATTCCGCCGCCCTCCCAACTTTCCTCCCATTCCAGATTGCAGGCATATTGTTTCCACCCAAAGAGCGCTTCCGCCTTGTTACCCAGCAAATTTTCCACGGCGGAAAGAAAAGGCTGGGCGCTTCCGTCCATAAAGGGAATTTCCTCGCCTTCGCATATGATCTCGAGGGGTGCCTCCGGATAAAGTGCCAGCGCGGCGATCAGGTGTTCCGGGGTTCCCAGCCGCAGACCGGAATATCCAGGCTCCGAACCGGCATATTCCAGCCGGGTGGCATGGCAGGCTTTACGGGAAAAATCCTTCCAATGGCGGGGCTCCAGCGGTTGGAGCGACCCGGGAAGAAAAAGTCGAGGACAGGAGGAAGGTTGAGCCGAAAGCTTCATGACTACGCGGTTCATCAGCCCGCCATGCACACCGCGCCCTTCTATGACTATCCGTTCACCCACTTTCCCAAAGGTAGAATTGTGTTTGCACTGCCTTGAGCTGGGCAATTATTTGAATGGATGTGGAAAGGGGGAAGATTGATGGCGCCACGACGGACAAGGTCGCTTTTTGCGATGCTGACGACCTTCTGGCTGATGGGCGCCATCGCCGCCGTCGAAGCGATTACCCTGGTATATGAAGCCGAAGCGGGACTTTTTGAAGGCGGAGCCAGGGCGGTTTTCATGGATGACGCTTCGGGAGGAGCCTGTGCCGGATACATGCATTTGGAAGGCGCAGGAGTCACCATTCCCAATGTTTTAGGGGGAGATGGAGGCGAGAAACCCATGACCATTCGCTTCTCTTCCGATACCTACCCTGTTCGAAAAATTCTTTATGTGAATGGAGATACCACGGTAATGACTTTTCCGAATACCGGTGGTTACAGGGTTTTTCAGGACACGACCATTAAAGTGAAGTTGAACTCGAAGAAAGGGAATACCATCGCCTTTCGACAAGAAGGACATCCCCACGGACTCAACATCGACAAAATCTCCATCGATTACGGCACTGATATCCTCTCGATGACCAAAGGTACCCTGGTATCAGTCCCCAAACGGACACCGCCCTCTTATTTATTTTCGACGCAATTACGAATTGGACCCGTGGGCAATTCCCGTTGGGATTTCATTTGCACTCCCGCGTATTTCATGATTGATTGAGTATCACGGAGGGGGATTATGGAGATGAACCCGCCGGATTATACCAACGGTGAAACCAAAACGCGTTTCATGATGGATATAAAGGGCCGCCTGATTGGCCCGGCCAAGAGCAGCATTTAACCGGAGCGGTCATCGACCGCC
>JBGTHM010000076.1:0-3547 GCA_041746255.1 Fibrobacteria bacterium | reverse complement strand
TTCCGCCTTGCGATACGGTTGCCGTCGCAACTCGCCCGCATTGCGGGCTCAGACAGGCGCCGGCAACCTACGCTAAGCGGGGGCTCCGCTGACGCCTGCAAAATCTCCCCGGCGTGGGACTCCGGCCCTCCGCTTGGTTGTGTCCCCATCGTTGTGCGTATTATTTTGACCCACCCCCTCCCGGTCAATTTGCTTGAATTGGGCGGATTCACAGCCGGCCGTGATTTTGGGTGGGGACAAAAAGCTTAAAAAGCCGCAAACGCGGTTATTTAAACTCTATGAAGATGGCTTTATTCCGCTATGCACACAGCCTTGCCAGGCCTACAATAAGGCTTGATGGATAGTACTCTCGGATTATCGGTTACGACCTGGATGGACGAGGTCAGCATATTCTGCCCGGTGGAGGTTATTACCGATTCATGCGTTTATGACGGACTGCTCGATCATATCGATGGAGACGGGGGACGATTTTATATTCTTACCACCGAAACTCAGGAGGGTGTACCGGCTTCCGATTCAGTCCTGGGTTCCGCCGATGCTCCTGAAATGGACCGACCTGCCGTAGTGGTTGGACAGAAAGTCGTGCTCTTTATCCACGCCTTCGGAAAACATTTTCATCTGCCTTGTCGAGTTCGAAGAATAAGTGCCGATGAAGACGGGTTGTTCGTCTACGCTAATTTAAAATTCCTGGCTCCTGACGGTACCACCCAGAAGCGGCTGGTCGAATACCTGAGTTCGCTGTGGTAATTACTCATTTCCGGTTTTAGCCGGAGCGGGGGGTACCTTCCCGGAAGGGTTAAGCCCGCGGATTTTCCCCGGCTGTAGCGTCAGCCAAATTCCTGTCAGCAAAGCGAAACCGCCCTCGACACCCAGGTAGACGAAGAGTTTCGTGGATGCGCCTTCAGTGAATCCATATGAGTGTAGACCGACATTCAGGAGATTTACGCCGAACCAGGCCAATGCCACAATCGGCCCGAGGATCACGGCGCCCAGCGCCATACCTTTGGAGCGCACATAGCCGAACATTCGCGCATGGAGCAAAATGACAACCCAGAGTACGATAAGGAGGGCGCCGTTTTCCTTAGGATCCCATCCCCAGAACCGTCCCCAGCTCTGGTCGGCCCAAATGCCTCCCAACATGGTGCCGAAAAAGGCGAAGAGGAGGCCGAACCCCAGGCTTCCGTAAAGCATACGTTCGATTTCTTTGAGGCCCTGGCCCTTACCGGGACGGTTGGGCAGCAAGGCGAACAGCAGCCAGATGTGTCCGATGACCGACGAGAGCGCGCAGGCGGCATAGCCGATATTGATGGTGATGACATGGGTCGAAAGCCAGAAGTTGCTCCGTAGCACCGCTACCAGCACCTTCATGGTATCCCCTTCGGCCGCGTACCGCATGGCCACATGGAGCATTATCACTCCCATGATGGCGCCGGCAAGCAGCGCAATGCCACGGCGGCTGCTTCGCTCGAAGAGGAGGGCGGTCAATACGCTGCAGGCGCCTACGAAGGGAAAGGTTTCGAATAGCGAGGTAACCGGGGGCCTCTCCATGATAATCATGCGCATGAGCATGCCGATCACGTTCAAGGCCAATCCCAAGCTGAGTAGCCACAAGCTACCTAAGTAGATCCACCTTCGCTGAAATAAGAAAAAGGCGAAACAGCCTATCATGGCCAGCCAATAGAAAGAGAGGGAACGGTAGAACGGGTCGGTTTTCTGGTAAAGGATTTCCAGAGGGAAATGGGTACGTTCCATCTGGTCGTAGGCACGCTTTTCCACTTCCGATACCAGGCTTTGCAGCGCGGCGTCGAACCCGGGTTGATTGCCTTCCCGATAAGCCCGGCCCGCCTCGAAAAGCGATTGCAATTCGGTCTGAAACATTTGCATTTGGTTAGGAACGGCCACAGCCTCTCCGGGACTCACCCATTCATTCTCCTTACCACCGACCATGGGGAGGATTTTCCAACTGGAAGGCCTCACTGTCTGCGAGCTGAGGAACATGGCTTGAGAAAGGCCGATCACTTCTTCCTCGAGATCCGACCGGGGGCGTTCTTCCTCGACTCCTTCAAGCACAGCCGCGATATGGGGTGCATGCATCATCAGTTCCCAAAAGGAAAACAAATCCCGTTCCGGGTCCAGACTGAGTACCGTGCGTGTTTCCGGAAGGCGAATCCGGTATAGGGTATCGGGAAGGGCGAAGTGAATACTATTCTTCAATCCGAAATAAAAGGCCGTATTGCTATAGACTCGTAATATCTCGTTCTGAACAAGATCCCTTTTTTCGTCTTCGACCCGGCTGGCTTTTTCCGCCTGGGCTTGCAGCTTATCGAAAGAACCTTCCAAATCCGAAAAGGCGTATAACCTTCTTCTCACCGGCTCCAGGCCAAGGGCTTGTGCGGCTTCGGGATGGTTAATCAATATCAATTTGGCGTCTCGAACCGAATACGGGGCGAAGAGCATGGCAGCTACCATGTCCAGAGCGCTTCTACCTTCGTATCGGCTCTTGCCCGAGAGTTGCAGCATCACATGTCGCGCGAAGGTTTCCATCGGTTTGAGCCGGCCTTCATGCAATACGGCTACCCGTCCGAGATGGGAGAGGTCTTTTACACCTTTCGTGGACGGTAAGGCGGGAGCCGTGAGAGCACTCGGTTCGGGTAACTTTCCGGTCTCATCCTGAAAATCGGATGCGGCGCCGACAACTGAACCGCTGTCCAATGGAGATGGCGTATCAACGTATTGGGCCGACGGGATTCCTACGCACAAGCCGATGGCGAGCAAAAATGTCCGCAGAGTCGAATTCATTTCAGGCCTCCCTCCTCTTGCGCGAAAAGGAGACTAAAGCCAATATGAAATGCAAAAGTAACCCCAGAAAAATAACGATGCTGGAAACATAGGGAAGCAACCTACCGGGATTGGTTACCACGGCGAAAGTGCTTTCCTGGGGAGCGCCGGGTGGCTGGCTATACGAAGCCTGAAAAAAGGTGAGGCCTTGATAGCGGAAGGGATTGTTCATCCAGATTTTGATGTTGCGACTCGTGGGGCCGTGTTCCATATCGACATAGCTTTCGAAGTCCCTGGGAATAGTGGTTCCCGGATGCACGCGCTTGACGAAATCCGTGAGGGTCATGGAAAAGTCGAGGGGGTAATGCTTGCGCCGCAGCTGTATGAAAACCCGCCGGCCGTTGAGTGTCAGCATCAGGGGCTTCAATTCGCCTCCATAGAGTACGATGTCCATGCCGTCCGCGCCTTGTTCGGTCAGGGTAAAAGTGATTCCCGGAAGATTACGCGTTGCTTCTTTGTCTGGTTTGCGAGGCTCCAGAAAACCAACGCCGGAAGCGGAAATGTATTTCGGACCCGCGGCGGCCTTGGCCGTGAAAGCATCTGCGTTCCGGTAATAATTATGGACATGTATCCGGGTTTTATAGGCTGGGATAGTCAGTACTTTACCGGTCTTCAGGCCGGCGGCGTCGAAGGCGATAACCGAATTGGTGTCGCCTTCCCGTTCCCAAAGCGCCAACTCGAATTCGTGGTAGCTGGTGGTGAAATGTCC
>JBGTHM010000075.1:0-47656 GCA_041746255.1 Fibrobacteria bacterium | reverse complement strand
CCGCGCAAGACTGGAGGGGAAGCGACCTTGACTCCCGAGCGCCGCAGGAATCTCGTGCTCGCTGCAGAAGACTACTACGAAGATAAAATCGAACTGGCTGGTGTGGTAGAAGAAGCGAATTGGAAGACCGAAACCTTTCGGCTTCGATTCCCCGCGAAATAGAGGAAATTGAGGCCCTGATGGCTCGCTGAGCCCTCAAAGGCGCATGCATGTTTATATCTTTTGCCAGCGAAAGCAGGAAGCCATGACACAGGAAAAATCCAAAAGCAAAGACGATAAAAGCAAATCCACATCGGCGGTGGCCAAGGCCGCCGGGACCAAAGGTCCCCAAGCCGAAAAGCCGGAGCAACCTGCGCCCGATTCGAAAAAGGGCAAAAAGGAGCCGCCCAAAAGTGCTCTTGTGGAGGATATCGAGGTTCCAATTGACAGTGATGAGCTGGAACTCGAAGAAGAACTAGAGGAAGAGGACCCCCCTTTGGATACCAACCTAGTAGCGGATACTTCTGAGAGAACCATTCTCATTGTGGATGAAGACGGCCAGCGTCGCAACGAAACCGTGGCCATCGTCACGAAAATTCTTCCCAACGCGGTTATCGAGACGGCCAACGATCCCGAGGATGCCTACGCCATGATGGGAGAATGCGATTTCGATACTTATGTCGTCAATTTTCTGATGCCCGGTTACAGCAGTTCAGATTTCGTGAAAGCTGTGGTAAACCACCCGGAACATCCCTTGCTGGTCGGCTTCGCCGCGGATAAGATGTCCGACGCCGTCGATCCCAAGAAGGGGTTGAAAATAATTCCTTTGAAGCGGCTATTCGACCTGAACGCAGACACCGCAACCGACAGCCCGGAAGGTGAAGCCGCGGATTAGCGTGGGAGTAAAAATTTATTGCCCGCCGCTGCGCGCCAACACGGAAGTGGTGGAAAATCCACTCCAAGCGGATTGCAGCCTATCCAGTATAAATGGGGAATCCGCTCCGACGTCCGTCTCGACCATCACCCAAGACAAGCGGGAATCCGAGGGATTGTAGCGGCCCGCTCTACGGACGTGTTCGGCCATGGAAACCGGGTCTCCGGCCAGCGCCGCCAGCCGGGCCCTGAGCAGATGGGCCTCCGCCGTCTTATAACCCGCAGCAATAAGCTTTCCTGCGGTCGCCTCAGCTTGCTTCCGGTGGCCGCGGGAACAATCCAAGAGAGCGCTTTGCCAGAGCGCCTCATGCAATAAGTCCCCCTGCGCCTGCCTGAGCACCCGCTTCAATTCCAAAGCGGCGGAGGCGTTTTGTCCCAGCATGCGATAGTGGCGAACATGGAGTAACCTGATGCGAAGATCATCGCCGGAATTCCGCTTGGCGAATTCCAAAACTTTTTCAGCTCGAACCGGACGAGCCGTTTGCAGGTAATTCTCGGATAGTTTTTGCATGAGCAGGAAGGAGCCGGGATGCGCTCTTAATCCCGCCAGCCAAACCGTTTCCGCATCTTCCCATTTTTTGACGAGGAATAACGCTTCGCCCCAGGCCAGATAAGCCTCGGGATGGGCATTTCCCGCGGCTACCGATCGGCTCAATGCCTCCGCCGCCGCCAAGTTCTCCCCCACCCTCATGCGGGCCAGCCCCAACTGGAATAGCACTTCGGCT
This sequence comes from Fibrobacteria bacterium, assembly GCA_041746255.1. Classification (GTDB taxonomy): domain Bacteria; phylum Fibrobacterota; class Fibrobacteria; order UBA11236; family UBA11236; genus JBGTHM01. Next base: position 46,019 of record JBGTHM010000075.1, on the reverse strand, counting down.
CGTGACTCACCGCCGGAAACGCCGCGCTCCAAAAACTCATGACTCTCTTTCCAACGGCCTTGATTCGCCAGATATAACCCATATGCATAGTCCAGGTCCGGAGCCACGCGTCCGCCTTGGAATTGTATGGCGAGCTTGATATGCGGGGCGGCACGGTCAAACCGGCCCGATTCGATATACGCCCGCACTAGCGCATGGCGCAAGGAGTGGTTTTCCCCATCCAGGCTCAGCACATGTTCCCAAAAGAAAAATCCCTTCGCGTGGAATTTTACGGATAGGTAATACTCGCCTAATAAAAGGCCCAGTTGAACGTCGTTAGGGTGGCTGCGCCAGGCTTCAAGCAAAGTGGCTTCACCCGCCTCAAGGTCTCCCGTGAGGATTTGCAAGGTACCCATCAGAGACTTGGGTCGGATATCGGACGGTAAGGCTTCTGCGACTTTACTGACCTCGATGAGAGCGGCCGGGAATTGCTTTTGCTGAAAGAGGTATTCACCGACTTCCCAGCGGGCATGCAGGGAAATCTTATCCGTAACCGTAAGAGGGGCAGTGATTGGCCCGCCTAAGCCGGGGAGACAAGCTGAAAATCCGCAGAGAGCAAAAAACAAAAGGCGCATTGCTCTATCTTAGACGGGGCGATAGAGCTCTGTCCAGAATAAAATTCGCTCAGCGCAAAAAGCCCCAGGGCAATTCGGCTGTACCCAACCGTCCCAGGGATTCGACCTGCACTGAACCTACTCAGGCGCGTTAAAAAACTTGGAGAATTTGAGACCTTTAAAATTTTTGCGCATGAGATCGAGACGGTACTCGTTGGGACAGAGATAAACCGGGTTGCCCCGCTTGTCCGTAGCCATGTCATGAGCATTTTGGGATCTGAAATCCGCCAACTCGGCGGGGTCTCCGCTGAGCCAACGGGCGGCATGAATGGAAGCCGATTCGAGCCGGCATTTGGCGTTGTATTCCTCTTCTAAGCGAAACTTGATCACATCGAATTGCAATACGCCTACCACTCCGAGCACGGGAACGGGGCTTTGTACCGGGTGGAAAAGTTGGGTGGCTCCTTCCTCCGACAGTTGCTTGAGACCCTGCGCCAGTTGCTTGCTCCGCAGCGGGTCTTCCAGATAAACCTTGGAGAAGAATTCCGGAGCGAAATCAGGTATACCGACGAAGTCGAGTTTTTCGGAGGCGGAAAGCGTATCGCTGATATTGTAAAGGCCCGGATCATGGATACCGATTATATCTCCCGCGAAAGCTTCATCGACGGTGGTCTTGTCGTTCGCCATGAGCGTGGAAGGCGCCGCCAACCGCACCAGCCGGCCGGTGCGGCAATGCATTACTTTGGCGCCGCGCTCGAAGCGACCGGAACAAATGCGCACAAAGGCCACCCGGTCCCGATGTTTGGGGTCGGTGTTGGCCTGGATCTTGAAGACGAACCCGGTAAATTGTTCTTCCGTGGCTTCCACCGTTCGTTGCTCGGCCTGGCGCGACATGGGAGGGGGCGCATAACGGACGAAGCTGTCGAGAAGATGCTTGACTCCGAAGTTATTGATCGCCGAGCCGAAATAAACCGGGGATTGGTCACCCCGCAAATATTTTTCCAGGTGAAAGGGTTCGCTGGCGCCTTGCACCAATTCCGCCTGCTCCCTGAATTCACGCAAAGGCCTTTCTTCGAACCAATTATCCAATTTGGGATCATGGATCCCTTCCACCTTCTCAATGCGAACCGCTTGCTCGTCCGGCAGGTAGAAATGGACGGTTTGATCGAAGAAGGCATATACCCCCCGGAAGTCCTTGCCGCTACCGATGGGGAAAGTCATAGGTGCGCAATGCAAGCCCAGAATATCCTCAACCTGGTCCATTAAAGTGACGGGATCAAGGCTCTCACGGTCGAATTTGTTCATGAATACCGTAACCGGTGAGCGCCGCATCCGGCAAACTTCCATCAGCTTGATGGTTTGCGGCTCGACCCCCTTCGCGGAATCGAGCAGCACCAACACGGAATCCACCGCCGTCAGGGCGCGATAGGTATCTTCGCAAAAGTCCTGATGGCCCGGAGTATCCACCAGGTTCACCTGGCACCCCTCATAGGGAAAAGAGAGCACGGAGGAAGAAACGGAGATTCCTCGCTGCTGCTCGATTTTCATCCAGTCGGAAGTGGTGAATTTCTTATTGGTCTTGGCACGGACATGCCCGGCTTCGCGAATGACATTGCCATACCACAGGAATTTTTCCGTAATCGTGGTTTTACCCGCGTCAGGATGGCTGACAATGGCGAATGTGCGTCGCTTGCGTATTTCTTCGAGCATGGAAAACCTTTGGGAGGGCGATAAGATATTAACCGGCCGAAAGTTAAGCAATGCCCGCGTGGGTTGCCAGACCGGGAAAAACCTTTTTTATTATGGCAATGATACAAGCAACCCAAGATGACTGGCAGCGACGGGTTCCTCGTCCCAGCGTGGAATTTCCCCGTAAATACCTGCCTTCGGGGATGAATCTCTCCGACTGGCATGCGCTCGAACCCTATTTGGGGGAATTGCGGGATAGACGGATTGCCGATAAACAGGATTTACTCCATTGGATAGCCGACTATGCCGAATTTTCCAGCGTAGTGGGTGAAGAGAGTTCACGCCAGTATATCGCCATGACTTGCGATACCCGCGATGAGGCGAAGGAAAAAGCCTATTTGCATTTCGTCGAGGAAATCGAACCGAAGTTGGCGCCTGAATTGGACGCACTCAATCAAAAACTCATCGACCACCCGCTTTCCCAAGCATTGCCGGATGATTTATACGGGAAATGGCGGCAATCTTTGACCACGTCCGTTCGTCTATTTCATCCCAAAAACGTGCCCTTGCAAACCAAGATCTCCAAGTTGTCACAGGAATACCAGAAAATTTCCGGCGAAATGACGGTTGATTGGGACGGTGAAAGCAAAACCCTGAGCCAATTGGCCCCCTATTTGCAAAGCTCGGAGCGGTCCGTGCGGGAAAAGGCTTGGCGCAAAGGCGCTGAGAGACGCAGCGCCGACAAGGACAAGCTCGACGACATTTTCGATGAGATGCTGGCCTTGCGCAGTGAAAAAGCGCGCCACTTAGGCTTGCCCGGCTATATCGATTTCGCCTTTCAAAGTTATTTACGAACCGACTATGGCTCCGAAGATTGCCTTGCCTTCCATAAAGGCGTGGAGACGGCGGTGGTTCCGCTTTACCGGGAAATGATGGAAAGGCGCCGTCGCAAATTGGGATTGGAAACTTTGCGGCCCTGGGATTTAAGCTGCGATCCGCAAGGACGGGCTCCGCTTAAGCCCTTTAAAACCTCGCAAGAGTTGATGGACGGGGTGGAAAATATTTTTCAACGGCTGGATCCGGAACTGGCCGCCCAATACCGGAAAATGCGCGACTTAGGCCTGATGGATTTGGAAAATCGCGCCGGAAAGGCTCCGGGTGGGTATCAAAGCAGCCTGAGCGAAGTCCGCCTTCCCTTCATTTTCATGAACTCGGTGGGAATGAATGAGGACGTCTTCACCTTGCTGCATGAAAGCGGGCATGCTTTCCATTATTTCAGCGCGCGCGAAATGGACCTCGACTTCAATCGGCATGCGGCGATGGAATTCAGCGAGGTCGCTTCCATGGGAATGGAAAGGCTGGCGGGCAAGTACCTCGATGAGTTTTATTCGCCCGCGGAAAAGCTGCGAGCCTTGGCCGGCGCCGACGAAGACGTCATCCGGTTGTTTCCCTGGGTAGCTACCGTGGACGCCTTCCAATTCTGGCTTTACTCCCATCCGCATGACCGTAAACAACGGGAAAGGCAATGGTTGGATTTGGATTCCCGCTTCGGCGCAAATATCGACTGGAGCGGCTTGGAGGAATTCAGGGGACATGCCTGGCAAAAGCAATTGCATATTTTCGAAGTCCCCTTTTATTACATTGAATACGGAATCGCCCAGCTGGGGGCCTTGCAGGTTTGGCAACGGTCTCTGCTCGATGAATCGGCCGCATTACGGGATTACAAGAGCGCCCTCCGACTAGGCGGCACTCGAGGTTTGCGCGACCTTTTCCAGTCGGCGGGAATCCAATTCGGAATGGATGAAGCGATAATCAGCCGGGCGGTAAAGCCCGTCTGGGACAGTTGGCGCGCTGCCGACGACAAAGGAGCTTGACGGGTGAAGGCAGATTTACGCGCCGCCGCGCTTTCGCATTATGAAAGCCTACGCGATAAACATGTGGAGAATCTGAAAGAATTGACGCGAATTCCCGGAGTGAGCTTCGACGGCTTTTCCCCGGCCGAAGTGGAGCGCTCCGCCGTGTTCGTAAGTGGCCTGCTGGAAGAAGCGGGTCTGGAAAACGTGCGCATCATGCGCATTCCCGATACGCATCCTTATGTATACGGCGAATGGTTGCACAATCCCGGGGCGCCCACGGTGCTGCTTTACGCCCATCACGACGTGCAGCCGCCCATGCGTGAGGAGCTTTGGCGCTCGCCGGTTTTCGAACCTACGGAAAGGGATGGCCGTCTTTTCGCGCGCGGAATCGCCGACGACAAGGCCGGGGTGCTTATCCATGTCGCCAGTATCGCGGCATGGCTGAAAACCGCGGGAAGCCTGCCGGTGAATGTGAAGGTCATCATTGAAGGCGAGGAGGAAATCGGTTCCACCCACCTCGCGACTTTCCTCACCACCTATCGGGAAATCCTGAAAGCCGATTGTATGGTCCTGACCGATTGCAGCAATTTCGACACGGGTCTTCCCAGCCTGACGACGACCTTGCGCGGCCTCATCAGCATGGATGTGACGGTAACCGCCTTGGATCACCCCTTGCATTCGGGCATGTGGGGCGGCCCTATACCCGACCCCATCATGGGACTGGCGAAAATCTTGGCCACGCTCGTAGATGAAAAAGGACGGGTCACGCTTCCTGAATTGTGGGAAATGGTAGTTCCGCCGACTGAAGCCGAGTTGGAAGACATGCGCCGCCTGGGAATGGACAATGCCATCTTCAGAAAGCAGGCCGGAATCGAGCCAGGCGTACACCTATTCGGCAACGGCCATGAACTGCTTTTGAAAACCTGGCGCGAACCGTCTTTGGTCGTCAATTCCATTCAATCGGGCGGACGGAAAATCGCCGGCAATGTCATTATGGACTCGGCCTGGGCCCGCATCGGGCTGCGCCTGGTTCCGGATATCGATCATAAGGAGGCCATGCGCCTTTTGATCGCAGCCATCCAGAGCGCTTGTCCCTGGGGGCTGCGTTGCCAAGTCGTACCCGAACAGGGAGCCAATGCCTGGATGACCCGGCCCGACCATCCCGTTTTCGCCCTGGCCAAGGAGTCGTTACGTCAAGGTTACGGCCGCGAAGCCGTACTCATCGGATGCGGCGGCACCATTCCCTTTGTGGACCATTTCACCAAGGCATTGGGCGATATTCCGGCCTTGCTGGTGGGAATCGAGGATCCCTATACCAATGCGCATTCGGAAAACGAAAGCCTGGACCTTTCCGACTTTCATAAAGCCGTGCGCAGCCAAATCCATTTCTTCGCCGATTTAGGCGCGGCTGCGAATCTATTCGCCTCGACAGTTAAAGCCTGAGCATGGCCGCCGTTAACCCCTTACCATGAGCGGCTTCGCATCTCCCGCCTCCGGAAACTCCCGCTTCGACCTCATCGTGGCCGGGGCGGGTATCATGGGTATGGCTTGCGCCTTGGAAGCAGGTTTACGAGGCCGAAGCGTCTGCATAGTCGACCCCCACCCTCCCGGGAGCAAGGCATCCTGGGCCGCCGCCGGCCTCTTGGTAACCCGGGGTGCGCGTATCTTCCACTCGCCTTTCCGGGAATTCTACGTCCGCTCCATCCAGGCCTATCCCGAGTGGGTGGCCAAGCTCTGCGAGCTTACTGGCCGTAACCTTCGCATCCATACCTGTTCCGATTATCAATTTTTTCCGCTTGCAGGCAAAGGGGATGACGTCGACTTGCAAAGGCGTCTCGACCAATTACAGAAGGAGGGAGCGGTCGATTTCGAAGTGCTGGATACCGCGCCCGCATTCCTGCAACCCCATGTCACTCTGGGCGATTACCGGGTAATCCACTTTCCCCAGGAAGCATATATTCACAACCGCGACCTCCTGGAAATTTTAAGACTTGCCTGTGAAAAAACGAGCGTAACCTTTGCTACCGGGCGGACGATTCAAAAAATATACCGTGACGGCGCGGGAGATTGGAACATAGCCTGCGGAGAGCGGGTGATTGCAGGTGAAAAGCTGTTGTTGTCGGCGGGCGCCTGGACCAATGATTTGCTCGCATTGCTGGACATGCCGAGTTTGCTGGTTCCCGTCAAAGGGCAAATGCTGAGAATGCCCCGGTTTTTTAGAGAAGATGCCCTGGTGCATCTCAGCGAGGAAATCTACCTGGTACCGCGCGGAGATTCCCTTGTGGTTGGCGCCACCACCGAGGCCGGCGTTTGGGAAGAGGATTTTACCGAAGCGGGGCGTGATTACCTCGTCGGCCGTCTGCGCGGATTTTTAGGCAAAGTAGACGCCACCGCCTTGGAAACCTGGAGCGGTATTCGCCCCCGCACGCGTGACCGGCTTCCCCTGCTCGGCTTTTTACACCCGGACAAATCATTGCTTATCTGTGCGGGACATTACAAATGTGGAATCAGCATGGCACCGCTGTCAGCTCAGTGCATTGCCAAGCTTCTGCATGCGGAAAAAACTCCCTTCGACTTGAGCGCCTTCAATCCCCGGCGGAAAAAGGCCTTGGGCGATTTTGCCCTTCCCGCCTGAGCCCCATTTTGGGATACCCTCAAGGAAGGGTGGATTCGAAACTGAGGAAATCGTTGCGCGTGAAAGCGATAAGCAGCGGTGCGGTTATGTACGAGAGGCGATAATGCAAACCCGTGGCGTCCCCGGAAAAGCGATGTCCCTGTTTAAACCGAAGGGACGGAACCCGGGCCACGGGATAAGGCGCCGTGAAATGAAACCACACTTGCGCCCTCAGGTTGCGCGCCTTTTCCACTTCTCCGTTACGGGCATAGGCATGGTATAAGAGTTGTGCCAAAGCACGACTATGCGGGTCTTTGGGTAAACCGTCCTCCAATACCCTTTCCGCGCCCTTCCAGCTTTCGCGGGTGTTGAAATCAGCCAGCACCTTTCCGAAAAGTTCATAAGCGTAAAATGTGGATATGCCTTCGCGGAAAGCCTTCACAATGCATTGATGGGCAAAAACCAGCCAGCCTTTTTGAAAGTACACATCGGCGAGTTCCAACCAGGACTCCCCCTCCCCGCTTCGGCTTTCCAAACCCAACCCGTAATATCGCGCCGCTTCGGTGAGCCTTCCCGACTCTTTGAGCAGGCGCGCATAAACCAATTGCACTTGCGGTAATGAATCCTGCCAGGCGGAATACTCGCGAAGGTGAGCTTCGGCAAGCTCGTGCCTGCCCGCACGGCTCCACAGGTAAGCCTTTCCGATTATTGCCCATTCATCCCGGGGATCCACCCCTAAGCGGGCTTCCAGCCAATGCCAAGCCGTATTCACATCCCCCTTGGCCAACGCCATCGAATAGAGGTTCAACCAGGCGGCTGGATAGACCGGGAATTGGCGGGTAATCTCCCGGAACTCCGCCTCCGCTTGGGAATGCAATCCCACGGCGAAAAGCATGATGGCAGCGTTGGTCGCCAAGGCAGCGTGTTGCTCTTGATCCCATTTTCCCCCACGAGCCTGCTGCCAGTACCGTCGCGCATCACCCACTCGTCCGTCTACCAAGGCCTTGAGGGCCTCGATATACTTTTTTTCCACCGCCGTGGGGACCTTGCCTTGAATTGCCTTCCGATTTAAAATCCGGTTAAACGCACTATCCGGCCGGGTCAATAATTCAGGTAGTGCCAACCCTCCCATGGAGTCGGGAACGGCCAAATACAGGGGCATTTGCGGAAGGACGAAGCCTGCGTTCGGAGGGCTGGAAAAAATACCTTTCATTACCGCCGCATCGGCCGATGCCAGCAAAGAGAGGATAAGCAAGGGGAAGAGGCGAAGCATCGGCCAACAACTTACAATCGACTCTCTTTTTTTTGCTAACTTTTGCCCTTTTTCGGTAGGCACGGTAGATACCCATGATTTTAACGGGCAAGGAAATACTCAGGCAGATGGAATTGGATACCATTGCCATATCGCCCTTCGTGTCGGCACATCTCGGCCCCAATTCCTATGATGTCACCTTGAACGCCAATCTCCTGACCTATGATTTCGAACAAATCGCTTGTCTGGACATGCGTAAAGACAATCCGACCCGAACACAGGCCATTCCTCCCGAGGGTCTGGTGCTTCAGCCGGGATGTCTCTATCTGGGATGCACCAATGAAACCGCGACCAGCCATCGTTACATACCCATGTTCGAGGGTCGCAGCTCTATCGGACGCCTGGGAATCAATACGCATATCACCGCCGGCTTCGGCGATGTCGGCTGGGGATACATTCTGGATTCGGACAATCGACTTATCTGCCATAATCCGACCTGGACTCTCGAAATCGAAGTCGTCCATCCCATCCGCGTCTATCCGAACGTACGCATCGGGCAAGTCTATTTCATGAAACCCGAGGGTGAAATCACCCATTACCGGGGAAAATACAGCCGGCAAAGGCAACCCCAGGCGAGTCAGCTCTATCAAGATTTTTCGGAATCGGAATTGGCATGACCTTAGCTTTACCCTATCGCAACCAAACACGGGAATGGTCCGAATTTGGAAATAGTTGGCAAAAATCAGGGAATTTCTGCGAATTTTCAGACAATAAGAAAGGAATCATGGGAAAATAAGTGACAAATATAGACAATTGTTAAGATTCGTCCATTTTTGTCTTCTATTGTCAGTCAACTTGATTTCAACCGTTTTGCTAGCTTTGCTTCCCATTATTTTCACAACGTTCACTCGCTTATCATCATAAATCCCGGAGGATATACTTCTTATGAGCACTCCCAACGACGTCATCAAACTTGCCAAGGATAACAATGTCCAATTCGTAGACTTGTTATTCGGCGATTTGTTCGGTTCCTTACAGCACTTTACTTTCCCGGTGAGCCGCCTCGACGACGCCATGTTCAAAGACGGTATGGCGTTCGATGGCTCCTCCGTCCGCGGTTGGAAAGGGATTGATAAGTCCGACATGATCATGATTCCCGATCCCTCCACCGCCTATATCGATCCTTTCCGCGAATTACCCACGTTGGCGATGTTCTGCACGATTTTGGAACCACGCACCGGTCAACCTTACAATCGTGATCCCCGCTCCGTTGCCGCCAAGGCTCTGGCCTATCTCCGCAGCACGGGAATCGGCGACACCGCCTTCTTCGGGCCAGAACCCGAATTTTTCATTTTCGACGGCATGACCTATTCCAGCGAACCCCGCCGCGCCTCTTATTCCCTGGAATCGGCCGAAGGCCCTTGGACAAGCATGGAACTGGGATCCCGTGGACATAAAGTGGCCCATAAGCAGGGTTATGCACCGACCTCTCCGCAAGATACCCTGATGGACATCCGCAGCGAAATCGTCGTGAACCTGATGAAAATGGGTTTGATTCCGGAAATCCACCACCATGAAGTGGCGACCGCCCAATGCGAAATCGGAATCCAATTCGGAACCATCATCACGGCCGGCGATCAGGTTCACAAGTTGAAATACGCCGTTAAAAATACCGCGCATAAACACGGTAAGTCGGCTACTTTCATGCCGAAACCGCTTTGGGGCGACAACGGCAGCGGTATGCATGTACACGCTTCGATTTCCAAGGAAGGTAAAAACCGATTCGCCGGAGACGGATATGCGAATATGAGCAAAGAAGCGCTCTGGGCCATCGGCGGCATCATCAAGCATGGCCGCTCCATTCAGGCTTTTACCAATTCCAGCGCCAACAGCTACCGTCGCCTGGTGCCGGGTTACGAGGCTCCCGTCAACCTCGCCTATTCCGCCACGAACCGCTCGGCATCGATCCGCATTCCCCACGTTTCAGGAGACAAGGCGCGTCGTTTCGAATTCCGCTGCCCCGACAGCAACGGTAGCCCTTACCTCACCTTTTCCGCCATGCTCATGGCCATGATCGACGGAATCAAAAACAAAATCGAACCCGGTCCCGCCATGGACAAAAATATCTACGAATTGCCTCCCGAAGAACTCGCCCACATCCCATCCACTTGCAAAAACCTTGAGGAAGCCATTTCCGAGCTGGACAAGGATAAGGAGTGGCTGCTGGCCGGTGACGTATTCGACGCGGACATGATTCAAGCCTATGTCGACTACAAGAAGGCGAACGAGATCGAGCCCCTGAAGCTGCGTCCGAACCCCTATGAATTCGAGCTTTACTACCACGGCTGATATCTGATATATCCGGTTCTTTAAGGCTCCCTCTTCCATGAGGGGGCCTTTTTCTATTTTAGCTGCAACCGGAATATCCCGGATGGAATGCCTCGAAAATGCCTCCACAATCACCCTCCGAAAAAAAAAGCGAACTCCTGCTTTATGCCCGGGACTTCCCCGCCGGTTTATTGGAAAAGCATATTGAGGCTCTCGATTCCGATTATTTCAATCAATTTTCCGTGGCGGAAATCCTTGAGCATGCAAACCAAATCGCAGCGCTTGTACCCGGCAGCCCTCTGGCTTTTCGAATATCCTCGTTGGATCCGGTCACTTGCGCATTTACCGTGGTCGGACAGGATTTTCCGGGATTTTTTGCAGCGCTTTCCGGCCTGCTCGCAAGTCATGACTTCGACATAACTCTCGGCAAAGTTTTCACTTATGCAAATCCCCAATCCAATGGAAAAGCCGGTGAAACCCTCATCATCGATTTCCTGATTCTGGAACATCCCCAGACGGGGTTTCTCACACCGGAATTCGAAGCCAACCTCCGCGCCGAGTTTACGGATATGATGGAGAAGCTTAAGGCAGGGAGATTTTCAGACCTTCGCGCGGATTTGTATTTACGCATAGGCGAATATTTGAGCCGAAAGCCTGCCGAACAGGAAGAGCCCCGCCTACCCTTGGAAATCACCGCCCAGGCCGACGAGAGGCACACCATCCTCACTATCCGCGGCACCGATCGTAAGGCGCTGCTGTTCACCCTCAGTAACGCCCTCAGCCTGAGAGGCATCCATATCCATAAAATCCTGACCCGATCGAATAACGGGATTGTCGAAGACGATATCTTCATTACCGATGACATGCATCGGCCCATTACCGATACCCGGCTGCTGGATAGGCTTAAAGTGGGAATCATTCTGATGGAAAGGTTCATGTCGGGCCTTCCCCAAGCCTCCGACTATCAAGCCGCGATTCAAAGCTTCAACGACTACATCGATGGCCTGACGGAACGGACTACCGAAGTCGAACTACCCGGGTACCAGGATTTCACCACCCTGTCCACTTTGGCGAAAATTCTGAGCGTGGGGACTTTTCTAGCCGGTGAAATGGCCAAGTTCCCCCCCGATGCAATCAAAACCCTGTTTCACACCCTGGACGAAGGGAATAAATCACCCTCGCTTGAGGAATTCGCGGCCTTGTTGCGCATGGAACTGGCAAAATGCGACGATGATCACGATTCCAAAATCGCGGCGGTCAATCGTTTCAAGGATTTTCAACTTTTCCGTCTCGATGTGCTGCACCTTGTTTATCCGCATAAGCCCCAGGACGAGTTTTCCCGGGAGATCACCGACCTAGCGGACGTTGCGATTTCGGCGGCGCTGAACCTGGCATACACCAAGCTTTCCACCGAATTCGGCATCCCCACCCAGAACGGGAGCCCCTGTCCTTTCGGTCTCTTCGCCCAAGGGAAACTGGGGGGTCGGGAATTGGGCTATGCCTCCGACCTCGAATTGCAAATGCTTTATGAATCCGCTGGGGAAACCCATCATGCCTCGCAATCCATCAGCAACGCCGAATTTTTCACCCGGGTCGTCAAAGAATTGGCCCGGAGTTTGAGCGCCAAGGCCGAGGGCATATTCGAACTCGATTTAAGACTGCGGCCGCACGGCGAAAGCGGGCCGCTGGCTTCGAACTTCGCGGTCTGGCGGGAATATTACGCTCCCGGCGGAGAGGCGCTGGATTACGAAAGACAGGCATTGATTCGCTTACGGCCCGTCGCCGTGCGTCCAGCCGGTTTGGAAGCCACCGAATTTCTCACCCGTGTACTCGCCTGTCGCGACGAATTGATCTACCGTAACCCGCCGGTGTCCATCGAGAATACTTTGGAGCTGCGCAAGAAACAGTTGGATCTCAAAGCGGATAAACACCGTATCAATGCCAAATACGCCATCGGCGGCCTGGTGGAAGTGGAATACACGGTACAATTCCTGCAATTGCTGCACGGAGAAGCGTTTCCGGGTTTGCGTCAAGCCCATACCGGTAAGGCCCTGGAGAGCCTCATGGAGGCCGGCTTGCTCACGGCGGGCGAGTTTGAAATTCTATTCAAGGGATATGCCTTTCTCCGGCGCCTTGTCGACGCCTTGCGCATGGTACGCGGGCATTCCCGCGATTTGTGGGTACCCGAGCGAAACACCCACGCATTTTTCTATCTGGCCAAACGCATGGGTTACATTTCCAACGAAAATTATTCCGCGGATGCACAGCTCGACTGGGATTTGCAAAAAACCCGCAAAGACGTTCACGCCATCCACGCCCATCGGTTTTTAGGAGGCTCCGAGCCGGCATCGTTACAGGGCTGCCTCTCGACGGTTTTCCTCAATCCCGCCTCGGATGCGGAGGAAAGGGCCGAAGCCCTGCAATGGCTGGGAATTCGGGATACTCGCGTTGGAAACGCGATGATGCTCGATCTCCTATCACATACCCACGACAAGGGAATTCTCTGTGCGGTGCTCGTGGTGGGCGAAGCCAAATTGCGGAATTGCCCGGATTCCGACGCCGTGCTCCGGCATCTGGTCAATTATCTGGAAGTACTTCCCGATGCGGATTATTTCGTCCGTCAAATGTTGGACCATCCCTCTTTGTTGGAAGTGATGATTAAAATCTTCAGTCATAGCGATTTCCTCACCCAGATCCTCCTGCTGCAACCCGATTACGTGCTTACCCTCGCCCACCCCGGATACCTGGAAAAACCGAAGCTGGCGGCGGAATCGGACCAGGAGGTCAGGGATTTGGCCGATGCCCCGGGCCTACCGGAAGAAATATTGGACCGGATGCGCAGGTATCGGAACCGTGAATACCTCCGTATCGGATTGCGCGATATCTATCTCCACCTGCCGCTGCAGAATATCACCTCCGAAATAAGCTATCTGTCCAACGCCCTGCTTTCCCACGCCTACCGTCTCGTCTTCGCCATGGAAAATGCCGAAGAACTGATGGATGCCATGACGGTTATCGCCTTGGGAAAATTAGGCGGTAATGAATTGAATTATAGTTCCGACATCGATATCGTATTCGTATTCGATCCCGAAAAGGCGAATCAAAGCGAGCGGGAAGTTTTGGAGAAATGCGCGCGAAGTCTCATCAATGTGCTTTCTTCGCCCAGCGTGCATGGAAAGATGTTTCGCGTAGACACCAATTTACGGCCTTACGGAAACCAGGGACCGATAACCGCCACGCTGGGACATTACCGCAGCTACTTTCTCGAAACGGCGGAAGGTTGGGAAATGCAAGCCTGGCTCAAGGCCCGCCCTATTGCGGGAAATCTGGCCATGGGACAGGATTTGGTGGGTACTATCCAGAAATCCTCCGTGTCCCCGGACAACCTCGCGAAAATCGAACAGAGCATGCGAAAGGTGCGGCTGATGGGCCTGGATAAACTCCGGCGCGAAAACCTGCTTACCTCGGAAGTTAAATTAGGGCCGGGCGGGATTCGCACCATCGAATTCTATGTGCAATACATGCAAATTCTGCATGCGCATGCTTTACCCGAATTGATAACGGGAAACACCCAAACCGCTTTAAACCTGCTTTACCGCTATCGGTTGCTGAGTTCCAATTTTTATGACCTGCTCACCGCCAGTTATGTCTTTTTGCGCCGCATCGAGCATGTCTTGCAATTGCAAGGATTGCTGCAACGGCATGTTTTACCCACCTCCTCCGTTGAATTGGAAAAGTTGGCGAAAAGAATGGGCTTCGAACCCCGCTTGGGCCAGAGCGCGGCGAATCAATTCATGCAAAAATACCGTCAGCATATGCTGACGCTCCAGGAATTATCCAGCAGCTTTTTTGACTATAAAACCAATCAACCGGCGGAAGCGAATACCCTGAATCCCAACCCCGGTCACCCGGGAGAGTCCCCATGAAATCCGGAAACAGGTCCGCGAAAACACCTGCGCGGCAATCCCACTCCCAGCGTAACCCGCGAATGCCCGCATGGGAAAAAGGCGGAACCCCTCAACGAGGAAGTCAGGGACATGCGCACCCAAGAGCACCGGCTCCTTCCAAATCCGAACTCGGACGTTTGATGGAACATCACGGGATCACTTTGCCTTCCGATGTTTTGGATAAACTGTGGATTTTGCACCAATTGCTGCGCAAGCACAATCACGACCAGGATTTGACGCGCTTGATCGGCTTTGAAACCATCGTGCAAAGGCATTATGTCGATTGCATAATCGTGCATCAATTGTTGCAGGGGAAATGGCCGAGCCCCCTGGTGGATATTGGTACGGGAGCGGGCTTTCCCGGAATCCTCATCAAGCTGATGTCTCCCGACACGGAAATAATCCTCTCAGAACCCAGGCCGCGACGCGTCGAATATTTGGAAACCGTGATCCGTGAACTCAGGTTGGAAAAAATTTCGGTATTCGGCCACAAATTCACTTCCCGCAGCTTCACCCAGCCGGTGCAAGGGGCCATTACCCGCGCATTCGAAGTGATTCCCAAAACCCTGCCGCGCTTGGGTAATTCCCTGGCCCTGGGGGGCCAGGCCATTTTCATGAAAGGCCCCAACGTGGACGAGGAAATGCGGGAGGTCAATCCCTCCGACTACCAATTGGTCAGGGATCACCGCTATCGCATCGTCAATACCAGCCTGGACCGGGCGCTGGTTATCTATAAGCGGCTGCAATAGCATGGCAAAACGTTTGCTCTCGGCATTACAAATTTTAAAGTCTCAGGGGTTCGGAACCCGCAAAGAATGCGCCTCGATTCTTAGAACTGGCTACTTTCGCTTCCGTTGGGAACAACCCGATCCGCAAGAGTGGCAAATCATAGAGGATCCCAAAGCGGAGTTTCCGGTGGATGGCCTATGGCTGGACGATGGCAAGTGTCAAATTCCCTATAGGGAAAATCTGTATCTTGCCTTCCACAAACCCGCGGGAGTGGAGTGCAGCCGGTCACCGTCCCACAATATTTGCATTTTCGATTTCTTTCCCCGTCCTTTTTTAACGCGAGGATTGCAGGCGGTGGGACGCCTGGACGCTGATACGACGGGCCTTATCCTGTTTACGGACGATGGGGAATTCAATCATCGCCTCAACGCACCGCAAAAACATGTCATGCGTTCGTATAAAGTGGAGGCGCTACACCCATTAAGCGAAGAGCAATTGCAAAAGCTGCGTACGGGCGTATTCCTGCGGGGAGAAGAAACACCGACCCTTCCGGCCCGCGTGCATCGCCTCGATGAAAAAGGTTTCGAAATCGGTTTACGCGAAGGACGTTATCACCAAATCAAACGGATGTTGGGCGCCGTAGGCAACCGATGCGCTTCCATCCATCGCTTCGCCATCGGAGGCTATACCTTGCCCGACACCCTCGAACCGAAGCAGTGGGCTCACCTCTCACCGGAGGATAGGAAGCTTATCCATCAGCCTCCAGGAGACCTTCCCGGTGACTGATCCCGCCTCCCAAATCACGGCCGAATTCCTCGACTTATCCGGCGACTCCCTGCTTTTGCTCGAGTGCCCGCCCGGCCCCTGGATACCCCGCTTCGGAGGTAAATTCAAGCATGTGAGGGTTCAGAACTCCTGGGTGGGAGCGCATTTGGAAAATCGCGTTGACGCCCTGGCAAAGCATCCCGATACCGTGGAATGCAGGCTCGCGGATCTCCCCCGCCCGGAGGCCGAAGAACCGGCATACGATGTCGTGTTATACCGGCTGCAAAAAGAAGGCGTTAAAAATCAGGCCGCTTTGCATTCCGCCTTCAGCCGCCTCCGTGAAAATGGAAAGTTGTATGTCGCCGGACGAAACGACGAAGGTATTAAGAGCTTGTTGGAAAAAAGCGAAGCCGTTTTCGGAAACGCCCAAACCATACGTATCAAATCATCGTCCCGGATACTCCTCTTCGTTAAAACCACTTCGGTGGCCTTGGCTCCCGATACCAGCGAATATTTCGATACCCGTACCCATGTAGTGGAGACCTCGGCGATAGGCTCGTTTTCCTATCGGACCCGGCCCGGACTATTCGCCTATCGCGCCACCGATCCCGCCACGAACCTGCTGCTGGAACATATCCCGGATTGCCGGGGGAAAAAGGTCGTTGACTTGGCCTGCGGTGCGGGGCTCCTCGGTTTAGCGGCTTTCCGCGCCGGCGCCGTTTGGGTAGGCGCGATTGACGCACTCTTTCCGGCGGTGGAAATGACACGTGCGAATTTCAGGGAACAGGGAGTTCAGGGCGAAGTCGTCTGCGCCGACTTATCCAACCATGGTTTTTCCAATTGTAATCTACTTCTCACCAACCCTCCCTTCCATTCCGGTAAGCGAACGGATTATGGCTTGCCCGAAAAAACCTTAGCTGCAGCGGCACGTGCTTTGGGACCGGAGGGAGAGGCCTGGGTGGTGGCCAATCAATTTCTTCCTTATGCCCGTCTAGCAAAAGGCTATTTCCAGGAATGCGAAAGGGTGGCCAAACAGGTTGGGTTCGAGTTGTATCGACTTCGATATCCTTTGGGAGTCGCTGCCGAAGGCATCGATGCACTCCAAAATAAATAACGGCTTTAGAAGGAGATACGAAATCCATTGACCATTTCGAAATCATAACCGCGGACCCCGACCGGCGGCTCGCTATCGAAACGGGTTTTACCACGGGTTTCCAGCGCGAGTCCCCGAGTAAGGTGGAAGAGCAATCCCGCCTGGCCTAATATGCGATAATCTTCCCAGTCGGTAACCGCCGGTTGATAATAGACTATGGCATGCCCCGTGAAGCGTGTATCGAAATCGATCCGGAAGTTAACATAGGAGGTACCCCGAAAAAGCGAAGTTTCGGAAATGGGGCTAGTATCGATTTTTTCGAGCTCATGCATGAGACCCAAACCCACATAGGTTTTCCATAACGGAGTCTTATCGGCTTGACGGGGAGGCCTTCCTAATCTTAAGCCTCCCCCCAATAGGCGACGAAATCTTAAAAGCAAAAATTCATTGAACTCCAGCTGGCCGAACCCTTCCACGGCGGTGGAACCCGCGAATTCATAGACATGGCGGAAATGGGAAAAGCCATTATGAATAAAGGATTGGCCGTCCTGCTGCCCCAATTCATAATTCCCCAGCAAAAATCCGTGGTATTTCCCATGCACGAAATCCAGACGTGCCAATCCATTGGTTTTAACGAAATCGGAATTCCCCGCCACCAGGGTAAAGTTCCCCTCAAGCGTGGCATAAAAACCGGCCTCGCGCGCCGGTCCCCGCAAGGCTTCGGTATTCACTTGGGCGTGTGCCGTAAAGGTCAGGAAAACCCACCAAATACCCCAAATAAGGGGTTTACCTGCCCGCCCTAAACCCAGTATACCTTCAGGGTACGACTGACGAGAAAGGCCCAAAATAAAGTCCATATTTTCTACAATATGCATATGCCGATTAAATTCAGCAACTTGAAAACCATCCCCATGGCGCTGTTCTCCCTTTCCGCGTTTCTGGTGCTCAATCGTGCGCGGGTTTACCGGGAGCTGGACAGGAATATCGCCTTGGCGTCCGAGGGCAAAAGCCCTCCTGAAAATTCGGAATTGCACCGCTTACGCGAATATGTTCTGCTCGGCAGTACCTTGGGTCAGATGTTCAGTACTTTGCGGGGAACCCCCATGAGCACTACCGAGAGAAGCGGTTTTCTGAACCTTTCTATTTTTGCGCCCTTATTCGATGATTTGTTTGATCAGCCGGAATCCGCCGAAGATAGGCTCTTGCTTCTCATAGAGGATCACCGCCGTTTTATTCCGGACACTTTTTCCGAACGGCTGCTTTCCCAGGCTCTTGAACAAATTTATGCCGGCATATCGGATAAAAAAAGTTTCCAATTTCATTTCCAAAACGTTTACCAGGCACAAAAAGAAAGTCAGTTGCAGGCACTGGAAACCTCCCTTTCCCAACCCGAAATCCGTCGCATTACGCTGGAAAAAGGAGGGCACTCCGCGCTTTTGTATCGAACCCTGTTGAACAACGACCCCAAACCTAAAGAGGAGGACGCCTTTTTTAAACTTGGGGGGCTTATTCAATTGATGGACGATATCTTCGATACGCATGCCGACCTTCAGGCAGGGGTCCAAACCCTGGCCACATCGGCTGCGGATGTCGGGGTACTCGCTTCCGAATTCGAATCCCTCATGGAACAGGTCTGGAGTGCGTTTTGGGCGTTGGGCTATTCCAAAGAGAATACCGGCCGGTTCTTATCTCAGGTACTCGTGCTATCCAGCCGGGGCCAGGTTTGCCTCGAACAATTCCTCACTTTACAGCGCAGCCGGGAAAATCGCTTCCAACCGGAAATGCTGAGTGCCAACGAATTGCTTTGCGACATGGAAACGCCCCGGAATTTTCTGAAAAGCATGAGCTACTGCCTCTCATATCCAATTTCCCGGATTCATCAAGGAGATCTGACCCTTCCTGTTTCCGATACCCGAAAAGTGTCCGCCTAAGCGGTACTGTGTTGCAACCGCATTCGCTAAACCTAAAATAGATTCAATCCGAAAAATAAATCCCGAAGGTCGAAATTATGAACAATTGGCTCAGCACAGAATTTTGGCAAAACATAATTGAAGATACTGTGTCATGGTCCATCACCACCGCTCCTTCAATTCTTGTCATCCTCGTACTTGCGACCGCAGGGTTGAAAGCGCTTAATCTCGGCATGAACAAACTACGGGTATTGATTCTCGAAGGCAAAGGAAAGTCGCATGGCCTTCCTGACCTCGAAACCACCAAGCGAGTGCAAACATTGGTGAACCTTCTACATTCCTTGACCAAAACCGTATTGCTCGCCATGATCGCCATGCTCTTACTTATGAAGTTGGGTGTGAATATCGCCCCCATCATTGCAGGTGCGGGCATTATCGGCCTGGCTGTCGGCTTCGGAGCCCAGGAATTGGTTAGGGACGTCATCAGCGGCTTCTTCATCCTCCTGGAAAACCAAGTACGCAACGGGGATGTCGCCATCATCAACGGAACCGGCGGAGTCGTGGAAAACATCGGTCTTAGAACCATCACCTTGCGCGATGCATCCGGTGTCGTTCATGTCGTACAGAACGGGAAAATAAACTCCCTCTCCAATATGACGAAAACCTGGTCCGCCATGGTATTCGATATCGGTGTCGCCTATAAGGAAGATACCGACAACGTGGTTTCGGTCATGAAAGCCGTGGCGGAGGAATTACACCGGGATCCCGAATTCGCCGACCGCATACTCGAACCCTTGGAGGTCATGGGTGTGGACGGTTTCGGGGACAATGCGGTAATCATAAAAGCGCGCCTGAAAACCAAACCTATTCAACAATGGAGCGTCGGACGCGAATACCGGCGCCGTCTGAAAAAAGCCTTCGATGCAAAGGGTATCGAAATCCCCTTCCCCCATCGTACCTTGTATTGGGGCAAGGAAAGCGAGCCCTTCCAGATGAAGATTGATGCAAGCGCCGGCAAGGCGGACAGCACGTCGCCGCATTCAATTCCCAAGCATTGAACCGGCCGACAACAGCCTCTCATCCCAATCGTAAATATCGCGACGGAAATGTACCGTCTCGACGGAATCGGACCAAGCGGTGAAATAGGTGATGAAAATCGGTACAGGCCTTTCCAGAGTTACCCGCCGGGTCTTTTTTTCATCCAGTATCCTTTCAATTTCCGCTTTATCCCAATTCTGGTATCCCAATAAGAATTCCGCCAATTCCAACGGCTTTTCCACCCGGATGCAACCATGACTTGCCATGCGCACATTCTGCCGGAAATGGTCTTGGGACGGCGTATCATGAAGATAAATCGCATAGGGGTTGGGAAATAAAAATTTGACCCGGCCCATGGCATTTTCAGGTCCGGGCAATTGCCGTATCCGAAAGGGAAAATTGTTTTCGTCCAGCAGGGACCAGTCCACTTGGGCCGGATCCAGGTTAGTCCAGATATTCTCACGTTGTTCCTGAAGGATATAATTCTTTTGCGAGAAATATTGGCGGGCATACGCTGCTATTGAATCGGCGGAAATCAGGGTGTCCCCTCGCCTGTCAGAAACCTGGGCCTTCACTTGAGGTAAAATGGTAGCGACCGCAATGGAAGTCGGCACATACCATTCTGGATTGAATTCGAGATAGGTAAGGGTATCGAGAAACGATTTGGTATGCCATGCCTCCCGCCCCACCACCACTTTCATTTCCACAGGAATATTTCCTCGCTCATACACCCGCAAAAAAAATCCGGGAATGTTGACTTCGATACGCAAGTTCGCAGCTTCACGAGGGAGCCATCTCCAACGTTCCAGGTTGACCTCGATTTGCCGCAGCCGCTGTTCGGGATTGACATTCAACTCCGTCAAAGTTTGTGGGCCGATAATGCCGTCCGCAATCAAGCCATGACGAGCTTGAAACCGGCGGATCGCAGTCCTCAGATTGCTCGTATCCACCTCCTTGCAAACAGCTTCACCCGCTAAATCGCCCAAGAGGATGAGGCGATGGCAAATCGGGAAATTCAAGGGATGGTGGCTATCGGGAGGGATAAAACGCTCGTCCTCGAGCCGCAATTCTTCCCAGGGGGTCCCTAGCAGGTCCCGATAAATTCCACTCACGGCCAGCAGAGCCGCATAACCGGGCCATTGTGGATGTAATGAATCCAATACAACCGCCGGACCCGCGCCGCTTAAGGCCTTTTCCAACAAAGCGGGGCCGTCCAAGTCCTCTCTGGGCATTGTGTTTTGCCTGTGCGCTTCAGCAGCGGCAACGTGTCCGTTCACAATATCTTGAACCAAACGCATAAAGGCATCGGTAAGCAAAATATCCCTGCGCATGGCGTATTTCTTCATTTGCGAGCCATTTCCTTGATTTTTGGGGGGATGGTTTTGCAGAACCTCCCAGTGGTAATCACCCGGAGCAAGTCCGAAACGAGAAACCAGGGATATTTCCGCCAGGAATTCAGCCATCGCCAAACCTCCCGAATCTATTCCCCAGGCCCCGTGGTACTCCCTCTTACCGTAAAACCGGCCGACATCATCCCATCGATATAGACCCAGGGAATTCTGCCCGCTGGAGTCGTTAGTATTCATTTCGATAAATTTGCGTAACTCTTCGGGTGCAAACTGCGGCTCCGCCAAGGATGGGGTTCCCAAGAGCATAATGGCTAAAACCACCGGCCACATGAGTATATACCGGCGAGACATCCGCTAACTGACTTCGGCGGTTTCACGTACGGAGATGGCGGGACCCGAGGAGAAGGCTTCTCCTTTTTCCAACTGAGCTTTCACTTGCAAAAGGTTCCTTTCCAACTCCTGCTTGGGATTCTCTCCTAGCATAAGCAGGAAGGTTTCACCTTCGGTGCCTGAAGGAAGAGTATAACCGAATTGCACGTCCAACCGAGTGCCATCGCCATCGGGAAGGAACCGAACGACACCCGTATGGCCCACAATCGAACCGGTAGCCGTCCTCCAGGCAATAATTTCATTGGCCTTGTAACTGGATATTTCCGCGTCCCAGATGAGTGGAATTCCATTGGCGGTTCGGATTTTCCACCGGCTCCTGCCTCCGCCCAGATCATGGACTTCTTCAACATGGGGCATGAACCGGGGAAAATTCTCATAATGGGTCCAAAATGAAAATACCGAGCCAACCGGCGCGGAAACCCAAATTTGTTTGTGCAGCTCAAAGGCTTGGGGGTCGCCCCCAACTCCGATCAAATTTCGGAGAGAAAGTTTGGTGAGACCCTTATCCCACCATTTTTGTGCTCTGTCCTCAGCATCCCGGGGCACTTTGTCTAAGGATTTATGCTTCTTTCGAAACAGTGAGATTACCCAGTCGCCGAGGAAGGCCCTGCGCCGGCTTCCCATACGGAAGTCGAAGAAATAGGCGACAACGGCTCCTGTGACGATGCCTATTACAAAGGTCCGTGTATGCTTCATAAACCTGTTCCTTATGGTTTTGACAGTTTGAATTTCCTGCGGATAAAGCCGATCCGGCTAGTGATAAATAAAAAGTCTCACCGAGGTCAAGCAAGTGTAGCGGCAGAAAAGGATTTACATGTGTGGACCGGATAGCTTGCGGATTGCCTCAATGGATTCTTTTTTAGGGGATATGTCGTGGGTGAGTTATAAATCCCATTAACTTCGTGAAATATTGGAATTCAATCCAATAAAGGAGACGGTATGAATTGGAATGCCCGCAAAATGCAAATAGGGAGAATATCCTTGATACTTGCTGTCGGTACACTTGCTGCCTGCGCGGCGCTGCAAAGAGACCGGGCCGGCGAAGAAAATCTACGTGCCCGCTCGCAAATCACCGGGTTCGTTCCAGGGACGATTGAAGGAACCCTGAATTTTTATTCGGATGAAACCGAAGGGACTCGAATAATCGGTGAAATTCGAGGCCTAATCCCCAATCGAGCTTACGCCTTAAAAATCCACGACCAGGGGAATTGTTCCTCTACTGAAGCTCCGGGAGAAATCATGGATCCGGGCCAAGCCAATCGGACAGGACACTTGGGGCTCTCGCCGAGTGAACGTCGAGCCGGCAGCCTACCCAATCTTGAAAGCGGGTCCGACGGTAGAGGAAGGATTGATTATTCGACTCGGGTATTGGGAACGGGGTCTGGTCCCTTCTCGGTGATGGGAAAAAGCATCGTATTGCATTCCGAGGCGGATGATTTTGAAACCCAACCCTATGGTGAAATCGGACAGGCGATTGCCTGCGGCATCATCCAATCGGTACAAGCGGGTCGATGAGCGAGTGGGGAGCGTGCCATACACTACCACAGGGGTTATACTTGGCGCAAACCAAGTACAACATCGGTACTATCAATCCTTCCATTGCGGCCCCCACCGAGGCGGCTCGGGAGGAGCCGGATCGGAAGCGATCGAGGACGGTCCCGAGGCATCGGGCTTAAGTGAATTTTCCAATTCCAAGGAAACCTGATCCAAAGTCTCCCCCGCCACCTTCGCTTGATAAAGTTGATTGGCCACCAATAAAGCCAATTCACCCGCCGCAACGCGCCGCTCTCCTTCTCCCAATTCGGAGAACCGCCGCAGCCATTGTTCAAATCCCGTCTTAATCCGATCGGGGGTATTATCCTGCGAATTGATGGCATTAGACATGACAAACCTTTCCAGGGCTTTTCCCGCCTCGACGGGAGTGGAATGCAGATAATCCGACAACTTTTCCAGCGACCAGTGGCGGGCATGGGCCTGTTGCAAATACCCTACGGCTTCGAGAGCCACTACGCGCCAACGGTATTCCGTCTCACGTAGGGCGCGGTATTCCCGGTAGGATTTTTCAAAAACATCCGCCGCCAATCGCTCGCGCAGCGGAACCCCTTTTTCGGAAGCCACCGTTACTCCTCTTCTTCCTGCTCCTCTTCGCCGAACTCCTGATCCAGATCTTCCAGCACCTCTTTGACCTTGGCCTCCGTATCGGTGAGCACCGCCTTGCATTTTTTCAAAAGCGCCGCCGCCTCCAAAACACGTTCCGCGAGCACGTCTATACCCGTCTTGGATTGATCGATATCCTCCAGAATGGCGTCGAGTCTTTCCATGGATTCACTATATATTTTACTTTCCTTAGGCATTTTTTCCCTTCTCCTTTTCCAAAACTTTACTGCGAACCACTCCGTCTTTAAGGCTAATGCGAATTTCGTCACCCGGTTGCAACCCTGCCACCGAAGCCACGATTCGTCCTTGGGAGTCTCTCACAATCGCATAACCCAACTTCACTAAATTGGCGGGGTCGGCAGCACGCATGAGCTTATCCTTATAAACCAGCGACTCCTCCGCCCCTCCGATTTTTTCCCCTGCCAGGCGGCGCAGAAAACGAGCGGCTTCAAATAGCCTGGCCATCCGCCGAGTACGCAAATCCTGCCAAACATATCGCATTTTTTGATGAATGTTAAGATAGCGCAGCTTATGCATCCGTATTATTTTACGCGGTCCCCGTGATATCCCGAGCCAATCGAGCCTCAGTCTATTCCGCTGCGACTCAAAAAGGTGACGCATGTTCCCATGCAGGGTATTGACAATTTCCGCGAAACGTGCGCGCTCACCGCCAACGCGTAATTCCCAATGGTGGGTTAAAGTATTCGCCGTCTGGATCAACTCGTCCCGTGCGTCCTCGATACCCGATTCCCAGATATCCGCCACTTCGCGTGCGCGTTCCACCACCCGCGCGTAGCTTTGCTGTAAAAGCCCTTCCAGAAATTTGGCGCAATCGGTAGGCGTTATCTTATTGGCATGGGCCACCAAGTCGGCCAGAGAGTTATCGATTTCATGCCCGATGCCCGTCAGCACCGGCACCGGAAAATCGGCAATTGCCCGGCAGATTTTTTCCGAATCGAAATACACCAAGTCGGCCTTGCCTCCGCCACCTCGCACCAGGCAGACCACGTCGAGGTTTCTCCGTTTCAGCAGTTCGAAAGCTCGTAGCACCGTCCTTTCGGTATCGTCCCCCTGCATACGCGCCCCCGCAAGGTAAATGCGAAAGGAAAACCCGGATTCCAGCAAAATGGTGGTGAAATCCTGATAGGCCGCCGAACCCGGAGCCGTAATCAAACCAATTCGCAAAGGCACAGGACTTAATGGAATAGATTTATTCTTTTGGATAAGCCCCTCTTTTACCAGGGCTTCAATGATTTTCTGCCGAGTCTGGTAAAGTTCTCCCAGAGTGAAGTTTTCGTTGATACCGCAAATCCGGGGCTGAAACTTACCCAGGGGCACATAAAAAGAGGCTTCGACCAGTACGGCCACCTTCAAATCCAATCGTAGAGAAAAGGGCATCGCCAGCAGGGCAAATTTTTGATTGTACATGTCCAGTTCATTCGTCCACAGGCTTACCTGTAATACGGCTTTGGGACTGGTATCGTTCTCGGTAAATTCGGCCAGGGTGATATAAGCGATGCGCCCGCGAATATTGAGTTGGGTAATGACTCCCTGTACCCATATGCGAGGCACCTGCTTTTTCAGAAGCCGCTCAATTCCCTTATTGTACTGGGTTATGCTGTAAAGTTTGGAGGTCGCGTCCAAATTCGGGATGGGGCTATCCGGTTCCAGCGACAATGCGGTTTTCCTCCAAAATCCCAATCCGATATGGAGCGCCCGCCGAAAATGCGCGCGCGAATGCCCGGGAACAGGTCTCGCCTCAAAAATAACATCTCAAGAGCGCCTTGCCGGTCCCTTTAGCCTGAGTTAAATTTGTCCTTAAGGACAATTTCCGAAGATTTTGGCGGTAATTCCGGCTACAGCCCCCGCGGCTGGCCTGGAATAGCCCGGCTCCTCCCCGGATACCCTCCCCTGAATGTGACCTATAAGGAGAATACTCATGCCCGTTGTGGACTATAAGACTTACTGCAAAATGCTGGACTCGGCCAATAAAAACCGTTACGCCTATCCGGCCATCAACGTATCGAACCTGGAAACGGCCAATGCCGCCCTGGCGGGTTTCGCCGAAGCCAAATCCGATGGTATCATCCAGGTTTCCACCGGCGGCGGACAACATGCCTCGGGCGGAACCATCAAGGACATGGTGCTGGGAGCGATATCGCTGGCCAACCATGTGCATTTGATGGCCGAAAAGTACAATGTGTACATCGCCCTGCACACCGACCATTGCCAACCGGGCAAGGTCGAGTCCTTTCTGCATCCCCTTATCGCCGAAACCGCGAGACGCCGCGAGCGCGGAGAGAAGAACCTCTTCAACAGCCATATGTTCGACGGCTCCGAATTGCCGTTGGCGGACAATATGAAAATCGCCAAAGAGCTCATGGCCCTATGCGCCAAGAATGAAATCATTCTCGAAGTCGAAGCCGGCGTGGTAGGCGGCGAAGAAGACGGCGTCAGCAACGAAGGCGTTCCCGCCGACAAGCTCTACACCACTCCCGAAGACATGATCGAGGTTTATAAGGCGCTGAACGGTATCGGCGGACGTTTCATGTTCGCGGCCACCTTCGGCAATGTACACGGCGTGTATAAGCCGGGTAATGTCAAATTGAAGCCGGTTATTTTGCGCAATGGTCAGAACGCGGTGAAAGAAGCCTTCGGCGCCCGCTTCGATCTCGTTTTCCACGGCGGTTCCGGCTCCACCAAGGAAGAAATCCATGAAACCCTCGATTACGGCGTAGTCAAGATGAACGTGGATACCGATACCCAATACGCCTTCTCGCGTCCGATCGCCGATCATGTGTTCAAGAACTATGACGGTATTCTCAAAGTCGACGGCGAAGTGGGAAATAAGAAAGTCTACGATCCGCGAGCTTATCTCAAAGCGGGAGAAAAAGGCATGGCAACGCGTATCAAGGAGGCCTGTGCCGATTTGAATGCAACTGGTAAGACGTTGTTCGCAGCCTGAACTGAATCGAGACTTTGCGGGAAACCGCGATTAATTCCAAGGGGGGAGCTTATGTGGCTTCCCCCTTTTTAATTCTGGGATGTCACTTGATAGGGTTTTGCTGCGAGTGAAAGCCGTGCAATCCAGAGAGCGGCCTAGCCCCCGCACCGCAAAGCGGAATGGGCGGAGTGCTCCGAAAAAAATCCCCCACCTCAGGGGCGGAACCGAAGCAGCACCAAGAACCCTCACCCCCCCTTTTCAAACACCACACAACTGTTGTGCCCCCCAAACCCAAAGCTATTGCTGATACCGAAAATAGCCTGAGTGGTGGATTGCAGATTCGGAACGCAATTGACTTCGCATTCGGGATCCTGCTCGATAACATTGATGGTGGGATGCACTTTGCCGGAATTGAGCGTTTGAATAAGTACGATGGCCTCCACCGCCGAAGCCCCGCCCAACAAATGCCCCAACATGGACTTGGTGGCATGCACTTGCAGGGAGGCAATATGCGAACCGAAAACCTTATGTAAAGCCTTTACCTCGGCGACATCTCCCAATGGTGTGGAGGTGGCGTGCGCATTCACCACGCCGATGTCGGTCTTGGCGACTCCCGCGTCGGCCAAGGCGTTTTCAATCGCCAGGCAAACTCCTTCGCCGGTTTCCAGGGGCGCCGTCATATGGTGCGCATCGCAGCTGGTGCCGTACCCGCGGATAACCGCCAGGATTTTCGCGCCACGCGCCTCGGCATGCTCCCGGCTTTCGAGCACCAGAACCCCGGCGCCCTCCCCCAGCACGAAACCGTCGCGCTCCTTGTCGAAAGGTCGCGACGCCGTGGCGAAATCGTCGTTGCGGCGCGAAAGCGCCCGCATATTGGCGAAGCCGACCACGGAGGGAATGCTCACGGATTCTTCCGCGCCGCCCGCAAGCATGACATCCGCCCTACCCAACCGGATTTGATCGATGGCTGTAACCATGGCATGGTTGCCCGTCGAGCACGCGGAGGAGACGGACCAATTGGGGCCACGCCAACCCAAGCGCATGGCGACCATGCCGCTACCCAGATTGGTGATGGACATGGGTACGAAAAAGGGGCTTACCCGCTTATGCCCCTTGGTGCCCAATATCACCGAATTCTCATAGAAAATTTCCATGCCTCCAATTCCAGACCCCAATATCATTCCGGAACGGTTGGGATGGGAACCTCCCTCAGCGAGGCCGGCCATGCGCACCGCGGTAAGAGCGGCGTGCATCATGTACTGAATATAGCGGCTGGTGCGGGGAAGCTCCTTGGGGTCGAAATAGGCCGTGCCATCGAAATCCTTCACTTCACCCGCGAATCGCACCGGGAAATCGGCCGCATCGAATCTTTCAATGGGCCCTATACCTGAGCGGCCTTGCAGCAGATTGGCGAACATTGTTTCCGGGGAGTTGCCCAGAGGGCTGACTACGCCCATACCGGTGACGACGACATCTTTTACCATGGTAAATTTTCCACTCTTATCGGAACCGCACCATTGTAGGCTTCCGGAATTTAGCCTCGGAATGAAGATTTCAAGCCGAAGGGAATTAAATTTAAAACTTAACAAAGGGAGCCGTTTTGCCGGAAAATTTGGTGTGGATGGATTTGGAAATGACGGGGCTGGAGCCCTCTCGCGACAGGATATTGGAAATCGCCTGCTTGGTAACCGATGGGAATTTGGAAATCCTCGCCGAAGGCCCGGAATTGGTCATCTCCCAGCCGGAAGAGATATTGGCCGGTATGGACGCTTGGAACCAGAGCCATCATGGGGCATCCGGTCTCATCGAGAGAGTGCGCGCCTCGGCCTGCACAGAAGCGGAGGCGGAGAATCAGGTGCTGGAATTTTTACGGCTACACTGCAATCCCGGCAAATCCCCCTTGTGTGGAAATTCCATATGGCAGGATAGGCGGTTTCTGGATAAATATATGCCGACCTTGAATGCGTTCTGTCATTACCGAATCGTGGACATCAGCTCCATCAAGGAATTGAGTAAACGATGGTATCCGAAGCTGCCGGAAATGCCTAAATCGGAAACCCATCGTGCGCTGGCCGATATACGCGAATCGGTTGAGGAGCTGAAGCACTATCGTACCGCGGTTTTTCGAAGTTCGGATCCGCAAACCGGGCTTCCGCTCTGATCCCTTACGAATTCCTGTCCGCAATGCTTTCTTTCGACCGCTTATTTGGCTATAGTATAGACGTTCGATTCGGGGCATGAGTCCTTCGAAATCAGTCGTTGTAACCCGCTATTCCCGGCCATCCATCTCATCGCTTCAAGGGGAGAAATATCAAACTTCAACATTCCGATTTTGCCGGCCGGTTTAAAGGTCGAGGCTTCCGCGGTAAAAGGAGGGTTGCGTGGAAGAAGCCGATTGCGTTGCTTTTCCTTGTCGGAATGATAGTAGCCTGGCGCATGCATTGGAATCGAACACCTGATTATTCGCCAGGGCAGATTACCGAAGAGGATATCGTCATCACCGCGGACAGCAAAATCCGAATCCCCCCTATGGCGGACTTGAGTTCCCCACTCCGGCACTACCCGAAACCGGATACCATCGACCTCGCAGGTGTTCCCTACCTGGCGCAGTATAGTCCGGATACGGCTCTATCGCGCAAACTCTTGGACCACTTGCGGCGGCAACGACCTGAAAACGCGGTTGTACTTGTCTGTGACTTGAAAACCGGTTTAATGCTCGCCGTAGGAGAGAGAAGCGATTCTACCGTCACACAGACACCCCGCATGGCGCTGTCTTCTACTTTTCCCGCAGCATCGCTCAGTAAAATAATCACCGCACTTGCGGTCATCGAAAAAAGCCATCAATACGCTCTCGAAGGCGTTCCGCACATAGGGTCAATGCATACTCTTTACCGATGGCAATTGCTGGCACAGCCCGAGAAAGCCGCTCTCACGCTTTCCTTGGAAGAGGCCTTCGGAAGATCCGTGAATCCCGCTTTCGGGATTTTGGGTTTGGCTATCGGCGCCACTCAACTCAAATCCGTTGCGGATCGGCTCGGATTCAATGGGGCCTGGCCTCTTTCCGCACTGTCGGCCAGCCATTATTCCGCACCCGATTCGGGTTTCGCCTTGGCCGAACATGCCAGCGGGTTTACCCGCGATGTGACCATTTCTCCCTTCCACGCCCTTTTCATGGCCAGGGGCATTGGCGACGACGGTTATTTGCGGCCAAGTCGCTTGGCGCAAAGCTTAGTCAACCTGGAAACAGGGGAGGAAATGCCTTTGGATTTGGAATGGAAACCGCATTCGCAACCCTTCGTAAGCGCGAAGAACCTCCCACGCATGCAAGCCTTGATGGAGGCGACCGTTGGTATGGGAACAGCTCGCAAAGGATTTCACAGCATCCTGCGCCGAGATCTTCTCGACAAGTTGGAGTTGGGAGGCAAAACCGGTTCGCTGACCGGAGACTCGCCCCCGGGCCGCTACGATTGGTTCATCGGTTATGCCCGCTTCAAGGATAACCCCGAGATGGGAATAGCCATTTGCACCATGCTCATACATCAATCCTACCAGAGCATGCGATCGTCCCAATTATCCGCCATGGTCATCCGGGATTGGGCCCGGAAAGTGCAAGCTGACGCGACCCTCCAATAGTTGTATAATGGAAATCACCCGTGCGGTGGCTGAAATTTTCGCTAAGGATTCCAGACTTCTCTATTTTGATCACAATCAATTCGCTTGGATAAGGAAAAGCTGAAGTCTTTGTGGGGCGCAAGGAAATGGCTAGAAAGAAAGTAGCATTGATTCTCAGCGGTGGCGGCGCGCGAGCCGCTTACCAGGCGGGAATTCTGAGCGCCTGGAAGGACATCTTCCGCCGCAACGGAAATATCGAAATCATTTGCGGCGTCTCGGCCGGATCCATCAACGCGGTTCGCCTCATGCAATCCGCCCCGAATTACGCGCGCGGCGTGGAAATCCTCGAGGCCCTATGGGGAAATATCCGCACCGACGACGTCTTCGAATCCGATCTGAAAACGATGGCGCGCAATATCATGCGCTTGGTGCATTCCTCCCGTTACGCTCGCAAAAGCGCTACGGATACCCTAGTGAATTCGGTGCTGGATACCACTCCCCTTACGGCATTCTTACGGGAAAATCTCGACATGGGGCAGGTGCAACAGCGCCTGCGAACCCTTCCCGACCACAGCCTCGCCATCAATTGCTTCGACTATACCGAAATGAAAAACGTTACCTTTTATCAGACCAAGCAGGCCTGCCCGCCTTGGGAAAGAACGACTTTACGGGGAGTACGCACTTCCCTGTCGTTGGAGCATGTACTGGCATCCTGCGCGGTTCCTCTGATTTTTCCACCTGTTCATGTAGACGGGCATTATTACGGCGATGGATCGCTGCGCAATATGACCCCGCTGAATCCCGCCATCCGGTTGGGCGCCGAACGCATCATCAATATCAGCTTGCGCGGGGACGTGGAACAAGGCATTACCCATATGGCCCCCACGGTGGGGCGTATTGCAGCGACCATGCTCGATTCCATGTTTCTCGACGCCGTGGAAATCGATTCGCAATTCATGAACCGCGTGAATATGATGGCCAGTCGGTTGCCCGAGGAAGAGCGCGGCGCGAGAATAATCGATTTATGCCGGGTGGTTCCCACCCTTGATTTCAACGTAATCGCCTCGCATTTTCGCGGTCGGTTTCCTAAAACCCTACGCTATCTTTTTGGGGGATGGATTTCTTCCGATATGCTGAGCTACCTGCTATTCGATAAAGAATATGCCCGGGAGTTGATGGAATACGGTCGCCGGGACGGGGAGCTATTCCTCGATATTATCGAAGAATGGTTACTGGACGAAGGCTAACAGCTGTTACCCAGGTACGCGTGTACGCCGATTCGATTTTAAAAGTCGCTGTCGTCGTCGAGACCGCTGGAAGGGGTTTTCCCTGGAAGGCTGGTTATGCTTCCCAAAGACAGGCTGATTGAGGCGTTCTCCAGGCCATAGTCGTCATTCCATCCCACGGCTCCGGTGGGGCGAAATGCCAGACTGATAAAGGGACGGTTCTTTCCCGGAAAATAAACCTCAAAACCGAGAAGGCCCCGAAATTGATCGGAATTGGAGTAAGGCGCCGGCTTAGTGACCAATCGTGAGGTTTGTTCGCCATCAATGGCATAGAACTCGCCTCCCAATATCATATTGAACGCGGGCCAAAACTGAAGCTGAACACCGCCGCCGGCTTTATAGGCGATGCCCTTCTTCACATTGCGGGCGTCATCTTCCGCACTGAATAAGGTGGCGCTTCCATAACCGACCATGGCCGTGGTACGAGAAAAAAACCTTGGTGTCGCCAGCTTAGCGGAGCCGCCATAGGCCAGCGATGGGTTTGTCTCGAAGGCGAGTACATCGGATTGATTCCGCTTAGAACCGGGAACCTCCACATTGAATTGAGTGGCGCCGATAAAAGCACCGAATTGTAAAAAAGACCACGGGCCATAGTCCATGCTCAATCCGCCGGTATTCAAGGTCGAACCGGCCAAATCGTTTTTGAACAAGTCTTGCCCGCTATGGTCTGCGAAAACGCTCACGGCAACCTGACCCGGCCCGAATTCACCCATGGGGGACCCGGGTGGGAAACCACTTGCGGATAGGCAAGCAAAAAGGGACATGCCGGTAAAAAGTTGGTATTTTTTCATTTAGGCTTAATCCTGGGCTACGATGACGGGAAGAAGGAATTCATCGGTGCTGCGCCTACCGTTGGCTTCTGCGGAAACCCGGATGTTCACACGCCAGGCGTCCGATTGTACATACGTGACCTTATTGACGGCTTTTCCACCCTTGGTGGGAATTTCCTTGGCGATACCGACAGCCACATCGCCTGGAAAGGGTCTTTTGACCTCGCTATTGCCGTAGAATTTGTACTCAATCAATCCTTTCTCATTGAATTTTCCGGCGCAATCGCATTCTCCGTTATTATTGAGATCCGTCCAGGGTTCCACCAAATCCAGCCTGCCATTCCGGTTGAGGTCGGCATAAACCGTGTCACCCAAACGGCGAATTCCGCCTGTACTATCCGGATTATCCGGATCAGGATTAATTAAATCCGCCTCCCTCACGATATAAAAGGGTTCGGGGAGGGTATCCCATATTCCGTTTCGATTAATATCTTCGAAAGGTTCGCCCTCGTTGATGAATCCGTTTCCGTCCAAGTCTTCGCCCCGATAGGGGTTACTGGTGTTGAAGCGGCTGGGTTCTTCCCCGGGATCGAGCCTTCCGTTGAAATTATAATCGCTCCAGCGCATGAAGGTGGCAATGGAATCATGGATGATGTATGTCAACCCCCAGCGGGCCAAAGTGGCGCCCTTCTTATAAATAGTCATACCCACCGGCTGAGCGCTAAAATTAACCAAGGTACCGTCGGCGACCAGGTTTCCATTGACATCCGTTACCACCGCGCTAACCGGTAGCGAAAATGTTCCATCCTTGGGATTCTCACCCTTGAAAATGTCGCGGCCGACACTGATTCGATGCGGGGGCCCAGAGACGGTTATCCCTATGGTATCCGAGGAGGCGATTATCAAGGTATCCGATCCGCTGACTTCCAGAGCGACCGCCGCCAATCTTACGCTACGGTAAAAGCTGATGACCCCTCCGGCAAAAAACGAGGCTTGTGCGGCTCCGGACTTGGTGTAATCAACCGGTGGCTTGATGGTCTCATCTCCGCCGCCGGCTCCCTTTATGATGCGGAATCCTATCAAGGCGCCGTCGATGATATTGTCTTCCTTGTCATAGGCGCGTGCCGTCAAAATCGCCTCGCCCACCTTCACCGGAATGTTATCCGGCGTGACCATGAATTGCAAACGATGCACTTTTTGGGCCGTAACCTTGATGGTATGTACGCCCGCGGCCAGTAATTTTCCTCCTTTTCGGGCTTCGACATGTACTGTAGCCAAACCGGTTCCCGGGTTGCTGCGAAGTACCCGACTGCTCTTACCGTCGGACCCGGTCTTGGTAAACGGAGTACCCACGATTTCGCCGAATGTCGTGGTCCATC
The DNA here is from genome assembly GCA_041746255.1 of Fibrobacteria bacterium. Taxonomy (GTDB): domain Bacteria; phylum Fibrobacterota; class Fibrobacteria; order UBA11236; family UBA11236; genus JBGTHM01. The sequence goes on along the minus strand of JBGTHM010000075.1, from coordinate 12,318 downwards.
TTAAATCGGCGTCGACAACCGGCTTGTCGTCGTCGTCCCTCAAGTTCACATTAATGGTGACGGTGGAAATTCCGTCGCCCACCATGCTGGATTGGTTGGAACTCAGCGTGATCCGTTCGTTGGTGAAAAACAAGGTTTCCTTTTTCTCGGCTCCGAGTGCATAGGCGCGAATGACGGATTCACCCAGAACATCAGCCTGAACCAGGGTACGGTATTGTCCTTTGGTGTCGGTTACCACGGAAATGGAATCCTTTCCCGAACCGGCGAATCCATTTTTCGTATTTGAAATTGCGATCTCCAGGGTATCACCCGCAATGGGAACATCATTCGCATCTTTCAATTCAAATAGTATGGCTGTCGAATTACCCTGCATCAGCACCCGGCTCTCAGGACTGATGGTGAGTTTGATTCCGCTGAATGTCACCGTTTGGCTGGCGCTCAGGCCCCGGCTGGCAAGGGTTGCGATTACCGTCACCACCTTGTCCACCCTCTCCGAGGTTAACCTTCCCGTGGCTCTGCCGTTTTCATCGGTAACGCTTGATCGAGTCACCAAACCGCCATTGGCCGTGAAGGTTATGGTCTCTCCTGAAATAGGGTTGCTGTTCTCGTCCTTGACCAGCACTCTCAGTTCGGTGGAATCGCTTCCGTCAGCCTTAAGATCGGCGCGGGAAACTTGAAAAACCAAGTTGCGAATGCGGGCATCGCGCGTGGGCTCCTGCACCACTGCCAAAGAAAGGCTTAAAGATCGCTCAATAAAAGCAGGGGTTCGCGCTTTGATTTGTATGGTTCCTGCACCCAAAGACGGAGAAGTAACCTTGAATTCGAGCTGTCCGTTGGTTCCGGTCGTACCGGATAGATACTGCTTATTATCGGTAGTCATCAAAACGAATTGGGAACTGCTAAGGTTGATAGAGGTGTTGACCAAGGGGGTGTTTAGAAAGGAATCGACTACCGTGACTCGCACCGTTACCGTATCCCCGGGTCGGATTTGCGTGGCAACCTCTCCTAAGGTCAGCTTAGGAATCACCGTAGAATCGCGGACGATGATTTCTTCGGGAGGAAGCGGATCAAGTGATTCCCCAGGTTCACAAAACATGAAGGCCAGGGCCGAAAGGGCCAGGCCGGGCAAGAGCAAACGGTTAAACCGTCCTTTGGGGGAATTGCTCATCAGATAACCTCCAAATAGTTGCGAAAAGGCGCATCCTTTTTTTCAATGGCAATTATATCCCAAAGGGAATCGGGATTTCCTTAATTATTTTCAGGACTCCCCTACCCCCAAATACCCCACATACCGGGTTTATCTCGCAACGGTTTTTGAATTCTGCGGGATTTTAGCTAATTTCAGGCCCAATGGAGGGTTAGGCTAATTGGTAAGTCAGCGGTCTTGAAAACCGCCGCCCGAAAGGGCTTGGGAGTTCGAGTCTCTCACCCTCCGCCAACAACTTTTGGACTTCCGCAGACCCCAGAAGAACCTCCGCATAGCCCATTTTGAGCAAACTTCAAGGGTCCCACAAAGCCCGGCAATTAGACCGGATAGACCCAATAACATGCAGGCGATGCCGGTCAATCTTACGCATTTCTCAGCCTTCACTAAAATCTTGCTACTTGTCTGCTTTCAATTATTTTACCGGAACGGAATTTTATGTGCACATCAATTATTCCTCAATTTGGAGAACTGGATGGCAAAGACCACACAACTTCATATCAGAAATTGGATTAGGAATAATGTTACGGACCTCGCCCTCCTTGAGGTGAAAAAGTGGCACTATTTCAAAGTTTTGAAGAACTTTCAAGAGAAGCAGGAAAAGGATATGTCCATCGTACGCTATCTCGTAGGACCCGGGGATACCGTTGTTGATATTGGCGCTAATCTGGGAATCTACACTCAACTTCTATCCAAATTAACCGGCCCGTCCGGCGAGGTAATTGGCATAGAGGCCGTTCCAACCACCTTCGGTATCCTCGCCTTTAATATCAACCGTTTGAAGTATGGGAATGTACGACTGTTGAACTTCGCCGTTTCCGATTCAGACGGAACCGTTCAAATGGAAATTCCCGACTACAGAGGATTCTACCGGTCCCGGGTTGTCGACTCTGATGGAAATGAGGGAGATTCGCACCCTTCGAATTATTCTATCCAGGTACCGTCAAGAAAGCTGAACACCCTTTTGTTACGACGAAACTCTACAATCGCATTTATTAAATGTGATGTGGAAGGTCACGAACTCCATTGCATCAACGGCGCCGATGAAATAATCGATTCGGACTCTCCTCCATGGCTTATTGAAATTGGAGACAATCCGGATATTGAAGGTTCCAAGGGTAAAAAACTGTTCAGGTTTTTCGATAATAGGGGTTATCAGGTATATTGGTTTGATGGGGACAGACTTAAGCAGAGGGTTGTCGGAGATGCGAGCATCAATTATTTCTTCTTGAAGCCATACCATATCGATTTGATGATGGGTCGGGGAATGCCGTATCCCTTAATCCGATAAGTAATATAACCGTCTCTCCCGAGTGGGTAGGCTTCGGGATTTGAACTCCAAATAGGGCACTTGGGATTCCTGTCTTGTGGAAATAAGCAGAAATAAGGCTCCGAATTCCCAAAGCCCTCAAAAGTCGTGGCCTCGAATCCTAAGGTTGGTACATTTTCATCTTTTCTAACTTAAGGTTCGATTCATGATATATTGTATTCGACTTCCCCTGTTGCTTCTCCTCGTCATTACCGACAATCCCTGGGCCCATGGCATTTCCGAAGCAGATCAGCATGCCATGATGGACGGGGGAATCCTGCAATACACCTGGCTAGGCGCCATGCATATGCTGACGGGGTATGACCACCTCCTATTCCTTCTTGGAGTGGTTTTTTTCCTCACCCGTTTCAAGGATATCCTCAAGTTCATCACGGCCTTCACCGTGGGCCACAGTATCACTCTCATTTTCGCAACCTTTTATCAAATCACCGCGAATTATTTTCTCATCGATTCTGTTATCGCGCTAACCGTTTGCTACAAGGGATTTGACAATCTGGATGGATTCCGCAAGATTTTCAATGTCAATTCTCCCAACCTATTGGCAGCCGTATTCCTTTTTGGCCTCATACATGGATTTGGGTTGTCGACTCGCCTGCAGCAATTGCCCTTGGGCGATCAGGGTCTGCTGGGGCGCATACTGGGGTTCAATGTCGGCGTGGAATTGGGACAGGTCATCGCCCTAACGGTTTTGGTTATGCTGTTGGCGGGATGGCGGAAAACGGATTCCTTCTACAAATTGAGCACGGTGACGAATTTCGCACTCATAGCTGCGGGAGTGGGGTTATTTCTGATGCAAATACTTGGATATTTTCAACACCATGAGCTGGAATACGAGCATTCGGATAAATTTCAACCCGCGATTACGGCACCTTTATACGATGCCGGTCAGGCACCTCCGGTTCAGACGGAGATACCAATCATCAGAGGTGAGCACTCCCATGACTCTTCGGATCATCCTGGTCACGACCATGGCAAGATGCATGACCACCATCACAATCACGGCCACGGACATGGGCATTCCCACTAACGGTATGGGAATGGTTTCCCCGCCCATCGCATCAGGGACTCCCATGCAGGAAAATCGGCTTCCACCACGATTCCCTTTCTTGTAACGAGCGAAGACGGCCATCAACCGAATGCGGTTTCCCTAGCTTGTCTTTCCCATCGAGGTTCATCCCTGGGGCGAAGGGGTGCAATGAAACCGTTCCCTCTCTGATAAAAAACCGGCTTGCTGGTACGGCTGTCTTGGTTGTACCCGGCCCACTCCACTGTAGAGCTAGGGAGGGAGCGGTCCCTTCCGAACGGTAATAGAGGCGAATGGGATGCAGACCTTTTTCCAGCCGTAATTCTTGTTTTTTTTCCGTGCCGGTATAGCCATAATCGGCATCCAAAACCAGAATGTCATGGATTCGCAGAACGGCGGCTTTATCGGCTTTTACGAAAAAGGTCCAAACTCCGGTTGTGGGAACCGACAGGTAACCGGAGTACAACAGACCTGCGGGGCCGGGCCGAGGAACATGGGCTACATCGGGTTTCGTCTCTATGCTGGATTGCAAAGCCGGCATGACATCGAAAGCGGGCACCCAAGGCCAAGCTCCTTTATAACGGGAAGTCAGGAGACCCGGCTCAATCGCGGATACCGGAATCGCCGGTACAGGCTCACTGTCATAAGGCCTGGGTGCGGAGGCATCCGGAATCCGCATCTGTAAAACCGCGTCCTTCATCCGTCGTTGCAAGGCAGTAAAGGCAGGCGATGTGCCGGAAAGGTTCTTCTTTTCCGCCGCATCATTTTCTGTATCATAAATCAGAAAATCCTCGGCATGCGAATCCATATTGTTACGAATGCCCTTGTAACCATCAAGATAAACAGCCTGACCCTGTACTCGGGATGCGCCCCCATGGGTCGGAAAATCACTGAACTTGGGCATGGCTCCATTGACGGTATATTCGACATAAACCCGGCTCGCCTCCTGGTTACCGCTCCCAGTCAAAGTCGGTTTCAGGGAAACCCCGTCTGCACGGGCTGGCCTTTCCTGACCGGCAAAATCGAGGAAGGTGGGTAACCAGTCATGGAATTGAGACGGAGTGGAGTTGACCTTGTCCGCCAGAATGCGAGTCGGACCCCACGCCAGTGTGGGGACGCGGATTCCGCCCTCAAAAACATCGCGCTTCATACCCTGCAAGGGGCCATAGGACTGAAAAGTGGTCGGTTCATAGCCTTCCCCGGACATGTATGTTCCATTTGCAGGACCATTGTCCGAGGTAAAGAAAACCAGGGTTCGGTTTTCAATTTTTAAATCCTTCAGGGTTTGCAACAGGTCCCCCACCGACCGGTCGAGCCTGGAAATCATGGTCCCCTGCCTGACTTCGCCTTCGCTGAGTCCTTTTGCGACATATTGCGGATCCCGATAGCTATCGATTGTTCCAGCGGCGGTATTGATCATTTTGCCCGACGTACCTATCCATTGGAGACCCCCGCTTATTCCACCGCCGGAGGGATAGGCCACTGTCGGCAATTGCAGGGCCGCGTGCGGAGTATCGTAGGCAAGGTAGAGAAAAAAGGGTTTGTCAGGCTCCCCCTCTGTTCGCTGTTTAATGATTTGCTTGGCCTTTGCGGTGAACAAATCCTGGGTGAAGCATTTATCCAAACCGGATGAAACCTCTTCGTCGTTCTCCCACAGCTGTTTGGGGGTACGGTGAACCGCATTATCACCCAGGGGCCAGTTATTGGCGGGATAGTGTTGGTGTCCATCCACATGCCGGACATATCCGTAAAAATAATCGAAGCCGCGTTTGGTGGGATAAGCAGGCCAAGTGGCGGCGCTGGAACCATTTCCTTGAATACCATATTTACCGACCAGGGACGTATGGTAACCCGCGATGCGCAGGGTATTGGCGATATTGAAGTTATCTTCAATAGCCTTGTCGAACTGGTTATCCCGTACATTGGCGTGCCCTTGGTGCAGGCCCGTCAGCAGGGAAGCTCGTGACGGCGCACATACGGGAGCCGGCGCATAGTGGCGCGACAGGGTCATGCCTTGTTTGGCCATGGCATCCAATTCCGGCGTAATAAGCTTGGGGCCGGAGCGGGAATTCTGCCATAAGGAACCGATTTCTCCGTAGCCCATATCGTCGGCCAGTATAAAGATGATATTCGGCTTCTGTGCCATGCCCGGGGCCAGAATAATCCCAACGAACAGGACCGGTAAAATCACTGCAACGAGGAAAGGAGAAGAGGAAGTTGAAAATTTTGCCTTGGGACTGTTTTTGGGCAATTTTATCATGATCAGAATTTAAGTACAAAGCCGGAATTCCAAACTCCGAGTGACCGGATTTAGAGTAGATCCTGTATTTTTCAAAAAAAGGTGCGATATCAGCTCTGCGATTCGAGACACCAGGCCAATCATTGGGATATTTTAGATACGGCTTATCGATTGGCCAAAGAAAAAAGCGGGAAGGCTTCCACCCTCCCAGCTATAGGGCTTGTCAATAGATTCCAAAAAGATTGGCAACCAATTATTTAACGCATTTTTCACCATAAAGCGTGTGAGCACGCGTGTACTCAGGGGAATCGGGATCATATCCGGACATCCGCTTCCGCAAGGCTTCGCAATCCGTAACCGTCGAATCGCGTGGAGGGCGCACAACCGTCGTATCGCGTGGAGGACGCACAACCGTCGTATCGTGTGGGGGCTTTGTCTCACTACACTTTTCCGCAACGCGTTTTCGGATTTCAGGAAACTCTATGGATTTGGGGTCCATGCCAGATAATCGCTTCCTTAACGATTCGCAATCAGTACCGACGGAATCCGGACGAGGCCGACCTTCAGAACAATATTCGAAATAGAGAAGGCGAGCGCGTGCATAATAATTCGAGTTGGGGTCCAAGTTCTCGATCCGCTTGCGTAAGGCTTCGCAATTCAACGAATCCACAGGGAAAACGGGATCTTCTTTGACACAGCTTCGTAAATACCTGGCATGAAGATCCTTAAGATCCTTACCCGCTTTGCGAGCCTCTTCAATTCTGGCTAAATACTCCCGGCATTCAGCGTTTTCGACGAACGATTCCATTAATACGGAATCGACATTCTCCGATTGTCGCAACTCTAATTGGGATTCATCGACTACTTTCTTAACCTCCACTATCGTCTCTTTTTTTATCTCTGCGTTAGATTCGGTGTTTGTTTCTTCGTTTCCGATAAATTCCTGGCACCCTAGAAAAAGAAATGTCGCAGCTCCTATTCCGAGGAGGGAACGTGTTAGGTGGGTAAATTTTTGCATATGGCCTCCGGTTGTGAGTGGTCTATTTAAGGATACCTGCTTTTCCGGTTGGTCGGCGTAAATTAAAAGCGTATAAATGAGGATTATTTGTCCTCACTAAATAAACATATTTTTCAATATCCCGCTTTTAATCTCGTTTTTAACGATAATTTCAGAATAACGGGGTACCTTAACCAGATTTTCTAAATTTACTATAGTATATTTTGTCCTCACCTTGAAGCAGGCATGCGGAATATCCAGCGGTAGAATAGCGTATTATTATTAAATGATGGACCCAAGATCTAAAAAGGATTTATCACCGAAAATACTACAGTATTTGGATTATCGTGATTATATCAGGGACTACTGCGCATATCGCAAAAGCAAATCGCCTTCCTTTTCCCAGAGAAGTTTCGCCAAGGAAGCGGGATTGCCACCCTCCACCTCAAGCCTACTTCCTGCAATCATAAAAGGCAGAAGGAATCTCAGTCAGACCCTTCGTATCAAATTCGGAAAGGCAATGGAGCTCAATGAATTGGAATTCCGATACTTTGAACTCCTGGTGCAATTTAATCAGGCAAAGGGGATGACGGAAAAAAACCATTACTTCGGCCTACTTTCCAAATTTCGTAGGTCCCGAGCCCAAGTAGTTGAAGAAACCCAGTACCGATACTTTTCCAAGTGGTATTTTTCTGCGGTTCGGAATTTTTTCGGTATCGATCAAAAACAAAAGCATCCCTCAATAATCGCATCCCGCATTTTTCCTGCAATTTCGGCCTCCCAAGTGCAAGAGTCCATCGAGCTATTACTAAACCTGGGCCTTATTAAGAAAACCGCCAGCGGATACACCGTAACCGACCGCCATATCACAACTTCCAAGGACGTGCAAGCCATGGCTGCTCGCCAACATTTACTTGAGTTAACCGCCATGGGATTACAAGTATTCGAAAACGTTCCCACCGAGGACCGGCAGTATAACGCACTCATGTTCTCCATTTCGCAATCCGGATTTCAAACCATCAAGGACCGAATCCGTTCGTTCCAAGAGGAACTGAGAGAAATCATCGATCGCGATGAAAAAGAGGACCGTATCTATACTCTAACCATGCAACTCTTTCCCAACAGCAAGGTTTCCGAATGAAGCTTCCTTACCTTAGGAATTTTCCCCTCCTAGATATCCTTATTTTCAGCACTCTAATTTTGGGTTGCGGAAAGGGCCAAGACATGGCCGGGACCAGCTCCGGCGTGGACAACCCAAAGCTCACCGTGGGGTTCCGGAACGAAGGAGGGGCGACAATACCCCTATCGGGCTCACTCAGTCTTTTTTACCAGTACCAAAATACGGCTCTGGATCCCGAGCCAATCGCCACGATTAATATCAATAATTCCTCTTTTGCCACGATTTTAGGTTCCGACTTTATACGCCGGGCAAGCACACCCCTGGGTAAAAATTCCTTCGACTCATTAGCGGGTAATGCCGATAGTGTTGGGGAATTGATAACCTTCAATATGGTACTCCGTAGCACAGATCGCAGGGGAAGCATTATCCGGGAAGTCGTTTACGACCCAATAGCAAAAACTTTTGCATCGCCTGGAAAGCAAAATTTTTCAACTATGGATATTTCCCCCAAGGCCCTGGTTCGATATGATGCTTCATTCGCTCAAAAAGGTACCGATCCCCAGGACGGAAGTGTTTACATACCCGGTACGCCTTTTCAAGCCATGCTGGTTGACAACAACTTTATTTTCGAAGATTTACCCGAAGGTAGCTTTCCCCTCAGAGTCCTTTCCTCGGATGGCCGTATCTTGGCTGTAGAAGAAACCCTTGACACGAAAATGAGCCGGAATTATACCACCGTAGTCGAGCCCATAGGTAGAGTCGACACCGCCAGAATCGCCGCTTCCAGCCCTAGTTTTACCCTAAACGCCGGTCGCGACAGGGAAGCATTTCTGGATGTAGTTTCTTTTCTCGCTGCAAGGATTGAAGGTGTCGATTTAAATGCCTACAGAGTCTCGGCGCATTGGAGAGCACTTCGAACGAGTACTGGAATTTCCCTCCAGCCTCCCTTAATAGCAAATCCCACCTCGCTTCAATCGGAAGTGCAATTTCAATCAGAAGGGGTTTACCATTTTGAAATAGCCGTGACTATAGGGTTACGGACAGAGAGGGATACGCTCGCCATTTTGGTGAGGACCTCTCCAAAACCCACCGTATCCCGGATTATACAACCCATGCCAGGCGATACGCTCATCCTTGGAGAGCCCTATCGTATAGCCTGGGAAACGCCTTCGGTTGAAGATTCAATCGGCTTGGTGCTTTCATTGGATGGCGGTATCAACTGGGAAATGCTGACAATACAAAATTTTGAGCGTAATGATATTCCAGTCTATGAATGGATACCTGATTCTTTGCTGGCGCCTTCACAAAACTGCCTGATTGAGATCCTAATAGGAGGTCTGCCGGTTGGCCGAATGGAAGGACCCTTCGTCCTCGCAACGCCTGCCGCTCCTAATCGGCAAGCAAATCCGTAAATGCTAGGTAACTATTGTGACCTAAAGTACGAAGGGCGCTAAAATCTCCACATCCTCGGGCGACAACCCTTTGGCGCCGCTTCGGACTACGGAAGCCAAGGCGAACAATCCGACCTCCCTGGCGCCCGACGCCTTAAGAATAGCCGCGCATTGCCTAGCCGTAGCCCCCGTGGTATAGACATCGTCCACCAAAAGGATACGCTTCCCCGTAACCGAATCGGGATGAGAGCAGACGAAGGCATCCTGCAAATTAGTCTGCCGACTGTCTTTGCCCAGTTTTGTTTGCGTCCCGGTATAACGCACCCTCTTTAGCCAGGACGCCTGCATGGAAATATCGTGTGATTGGGCCAATACCTTCGCTAAGATTTCAGACTGGTTGTAGCCTCGTTCACGTCTACGTAGGGGATGCAAAGGGACTGGTATCAGCGCGTCGAATCCACGAATATAGGGAATCAAATCGGGGCGATATCGCATATAGGCACCCAAAAATCGGATATTTCGTGGCCTGTGGCGATATTTGAAACCATGGATGACACTGGCCAAAACGGGCGTCAAAGTAAAGAGAAACCGCGACGAATCCAGCTCGCCTCCCGGATCTTCTCCACAGCCACATACCCCTAATCCACATTTTTGGCATACGGGAGCCTCTATTCGGTTTATCCCCGACAAGCATTTTCTGCACAAGGGGATGTCCGCCCAACGGATTTCAGGACATAATTGACAAACCGGAGGTATAAACAGTTCCAGGAGGAGACTACCGGATTTTTCCAACAGTTTAAGATGTTTCCTGCGAGCCTTGAATTCCATATTCCGGAAATTTAGCAGGGAAATTGAAAGGGAGGGTGATTACCATCACAGTAATCGGGAATCAAAAATCGCCTCGGATTAATTCAGACGCTTTGCCCCCTTGCTCTAAGATTTATCAGAATCCCTATTATGATAATACAGGAAATCAGGAATGAGCCCCCGAAGGACAGAAACGGCAGGGGTAGTCCCGTAACCGGCATCAACCCGATGGTCATGGCGACGTTCACAATGATGTGGAAGGAAAAAATACCCGCCGCGCCAACCGCGACCAGATTTACGAACCGGCTACGTACATCGACGCAAATACGTAGGATTCGAAGCAGGAATACCAGGTAAAGGGCAAGCACGACGAGACAACCGAAAAATCCGAATTGTTCGCCCATTACGGAAAAAATAAAATCCGTATGCTCCTCCGGCAGAAAGCTGAGATTGGTTTGGGTACCATTCAGCAGGCCTTTCCCGAAAAACTTGCCGGAACCGATTGCCACTTTGGATTGCAGCACCTGATAGCCTGCGCCTAGAGGATCAAGCATGGGATCCATGAAGGTAAGGATACGGGAGCGCTGGTGGTCGTAAAGGATACGGTTCCAAGCGAAAATCGCCCCATAACCCGCTGAGATATTGAGAAAGAGAAAAAGGAGTGACTGCTTGAAACTGCTTCGCCCTAACCACATCACCGCTATCAACAACATGAACATTCCCGCCCATGCCAATTGGTTAAAGGTAAGCGCGACGGAGACTACTGGAGAGGTTACCAGAAAAATATCCTTAAGGCCGAGCCCGGCCCAGTAGGCCATGACCAAGGCCATGGTTACGAAAGATAGCGCGGTGCTGAGATTTGGCTGTTTGAGAACTAACAAAAAAGGCACGATAAACATGATAAAAGGCGCTATCAACGATTTCGGGCGCCCAAGCGATAGCGGCTTGAAGGCCAGCAGCCTCGCCATCGCCAGCAGCAAGGCGACTTTCGCCAATTCCGAGGGCTGGAATTTGATCCCTCCGGGTAAGGAAATCCACCTTTCCACGGATTCGGCTTTGAAAATAATAATGTAAATAAGCGGGGTTAGTGAAATGAAATATAAGGGATAGGCGGCCGCATACCAGAATTTGGGCGGAAGAAAAAATATTACAACCAGGGCCAAAGCGCCGACGCCGGCACTTATCATCTGGCGGACCCAATAGTTGATAGGCGCGTCAAAAGTGGCCGAATAGATCAATACCAATCCAATGGCCACTAACAAAGCCGTTACACCAAGTAAAATGGAATCAAAGGCCCGCGCTTTGTGTTGTGTCCGCCTTTCTTTTGAAATAATACCGGAAAATTTCGCCTGCAATTGGTGCTGCATGGGACCCTCCATAGCCTACATTTTCTAATACCACCGCGATTACAATTTCAGGGTTGTAAAGCGGCGCCGCTCCTACAAAGAGCGCGTGCGTGAACTCACCATGCGGATTCTCCGCGGATCCCGTCTTTCCACCTACCACTACTCCGGGTACGGCTGCGCGACCAGCGGTTCCAAAAGGTGAATTTACCACCTGATCGAGCCCATTAAGAATGATTTTATGCTGCTGCGGTGTATATTTAAGCTCCGAGAGGATTTCGGGTTCATGCCGAACCACCGTATTACCTTCATTGTCGCGCACTTCGCGTATCAGATGGGGTTTGTAAATATAGCGTCCATTCACCATTCCGGCCGTGAAATTGGCGAGTTGAATTGGAGTCGCAATTTGTCCTTGCCCGATGGAAAGATTCAAAATGATGCCTGGAGTCCACCGCCACCTTCGAGATTCGAAGCGACGGTTGTAGGTTACGGAATCCATGAGGAGACCCCTCCGCTCGTCCTCCAGGTCGATACCACTAAGGCGGCCGAATCCGAAATTGGACGCCACTTCATTTATCGGCCGCATCCCGATATCCAATCCGATTTGATAATAATAGACGTCGCAAGACTGCCGGAAGGCCTCGTAAAAACCTGTGGATCCATGTCCGGACGGCTTCCAGCAACGTTGAAAGCGCCTGCCGAACTGGAAACCTCCGATACATCGCTTGGGAGGATGGTACTCTGGACTGACACCCTGTTGAAACGCGGCCAGCGATACAATCGACTTAAAGGTTGAGGCGGGCTCATATCCTCCTTGAATAGCGCGATTATTGAGGGGCATGGCGGAGTCGAGCGCAAGTCTG
>JBGTHM010000074.1:0-1502 GCA_041746255.1 Fibrobacteria bacterium | reverse complement strand
TGATCCTGTCTTTCCTGCGTAAGTAAGCGCAACAAATGCAACTGGGCTTGACTGGTATCCTGAAATTCATCCACCAGGAATGATTTCCATTTATCATGGTAACCCACGCGAATCTCCTCCTCATTTTCAAGCAATTGAATGGGAAGGCGGATAAGGTCTTCGAAATCCACCGCATTAGAAGCCCGGCGCGTTTTTTCATAAGCCGCGTAAAGCTTCGGAAGTCGGGATCCGAATTCAGTGTCTTCGGGGCAATTATCGAGCGTGATGCCTTGCTCTTTGAGCCTGCTCACAGCCGTTCCCACATCAAAGGCGTCGAATTTCTGGTTTTTGGGCCAAATTCTACGCGCTATTCCCACCAGCAAGGAGAGGCGATCATGTTCATCCAGCACCCCAAAGCCCGGCGTAAGCCCTACTGGCCGAGGGTTTTCCTTGAGGATCCGTAAGCCCAGGGAATGGAAGGTACTTACCATTACCTCGGAAATGCTCTTTTTCAAGCGGCTTTTTCCGGAGTAGAGCCTGAGCCTCTCCCGCATTTCGCGGGCGGCCTTGTTGGAAAAGGTCAACGCGACGATTTGGGTGGGTTCCATCCCTTGCCGGACTATCAGATGCAAAATACGCAGGATAAGTACGCGGGTTTTCCCGGACCCTGCGCCGGCAACCACTAGAACCGGACCGGTTTCCGCATCCACGGCATGACGTTGCTCTTCGTTCAAACCTTCCAGCAGTCCACGTAAGGGCATGACTAAAAATCCTCAAGGCAATTTTGTGGGCTTAGGGTAGGAAGCGGGATAGAGCATTCCGGACGTAAAGGTCTGGAAGCCGGAGAAAACCGGGGGGCTCTCACCGACCTTCGGCCAGGCGGTTCACCAGGAATTCCGCGAAGCCGTGCTTTTGCATTTCCGCTTGGGTTTTTTCGACATCGTACGCGACTCGAAAAATTTCCACGGACATCTTATCGGTATCGCATAAACACCAGCTGGCCAAAGGAATGCGGTCACGAGGTTGTCCCACGCTGCCGACATTGACCAAAATACGCTGGCCGGTTTCGGCCGTATGCGCAAGGGACTCGGATACCCAATAAGACTGTTCGTTCTCCATCACTACGATGGAGGGAATATGCGTATGCCCGACAAAACAGATTTTTTCGGAAAAGAATGAAAATGCATCGATAGCATCGTCGAAACTGGTGATGTAATACCAATCGGCGGGAGAACGTGGACTGGCATGGACAAAAGTAAGCGGCGTTTCGTCCACGACGTAAGGTAGGCCTTGCAGGTAATCGATGGAATCCTGGCTGAGGTTTTCCTTGGTCCATTCAATGGCGCGTCGGGCGTAGAAATTGAAATTTTCCGACGATTCCCGGCCCAGAGCCACGGAATCGTGGTTCCCCAATAAGGAGATTTGGCTGTTCTCTTTGATGAGACGGACACATTCATTGGGATTCGCACCGTAACCGACGGCATCGCCCAGGCAGACTTTTTTTGAACTCCGGCCTCATCCAT
>JBGTHM010000073.1:0-51061 GCA_041746255.1 Fibrobacteria bacterium | reverse complement strand
TCTCTGACCGCGGATCCGGAACGGGACCAAGCCGAAACCGCCGCCCGCAAGCATGGAGTGAATTGGATGCTGGGACTGGTGGACGCAAAGGTGATTCAGGACTATGCTTCCCAAGGGCTGCCCGTCAATTTCATCATCGATGAAAAAGGGGTTTTGGAAAAAAGCCGGGTACAAATCGGCCGTGACGCTTGGCGTTAGCGGCTCTTATGCTTTGATACCGTTAACGGGAGGTTGGGATGCAAACGGATGTGAAGATACCGGAGAAAATCCGTCGTTGGGTCGGGGAAATGGCCGCCTTATGCCTGCCCGAATCCATTCACTGGTGCGACGGTTCCCAAGAAGAGTACGATGCCCTCTGTGAAGAATTGGTAGCCAAGGGCACTTTCCTGCGCTTGAATCCCGAAAAAAGGCCGGGAAGTTTTTACGCCCGCTCCGCACCCGAAGACGTGGCCCGCGTGGAGGAGCGGACCTTCATCTGTTCCATAAAACCTCAGGACGCCGGGCCCACCAACCATTGGGTGCATCCCGATTCGATGCGGTCCACTTTGCAAAAGCTTTTCAAAGGCTGCATGCATGGCCGTACCTTATACGTAGTGCCCTTCAGCATGGGTCCCATCGGATCGCCCATGAGCAAGATAGGCGTTCAGATTACGGATTCACCCTATGTCGTGGTGAGTATGCGCATCATGACGCGCATGGGAAAGGACGCTCTTGATGCGGTGGGGGAGGGTGATTTCATTCCCTGCGTGCATTCGGTGGGGCACCCGCTCGCGACGGGCGAAAGCGATACCGCATGGCCCTGCAATCCCGATAACCGCTATATCGTACATTTCCCCGAAGAACGCAGTATCTGGTCCTTCGGCAGCGGCTACGGCGGGAACGCCCTGTTGGGTAAAAAATGCTTCGCCTTGCGTATCGCCTCCAACATGGCCCGCGACGAGGGGTGGATGGCCGAGCATATGTTGATCATGGGGATTCAGGCTCCCGAGGGCTCGGAACCAGGACGTAAGATCTATGTTACCGCCGCCTTCCCCAGCCAATGCGGGAAAACCAACCTCGCCATGCTGGTCCCGCCTGCGGCTTTCCAGGATTGGAAGGTCACCACCGTGGGCGACGATATCGCCTGGATTGCTCCCGGAGTGGACGGGAATCTGCGTGCCATCAACCCGGAAGCGGGTTTTTTCGGCGTGGCTCCCGGAACTTCCGAAGCATCCAATCCCAATGCCATTGCGGCGATGCGCACCAATACCATTTTCACCAATGTGGCATTGACCGAGGAGGGAGACGTCTGGTGGGAGGGGTTAACCGCGGAACCTCCGGAGAGATTGACCGACTGGCAAGGTAAAGCCTGGACGCCCGCTAGCGGAAAACCCGCAGCTCATCCCAATGCCCGCTTCACCACGCCGCTCTCGCAATGTCCTTCCATCGACCCCGCTTGGCAAAGTCCGGAGGGGGTGCCCGTGTCGGCCATCCTCTTCGGAGGCCGCCGTCCCGGTACCGTTCCCCTGATCATGCAATCCTTCGAGTGGATGCATGGCGTTTATTTGGGCGCTACCATGGGTTCGGAAACCACCGCCGCGGCGGAAGGGGAGACCGGAAAGGTAAGGCGCGATCCCATGGCCATGCTGCCTTTTTGCGGTTACCACATGGGCGATTATTTCGCGCATTGGTTGGAGATGCGCAAGCTGGTGAAAAACCCACCCCTTATTTTTCATGTCAATTGGTTTCGCAAAGACGAATCCGGCGACTACCTTTGGCCGGGGTTTGGAGAAAATCTTCGGGTGTTGATGTGGATTTCGGATCGATGCCGAGGCCGGGTTGCGGCCCGGGAATCCGCGCTGGGATGGATGCCCCTATTCGAAGATTTCGCAGCAGGTGGATTGGAAGGCTTTACCGAGCAGAAATTTGATCGGGTGCAGGCAGTCGATTCGCAGGCCTGGCGAAGCGAGGCGGTTTCCCAAGACGAACTTTTCGTGCAATTGCACGATCGCCTACCCAAGGAACTTATCTACCAACGCGAATTGTTGTTGTCCCGGCTGTAGTTCAAGTGGAGGCGGATCCGGGAGAGGCGAAAGGAGGGGCGAGGTAAAGCCCTTCGGCCAGCGCCCGGATAAGGATCTGGGCTTTACGGAGTTCGGCCAGTTCGAGATTGTGATCTCCGGAGGCCTGGAATTGCCGTACCAGTTTTCCCGGATCACAACAATCGGCCAGGGCGGCGGATAGTTTTTCCAAAGTGGCTTGACTTGCGCCGGCGTGTATGACCAGCGGCATGCGTCCCGCCAAATAGGCCAATTGCCGACAGGATTCGAAGGGAGAGGCTTCCGTCTCCAGCTCCCCCTCCAGTTTGCTCAGGTTATGCGCGATTTCCCCCAACAGTTCGGAACTGACCCGTCGGGCATCAAGATTCATTTGCGACAATCGCGTTTCCAGCAGAATAAGCTGACGCGCGACGTGACTAATCATTTCAATGGGTTGGGCCATACCTATTTATCCAAATAGAAAAATCCGGTGTGCCGAACCGCTTCCGGGTTGAGTCTTTGTACGCGCCCCCCAAGGTCCCGCATCGCTGGGAAATCCGGGTTGGGGGAGAACCCGGTTTTACGACCCTCCACCTGATTCTGTTTCGCACCAAAACCCAGGGACGTGCTTTCATCGTTTTCCACCACCCAGATATTGCGAAACACAGGCCCCGGGCCATGGTATTGCAGGTAGAGGGGACCCGCTCCGGGACCTTCGGCTTCTCCTCCCAAAGTCGCGTTGATAAGCGCGATATCGTCGAAGATGAGAATGCCGTTCAGGCGAGCCGTAAGCCGCGCCGGCGCGATTTTAACCCAGCCCGACGTTGTGCTGTCGAAGCGGGCCGCTTTAAAATCCATATCCACTGTTTGCCATGTGCTCGGCGGAAAACAGGCGTTTATCCTGGGCGCGAACTGTTCATATATCGCTCCGCAATGGCGTTTGGGTTCCAACGTATCGGTGGACGCCGCAGGATTAAATCCAAAGGAGTCCAGTATTTGCACCTCATATCTTTTTTGCAGGTAAATACCGCTGTTACCGCGGCTTTGTCCAGCGGCCTGCGGTAGGAAGGGAGACTTGAATTCCAGGTGTAAGTGAAAATCTCGGAAGGTTTTCCGCGAAGTCGTTCCCGCCAGCAGATTATCCTCCGAATCGAGCTTCCCGTCCATCCATTCAGAGGTATGGGTTCCATTGAAAAGCACCCGGGCGCCGGGAGGGGGCGGGGCGCCTGCGGTGGCGCTTACACGCAGGACTTTTTCCAGTACGAAATCACCGTGCCCGACTAACGTTCCGGTGATTTCATCTTGAGCCAGGGGTCGCCGGGCCGAAAATTCCCCCTTCGTGAAAACCACGGCAGCATCGGCGATGACGCCGGCGGTTTCTGCCAGGATTTCCGAGCCGGCACTTTCTCCGGGTAGCCCTTTATCGAAAAAAAGGATTCGGAAGCCCGTTCCCTGAGCCATTATTTGCGCTGCAGCCATCCCTTCCTCACCGCTCCAAACGCCGCGGTACTCGCCTTGTAGGGATAAGGCGTCCACGTTTTGTCCATCGGAAGACTTGCCTTGGACCTTATTGCACGCTCCCAGTACCAACGGCAATATCAGGAAAAAAGGAGCGAATACAAGCTTAGCCGAGCGCTGCATGTCTATCGACTCCTAAAGCGGAGATTGCGCCAGCGGATCAAGTCCTTTACACCGTCGCTTTTTGCCAGGTTGACCGCTTGGTTCAAGTCATGGTTAAGACGTCGAAGCGTTTGATAAATAGTGGGTTCGGATAGAAGGGGGTAGAGCGGAGAATCGGGATTTTGGGCGGCAGCGAGCAGGGACTCGGTTTTCTCCAGCAGAGGAAGGGTGCGAAGTATCAGCGAATCCAGGGCAGAGAGCGTGGTAGAGGCCCGCTGGACGACGCGATCGAAATCATTACCCGCCTGTGGAAGGGCCTGGACCATTTTAAGGGTAAGATCGGAGAGGGATTCCATGTTTCCCATCAGCGTTTGCTCCAGGCGTGAAAAGTCCTGGACAAATTCCGACCAGTTTTGTGCGACGGGATAGAGGGTGGAATGCAGGGTGGTTTTGAGAGCGGGGAGGGAGGTGGAGCCGGTATCCAAAACTCCGGCGAAACGCGCCAGGGTTTCCACCAGTTTCAGTAATTCGTCGACTTTGTGAATCATTTCCGAGACGCCCTCGCTGTAATATCCGGTTTGGATGCGGGTTAAATCCATGCGCTCGGGTGAATTACCCGGAACGAGCAGCACCATGCGTTCACCCATCATGCTGTAGTTGAAATTGACGAAGCGGGAGTCGCCCGGAATGAAAAAGGCGCGATAGAATTCAAGGGTGACCAAGGCGGTATCGCCTTGCAAATGGATACGCCTGACTTTTCCGATTTCAACGCCGCTTTTGGTGACGGCATCGTCCAGAAGCAGCGTGCCCAATGCGGGAAAATGGACCTGCACGGTGATGGCGCGACCCGGTCCTTTCATTTGCAGCGCCAGCAGCAAGGCCAGCACTCCCAAGAGGATCAATCCGGAGGCGGTATAGCCGACTATCCTAGCGGTATTTTGCATGGTAGTGAAAGTATAATGCTAACATGAGTGGGTTTCATGGTTATCTTCACCGTCGGCCCGGATTTTCTCGGATCGGGTGGGGAATCATGTTGCTCTCGCTGGTATGGCTTTCGGCTTGCCGGCCACGTACCCAACCGGCTCCCTCGCCTCAGCCGTCATCGATTGCCTCGCTCACCTTGAGTGAAGCGCCTCCTTCCGGCTTCTTAGCGCAGATCGCAACCTGGCATCCGCATGACTGGAGAGTACACTATTTGCTGGGAATCACCGCGCCTAATTTCGAAGATAAAGTAGCACATTTACGGCGCGCGGACAGTTTGAATCCCCAAGAGCCATGCATCGATTACATGCTGGTGCTGGCGCATCTTGAAGAGGCGGGAGAGAGCGACGATCCGGCTCATCGGAATCAGGCGTTGCAATATTCCCAAGCGGGAGTGCAGCAGCATCCCAGACATGCAGCCTTGCATTTACTGCATTTTTATTTGTTGGCGCGGGGGGGAGAAGTTCCGGAAGCGCGGCAGGCGCTCAACATTCCGGATTTGGGCGGTGGTTTTTGCTATGACCGGCTGGAAGAGATCCTTATCGGCCTTTACGATCGTGCGGGACGCTTCAACCCCTATGCTTTAATGGAAATGGCGGAAATCTACCGCTCCGTTCCGCTCCCCCCCTTTGAAATCATGATGGACTTGCTGTATGCGATTTTTTTGGAACCCTTGGAGCGACGACCCTATGATATCCGCATACGCGGCCGGGATGCGGCGGTGAAGTTGTATAACCTGGGATACCGCCTGCGCACTTCCTCTCAAGGAATTCCGGTGCTTTTCAGCGACGGTTACGAGCATGTCACCATGGGGTATATGCTGCAATTGAAGGCGGCTGAATTTCTCACTTTGCATCACCGAGCCTTTGGAGATACGCTGCAGTCGCGGGAGGTTTTTTCCGCCTTGATGGAATTACAGAGCCGCTATCTCGAATACCTGTCGCGTAGGCCATGGGAATCCTCCCTATTGGACAACTTCTTCTCTTCCTGGGAAGACCTCGCCTCGACGTCTCCGGAAATGACCCTGGCCGAGGCCGATAGCCTGGCCACAACATGGCCGTTATGGCGCAAGGCGGCCGATTTCCGATATCCCGTGCAGGATGAGCCCCCTGCGGCGACTCGACCGGATTAGCTATATTTCCTGCAAAAAGAGCGGGTTTTATGCAATTGGGTTATATGGAAAACAGGCTGGCTCCCCGCCGGCGGAAAACTCTCGAAGTTCGGGTTCGTGATCGGGTAATCGGCGGCGACGCTCCCATTCTGGTCCAATCCATGACCACCACCAATACCGCCGACATCGACGCCACGGTTGCCCAGGTCCTTGGACTTTACGAGGCCGGATGCGAATTGGTACGGATTACCGCGCCTACCGCCAAAGATGCCGAATGTCTACGGGCCATTGCCGAAAAGGTGCGTGCCGCCGGCTGCGAGGTTCCTATTTCCGCCGACATCCATTTCCAACCCCGCGCCGCCTTCGAGGCCATCAAGTGGGTGGACAAGGTGCGCATCAATCCGGGTAATTTCGTCGACTCCAAGGGCGTGACCATGCGCAAATACGACGATACGAGTTTCGCGGCAGGGGAACAGAAGGTTTTCGATACCTTCGCGCCGCTGGTTCGCGAAGCCCGGGAACGCGGAGTCTGTTTGCGTATCGGCACCAATCACGGGTCTCTTTCGGATCGCATGATGTGGCGCTTCGGCGACACCATCGAGGGCATGGTCGAGTCCGCGCTCGAATACCTGCGCGTCTGTGAAGCCGAAAATTTTGATCAAATCGTTTTCAGCATGAAGTCCTCCAATCCGCGCGTGGCGGTGCAGGCCTACCGGATGTTGGCCATGCGTTTGGATCAGGGTCATAAGCCATATCCATTTCATGTCGGAGTCACCGAGGCAGGCGATGGCGAAGACGGAAGGCTCAAGTCAGCCGTGGGTATCGGAGCCCTGCTCTTGGACGGTTTGGGAGATACGGTTCGTGTTTCCCTGACCGAGGATCCCTGTCGCGAAATTCCCGTGGCGCGGCAATTGGTGGAAATTTGCGATACCCGCTCCCTAAATCCTCTCGAGGTCCCTTCCGCATTGCCGGAGGAAGTCGATTTCTACGCCTATCAACGGCGCGAAGTTCCCTCCGTTGCCTTGAAAGACCTTATAGTGGGAGGACGGGAGAAAATCGCGGTGGGCTGCCCCAATCCCGGCGCTGAAACCCTTCCCAAGGGGGAGCGTCGAATCGAATGGCTTACCACCCACGATGCCCATCAATTGCGCGCTGGAATCCCCATGGTATGGGAACCGGCGGTGATCCGCTTCGCGGTGGGCACCTCTTTCGACCTGATTAGTTTGCGTAGTTCGCAATTGGCGGACGGCGTTACCGATTTCCCTCCCGCCATCGAGATTGTCGTAGAAAATCCTATGCATTTGGAGAGATTGCCGGCGGATATTTTCACAGGCGCTTCGCTGTTCTGGTCGGTAGCGGCGAATTCGGACCAGGTCGCGCATTATCGCTATTTGGCCGCCTGGCTCACGGCGAAGGGGAGGCGGGACCCTATCATCCTGCGCGGCGAAAGCAGCGGAGACCCGGTCGCGAATATGGCATTGGCGGCCCGCCTCGGCTCCCTGCTGGTGGATGGCATCGGCGATATGCTTCACATCACCGGGCCGTTGGGCGCGCGCGCGACCATGAACCTGGGCTATGACATCCTGCAAGCAGCCGGTGTGCGCAAAAGCAAACCCGAATACGTTTCCTGCCCCAGCTGTGGCCGTACATTATTCGACCTCGAAACCACTACGCAGAAAATCCGCGCGCGCACTTCCCACTTGAAAGACATTTCCATCGCGATAATGGGATGCATCGTCAACGGTCCCGGAGAAATGGCCGACGCCGATTTCGGATATGTGGGAGGAGCTCCCAATAAAGTGAATCTTTACGTTGGCCGGGAGTGCGTCAAGAAGAATATCCCCGAAGCGGAAGCGCCGGAGGCTTTGGTCAGTCTAATCCGTGAGCATGGTAGGTGGCGCGAAGCCGAGCCCATCGAATCGAATTAAAAAGGCGCTCTGCCGTTCGTGGTGAGTCGATTGATAAGGGAAGAAAGTCCTTCCTCACTCCAGGCCCATGCCCCAACCATTCCAAATCCGGGCTTCGGCTCCGAATCCATTCGGTGCCCTGGCCTTCCGAGTCGACGTCTCCGCCGAAATGGACCGTATTCCAAACCTCTCGGAATGAAATTACGCGAATACCGGTATGGCCGGCGATTGAGCTCCCCTGATAGATCCAGATTAAGTCCGGACTTTCTTCCTCGCTCAAGATAGTCCAGACCGTCCCTCGATAAAACTTACATTTCACTTACATTTTAGCTTTCGCGAAAGCGTATGTCGCGCCGACAAGTGAAGGTGATTTTTCCTCTTCCCGGTCTTGTTAAGGAAAGATCGGGGCATTTCTCCGCCAGCGTTTTTTCCAGTCTTATCAGGCGGATGATGAAGTTCGGGTTGGAGGGCTGCGAGATCAGGTTTTCGTCATGAAGGAACTCGCGATGCTGAAATTCCGTGCGGCCCGTGGTGACGAATTCATGGACCAGCTTCCGCAGAATCCGTGCCGGTGCGCTGCTGACCAGGTGCTTGCCGTTTACGGTTATGCGTACCTCCTTGACATGGAAGACCACTTGCAGTTTTTTATCCGCTTCCAGTAAAAGTTTGCGATGTAGTTTTTCCGCTTTTTTCTGGGGAGACTCTTCCGAATCCAAAACCGCGCTCACGAAATCTTTCAGGAAGTTCTGTGGGCGTTGGATGTTTTTCAGAAAACGGATTTTGAGCAGAAATACGGGCGCTCCGTAAATACAGCCTTCCCGTAAAACCACGCGCTGCCGTTGGGGACAGTAATGATCTTCCGTCATCAGCCATACTTGCGAATCCGGCCAACCCTGCTTTACCGGGTCGAAACCGACATCTCGGCAAAAGGCATGGAAGCCGATTTCCCGCCCTTTGAGTTTCCATTCCATCGGATCCGTAACCACTCGATCAGGAGTTCGGCAATCGGCGAGCGGTGAAACATCTTCGAAGGAAGGGAGGCTGAGAATAAGCGGATAATGTTTCAGGGCGCTGCCGTAGAAAAGCAGAAAATCGAGTATGGGCGTATCGGGATTGTCATTAATGCGAAGGTCGACAGCACGGATGACATGTCGCCAATCAGGCGGCGAGGGAAGGGAAAGGGTATGTAGTTTTACCCCGGGAAAAACATAGGATCCGATCCGATTCGATAAGGAGAGAAGGTAGAATCGCAAGTCGCGGCTGGAAAAAAATTTGCCCAGAAAGGGATTTAGAATTCCAAGCACGAATTTGGCCGGGATGAATATTCCGCCGTTAAGACCGACATAGAAGAACTCGAGAAATTCGAGTATACAGCGATTCCGGGCAACCAAAAACGGCTCCAAATCATTCAATACCGAGGTGAGGTAGGTGAAGGGGACGGTGATTTTTTCTGTCCACAAGCTTTTAAACAAATCACTGTCTTCGGACTCACCGTTTTTCCCCGGAAAGGGGTGACTGCTCCAAAATTCAAGCACCCAATCGAGGGGGAAATAGAGCAGCATGGCCACATAGAGGCTTTTCAGGACTTCGGAGCGGGCTCGGGGAGAAGATAATGGCATATACCGTAAGGTTATTAGACTTCGGTTTTTCGAAATCGGAAACCTTTGGTACAAATAAATCGGAATGCACCCCTGCGGGTCGCCTTGATTTCCATTTCGGGGCACTTTTTACGGAGGGTGGCGCTGAGTCGATTCAGGCGAAGAACGAAATTCGGGTTGAGGGGATTGAGTTTCAGTTCGGGGTCCAAGGCGAAATCCCGGAATTCGAATTCGGTTCGTTCTTCTGCGGCACTTCGGGCGACGATTTTGGCGAGAATGAGTGCGGGTAGGTTTTTTGCCACCACACGTCCGTTTACCGAGATACGCTGAGCCGCCGGGTCGAAATGCACATCCAAAATCCCCGTTAGGGTTTCCAATAATTCCATGTGTTTCTTTTCGGCTTCGGCCAGGTAATTATCCCGGCTTTCCACTGCGGCGGAGATGAAGGGATTAAGAAAGTTATCCGGTTTAGGAAGGTTCCTGCGAAACCGGAAGCGGATTAAGGTTAGGGGCGCCGCATAGGCCACTCCCTTATTCAAAGTAACCCGTCCCCACGACGGGCTTCGGAATTTCCGTAATGCTAAGGCCACTTGAATCGCATCGTGTTTCTTTAAAACCCCCTTATAGCCCCATTCATCGTATAAATCGGAGAATGCCTTCATGGTTACCGAACCTGCTTTGGACGCTGCCTTTTCCAATTCGAATTGGAAAGGGGAGCTAAGCACTTCCATATGTTCGAATGCCGGCATATCCAAGAGCTTGGGCATGTGTCGCAAACCCATTTCCGCCCACTTTTCAATATCCAATTCCCGGCAATCGGCAACCGGGATTGGCAGCCGTAAAGAAGTCCAGACTTGGCGCCAATCGCCTTGGACTTCCTCGCGGTGGATTCGAAACCCCATCCCGGGAAAAGCTTTTTCCAGAATCAAAGGAAAGGCTTTGAGTATTTCATAGCGGGGATCCTTGCCGAGGAAGAAACTTTCCAAATGCGGGTGGAGGAGGTAAAGGAGATATTTGGGTGAGAAAAAGGAACCGTATTGCAAGTTTTGGATTAGAGCTTGGAAAAATAGGGGAGGAGAGGTCTTTATAAACAAAAGGAAAGGTTCCACGGCCTGCAGTATTTCCAGGATGTATGCAAAGGGTACCCGACAACCCTCATCCCAGAGGTGAGGGTACAAGGCCGGCTCTGGGAGGACACGCTCACCCAGCTTCAAGGGGTGGGCTTGCCAGAATTCGCGCACCCGGGATTGAGGCCACTCCATGAGTTGGGTGGCGTAGATCCGTTTTAGCACCTCGTTTTCCGACGGCGGGAGACCTTCTCCTCCCTTACGTTTCGATTTCGAAGTAAGCGTGATTCTGCCTTTCTTTGGGAATCGAAAAGTAATAATGATCCCGCCAATCCCCGAAATAGTGTGGCAATTTACACAAGAATTTACGGAGCAGTCAGGCTTGTACTCTCGAGCAGATGGCGCTATTATTGAAATTTTGTAAAAGGAGAAGCATGCCCACACCGGCTTCCGGCCCATCGCGATTGCATTGGAGCATTGTTCTGGTCGAGCCGGAAATTCCGGAAAATATCGGCTTTGCCGCCCGAACCATGGCTTGTTTCGGCGTGACCGATTTACGCATCGTGGGCATGGGGGAAAAAATATCTCCGCGTGCACATAAAACCGCCGCGGGCAACGCGGGCTTGATTGAATCCGCCCGCCGTGGCACAAGATTGCAGGACTTGCTTGATGACTGCCATCTCGCCATTGCTTTCACCCGAAGACCGCGATTGCCGGCACAGAATCTGCCTGAAATTGAAATCCTGTTGCGTGATCTTGATTTTCCCGGGCGACTCCGGCAAGGCGCCTCGGGCGGAGATTTGCGGGTGGCCCTGATTTTCGGCCGGGAAAGCCGGGGATTGTCCCGCGAAGAATCTTTGCAGGCAACCCACCTGGCCTGCATCGAAATGGTTGCGCCGGGCATGAGCCTCAATCTCTCCCATGCCGTGGCCATCGCCCTTCGGGAGGTTCAGCGCCAGGGATTGCTCCAGGCCGTCGGGCAGGTTGCGCCGGGAGTCGAGCCTCAGCCGAGGTTGGAGAAAAGGGAGGAAATCTACGCCGACCTGATCGGTTTCCTGGAGCAAAAGGGATTTTTAAAAGACGGTAATCGCGGGCGTAATCTAACCCACTTGCGTCTGCTCTGGCAGCGGTTGAATCCGGGTTTCCGGGAATTGGAATTTTTACGTGGGCTGGTGCGGAAATCCCTGGCACCGTAAGTTGCTAATATTTAAAACATGTATACCCTATCCAACGCCTTCCTTACGGTGGAGATTCTCGATCCCGTAGCCGATCAGAAAAAGCTCGGTTCGCGCTTCTGCACCGGCGGGTATATCTGGCAGATCAAGGATTCCGGGGGAGATTTACTTTCCGGTCCCGCTTATCCCAGTGCCCCCCGGCCTTTTGATGGTCAGGGCCTGCCCGATGCCTTCGAAATCGCCCTGGGGCAGGATAGGGCTTTGGTGGGTGACGAAGTAGAAGTGCTCGGAGTGGGCCGGGTAAAACGGACCAGCTCCACGAAACCCTTTCATGTGCGGGATAATCCGGAGGTAATCCGCTTCTGTGTTTGGGAAATCGAAGACCTGTCCAATTGTGTGCGTATGCGCACCAGCCAGCAATATCGCGAACAGGCGCTTTTCCTTACGCGCGAAGTTCGTTTGACCGATCGCAGGGTTCAAATCCATACCCGGCTGCAGAATGTGGGGGAAGGGCCGCTCCCCATCCGCTTTTTCGCCCACCCCTTTTTTCCCTTCATGGGGCCCGGACAATACTTCCGGCCCTCGCTGGAATGCTCGTTGCCCGTGAATCCCGGCTATTTCGTGGATGAGGCCGGCTGGCTGGTTCTCAAATCCGATTTCAATTGGCGCCATAGTCTTTTTCAACTGATCAACGTTGCCTGGGGTTATCCAGTATCATTTGAAGTAAAGCACCCGCGTCTGGACCGAGTGCAAATGGAGTGCGGGTTCCCGCTGTCGGCGCTGCCCATTTGGAGCAATGGGATTGCGGTTTCCATCGAACCCTTTCTACATACAACCCTTCCTCCAGGACGCGAAGAGGCTTGGTCGCTGACTTACCGCTTATAAACAGGTATTTTATTGTCATGCCCGCACTTAAATCTCCGGGACTGATCCTGCGAAAAACCCCTTACTCCGAATCCAGCTTTATTCTGAAGGCCTTCACGCGCGAGTCGGGCCTGATCACCTTTATCGCCAAGGGAGCTAAGCGTCCCAAATCCAAATTCCGCGGCTTAATCGATTCCTTCAATTTGTTGCAATTCGTTTACCCGGAAAAAACGCGCTCCGATATGGTCACTTTGACGGACGCCCACTTTTTGGAGGACTTCCCGCGCCTTAAAACCGATTTGGTGAAGCAGGCGGCGGGCCATGTGCTTTTGGAAATTTTTCTGCGCTACCTGCATGGCCAGGAACGCTCCCTGCCGCTTTACCGTATGCTTCTACAGGGTTTGCGAAACCTTGACGCCGGCCAAGGGGAAGAGGTTTGGCCCGGCTTGGCTCGCTTCGTGCTTGAATTCAGCGGCGTCTCCGGATACTCTCCGCAATTCTCCGCGTGTCATGTGTGCGGAGGCGGCCTGTCCGCCATCAGCACGGCTTTCGATGTGGACCAGGGCGGAGCGCTTTGCCGCGACTGCAGAGGCGCAAACCCGCGCGCACATACCGAATTGAGCGGAGAGGTAGTGCAATGGCTGGATTCGCTGCAAGGCGGTTCCACGCGTGAAACCCACTCCTCGGCCCCTTCATCTAGCGCCATGCGACAAGGCTTCGCTTTTCTGATGACCTATCTCGGCCGCCACGGTGGAGGCGAGAAACGCATCAAGAGCCTCGAATTTCTGGAACAGGTCCGCGCGGAATGAATTCTCCCGGCGCAGGGGCGCATTCCGGGAGTTTGCATACCCGCCTGGCGCCCACCCCCAGCGGTTATTTGCATGCCGGAAACGCCTGGTCCTTCGTGATAACCTGGTGTCTGGCCCGCAAACGCTCGGGAGCCGTCGCCCTGCGCGTAGATGACTTCGATCCGCCCCGGTATCGTGAAAGTTACCTAAGGGATATTTTGGAATCCTTGCACTGGCTGGGCCTGGATTATGACGAAGGCCCGCGCTCGCAACCGGAGTTCCACGCAAGTTACGGTTTCCAGCGCCGGCTTCCCCGCTATCTCGATGCCCTGGAGTCGTTGAGTCGAATAACGGTGGAAGGCGCGCCTGCCGTTTATGCCTGCGACTGCAGCCGTAAACAAATGCAAGAACAGGGCGGGTGCCGGTGCCGGGAAAAAAATCTCGATTTGCATTCCGATGGGGTCGCATGGCGGCTCCACTCTCCTCCGGGAGAAACAGTGTCTTTCCGGGAATGGGGAGAAGGTGAAAAAGCGGCGGAAGTTCACGTCGTCGCGGGCGATTTCGGGGTCCGACAAAGGGATGGCTTACCCGCCTACCACCTTTGCTCCGTTGTCGACGACGAGGATTTGCGCATGAACTGCATCGTGCGCGGCCGCGACCTGCTCCCCTCCACCTTCGCCCAATTGCTGCTGGCGCGGCGTCTTTCACTAACCGGCTTTCCGTCCTGCGATTTCGTCCACCACGGGCTGATCCTGGAAAAGGGAGGCGATAAACTTTCCAAGTCGGCGGGCAGCCGCGCGCTGCAGGATTGGCGGAATAGAGGTGATTCGCCCGCGCGATTGTTACAATGGTTTTTTCAGCAATTTCCCGAGGGAGGCGGCGGGAAAACCAGAAAGGGCGGCCAAGTCGGGGATATTCTCTCCGTATTTGATCCGGAAAGGATTCCCCGGCAGGATTTGTCCTGGGAAGACTTGGAAGCCCATCTCATCCCGTGATTTTTTCCTGCGCGCCGACGCGGAAGGGTGAGGGAGGGGTTTTTCTGCCAGTGTCCAATTCCCATCGTCGAACTTATCATAAATGATAAGTTCGACGGATTTTTTTGGGAAGATTCGATGCGAAGCATCCCCCAACCCGATTTCTAGCCACTTCCCGCATCTCATTCGTGGTTGCATATCCCAAACGGTTCAACCATTGCCGCCACAAATCCGTCGAATTACCATTAACCCATGCTGACACCGGACGAATTCCCCCAATTCAAATCCCGACCTTTGGTTATGGCCACGGGTTACGACTATTGCTTCGCGGGTATTCTGGAAGATGCCGGGGTCGACATCATTCTGGTCGGCGATTCCCTGGCCAACGTCATGCTTGGCCTACCCAGCACCCGCGCTGTCAACATGGACATTATGTCCCTGTTCGTGGCCGCCGTCGCCCGGGGAGCGGCCCATACCCACATCACGGCCGATATGCCGTACGGATCCGATGCGACGCCCGAATCAGCAGTAAGCAATGCCCAACGTTTCCTGACCCTGGGCGCCCATTCCGTCAAACTCGAGGGCGCCAAGGTGGAGCAGGTGAAGGCCCTGGTTTCCGCGGGCATCCCCGTTATCGGGCACCTGGGCTTATTACCCCAAACCGCCCAATCCTTCAAGCAAGTGGGCGCCGGGGAAGCGGAATGGGAAAACCTGATGCAGGCCGCACTTGAACTGCAACGCGCCGGGGCCTGCGCCGTAGTGCTGGAACATATGCATTTCGAACTGGCCGCCCGCATCACCGCAACCCTGCGCATTCCCACCATCGGAATCGGCGCGGGCAAAAACGTGGATGGACAGGTATTGGTGCTGCATGATTTTATGGGATTGAACCAAAAGCCGCCCCCGCCTTTCGCGCGGGCTTTTGCTTCCCTGCGCCAAGCGGGGTTGGATGGTGCCCGGGATTATTGCGCGGCGGTGCGCGCGGGTTTATTTCCCGACTGATTCCGCAGCAAGCGTTTTTGCCGCCGGCCCTTCACCACCGTCAGTACCAAAATTCCCAGGAAAACCACGGCGTAAAATCCTTCCTGCCGACCTCCCGTAGTGAGATAGAAGGTCCGCTCGGAATGAACGGGCAGTTTACGGCGCAAAACGGTTTTCTCGAAAAGCCGCGTCTCACCCAGGTTACGCCCCTTGTAATCGTAGAATACGCTTACGCCGGAATTGGCCACCCGGGCCATGGGAGCGCCGGTTTCCACCGTTCTGAAGCGGGCGATATTGGCGTGCATATAGGCCGCGTTGGAGATTCCGAACCAACTGTCATTGGTGATATTGACCAACAGTTCCGCTCCCCGGTGACGGGCGCCGCGTACGAAATCGGGATAGATGAGCTCATAGCAAATGGAGGGACTGAAGCGCGTGGTCTCACCCCAAAGGGCGTAATCCACACCCGGACTGAACCCGCCGTCTCCCAGGTTCACATAATTGACCAGCGGAAAGATTTCTTCGAAGGGAACCCTTTCGCTGAACGGGACCAGGCGGATTTTGGAATATTGCAGCGGAGTTTCCGCAGAATCGGGAGAGAGCAAAAAGGCCGAGTTGTAGAAAAAGTGGGGGCGGATTTCCCGATCGTTGCGAAGCAAGTCGAGGGACCCGAATAGAATCGGAACACCCATGCGGGCGGACCGACGCCGCAACTCCCCCAGGACTTCGGGGCGCAGGCGGAGAAAATCCGGCACCGCCGTTTCCGGCAATACGATGAGTTCCGTTCCTTGTAAATCCGCGGCATCCATGGTCTTCCAGGTTTTTTCCATGACTTCCTGAAAATAATTTTCATCCCATTTTTTCACCTGGGCGATGGATGGCTGTACCAAGGCGATATCAATGCTTTCTGCAAGGGGATTTTCCCCGCTCAACCGCCAGGCCCCGTAGCCCCAAAGCAGCAAAGGGATGGAAAGACCCACCAAAGCGAGGCGCAATCGGGAATTGCCTTTGGCGCGCAGGGATTGGAAAAACAGGATATTGGCGCC
Organism: Fibrobacteria bacterium; assembly: GCA_041746255.1. GTDB lineage: Bacteria > Fibrobacterota > Fibrobacteria > UBA11236 > UBA11236 > JBGTHM01. The sequence goes on along the minus strand of JBGTHM010000073.1, from coordinate 34,931 downwards.
TATGATGGCGACGGACAGGCCGAATACTCCGACTCCATGCGCGGCCTGGATGAGCGGGGCATATTCGCCTAAGGTATAACCGATATGGCTCCAGGGAAAAGACATCTGGCCATAGCCGCGTAAAACCTCCAAGCCCGCCCAGGCGAAAGGATAAACAGCCAATCCCGCGCGCCAATCGAGACTGTGACGGAACAGCCAGCCCATCACCGCGTTGAAAAGCGATAGAAACAGCACGAGGGCAATAAGGCCGATGAAAATAATTGCGGCGGGACCCACCTTCATCACATTGTAAAGCCACCAGAACATGACTCCGTTGAAGACAACGCCTCCGAAGAAGTGATAGCGAAAAGCCCGCGCAGGCGAGAGAGAGGCTGTGGCCCAAAAAGCGAGGCACGGAACCACGAATACCAGCGGACCCAAGGGAAAGCGGGGATAGCACCAGGCCAACAACAAGTGGGCCAGGATTATGGCGGCAAAAGACAGCGGTTGCGCTATTCGCATCAGCCTTTATTCTGGGGGTGGAAGAGCAGCACGTACTCCCCGCGGGGTTCGCGTTCCCGATAATATTCCGTATGTTCTCCCGGCGTCGCTGAACGGATTTCCTCGAACTTCTTGGTCAACTCCCGGGCCAGCACCACGCGCAGGTCAGGGCCGAAAACCTGTCCGATTTCATCCACGAATTTCCGCACCTGATACGGCGAGACATAAAATACCAAGGTAGGGGCATGGGTTTCCGCTTCGCTCCATCGGGCTTTCAGAACCTCCAATTTACGCAGCCGCTGGGCGGATTTTTTGGGAGGGAAGTTTTCGAAGGAGAAGTGATCGGTAGGCAGACCCGACGCCGGCAACGCGGCCAAGAGGGCTGAAGCGCCGGGAATGGGAAAAACGGGTATTCCCTTTTCCCGGGCGGCCCGCACTAAAAAGAACGCCTCGTCCGCCACTCCGGGAGTGCCCGCGTCGCAGATCAAGGCCACGGCATGGCCTTTTTCCAGATAGTCCAACAGGGCGGGCGTCCGCTTGATTTTGTTGAAATCGTGATAGGCTTCCATACGGGTTTTCAGTCCGAAGTGATCGAACAGCACGCGGGAGTGGCGCGTATCTTCGGCCAGCACCAAATCGGCGGAACGCAATACCTTGAGCGCGCGCAAGGTAATGTCGTCCAGGTTGCCGATGGGCGTGGAAACCAGATACAACCCCGGCCGCTCCAATTGCGTGGTGGCGTGCTTTTCATCCGAATTTACGCTCATGCCGGTTAGAACTCCGAGTACGGGGATTTGCTCGGGCTCTAATGTAATAAACGGCGATTAGTGCCGGTGAGGCTTCATTTACGCTTCTTTTTGAAGAGCTTATAGATTTGGCTTGCCTCCCGGCCACCGGCCTGGGCGGTAACCTTGAGATAGTATAAACCGTTGGCGACTTCCCTTCCGTCTCCGGTGCGCCCGTCCCACACGGTTTCCCGATAACCGATGGCGTTCCTATCCTCCAAGGCGCGCACCAACCTTCCCGAACGCGTATAGACACGCAACGAAACGCTTTGGCTGAACTCGGTCAAGGTATATACGAAAACCGCCGTGTCGGCGAATGGATTAGGATAGCTTCCCAAATTGAGAATGGAAAGCTTGGTTCCCAACCTATAGGTGAAGGATTGCCGCAATTGATTGCCGGAAATATCGTGGGCGGTAATCTCCACCGAGTCGCGCCTTATGCTCGGGTCGGGCCAGAACCGGATGCGCATCAGTCCCGCCGCGTCGAATCCGGTTTCCACGGCGCTGTTGGTGGTATCGAAGTTCTGCCGTTGACTGGTTATGCGCGGCGGATGGAGCAGCCCGTCGATGCCTGCATCATCGCGCAGCACGATTTCAATCGGTGTTTTCAAGGGCACGTAGTCGTCCGGAAGCAACCTGTGGCCGCCGCTCGTGACTCCGGCTTCCGGCGGCGTAATATCCGTATTATGCAAAGGCCGATAATAACCTTCCTTCACATACCGGGCTTCCCGCGTGAGGCTATCCTTCGCGGGGCTGTCCAAGAGAGTCCATCGGCCCGTGCGGCTTTCCCGGAAATGCCAGGCAGGAGTCGGAAGACTTCCCGAAAAGGCTTGGGCCGTGCTGGAGAAGGCCAGCCTCAAGTTCGGCAATGGCCCGGCCACGCGTACTTCCAGCGAAGCCGGGTTGTCGGCCACCGGAAAAAGATGAGCGGGAAGTCCCGCCGACGTATCTAAGCGCGTAAATACCCGCACCGAATCGGAAGCATTCGGTGGTAAAGTCAGAACTTGCGGAGCCTCCAGGATGGGATGTTCGCGCGCTCCCGGCAGCAGCATGGACGACTTCCAGGTGAAAAGCGTGTCGCGCACATTGTCGGCGGGAGTGGCGTCGGGAACCGTGGGGATGACGACGGCCGTCAACCGCTTGTCGAGTTCCTCGTCCCGAAGGGGAATAAACAGAGAGTCAACCCTTCCCGGCGACAGCTTCCGCCCGAATTTCAGGGTATCGACGCGGTTACCCTCCCCTGCGACCTTGAAATGCACCGTGAAATTCGAATCCGCGCCTAATCCCCGGTTGCCGAAGCGTACCCATACCCCCAAGTCATTTTGGATAGGCAGCCGGAAAGGCGGAGAGGCCAGGGCCAAGTCAGGGGAATAGGGGAGGGGCGTGTGGAACAGGCGGGTTTCGATTCCGCCCACCAGGGGACCTGGGGTTCCATTGCCGTCCAAGGCGCGCAGCGCCATGCGGAAACGCAGCGTGAGTATCGGGGCATTCGCTCCGGATGCTTGGGGTAATAGGGCGAAGGCGCGATCGGTAATTACGGTACGGCCGTCCTCCGATATTTGTAGTGGCACTTGATTGCCCGCGGGAAAGGAATTGAAACGATCGCCCACGGCATGCAGGGCTACGCCTCCCACCAAAGCGACGCCCGGATGGAGGGTGCGCACCCGAAAGCCTACTTTGACGGAATCCCCAACGCGAGGATTGGCCGGAACGGTGAAAATGGAATCGGCCAACCAGTCCAGCAGGGAAAATTCACCTTCGGATCGGTACGAAGAAGTCTCGTTCCACGCATGTAAAACCGCTTTGCCCCGCAGGAAGAAATCCCCGGCCTCCGGCATTTCCTTGTCATGGGAGAAAGCGCCATCACGCACCGCGACATTCACCGTTTGTAAAAGGCTGTCGTTGCGATAGTAGGAGAGCCGTCCGGAGCCCGTTGTAAGCGGCAACTTATCCGCCGACACGCGTATCGATTTCTTTCCGGCGCCGATGGAAGGGGTTATTTGCAGGGGAGGGGCCACGTCCGCAAAAGCCAGCCGCAAGGCGGGATCACCCAGCAAATTGAATTCGGCTAATACGGGTAAAAAGGCATTCCCGGTTTTAAGTCTGACCAGGGCTTCGCCCCGGTGAATCAGCTCGCCCGCGGTAGTAGCGGGACGGTCATAGGCTGCGGTCAGAAGTTCATGGGCCAATTCCTCCGTAGCGGCGTTGGAAATATATCCTGCCGCGCCATAGAACGCGGCGGCGCCGGAATTTTTCAGCAACAACATTTCTTCGCCTAATGAGCGCGCATTCACGTCCTCGAAAAATCCCGTCAGGCAAGTCAACGACAACACCATGGGTATGGGAAAATCTCCGCGCAGACGACCCTCGTCCAGTGCCTGAATGGTCAACAGGCCTCCATCCGACCATACCGCTCCTCCACCATGACCCACAAAGCTTACGAGATTGAAAGCGGAATCCATTTGTTGGAAAAATCCTGGGGGAGCATCCGGTTTGCGGAAATAGGGCGAGGTGGGAAAGAGGTCGAGCCGGGAATAATCGGCGCCTTTATCGATCAGTAAGGTCTGTAAAGAATTATTCAGGCGGGTGAACGAGTCTTCATAGCCTCCCAGCAGCAAAGTCTTATTGCGCCAATGCCCTGCGGGCCGCTCCTTCTCATGCACCAAAGTCTTTTGCACCACGGTGGATAGGGAATTCCTATCGACGGCGGGAATGCGTCCCACGAAGAGGTCGGGTACATCGTCTTCGCCCGACACTTTGGCGAAATAATCGTCGGCGGCCGCTATGCCCCAACCGGGGATGTTGACCACCGAAGTCGGAACCAGATTGGGATGGCTGTGGCTTGCCTGTTTATCGAACAGCATGGAGGCGTTTCCAGCCAACAGGAGATATGCCGGAGCGGGGCGCTTCCAATTCAGATAGGCGTGTTGTACGAAGCGCCGGATTGCCGCTGGGTGAGGGCTGCCGTCGCCGAAAGTCTGGTAAATATGCTCCACCAAGGCCACACGAACCCGCATTCCCTGGCTTTTCCGGTGGGCGACCAGCGAATCCAAGGCGCTTCCCAACAGCGATTTATGCGTCACAATGAGATAATCGGCCTCGTTGTCGCCGTTCTTGAGGTTATCCAAGGTATCCAATGTCACGACTGGACGCATCCGGTTTTCCCAAGTGGCGATTTGGTAATACGTCTCCGTGATAAGGCTATCCCGGAAACTCACGCTGGGGGCTCCGCCCCCCGAAAAAACATCGAAGCCGACCAACTTGCGCCCGCTCTCGTCCCACAGCGATATTTTATCCGAAGTGAATCCCCCCACGGTAAATATCCGACTTCCCAGGCTATCCGGAAAGCGGTTGGAAAAACGCAGGCGATTGTCCACCGCCTGAAAGCCGGCGGGAAAGCTCAAGGTTACGAAGTTGAGCAAAGCGACTTGATTTTCCACCGGGGTGCCGTCGTTTGTGAATAAATCGTTCACGTTCTGGAATAGCAGCGTGTTCTTACCCGGCTGCAGCAGTGTCGGTGAGAGAGGTTGCGACTTCCAGAGATAACTGGACTGCCCTTCCCAAATGGCGTCGTTGGCCTGGCCGCCTACCAGGGAAATATCGTTCCCATTTAAACTGAACTTGATGTGATGGTCGGGGTCGGCCTGCAAGTGGTTGGTTACCCCCTTCAGGCCGATGGTGATGAAAAGCTGATCCCTCGCGGTCAGCGGGCGGTTACGGGTATCCGCGGAATGATACGGCACATGGAAGTCGACTTCCGTCAAGTCCTTGTTCTGTCCCAGCGATTGCCAAAACCAGAAATCCTCCATCTCTTCCGGTATCACATTCTGTCCCAAATCGGGAATATCTTCCGCATTGGTGCTGCCGATGCGGAGTACGGTAAAATCATTTTCCACACGCATATCCACGCGATGAGGACGAACCGACTCGGCGGCGGGGACATCCACCCGGATATTCCCGCCTTCCCGGACGGCCACGGGTACTCGCGGCGCCCGTAATCCAAAACCGGGCATATCCCAGACCAAAGTGAAAACGCTATTGGCCGTGTAAAGCGAATTGTAGGTGAACTCCCCTTCGGCGCGTTTACCGATAAATTCGAGGTAATCGCCCTCATGCCAACGCCCGTCGTCTTCGCCGGAGAGGTAGATCGGAATTTCCTTCCCCGTATGGAAGAGCCGGAAACGCCGCGGGTCGATCTTTCCCAAAGGAACCCCCGCCTTACGTAAATCCTCCGTGGTCAAAACGTGAATGCCCACCCCCTGGGTGCGCACCAGCAGCCTGACCGCCGGCAAATTGGGTTCCGCGGCTATTTTGGCCGCGGGCAAAGCGGGTAAGCTCCGAAACCCGCGCGATACGGGATAATTCACCAGGGCCTCGCGCAAATACACCTCGCTGGGGTGATTTTCCGGGGCAGCGAAGACAGTGCGGCTCCGTCCGCCACCCCGGAATGTTACGGTGAGTCTAACGGCTCCCAGACGCATGGCCTTTCCCTGGTGGTTATATACCGGGAAAACCCTTACCGTCGCCATTTCCACATCCCGGAAGCGTACCGACTCGGACAATTGCGCCGGCACTTCGGGACGTCTCCGGTTTGACTTGGCCTCTGAAAGGTCTGGATAGGCTTCCAGGATTTCATAACGCAAGTCGGCCTCGCCCCCCGGCGGCAGGGCGAAAGAGATTTGGCTTTCGCTGCGGCCCTGCCACAACAGCTCCATGCCTTTCACGTCGCTACGGAGCAGGGTGAAGTCCGACGACCAGACGACCGCGGCCAGCCAGGGCAAACAGAGCGTCGCCAGCTTTCGCCAGGCCTTCACTCCATCATCCTTCTAAATGCGGAACAGTGAATCGATTGTACCAGCGCCGTGCGCGTGGCTTCGAACGATTCGATGCCGATGGCACAGGCCATCATCGACACGGTGTCGCCCTGGAGGAATGGTAAAACCAAATCTTGACGCTGCAACGTCCCGCCGAAAAGCGGCGTATTGCAACTATTTTCAGGAAGACAGGTTGTCAGGATTTTTTTCCATATCCGCCCTTCCTCCTGATAGAGCTCCAATTTCACCAGCGTACCGAAATCCGATCCCGTGGAAATTTCGAAGGGCACCACACGCGTTTTTTGCAGTGAACCCGCGGTCGGGCTGTATATGCGCAAATTGGAGGTCACGGTAAGCTTGGCCCAGGCGACCGAATCGGTTTCCAGCCTTTGTCCCGTCTTTTCGATATGCATGGCCTTGAGGCCGTATTGCAATTCCTGGCTGCGGCCGGAATCGGGGAGGGGTGAGTACAATTGCCGCAGCGAGCCGCTCACGCCGGTATGGATCAGTTGGGCGACGGTATCCTGGTTCAGGCGGCGGTAGATGTTGAAATGGGTCACCGGCTCCGCTTCGGAGTATTTCCAGGCCAACAGCACTCCCGGCCTACCTGTGGCCGGATCATGCACCCGTAGGCTGATTTCCGAAACTTCGACCCGCGAGAGCGGGGGCGGCGGATTTTTTTCCACGCACATGAATCCCGTGCCCAACCAAAACAGGGCCAGAGGCGGCAATAAACGCGAGGCCTTGAAAGAATGATGAGGCACGCACGAATTATATCAAAGCCGTGCCTCACTCTGCCACGATAGCGGTGACTTCTTCCGCCCACCTATCCTCGATTACTTTTTACTTTTCCTTTGATGGAGAATGCATCATCCGAACCATTGATAGTCGCCATCGATGGCGTAAGCGGATCCGGCAAGAGCAGCACGGCCCGTGAAGTGGCCCGTCGGCTGGGAATCCGGCATATCGACACCGGCGCCATGTACCGTGCGCATACCTTGCTGGCCTTGCAGAAATCATTACCTCCCGAAAACGTAAAAGGGCTGGTGGAGGTGGCGCGGGGAATGGCCCTACGATTCGAGGAGCCCAACCGGGTGTGGGTCAACGGGGAAGACGTGTCCGAAGCCATTCGTGGCCCGGAAGTCAGCTCCCGGGTCTCCGATTATTGCCAAGCCGAACCGGTGCGCGAGGTTTTGGTCGCAGCGCAAAGGAGACTGGGTCTGGAAGCGCCTTCGGTGGTGGAGGGGCGCGATATCGGCACCGTGGTCTTTCCCGACGCAGAGTTTAAATTTTACATGACTGCACATCCAGAAGTCCGTGCCAAACGCCGACTTATGGAACTTAATGACACGAATAACCAGTCCACTCTCGCAGCCATACTCGAAAATATCCAGCAAAGGGATCAAAAGGACAGCTCGCGGGTGCACAGCCCCCTGATTCTGGCTCCAGACGCCCAGGTCATCGATACCAGCAACTTAACATTTGAGCAGCAAGTTACTATCATTACCGACTTCGTTTTGAGCCGGCGCACCGTCCCCGTTTCCAAATAGGCCCCAGGGCTTATCCAGAATAGGCGGAGGAGCCTCGGTTCAAGACCACCATGGCGCGACCACTCCCGGGATCGGATGTTCGATCCTCTAACCTGGCGTCCATGCCCCGACCCTTTCCCGTCAGACATCGCGTAGAGTTCGCCCCCGACGGCACGGTAGGGATATCAAGGAGACACATGACTCAGAAATTATTGTACGGTTCCGAAGAGGATTTGAAGGATTTTCTTCAGGAAGAGGAAAAGCTCGACTTCGCGGACGAAGCGCAAAAAGAGCTGTTAAGCCTGTATGACGATACCTTGCAGGGACTGCAAGAAGGCAGCATCGTCAAGGGCACCGTGGTTCGCATCACCGACAGCGACGTCTTCATCGACGTGCATTTCAAGTCGGAAGGCATCATCAACAAAATCGAATTCAAAGACGAAACCGATTTGGCCATCGGCAAGGTTTATGAAGTCTATCTCGAGCAGGTCGAGAACGCCGACGGACAAATCATCCTTTCCAAGCAACGCGCCGATTTCATGCGCGTCTGGGAGCGTATCCGCGAAGCCTTCGAGCGCGAGGAAATCGTCGCCGGCCGCATCATCCGTCGCATCAAGGGCGGCGTGGTGGTCGACCTTTTCGGCATCGAGGCCTTTTTGCCGGGTTCGCAAATCGACTTGCGCCAGGTTCCCGATCTCGACGCCTTGCTGGGCGTCGAAATGGAATTCAAAGTCATCAAGGTCAACAAAATCCGCCGCAATATCGTGGTCTCGCGCCGCGTGGTGCTGGAACAGGAACGTTCCAAGATGCGCGACGAAATCATCGATACCCTCGAACGCGGACAGATTCGCGAAGGTATCGTCAAGAACATCACCGACTTCGGCGCCTTCATCGACCTGGGCGGCGTGGACGGCTTGCTCCATATCACCGACATGTCCTGGGGCCGCGTGGGCCATCCCTCCGAAGTGGTGGGACTGGGACACAAGGTGCGCGTCGTGGTTCTCGATTTCAACGACCGCAAAGAACGCATATCGCTCGGCATGAAGCAACTGACCAAACATCCTTGGGAAGATGTCACCGCCAAATATCCCGAAGGCACCAATGTCACCGGCCGCGTGGTTTCCATGACCGATTACGGCGCCTTCGTGGAATTGGATCAAGGCGTCGAAGGCCTTATCCATATTTCCGAAATGTCCTGGACCCAGCATATCAAACACCCCTCGCAAATTCTCAACGTGGGCGACGAAGTGAATGCAGTGGTCCTCAAGCTCGACACCGAAAACGAGAAGATCTCGCTCGGCCTCAAGCAGGTTACCCCTGATCCCTGGGAGCAAATCGAGAACGAAATTCCCGTCGGTTCCAAGGTCAAGGGCGAAATCCGCAACCTCGCCGCCTTCGGCGCTTTCATCGAGTTGAAGGAAGGCGTTGACGGCCTTATCCATGTCTCCGACATGTCGTGGACCAAGAAAATCACCCATCCTTCCGAAGTCCTCAAAAAGGGCGACGAGGTGGAGTGCATCGTCATGGCCATCGACAAGGAAAAGCGTCGCATCTCCCTTTCCATGAAGCATCTGGAAGAGGATCCCTGGGAAAAGGTCGAACAGGACTTCCCCGTAGGCAAAGAGGCCAAGGTATCCATCCTCCGCATGTTGGACAGGGGCGTAGTCGCCGAAGTTCCGGGCGGATTGGAAGGTTTCATCCCCAATTCAAAACTGACCACCGAAGACTTGCGCAATCCCGCCGAGGCTTTCAAGGTCGGCGACGAATTGCCCACCGTGGTCATCGAAGTGGATGCGGCCAACCGCAAGCTCACTTTGAGCGTCGTGGACTATTTCAAGAACAAGGAAGACGCGGAGTGGAAGGAATACCTGGCCGCTCACGTACCGACTCCCACCACCATCGGCGACGTCGTCAAGTTGGAGGGGGAAGAGTAGGAAAACCTGCTGCCTTCCTGTCTTACGGTAAAAATCCCCTAGCGCAAAGGGCCTGCTTGACCGCAGGCCCTTTTTCGATCAGGGAGAATTCGGGAAAATTTTTGAATCGTTTGGCGGAGCGCCGGTAAAAATTATGTTAGACGTAGTGAAAATACAGTCTCAAAAGGAGGCGATTATGCCCGATACTCGTAAAATAGTGGAAATAATGACGGAAAACCCCATTTGCTGCCTGCCGGATACGCCGTTGGAAGAGGTGGCCCGCATGATGGTGGAAAACGATTGCGGGATCATACCTGTTGTCGAAGACCAGGAAAATTGGCGGCCGGTAGGCGTAGTGACCGATCGCGATATCGCGGTGCGTACCTTGGCGCAGGGGAAAAACCCCCTGGAACTCACCGCCGGGGATTGCATGACCGATTCGGTATTCACCATTTCGGAGGAGGCTTCCGTAGACGCCTGCATCAAATTGATGGAAGAGCAGCAGATTCGGCGCGTGGTGGTTGTGGACGAAGGGGGAGGAGCCAGCGGCATCGTATCCCAAGCCGATTTGGCGCTGAATGTGGAGGAAGAAGTAACCGGGGAGTTGGTCGAAGAGGTCTCGCGACCCACTCATTGAAGCCAATCATAGGGAGGCCGATGATTCACCATCTGGCTAAAGGGGAGAATATGCCACCGGGTTTGTTCCGCCTGGTGGCATAACCTATCTTTAAAAAGCATACCATTGGGATGTTTGAATCATATGAAGCAGGAGAAACCGATGCTCGAGGAAAAAAACAGCCGCAATGTGTTCAATTTTCCGGAAGGCTCCGACGGGAATACCCTTCGGGACGAAGCCGACAGGATTCGACGGAATACCCCGCCTGAAATCAATCAGGTTATCGACAAGCGCACCCGCGAGAATATCCGTTTCTACGGTACGCAATCGCGCGAAACCCTTTCGCACCGCATTGTCATGCTCGAGGACGAATGGGACGTAGAACGGGTGATGGGACTTTCCGCGGCCGCTTGCGCCCTGTTCGGTCTGGTCTTCGGGCTTTTTAAAAGCCGCGTTTGGGTGCTTCTCACCTGGCTGTCCGTACCCATGCTGTTGCAATTTCAGGCTCAGGGTTGGAGCTACCCCCTGCTTCCCTTAAGACGCCTGGGTTTTCGCACCCGACAGGAAATCGACTTGGAAAAATACGCCCTGAAAGCCCTGCGGGGAGACTTTCACAAGGTTGTCGCTCCGGCGGAAGAGTCGGCGGCGGTAGCTCGCGCTACGGAAGCGGCAGTGAATGCGGCTAAAAGTTGAATTTGGCCTTTCTCGCTTAAAATTGGGGTTTTCTCCCCGGTCAGGCGGTATGCTTAGGGGGTGAAAACCTCCTACGGCCCCGACGAGCCCCTAGCCCATCCCTTGGATGCCATGGGCCGTCCCAAGATCCATGGCAGTCTGCCGCGCGAAAGCGTACCCATGCGCTATCGGGTGGGAATCGTTTTGGCGACCGTCGGCATGCTGTTTCTACCGGCCCTCTATATTTTTTTCGTGGTCGGGGTTTTCCTGGCGACGGCCTGGCATTTATGGGAGCACATCCATTGGTTGGTCGGACACCAGGCCCGGTGGTGGGGTGCCCTGGCTTATGTCTGTATCGGCGGTGTGGGAATCGTACAGGGGCTTTTCCTGTTTAAACCCCTCTGGGCCGTGACCCGTCCCGACCCGCGCGACCGTCGTGTTTCGCCCGAAGAGGAGTCCCACCTTTTCGATTTCGTCCGCGACCTATGCCGCATCACCGATGCGCCGGTCCCTCTCCGCATTTACCTGAACTCCGAGGTCAATGCTTTCGCCCGCTATGCTCCGGGTGTCATCAATCTGTTACGCGGCCGGGTGGAACTGGTCTTCGGCCTCTCGCTGGTCGACGGCCTCACCGTGCAGCAATTCGCGGCCATGGTCACCCATGAGTTGGCCCATTTTGGGCAGGGCATGGCCATCCGGCTTATTTATATCGTAAGGGGGGTGGAACGCTGGTTCGAGCAGGCGGTGCATGGCCGGGACGCCTGGGACGAATGGTTGGAGCGGGGGTCGCGCCGTCTCGACCTGGGCGTGGGATTTTTTTGCCATATCGCCCGAGGGTATCTTTGGCTCACCCGCCAGGCGCTCAAGCCGTTCATGGCAATCGGTAGGTTGCTCAGTTGTTACCTGCTGCGGCAAATGGAATTGGACGCGGATAGATATGCCGTGCGCTTGGCCGGCGTCGAGGCCTTTGAGTCCCTGCTGGTGCAAACCCGCATCTTGGAAGCGGCCCGAGGCCTGGCCCGGAAAACCTTGAGCCTATCGTGGCGGGAGGGCCGGCTCGGCGACGATTTTCCCGCCTTGGTCAAAGCCCATACGCGTATTTTTATTGCGGAGGTACGTGACAAAATCCACAAGGAGATGTGGGCCGAGCGAAGCGGGCCGTTGCATACTCACCCCTCATTCGGGGAACGCGTCGCCGCGGCCCGGAAATTGGAGGCTCCGGGATTGTGTCGCCTTCCCGCCGAGGCGCCCTCGCTTTTTTGCGACTTTCCCGCGCGTTGCCGTGAAGTGACGCTTCGTCTTTACGCCAGCGATTTACAAGAAGAATTCTACGCGGACAGGCTGGTTTCCACGAGCGACATCATGCAGGGACAGAGCCAGATGCAGGCGGGGGAGGCCGCCTTGGAAAGTTATTTCTTCAGCCTGCTTTCGAGCCGGCGTCCGCTGCGCCTTGCGGCTTCCGGTACGCCGGCTTTACCCGCCTATGAGATAGCCGATCTTCCGGAGGCGCGCCGGGCCTTGCACGAGGCGCGGGCGCGCATTGCGGCCGCATTACCGGAGGGTACCCGGAATTATCACCAGCTTCTTCGGTGTGAGCAGCGCCTTTTGCAAGCCTTGCAGGCGGGCGCTTTGCTCTCGGCCCGGTTTCACATCGAACCCGAGGACTTCCATTTGGAAACGGCGACCGTGTCCGCGTCCGTTGCGGCCGTTGCCCTATGCCTGCGCGAGCAAAACGACCTGGCCGACCGGCTCGAGCCCCTGGAGGCGGCCTTCTCCGACAGATTGGTGACGGCCTTGGCCGCCCTTCCCGCGCTGGTCGCTTCGCAAGGACTGCGCGATGGTCCTGAGTTTCTCGATGAAGCCAATGGCTTGCTGCCTACGCTCGCGGGTTTGCTTCCAGCCCTGACGGAAGCCTCGGCTTTACGCAAAGACTTTTCCGAAATGGTCATTCTGGTGGAAAACCTGGATGGAAATGAAAAAGGGCACGAACTCGGTCGTGAAATCGCGGAAAAATCGGTGTTGCTGCGCGCTTCTTTGTTGCGGCTGCGACGCCAGTTGGGAGCCACGGCGCATCCTTTTCCCAAGGCCGCCAAGCCCGGCGCCACCTTAGCCGATTATGTGCTCGACGCTCTACCCGAGGCCGACGACTACGAACGGGTTTTCGATGCGGCGGATAAAGCCCTGGCAAGGCTGGAGGCACTCTATTTACGCATTATGGGCCAGTTGGCATTGATAGCGGGTTCGGTGGAAGGGGCGCTGGGCCTGGGTCCGTTGCACTTGCCGGTTTTTTCGGATTCGCCCTCTGAAATTTCGGAGAAAAGCCGCTCTTCCGCTTACGGTTAATGGATTTTCCCTTTGCGGAGAATATTTACCAACAGCCAAAATCCCAATAGAGCGGCTACGGAAAATCCGCCCAGTCCGATTATGGGAATACCCTGCCAGGTGGGCGGCACGCCCGCCAACACTACCAGCGAAGAACCGATAACCAGGGAGGCCAAGACCAGGGCGAAGACGATGCGATTGACGATGCGCTCGTGCACCTCCAAGAGCGGTTCCAACCCCCGGTGCTGAAACTCGATGCGGATTTTACCGCGTTTGACCAAGTCCAAAATTCCCCGGGCTTCGGAGGGAAATTCACGCAATAAGGGGCTTAAATCCCAGGCGGTATGGTACAGGTCCGAGAGGAGCCGTTTGGGGCTGAGGCGTTCACGCATGATACGCCTGGCGAAGGGCCGGAATTGCTCCACCATGTCGAATTCGGGATCGAGCCGTCCGGCCACGCCTTCCACGGTGACGACGGTTTTGAGCAGCAGGTAGAATCCGGGCAGCATCTTCAATTTATGCTCCAGAATGAGCCGGATGAGCTTGCGGAGAAAATCACCGACGCGCAATTCGCGCAAAGTCACGTAAACATATTCGTCCAGCAATTCGCCCACATGGTATTCCAGCGACTCGGCCGATTCGATGGGATGCACCGCCAATTGCATCAAGGTCTTGCTGATGCGCCCCGCGTCGCGCTCGACCATGCCGATGAGCACCGATACCAGGTGATCGCGATGGGCGGGCGAGATGCTGCCCACCATGCCGTAATCCAGCAGACAGATCACATTGCCTTCCAGCACCAATATGTTTCCCGGATGGGGATCGGCGTGGAAATACCCGAGCTCGAAAATCTGGCGGAAAATGATGCCCGCACCGTTGCGCGCCGCAGCCTTGGGATCGAGTCCGGCATCGAGCAGGCCTTGACGGTTGGTGACCTTAACCCCGTGAATATATTCCAACACCAGCAGTCGCCGGGTGGTGAAAGATCCGTAAACCTTCGGCACCTTGAAATGGCGCGCGTCGGAAAAGGCATTGGCGAAGCGTTCCAATTGGGATGCCTCGCGGGAAAAATCCAATTCCTTTTTGATGGTGCGCTCGAATTCTTCGCATATGGTGACGGGGCTGAGAATATTCATACCCTGCACATATCGCTCCAGCAGCGCGGCCAGGTGGAACATGATTTCCAAATCCACCTTCAGCAAATCGTCCAGGCCGGGGCGCTGAACTTTGACGGCGACTTCCTCGCCGGTGAGCAAAACCGCTTTATGCACCTGGGCCATCGAAGCCGACGCGACAGGCGTGGCGCCGAAGTTTGCGAAGTGGCGGTCTATCGGCCCACCGAGCTCCGCTTCCACCACCGTGCGCGCCTCCGCATCGGGAAACGGCGGCACGGCGTCCTGCAGTTTTTCCAGCTCGGTCAGCAAATCGGACGATAACAGGTCGGGCCGATTGCTCATCATCTGGCCCAATTTGATAAAGGCGGGACCCAATTCTTCCAGGGCCATGCGCACACGTTGGGCCCGGGTCAGGTGCGGTATGGGAGCGACATGGAGGTGCAAATATTTTTCGCCGAAATCGAGGTATTTGTCGAGATTCAAGCCGGCGAGCAAATCACCGAAACCGTGACGCGCCCATACCGATATGATCTCCCGGTAGCGGTGCATATGCCGGTAGGTCCGGCCCAGCCGTCTTATGTTTTCAATCACCGGGAAGCGGTTCCGCCGGTCTGCTTTTCCTCCAGCGAGCTGATGCGGCTTTCCAGGCTTTTCAACTCGGAGCGGCGTGGCAGATCGAGACGATCCAGGGTTTTTTCCACCGTGATGCTCACCATTTTTTCCACGTTATGCCGGGTTTCTTCGGTTTTGCGCAGTAAATCGTCGAAGAATTTCTTGCCTTCGCCTTCGCTCAGCTTAGCCTCCTCCACGATTTTCCGGGCCATTTCCTCGACCTTGTCTTTGGTGACGAAAACCAATCCCACTCCCGCATAAGCGGCTTTTTTCAAGGCTTCCACGACATGATCTGCGTCCATGATCAACTCCTTTAATGGCGCCGCGCGTGTTGGGAGGCGCAGCGGGTTTGTTTTACTAATCTACCAAATGGGGAAAGGGGTTGGGAAGTAACTTCCCAACCCGGGCGCGGAATCGTCATGCTCCAGGTGATGAAGAATGCATGAGGGACATGCTGCAGTGTTGTTGTGGTTCTTTACTTTGCCCTACCGGTTTCCCTTCTAACCGGCCGATACCGTATGTCCAAAAAAGGAATCCCAGATTCCCGATTCCCATGCGGCTTGAGGCGGACCATTTTTTCCCGCCACCCTACTTTCCTTTGCTTTTAAACAATGCGCAGAAAGGCTGCGTGTCAAGCGCCGATGCTGCGACGACGGAGGGGATCAGGGAGCGGGGGTTAAAAGAGTCGCCGCCAAGGGATGGGGATAGAGAACGATTCCGTCTTCATCGGCCCATTGCGACAAATTGGGACCGTCCAGTCCATAGCGCGCCAGAAAAAGGCGCCGCTCGCGGTTCTCATGGTGTTCCGACAACAAATTCTTACGCCATCCCATCACCAGCGATTTGATATAACCCTGTCCGGGCAAAGAGAGGCCGCCGAAACCCGCGACCAGCAGGGTCCTAGGCGTCTTGGCGCCCTGCATATCGGACGGT
The DNA here is from genome assembly GCA_041746255.1 of Fibrobacteria bacterium. Taxonomy (GTDB): domain Bacteria; phylum Fibrobacterota; class Fibrobacteria; order UBA11236; family UBA11236; genus JBGTHM01. Next base: position 19,140 of record JBGTHM010000073.1, on the reverse strand, counting down.
AAGTCGGCGAAAGCCGCTTCCTGTTGCGTGGGAGCCGATTGAGGCAATTTCAGGGCATATCCCCGGGGAAGTTCCAGATTGCGCTGGAATACCGCCGGCCGCAATTCAGGATTGCATTTGCGCAAGGTTTCCAAGGAGTAACCCGTAAGGATGCGCAGCTGCATGGGCTTCCACTCATGTTGCAACTTCACCTCCCTAAGCAAAGGGGGAGATGCTTTGCGCAAATTCGGAAAAAGTTTGTCCGCCTGCATCGCCAGGCTGGAGGCGGCCAGATATTTAGCGTAATACATACGGGAGAAACGTTGGAAAGCGGGAGAACGGTATCGGCTGACTACCTCGCCCGCATCGACGAGCCCTTCCTCCCGGACGGCGCGCAGGATTTCCGCGATGCCGGAATGATAGGCCATCAGGGCCAGGGGCCAGGAACCGGCCAGCTGCCGGTATTTTTTCAAAAGCTTGCCGGCGGCCAGGGTCGAGGCCTCGGGGTCAAGACGTTGATCGACGAGGTCATTGATTTCCAGGTACATGGCCCCGGTTACGGGCACGAATTGCCATAATCCGGCGGCTTGAGCGGGCGAATAGGCTTCGACGGCGAAGCGGGATTCGATATGCGGCAGGTATTTCAGGCGGTCGGGAATTCCCTGCCGCTTGAAAACCGATTTGGCGATGGGAAGATAGGCATGCGATCGGACCAGGCTCTGCCGGAAAGTGCGCTTCAAGCCTTTCTTGGCCCAGGTCCTTCCCGCCGAGGCTATTCTCAGCTCCGGCGTCCACTCGACGGGAAAACGGTTATGTAATAGCGAGTCGTCGCCGTTCCACTCGCCGGGTTTCTGGAGATACAGCGATGTTACCCTGCGGTGCAGGTTCGCGCGGAACCTTTCCACGCTATCTTTCGCTTGCGCGCGGGACAGTCCTCCGAGATGGATTTTGCCGAGGACGAGATTCGGCATATCGGAATCGAAAACCAGGGCGTCGTCGTCGTCGACATGCAGATAGAGTTCTACCATCAGGGCGGCTTGATTCGCGATGATTTCGTTCTCGGGAAAATGTTCGTCGAATTTCAAATAGGCGCGGTTTCTGGATACATCCATTGCGATGGAAGAACCGGCGGTTCCGGCGAATGCGGCTATGGCAAAAAGTGCGGATATCGCGGTTAACTTACTCATGACGTAACTTGCAACTTCACGGGGCTCCTTCGAAATCACTTTCGACATCTCCCTGGGCTAGGGATAAAGTATTTTCTGAGGCTTCATTTGGGGAAGAATTTTTTTGCTTCATTTGCACGCGCTGGTATTTTTATCGATCTTTGACGTACTTTTTTGAGCGTTTCGAGAGGAAGACCCTTTTCGTCGGGCGACGGATCCGTGGACTTTTTGCGTTATTGGCGTTGATTTCCCTTCGGTGCTATTTTTCCACGGAAAGTGTCGGGAGTACCATGACCGTTCTGAACAATCGCCGCAGCCGCAAGGAATTACGCGAAAAACTCGCGCTGGAGCCTTTCCGGCGCGCCACCTATTCCTTTTACCGCTATGGCCGTGTCGAAAACCCTTCCGCCTGGCGGGACGACCTCTACCGTCGCTGGGAAAGGTTGGGTATTCTCGGCCGGGTCTATGTGGCAAAGGAAGGGATTAACGCCCAGCTGAGCGTTCCCGAGCAGCACCTCAAGACTTTTTTATCCGATTTGCAAAGCGATGCCTTTTTGGCCGGATTGCGTTTGAACCGTGCGCTGGAAGACGATGGTAAATCCTTTTTCGCCTTACATATCAAGGAACGTCCCGCACTGGTGGCCGATGGACTTGAACCCGAGTCGATTGATTTTTCCCGGGTGGGTCCCCGCCTTGACGCCGAAAGTTTCCATCGGGCCATGGAGACTCCGGGCACCGTGATACTGGACATGCGCAACGCCTATGAAAGCGAGATCGGGCGTTTTGAAAACGCCTTGCGTCTGCACGCGCATACTTTCAGCGAAGCCCTGCCCGAAGCTCTGCAAGTGCTGGAAAATCAAAGACAAAGCGGGCCTTTAGGCCAGGTACTGCTTTATTGCACCGGCGGCATTCGCTGCGAGAAGGCCAGCGCATTTTTACGCGGACAGGGTATCGAAGACGTGGCCCAATTGGACGGAGGCATCATTCAGTATGTGCGCGATGTACGGGCCCGGGGCATGGACAACCGCTTCCGCGGACGCAACTTCGTTTTTGATGCACGCATGACCGAACGGATTTCCCAAGAGGTATTGGCGGTTTGCAGCCAATGCGGCGACGCCTGGGACGAGCCCGGTAATTGCGCCTATGACCCCTGTCACCGCCTTTTTCTCCAGTGCCCGAATTGCCGGGAGAAGTGGGACGGTTGTTGCCAAGAGGCCTGCCGAATCTCCCTTAACGGGTGACGCGAACCTTCAATATTTGTTAATTACCAGAATATGCGAACCACTATGCCAAAATTAATGCCAAGAGCAATCTTCACATCCCTCTGTAAATCCTTCTGCCTTTCCGGCGCCCTCTTAGCCTCCGCCTTCGCTTCCGAAACGGCGGCTCCCGCCGATAGCGCGAAGCCCCTGCGGGTTTTCAGCGAACCCACCCTGCTCGCGCAGGAATTCGTCATCGGCGCCCTGGGAGGCGCGGTTCTCGGCGCCGTCGGCTTCTATTCGGGAAAAGGCCTTGAGTCGCTCTTACGCGATAGCGACTTCAAGCAGGGAAAGCTGGGATTCACGGGAGTGCGTTACACCAATTTCGATGGTGGATTTCGGGGCGGAGCCCTCGGTATTTCCATGGGAGCCGCTCTAGGCGCCTATTTCGCGGGCCAGCTCGACGAAGAAGACGGCTCCCTGTTATGGACGTATGTCGGCGCTTTCGTGGGAATGGGGGCGGGCTTGTGGGCGGCCGACCTCATGGGAGTGGAAGAGGATTACCACTGGAAGCCCTTTTTGCCCCTGCTGGGCCTACCCTCGCTGGGTTCGGTCGTGGGCTTCAATGTTTCGCGGTATTTCCGCGATCAACGCCGTCGTGAAATTACCGGCACGGCCGACGGGGGCTTGAGAATCCTTCCGCCCACTTTGGCCTTGGTGCCCATGGGTCCCGAGGGCCGCGATCGCGGCTACCACGTCAACGCTCTCAACTTACGGTTTTGAGCCGATGAACGCTCCCTTCGATTCCTATATCTGCATGATTTGCGGCTATGTTTATAACGAGGAGGAAGGGGACGAAGACGGTGGTCTGGCTCCGGGCACCCGTTTCGACGCTATTCCGGATGACTGGGTCTGTCCGGTATGCGGAGCCGCCAAAAAGGAATTTCAACTCGTGCAATGATGCGATTGTAATTTTTTCCACCCCTTCTGGGCGCCCCTGTCTCCACCGAGTATTTTAGCTGGACCTTGAACCCGGGTTCGGTATGCCACGCGACTCCCAACTTCCGTACTCTTTTCCCACACGCCGTGGGCCCTGGCGTATGCTCGCCCTGGGATTGACCGTCTTGCTGCTCGGAGGCTGTAGCTTCCTCAAACTCGGTTACCGCTATCTCGATTGGGTGCTGTATTTTTCCGTGCAAAAGCAATTCGATTTGACCTGGAAACAAAAGGGCGATTTGCGCAAGCGGGTCAATGCCTACGCCGATTGGCACAAGGCGGAAATGCTTCCGATGTACACGGCCTTTTTGCGCGAGGTGTCGCAGCGGATTCCCGCCGGCCTCAACGAAAAGGACTTGGATTGGGGTTTTGCCCGTTATCAGGAGTTGCGGCTGCTTACTATGAAACCCTTGGTCAAGGCATCCACCGAATTTTTGCTTGAACTCGATAGCCGACAATGGGAGAACTACGCGCGCAAGGCCGCGGATAAGAACACAACCCTCCGGCAGAAATGGAATGAGAACCCGGAAAGTTTCCGGGATAAACGCGCCAAGCAAACTGTCGAGCAGGTCGAAGAATTCACCGGCAAACTTCGTCCCGACCAGCGCCGGGCTGTGGATTCCCTGAGCCGGGCCCTACCCTTGAATACCCTTCATTGGCTGGAGTTCCGTGGAAAGCAACAGGAGGCGCTCTCCCGCGTGGCCGGCGGGGGGGATTCCACCGCAGTAATCGATTTCCTGGAAAACTATTTCCTGTCCCCGGAAACCCTTCGCACACGGTCGCACCAGGAGGCCGTGACGGCTCAGGAACGACGGTCCAAGGAAATGCTGCTTGCCATCAGCGCCATCTTGACACCCGAACAGCGCCTCGCGGCGGCAAGGCAACTCTCCGCATTCAGCGCGGATTTGGAAAAGCTATCCCGCTAGTCGTGGTAATTTGCCGCTTTTCTTATTTACAGGTTTGCACCCATAGGTTCAAGTAGCTATTTATTAAGAGACCCGGATAGGTTCCGGGCCGAAAATTCCGGCCGTGAGCCAAGCATAGGGAGTGCGCAAATGTACGACTTGAACAATTTGATCAGCAAAAAAAGAATTAAACAAATGCAAAGCGATCTTTCCGATCTGCGCGATAATTACGAAGACGTGCGTGATCGGGTGAGCACATTGACCAAGAAATACGGTAAGAAGCTCGATCGCACCGAATTTCGTAAGCCTTGGGTATACCACAAAGCTTGGCATGAAAGCGCCGGCTCATGGATAATGATTTCCTTGGTTGTTTCGGCCATCGTTGCGGGAATCGCCTATTTCCTTTTCCGTACGCCGGAAGAGGGTAGCACCGAATTCTACGCTCAGAACGATGCGGAAAAGTGGCCTTCCGCCGAAAAACAGGAAGCGAACCGGCCCGAAGGCTCGGAACAGCCGCAGTCCTAGACCCTTTTTGAAACCGTCTACCCCGGTTTGAACGGCGCATACCCCGAGTACTTGGCTCCCGGGGCGCGCTTTTTTTGTGTTTAACCCCCTTTTAAGCCGTTCCGGACTTTTTTCAGACCGGCTTCTTTTGGTATAATATCTTTTCACCCGTTACCCAGTCTGAAACCCTAGCCGTAATCGCGAGCCAAACCCTATGCATCGAATAAAAACGTCGACTCGATCCCGTTTGCCGCTTCCCCTTTATGGGTTGTTTGCCGTGGCCTTGCTCCTCTCCGCAACGCCGACTTGGAGCAATTCCGGCAAAGATGAATTGCTTGGGAAAATGTTTTTGAAAAGCCTGCGTTCCTGGCATTATCAGCCGGTGGAACTGGATCAGGACTTCTCGGAAAAAACCTTCGATTTTTATCTCAAGCGCCTGGATCCCCAAAAACGTTTTTTATTGCAATCCGACGTGGATGCGCTGCGCAAGCATCGGATGGGATTGAACGACGAGCTGAATCGCGGCGCGCTTGATTTCGTCGACGTAGTCACCGAGGTATCGGAAAAACGACTGCGCGAAGTCAAAGCCCTCACTTCCAAGCTGTTGGCGAAGCCCTTGGACTTTAAGTTAAACGACACCTTGGAGCTCGATTCCGATAAAATAAAATTCCCGGCCAACTTGGCGGAGCGGGAGCGAAGATGGTCACGATTGTTGAAGTTCCAGGTGCTCACCCGCATCCATAACGCGCAAGAGTCCCCCGACTCGGCTAAAGCGGCCCAGGCCGGCAAGGATTTCGAAGCCCTGGAAAAAGAGAGTCGCGAGCAGGTATTGCGCAATGTCCACCGAACCCTGGACCGCATGTTGGGAGAAGACCGGAGCCGCCGGGTCGCTACCTATTTGAACGCGGCCGCGAACGTATTCGATCCGCATACGCAATACATGCCTCCCCAGGCAAGGGAGGATTTCGATCTCAGTATGACCGGCACTTTGGAAGGCATCGGCGCGATTTTGCGTGAAGAGGACGGGTTTATCAGAGTGGTGAGCATCGTTCCCGGCAGCGCTTCGTGGCGGCAAAAGGAGCTCAAGGCCGAAGACAAAATATTGAAGGTGGCCCAAGGTCGCGAAGAAGCGGTGGATATCGTGGATATGAGCGTTAACGACGCGGTGCGTCTCATTCGGGGTCAAAAGGGTACCGAGGTGAGACTTACCGTGCAAAAGCCGGGCGGCCAAATCATCGTGATACCCATCGTGCGCGACGTGGTGGTGGTCGAGGAGACATTCGCGAAATCCGCGGTATTGCAAAAGAAAAATGACAAGGGTAAATGGGGCTATGTGGAGCTTCCCACCTTCTACCATGATTTCAGCCGCAAAGACGGGCGGAACTCTTCCGACGATGTGCGGAAAGAAATCGATAAATTGAAAAAGGAAGGGATTGACGGCTTGGTGCTGGACCTCCGGAATAACGGCGGCGGGGCCTTGGAAGACGCCGTCAAGTTGACGGGTCTATTTATTGAAACCGGTCCCGTGGTGCAGGTGAAAGACCGCCGCGGTCGCAGCAGGGTGCTGGCCGACGAGGACGAAGACATCGCATGGGCCGGACCTTTGGTGGTGATGGTCAACTCTTTCAGCGCCTCGGCTTCCGAAATCGTCGCGGCGGCTTTGCAGGATTATGGCCGCGCCTTGGTGGTGGGAGCCGATACTACGTTCGGCAAGGGCACGGTGCAATCCATGATCGATTTGGATACCTACCTTCCGCCGCTGTTTTCGCCGTTCAGGCCCATGGGATCGCTCAAGCTCACCATCCAGAAATTCTATCGCATCAATGGAGGCTCGACGCAGTATCGCGGCGTGGTTCCCGATATTCTGATCCCCGACGCTTATACCGACTTGGACTTGGGCGAGAAAAAACTGGATAACGCCATGACCTGGGACCAGGCCGAGCGGGCGGATTATGTCCGCTGGGAAAAGGTATTGGACGCGCCTGCCTTGCGGCTCAGCCACAAAACCCGCGCCGATAAAAGCGAAATTTACCAGAGTCATATGCGTCAGTTTCAGGCCATGAAATCGCGTCGGGACGAGACGCGCGTAGTCTTGCAGAAGGATGATTTCTTCCGGACGCAAAAAGCGGCGAAAGCCGAATCCAAGGCTTTCGAAGATTTGAACAAAAAGGAATTGCCGCTGGTGGTTTCGCAAAGGGAAGCCAACAAGGCGCTGCTGCCCGAAGAAGTGGAAATCCGTAATAACTGGGAAGTGGAATTGAAACGCGATCTCCACTTGTACAAGGTTACCCATATCCTGGGGGATATGCTTACGCAAACCGAGGCGAAGTCGGCCAAGGTGGATAAGTCGGCTCGTGAGGATGCTTTGGTTCATTGACGCTTCTTGGATGAACAAGGCTTGCTTTTGGAAGTAGCGCTGGGGTTCTGAGGGATCTTGTTTGGGGATTTGTCGGGGGCGACAGTACTGCTATCCGGAAGCCGACGCCGGGGGATTTTTCCGGCTGCGCTCCGGCGCTCCGTTTGGTGGTGGCTTCTACGGTAAGAAAGCCGTGATCGGCACCTTCTTCATAGGAAATTTGGGCATTCTTGCCCACCAGTTGAAGGCGGTGGACCCGTTTCCCACGCTATACTCAGATTAAGTACAGCGAAAACAAGCCGAAATCGCCAGAAAAACCTTAAAACTACCGAAATATTCGTTTTTAAGCTATCCGCAATTTGAGTACATTCGAAAATTCAATAGGGTGCCTCCGAACCCGAGGCTTTCAGAAAATCCCGTAACCCAGCGTCTTTATGGGTAGAGATTATCCCGAACCACCAGTATCCATCGTAGGGCAAATTGTGTAGGACCGCCATAAACAACCTTCAGGTACCCTATCTGAAGGTGTAAATGCACCAATCAAATTGGTGATTGACATAACAATAGTTCAAGAATAAATTCCCGTTAAGCATTTTTCACATCATTCATTAGCGCATACCGCATTATCTCTCCGGATTTTGCAAAGAAAAGGATTGGCCACTATGAAGCGACTTATTCCATTGGCACCAATCGCCTTACTTTTTATTCTAATGGGTTGTTTTGATACTCAAAGTCCAGTAGAGCAAGGGAAAAATGATTCCGGCATTCATAGCAATTTATCTGGAGAGCCAGAACCAGTATCTTTATCTGAGAATGATCCCTATACTACACAAAATATGCAAAAGGTTTTGGATTCACTCATAGAGCATCGGAAATCGAAGGGACCACTGTCCAAAGGAGCATTGACAGCTCTGGAGAAAAATTTTCAACTATCTTCGAATTATATTTATGTCAAATTCATTGCTGAAACCGATAGTCAAGCGGCTTTTATCAAGGAAATGGACCCGGATATTGTCGTATTCGACAAGCCAATGGACCAAGACGTCGATACCATGGATAAACCCTACAAGGACCCGTCCCTTTCCGAAAGCCAAATTGCACTTTTTGCAGCAGTCCCTGTTGATTACAAGGCACCTAATGAAATCCAGATGACTATAGTTAAGGAATTATTTCTTATTGAACCTATTCTGAATTCAGTGGAATCCAAATACGGTGATGGCGAAGGAACAATGCTTGCGAAATCCTCGGCCGAAATAGCACAACACATGCGACCTGAAAATGCCGGTCTTATGGAAATACTCGATGCCCTTGGCTACGATTTGCAACAATTTTACGCTGTTTCATTATATCTTGCCGGGCAACTGAATTCAAAGTCGACATTTGGAAAAGGTTTGACAAAATCCTCTGTGAACACTCTTTCCGAGGCCGTGGCATGGGGTATACCTAGCCGTTGGAGGCCCAGTGGAACATTGAAGTATCATGATGGAACTCTAGGCAGGGCAATCCCGGTGGAAGGTGTTCGTGTTACAGCGGGTTATTCCTATTATTGGCGCTCAAGTACAACTAATGGAAATGGTTATTTTGAGAGCCCCGAAAGATGGACATACAGCGTAAAGTACAATGCACATTGGGACGCCGCTGATTTCAAGCTTGAGCAGGCAAATTGGTTCTGGAGTGCAGACGCCAAAACAGAGGGCCCAACCCAAAAAAGTGCTTGGAATCGAACCTTTACCGGGCACGATGCTTTATATGCGGTAATTTTCCGGGCCGCATATTTTTACTATTACGGCACCCATGATGCAACTCAAAAACCGAGAAGGGATACTTGGTACCAACCGCGACTGGATATCGCAGTTTGGTTTGAAGATAATGGAAAAGGCAACCCGGTTGGACACTTTGTCAGCGGACAGTCCTGGCTGGGAGATCAAATCGAGGTCTATACTGTATATAATGGCAAGTATATGGATTTCGATTATATATTCGGGATAACCATCCATGAGCTTGCTCATTCAGCAAACTTCGAAAACTTCCATACTCGGCATTGGGCAGCAAGTCGGAGTGCAGAATTTTCCATTATGCATTCGAATGTAAAAGAGTCTTTTGCTATGGGATTGGAATGGTCGCTAACCAGAAAAATTTACCCAAATTTTCAACCCGTATATGGGAAAAATTATACCGGCATTATTCAAGATCTTATGGATAATGATAATTTTTCAGGTTGGTACTTTGCAGATAATCGACCTAAGGAGAGGATATCAGAAATGGTTACGGGCTATACCTTGGGCCAAATTGAAGAGGCCGTAATGAGATCTTTTTATTGGAGCGAGTTCCGAAACGAGATGAAAAATCGCTATCCATCAAATGCGACTAAGGGAGGCTTAGATGCTCTTTTCTCTTATTGGGAATAAACCGAGTTGGTTCCTGGCCTGTGCGATATTATCCCTTTTTATCGCCTGCGGTTTTGTCACAGACGGGGAATGCCCAGGATCTGCAAAATGTCCTGACCCACCCTTAAAACGTTACTTATTCGAATATCATAATTCGCTTACCGATTCCGTAACCTTGTCGTTTAGGGCCAAACCAGGCAGCACCATTGCATCCAGCCGAGTAAAATTACTTCCACTTGCGCCGGGGGATACCAAGAACTTCGGTAGCAATAGCTATGAGAAGGAACCCTTTTGGTTCGCGGAATCCGCATCTCCGCAAACTTCCGGGGATACCGTCATGATTCGGTTTCATATGGAACCTTCTCTATGCTTGATCGCAACTGATAGCCTGGATGGAGGTTCAGCACTGAATTGGGAGGGTCGTAAGGACTTTCGCAATCCAGAATCCTACGTTCTTCAAGACAGCTCCATAACGCACGCAGAGGATACCGTTCTTACCTTTCGGTATGACATCGACAGCGTGGATTTGGCCAAGGCGCGGGAGTGCCCCTAATCCTTTTTAATCCAATTCGAAGACCAAATCGCCGGGCGAAACCTCTTCGCCTTTTTGCAAGAGGATGCGCTTCACTTTGCCCGCCTTAGGCGCCACAATCACGTTCAACATTTTCATGGCTTCGGTGGCCATGAGCTTCTGCCCTTCGGTTACCGCAGCCCCTACCTTGACCGCGATTTCCACCACTTTGCCCGCCATGGGCGCGCCGATTTGGTCGGAGTTTCCCGCTTCGGCTTTCTCGCGCTTTTTAATTTCTACGCCTGACGAGCGGTCGGAAACCACCACGTTACGCCGACGCCCATTGAGTTCGTAGAAAATGACGCGAGTGCCGTCGGCTTCGAGGTCGCCGATGGCCAACAGCTTGACGATAAGGGTCTTGCCCTCCTGGATGGTAATGGACTTCTCTTCGCCCACTTTGAGCCCGTAGAAAAACGTGGGAGTGTCGAGTACGGAGAGATTTCCGAATTCTTCGACCTTGCGGCAATAGTCTTCGAATACCTGGGGGTAAAGCGAATAGCTGACCAGGTCTTCTTCGGTGAAGGGCAGTTTGAATTTGGCATGTAAGGCCAGCCCTGCGGCGGCGAAGTCGAAGTCTTCCAGCAATTCGCCGGGTCGGCGCTTGATGGGTTTTTCGTCTTTGAGAACGGCTTTTTGCAATGCGGCGGGCCAGCCACCGACCGTTTGTCCCATCATGCCTTTGAGCATGGAAACGAAGGATTCGGGAAAGGCCAATTCGCGGCCGCGCCGCACGGCCTCTTCGGGGGTCAAATCGTTTTGCACCATGAACAAGGCCATGTCGCCGATGGACTTGGAGGAAGGCGTCACCTTGATGACGTCGCCGCACATGTCGTTCACGGTGCGGTACATCTCCTTGACCTCTTCCCAACGGTCGCCCAGCCCCAATCCGATGGCCTGGGGGCGGAAGTTGGAATATTGCCCGCCGGGAATTTCGTGGCGGTAGACGTCGGCGGTGCCGGCCTTGAGGCCGCATTCGAACGGGGCATAGGCGTCGCGCGCGATTTCCCAATAGTCGGCCAATTGCTGCAAGCGCATCATGTCCATGCCGGTGTCGCGCCCGGTTCCTTCCAAAGCGCCGACCAGGGCGTTCAGCGAGGGTTGGGAGGTAACGCCCGACATGGAGGAGAGGGCGGCGTCCACGATGTCCACGCCCGCCTTGGAGGCCTCCAGGAGGGCGGCCACGGCGTTTCCGCTGGTATCGTGGGTGTGGAGGTGAATGGGTAGGGATACGGCCTCTTTGAGCTCGGAGACGAGAATGCGCGCGGCTTCGGGTTTGATGAGTCCGGCCATGTCTTTGATGCCGAGTATGTGGATGCCGGTTTTTTCCAGCTCCTTGGCCATTTTCACGTAGTAGGATAGCGAGTATTTGACGCGCTTGCCGTCGGTGATGTCGCCGGTATAGCAAATAGCGGCTTCGGCGATTTTACCGGTCGCGACGACGGCGTCGATACAGGGTTTCATCCCCTCGATCCAATTGAAACAGTCGAAGATGCGGAAGATATCCACGCCGTTTTTAGCGGCCAATTGGATGAAGCGGTTGACGATGTTATCGGGATAGTTGGTATAGCCCACGGCATTGCCCGAGCGAAGCAGCATTTGCAACAAGGTGCCGGGCATGAGTTTGCGAAGGCGTCGCAGGCGTTCCCAGGGGTCTTCGTGCAGGAAGCGTAAGGCGACGTCGAAGGTGGCGCCGCCCCACATTTCGTTGGAAAACATGGGTTGGGCCAAATGGGTGGTAGCATGGGCGATACGGTAGAGGTCGTGGCTGCGCACGCGCGTGGCCAGCAGGGACTGATGGGCGTCGCGGAAGGTGGTGTCGGTCAAAAGCAGGGCTTTTTGTTCCACTATCCATTTCGAAAGCGCGGGCGCTCCCTGTTTGGCGAAAACATCGAATGCAGGCGAGGGCGCTGCCGTGGTTTTGGGAACGACCGGCAAGCGGGGGGCTTCGAGTTTGGCGGGTATCAAGCGTTTATCGATGCCCTTGAAACCGTTGACCACCACGTCCGACAGATAGTCGAGCAATTTGTTGGCGCGGTCGAGGCGAGGCTTGAAGTCGAATAGTTCGGGGTGGTTTTCGATAAAGCCCGTGTCGCATTTTCCGCTTAAAAAAACCGGATGCCGGAGCACGTTTTCCAGAAAGGGAATATTGGTTTTGACGCCGCGGATGCGAAACTCGCGTATGGATCGCAGCGCCTTGTTCGCGGCTTGATCGAAATGCAAGCCCCAGGCGCATACCTTGATGAGCAGGCTGTCGTAATGGGGGGAGATGACGGCGCCGTCGAAACCCGAACCGGCATCGAGCCTTATGCCGAAGCCTTCGCCGGCGCGGAAGGTGGTGATCTTTCCGGTGTCGGGAGCGAAGTTGTTGGTGGGGTCTTCGGTGGTTAAACGCAGTTGAATGCAATAGCCGCTTTTTTTGATATGGGCTTGCGAAGCGATGCGGATGGTGTCGTCGGAAAGCGCATATCCCTCGGCGACGCGAATTTGCGTTTGCACGATGTCGCGTCCGGTGATGACCTCGGTGATGGTATGTTCCACCTGGATGCGCGGATTGACTTCGATGAAATAATGTTTTCCGCTTTGGTCGAAGAGGAATTCGACGGTGCCCGCGTTGGAATAACCGACATGCCTGGCGATGGCGAGAGCGTCCTGATAGAGCGCGTCTCTTTGCGCCTGCGTCAACGATTGCGAAGGGGCGATTTCCACCACTTTTTGATGTCGTCGCTGGATCGAGCAGTCGCGCTCGAACATATGGACGAGGTTGCCGTGCCGGTCGCCGATAATCTGCACTTCGATGTGCTTGGGCCGATCCAGAAAGCGTTCGATAAAGATGCGCGGGCTGCCGAAGGCATTCTCGGCTTCGGCCCGCGAGCGCGAGATGGCGTTAAGCAATTCGCCCCGGTTGCGCACGATGGTCATGCCGCGCCCGCCTCCGCCCATGGCGGCTTTGATGATCAGGGGATAACCGAATTCCTTGGCGAAAAGCAGGGCGTCTTCTTCGGTTTCGACGGCGTCTACGGTACCGGGAATGACGGGTACGCCGGCGGCGATGGCGATGGCGCGGGCCGCGACCTTATCGCCCATGGCGTCGAGCACTTCGGCGGGAGGGCCGATAAAGACGATGCCGGCTTTTTCACAGGCGCGCGCGAAGTCGGCGTTCTCCGCGAGAAAGCCATAGCCGGGATGAATGGCGTCGACTTCTTTATCCAAAGCGAGTTGCACGATTTCCTCTATGCCGAGATAAGCGGCGATGGGGCCCTTGCCTTGTCCGACCAGATAGGCTTCGTCGGCTTTATAGCGATGCAGGTGCAATCGATCTTCTTCGGAATAGATGGCGACGGTGCCGATGCCCAGTTCGTTACAGGCGCGAAAGATACGGATGGCGATTTCGCTGCGATTGGCGACGAGGATTTTTTTGAAGGATTTGATTTCTTTTTTGGCCATCATTTATTCAAACGTCCTTTTCACGCGCCCGGCGTACCTTGACCAATTCAATTTCAAAGATCAGCGTGGCGTAGGGCTGTATCATGTGTCCGCTACCCTCACGGCCGAAGGCCAGTTCGGGTGGCACCACGATTTTCCATTTGGCGCCTTCGCGCATGAGCGGCAGGGCCTCTTTCCAGCCGGGCATCACCTGCGACAACGGAAAAACGGCGGGTTGCCCGGAAAGCCTGCGTTCGAATTCGGATCCGGATATCACGGTTCCCCGGTAAAAGACTTCGACGGTATCTTCCAGCGTGGGTTTCGCGCCCTTGCCCTCTTGGAGAATCCGGTATTGCACCCCCTTGGGGGTGGTTACCACGCCGGGTTCGGCCCCGTGTTCGCGGAGGAATTTCTGGCTGGCTTCATGCCTTTGCCGATGCCGTTCGGTAGGGAAGGAGTCGGGGCTGGAAGCCGGGTCTGGCGCGGTTTCGAGGGCAATGCTCTCATAGTGCCGAGTCATGGCGCGGCTGATTTCTTCTTCGCTCAGAAGCAATCCTTGGCCCACCCAGGCGTCCTGGATGCCTTTGCGCAGGTATTCGGTGTCGAGGTCGAGGTTTTGCTGACGCAGGCTTTTACCGATATCGACGCCCATGCCATAGCTGAGTTTTTCCTTATCGGTTTGGGGAGATCGCCCCGAAGGCCCCATTTCACTGCGACAGGCCCCCAGTAACAGGGATAAGGACAGGGTGACGGCGATAAGCGCGGCAAAGGGTAATCCGATGCGGCGAAGGACGCGGGGGAATTGGGAATGTTTAGTCATTGTGGGCGAAAAATTAGAAAAATCCGGACATTTCCCCGGACTTGTCCGGTAGGAAGCCGCGTAGTTGGGGCAAATACGTTAAAAACCCAATAAGCTCTAAAAAGGCTTGGCTGGAAATAGGATTGTGCGTTATAATCTAAGCAAGCACTTTCTCCTCTCTCATCGATTTATCTGCGAAAAATTGCCAGGACGGTAGCCCCGAGGTGTTATGAGCGATTTACAGACCCGAGATCTTTCCGACACCCAAACGCGGGTGGCATGGGTGGCCCTTTTCACCATGGTGGTCGGTGTGATGGCTTGGATGCAGACCCTGGAAAAGCGCTTGGCGGAAAGAAGCCGAAACCTTCGCTCGGCGGGATTTTCCCGTGGCGGTCTGGCCTCCGGCCCGTGGACGCGTCGCGCGGCAAGAACCACCTTTATTGGTCAAGCACGCCGGCTTTTGCGCCAGCTCCGCACCCAAAGGGCGGTTGCGCCCCGTGTCGATAAGGTGTCCTTCGAAACCCACGTAAGGGCCGAAATCGATCGCTTAGTGGGTAAAGGCGTATACGGCGGCGCCAAAGAACAGCTTTAGGATTTTTTTCTTGCGCCTTTGATGGCAAAGGATTTTCTTCTGGTTATCCCACCTTGTGGAGGTAACCATGCGCGATTTCCTGGGCAGTTTCCTTTCAATTGGAATTTTTTTGGGGATGGCTTTATCGCCTGCGGCGGCGATGGATCCCTCCTTCGTGTTGTTGCAGGAAAGCGATTCGGTGCGGGTCTATTATAAGAAGCAGGCCGATTGCATTACCCGGGGTGTTACGGTACTTTTCGTGGTGGAAAATAAAACCAGTGAATCCCTCGACGTGGAGCTGCATACGACCCAGTTGCGACGCCAGTCGACTTTCAAGCTTCGGCTCGATCCCCTGGGTAAAACGTCGGTTATTTCCCTAGGGTCCGGGGTGGAGATGTGCAACGTGCAGGTGGTGGATTTGACGTTGACCAAGGTGGGGGCTTAACCCGGTTTGCTCCGTATTTGAGGCTCGTTGCTTTGGAACCCGGGTGCTTTTTTCGTAATACCAACAATTTTTCCGCTCGAACTTAGCATTTATGATAAGTTCGGCGGGCAAATTTGGTCATGAGTTGATTTTATCCCATGGCCCAGGCTGCCCGGATATGTAAAGCCCCGGTCGAAAAGGAGGTTATCCTCAATACGCGGCACCATGCGTTTTCCAAGAGCTGAATCAAGAGCTGAATCAAGAGTTGAAATAAGAGCTGAAATAAGAGCTGAAATAAGGGCTGCTTCAATAGCTGAATCAGAGGCTCAATTATCGCCACAATTAGGGACTGAGTATCCTATCCTGGGCACTATAGACAGCCATCGGTACCCAGTAAAACCCATTACCCGGAGAGGGCATGGATTGCTCCAAACAGGCCATCATGGCATTGGTTTTGTAACCTGACCCCGGATGGGCGTAATTGTATAAAATGATTTGACCCAAATTACCGGAGTTACATTTCGGAAGGGTTGTCGAATAGTAAAGCGTTAAACCTCCCACGCTCAATGCAGGCCCCGCCGGTCCGGCTGGCCCTTGTGGCCCTACAGCGCCTACCTCACCCACCGGCCCCGCTGGCCCCTCAGCCCCAACCGGCCCCGCAGGACCCACCTCTCCCGGCGCCCCATCATCCCCCCGCGGACCTTTCACCGAGCTCAAAAACTCCGTGTCCGCCTTTAGTTTCGCCGCCACTTCGGTCGCAGACGCCCCCGTAGCGACAATACCCGTTAACCCGCTTCCGTCTCCTACGAACTTTTCAGCCGAAAGCACGCCCTTTTTAATGGCTACCCCCTCTTTATCATCGGGAGTAGTGATGTAAAAATTACCGTCTTCAACCTCGCCTTTCCAACCGAACTTGGCGGTGGATTTGGTTCCCGTGGCATCGTAAAATTCGATTTCTGAGCTGGGTTGCTGGGAATAGCTCGAAACTAAAAGAATAGCCAACACACCTGCGGTGGCGATAGGAATGAAAGTCATTGATTGCTCCTAAGAGTTGCGCGCCTGCTTTAGGCGGTTAGGGTAAATAACGAATAGGGTAAATGCCTGGTCTCCAATCCCGCGAAGGGATGACCAACCCCTGGGCCCATCCCGCATCGCTCCGGGACTCCCAGTGCAACACTCCCCTCAAGTCGAAGACCTGCACAGAGCGCGTGCCGCTCGGCGGGAAAACCTGGAAGTCGGACCCAAATCCACTTCCGCCCAACACCATTTTGAGAGTATTTGCTCCGCCGACGTTGCGAGCTTTGTCCCGCAACGCGACGACCGGATTTTCCGGCAGCAGCGGAGTAGCGGGAAGGCAATTGCCCCGGTATTCGATGCGGGTAATCGCCGTTGTCGAGGTGGCGGTGAACCAGCCGGAATATTCAACCGCATATAAATTGCCGTCGGGCCCAACTTCCAAATCCAACGGATTGTTCAGAAAATTGTCGGGCCAGAAATTGACTTCCTTATCGATTTTATTCCCCGCTTCATTCACGCTGAGCACCCTGACCCAGCCGGGCCGGAAATTTCCGATAATCCACTTCTTATTAAAATGGGGAGGCAATTTGGTCTTGGAAGGATTGGCCCCGTCGTAATAGTAAATCGGGCCGGCAAGCGCCGAGCTTTTGGCATAGGAGCGGATGGCGGGTTGCGCGGGGGGCAAATCCACCAGGCCGGTGTTGTTCTTCGAGCGGTTCTTCGGACTTTTCGGATCCTGGCTATCGAGTCGGTACCATTGATTATCGCCGACAAAATAAGGCCAGCCCATGAATCCGGGTTTGGTGACCAGATTATGTTCTTCCGTCAAAATTCCGCCCAAGCCCTGGGGATGCTCATCGGGTCCGATATCGCCCCACATCAACCAATTGCGATAGGGGTCGACGGAAATGGTGTAAGGATTGCGATGGCCCATGGTATAAATTTCCGGTCGCGTCTTACCGGCGGGGTATTGGCCCACGGGAAACAAATTGCCTTCGGGGATGTCATACGTTTGCCCCGGGCCGGGTTTGGGAGCCGTCTGCGCATCGGGAATGGGTTTGGGCTTGATACGAAGAATTTTGCCCAGCAGGCTGTTGGTATTCGCGGAGCCGCGTTGGTCGTCTCCTTTAAAATCCGCTTCGTTGACATAATTGGTGGAGGCCTTACGGTCACCTTCGACGCTTTTTCCTGAGGCATTGCTGGTGGCATTGCCGGTCGATACCCAAAGGTTTCCGTGAAAGTCAAAAGTCATGGAGCCACCCGTGTGACAGCACCCCGTATGATCCAGTGGGATTTCCAACAGGATTTTTTCGGTATTGGCGGGCAAAGAATTTCCCTTGAGGGTGAAGCGGGAAACGCGCCAGGATTTATTCGCGTCGACACCCCAGTATAGGTAGACCCAGGAGTTGCTGTCGAATTCGGGATCGAGTGCGATACCGGTCACGCCGTTTTCGGATTGCGTCAGGGCGGGTAGCTTAATCAAGTCGACAGTGGCCTTAGTTGCGGGAGTCCACATGCGAATTTTGCCCAAGCGCTCCACGAAGAGAATGCGGCCATCCTGGGTGACCACCATTTCAATGGGTTCGGCAATTCCGTGGGTGCTGCGAGTGACCAACGGTACCTTGACGAAATCCTTGGCGGTAACATCCGGGCAGCCGGGGTAACTCAACGACTGGGCTTGGGCGCCCCCCACCCACAAAGCCAAGGCCATGACGATTGCCAAAACTGAACGCCAGAAAATATCCATCCGTCACCCTATTTGTTACGGCTTAAAGATACTTCCATTTTTTGGGCGGTCAGGGTGAGTAGCGAATATGGTAAATACCCGACTGCCAATTCCGGGAAGGAATCACCAAGCCTTGCGTCCACTCCGCATCGCTACGCGTCTCCCATTGCAAGACGCCCCTCACGTCGAAGACTTGCAGGGAACGGCTGCCGCTCGGCGGAAATGCCTGGTAGTCGGCTCCCAAGCCATTCCCGCCCAATACCATTTTGAGGGAATGCGCGCCGACACCCTTACCGACTCCGTCCCGCAATGCGACGTTCGGATTATTCGGCAGCAGCGGAGTGGCGGGAAGACAATTGCCCCGGTATTCGATGCGGGAAATCGCCGTCGTTGCAGAGACGCTGTGGAAGCCGGAGTATTCCACCGCATAGAAATTGCCATCGGGGCCCACTTCTAAATCCAAAGGCCTGTTCAGAAAGTTGTTGGGCCAAAAATCAACTTCCTTGTCAATTTTGGTACCCGCTTCGTTCACGGTGAGCACTTTGACCCAGCCCGGATTGAAATTGCCGATTATCCACTTCTTGTTAAAGTGCGGCGGTAATTTGGTTTTGGAAGGATTGGATCCGTCGTAATAGTAAATCGGGCCGGTAAGGGCCGACCTTTTGGCATAGGGGCGGATGGCGGGTTGGGCGGGAGGCAAATCCACCAGGCCGGTATTGTTTTTCGAGCGGTTCTTCGGACTTTTAGGGTCCTGGCTGTCCATCCGGTACCATTGATTGTCGCCGACAAAATACGGCCATCCCATGAACCCGGGTTTGGTGATCAGATTATGTTCTTCCGACAAAACGCCGCCTAAGCCCTCGGGATGTTCGTCAGGTCCGATATCTCCCAGCATCAACCAATTGCGGTAAGGGTCGACGGAAATCGTGTAAGCATTACGATGGCCCATGGTATAGATTTCCGGCTTTGTCTTATCCGCGGGGTATTGGCCCACGGGAAACAGATTGCCCGCTGGGATGTCATAGGTTTGCCCGGGGCCGGGTTTGGGAGCCGTTTGCGCATCGGGAATGGGTTTGGGTTTGATACGCAGCACCTTGCCGAGCAGGCTGTTGGTATT
>JBGTHM010000072.1:0-36661 GCA_041746255.1 Fibrobacteria bacterium | reverse complement strand
AATCCGGTAATCGTTTATGAACTGATCATCGACTTCAATATCCTTGGCTTCAAAGCCGATGACATTGGAAATGATGGTCTTGATTTCGGTCGTCTTTTCCTGTTGTCCCAAAACGTTCTCCGGGCGGCCCGTTACCAGAGGTTAAGGCCGAAAGTATCTGATGTGCTTTTGAATACCAATAAGACGCTGGGGCAAAGAATAACTCTGTGCCTAGTGTCCGATTCTGTTTAAAGAGAGAAAATTCGGGCCGAAAAACAAGAGTATTTGGCCGAATTTTGTTTTAGGGGACGATATTTTCGAAATTCCCCGATGGCGGGAGATAGGGTAATCGGGGCTGCGGTTGATTATCCCCTTTCATATCCATCAAACTGAAAAGCAAATCGGGAACCAGCGCGGAAAAAGCGGCTTGGGGTTCGTAAAGTGAGGGTGACTCGCCAGTGGCTACGATGTCCCGAAGCGATTTCGAATCCATGGAAGAGAGTGTAAGTCCCCTGACGGGGTCAATTTTACGGGTACGGCAATCGACTTTTCCCATATGCACCGGCGTATTGAGAGCAAAGGCGCGTCCGTCTCCCGCCTCGGAAATCCGCAGCCGGGACGAAAGCGGATGTCGCAGCAAGGCTAGGGCATCTTCATCGGCAACTTTGGCGATAACCATGGCATAACCGATGCCTTCCTCCTCACTCAAACGGCACAAATCCCGAAACATGCCTACGTTATTCCGCGTTGTTTTCGAGTGTAACTCCACCACTCCGGGAAATCCCCCTCCATAGCGCCAATGACCGTTACTTTTATGCTCCCCATTGGGTTGGAGGGGAATTTTCCCCCGGTAGTAATCGACAATTTTTCCATCTTTGACCAAATCCACCGCCCGGGCCGATTGGGCTTGGTGATCGAAAGCATAATGGCCGTATAGAGTTTGGTCATTCCATTGGTACCGCGCGGGATCGTCCTGAATGGAGACGAAGGTGGGAAAGTATTTTCTTCCTTCGAGGCTTAACAGGAAATGCCGCTGAGATTGGGAACCCAAGGGTTCGCGTAATTGCGACTGGGGCGCCAAGAGGGCTTTATAGAGCAAATCTCCCCCTGCGGAATTTTGCAGCAGGGCCGGGCCTCTATAGTTCCTTTCCGGAGGTTTTTGGGAGAGCCGCAAGGTCCGCTCGGCCAGGTCTTTCGACTCCTGAGCCGCTTTTTTGCCTAAATCCGTCGCATTGCTCTCGCCGCACCACGGGGTATCACGACGGGAGCAACGAAAATAATCCCATAGTGGGGCTCCATCGTCGGCTTGAGCCAGCAGGCTTACCAGAAAGGTGTTCTCCTGAAAACCTAGGCGATAACGGCTCCCTTCGGAATCGACATAGTACAGCGTGGAGTAAAAATAATTGTAGGCGGCGCGGGATTCCTGAAGTTCGGGGTAATCGTTAAAGCCCGCGCTTACCGTGACACCGAGGTCCTTCAGGGAGTTCGTATCCGGCTCAATGCGTTTTTCCATTAAATCGATGCGATTAATTTCCTGGCGGGAAAAATCGGGAAGGGAGCGTTCCTGGCTGTGATTGCGTAAGTACGCTTTCTTCTGAGCCAACTTTTCGATGGCGACTTTATATTCGGCATCGGTGGCCGCCCATATCGCTTGACGCAAAAGGGTGGTATCGTTGCTGCGCGGAAGCGGCGCGCGCAAGCGAGGCCCGAAAACAATGGAGCCGAGGTAACCGGTATTGTCCCGTTCGTAATCTCCCAGACGCAAATCGACTCCCAAATACTGCATCCTATCCCAGCCATTTTGTTCCAGGGTGCCGAGAGTGGCCTCAACGCGGTATTGTTCAATATCCCAATACATATAGGCCAGAAAATAAGGCTTCGCCCCGGCATGAAGGTGCAAGCTGTCCAGCGAGCGTTGTAATTCCCTCTCCATGGCCTCGAGAATTCCGGTGGTATCCGGTTGGTTTTGCGAAAATAAATCGGATCCGGATTCTCCCCTGTTTCTATCCAACGGTAGGGTTGGGCTTCCCACGCAAGCGTAAAAAATCAGGGAAAGGCAGAAAAAGGAGGCGGTAACCAGAGGCGATGGCATCAGACGCCTGCTACCGGAAAAAAATCGTTTCATGGCTGGCGTCCTCCCTGGCGTCGAAGCGCGGGTGGAGGCAGGTATGGCGGCTTGTTTTGATCCTTAGAGCGGGTTTCGAATTCCATGGAACCCAACAATAAGGAAGGTGAAATCGAAGAGACCGGAATCCACCCGGATTCGGCTCCGCAATATCCGTTGAAAACCGCCGGATCGTCTCCCGCCAAGCGAATCTGTCCCAGGCTCACCAAAGGAGTTCCCACCAAATCCGCGCCCCGCACTACCCTATCGGGTTTTCCATCGGCGAAAATCTGGGTCAGGTAAAGCGGTTCAACCCGAAAGGATTGCGGAAGATCGCGACCGGTATAGGTGAATCCTCCGGAGATATCGTGTACGAGTAGACCATAAGGTTTTCCCGTGCGCCGAAGCAGGGCGATAAGGCTGTCTCGAAGAGCGGGACGAGGCACGGTCTTATCGGCAGTAAGAATGGTATTTCCCATGCGCGCCACCGGTAACAGCCCCAACGAACCGCGTCCATGCCCGTTGGATTGGCCACTGTCGGATAAAACCGAGCGTCCCAATAAAAAGTTGCGAAAAACCCCCTTCTCAATCAGCTGAACCCGTTGACCCGTGACGCCTTCATCGTCATAAAGGTAATGGCCGTTGAGCGGCTCTCCATGTAAGTGTTGGATGCCCGGGTTATCTTCGACGGAAACACCCGGGTTGGTTATGGCCTCCCCTATTTTGGAAACGAAAGTCTGGCCTTCGTCAACCGCTTTTTGCCTATGACCCTCGACCCGGTGTCCGAATACTTCATGGAGGAATACCGCTGCGGCGACGTTTTCCAGAATAACCGGTCCGGCATAGGTATCCAGAACAGGCGCGGTCCGCAGGGTGTCGAGCCGGCGTACCAACCCTTCCAGAAGTTGCTCCAGCGAATCAACCGGCAGGTTAACGGGATTGTCACGGAAAAAAAACTGGCGCGACAGCCAGACAATCATTCCATCTTCGGCTTTGGTCTCCACATAAATACCGATATTTCCGATGTGCTCATCCTGCGCGACAGCCGTCCCTTCCGTGTTGACCAATCGCTTGCGGACCTTGGTATAGTTGAAATCGATTTGGCTGGCATAAAGATGTTTTTGTCCCTGAAACTTCTTGGATGCGGAACGTAACCTTTCGTACAGGCTGTCCAGTCCGTCTCGTTGAATTGCTGGTGGCGACTCGGGCCGCCAATCGAGACTGGGCGCCTGGGAGGCGAAATCGAGGCCGTCTCTGCCTGATGACGGCCGCACGTCGAAGTTCGCCTTGATTTTACTGAACTGATCGCGGGCGGCTCGATATCCATAATCAGTGGCGATGCGAAGATTACGTCGGACCACGGCTCCATCGCCTTCCAGGGGAAGCGGAACATTCTGATAACCGGTCAAGAAATTGAAATCGAGGTTATCGCGCATGGGATGGGTATTGTCGAAATGGTGATCCCCGACGCGGACTTCCACGTTAAGCGCCCGGGATTCGCTTTGCTTATCCTGAATGACAGCCCCTTTGTTTACCGAATACTGCAGGGATAGGGTGTCGTTAATCCGATAGGCGATGAAATAGGGAGAAAGCGAGTCGGCTGCCAACAAAACCTGATGGTTTTTTCTTATTTCGGTTTGCAATAGAAGTTTGAGAGCGGAGTCCGCTTGGGCCCAAAGGGCTTGGGAAAAACCGGTGAAGAACAAAAATACTATTGGAAGCAGGGAATTCATCAGCGTTTCAACTTAACATTATTCAGCTGCCAGGCAAAGCTCATTCGGTATGCAACAAGGGGTGACCAGCCAGAAAATCCCTCAAAGTACTCGGGTCGAATGGTTGGAATTTCGAGAATCCGGAATTGAAACGCGCGGCGTCAACGGCGTTTCGGGAATATCTCACTTGGGATTGTGCCAGGCTGTTGGCGACACCATGCCCGCATAAAAATGCGGCCAGGTATTCCTGTTCGGTTTGATTGGGAGTAGGAACGAAGAGTATTCCCTTAAGCCGCAAGCGGTGAAAATCCATGACGGTGGAATAACCGGAGCGGGCGATGTGAATTTCCGCTCGCAACAAAAGGTCTTCCAAGGCGCGCGTAGGAAGGTGATCGAAAATATGCAATTCGCCCTGCTCCAAGCGCGGAAGCTCATCCGAAGGGTTTTCGGATGCTGCCGAAGCGGAATCACACGATGCCGGTGCGGCGGAGGGCTTACCCCGAATCAGGACGCGAGTGCCATCCAAAGTTTTAAACAAGGAAAGCAACTCTTTTTCGAAGAGAGAGCGTTGCGGCTCGGTTCCGCTTAGGACGGCTACCACTTGAATGCGAGCGGATGGGGAAACCGTATCCCCGGCGGAAGGGGAATGAAAACGCGACAGTGGGCCGATATAACGCACATGCGGCAAGCCATGCTTTCCATGGGCTAATTCTCCGGAAAGGGAATTTTCTCCGGATACATCCGGGATCCAGACTTCCTGGAAACGCCGTAAAAATGCGGCGTGGAAAAAATACACCCCTTTTTCCAGCGGGCGGCGCAAGGGCCCGAGCGAGGCGGGAAGACGTAGGAAAAGTTGATGCGTAAGCATGAAGCAGGGTACTCGAGGATGAAAAAGGCCGAACCGGCAATCGGAAATCACCGCATCGACCTCCCCCAGCCGCACAAGTTTCCGCAATTCCAGGTGTTCGCGCACTACCCGGGAAAAAATCCGCGGCAACTGTAGGACCAGAAAAGGAAAAAGCCAACGCGGATTTTTAGGGTAACGTACACCATACCCTTGCCATGCGTCAATCGGCAAGCCCGGAAATTCCCTTTGAAATAGGAGCATTCCCGGCCCCGCGGCCGTCAAACGGATTTCATGTCCTTGGGCTTGGAGGGCACGAACTAGGGGAATACAGCGCGTGGCATGGCCCAGGCCCCAATCCAGGGGAGCAATCCGGATTTTCACAAGGAGGCGGCCTCCACAGCGGAAGGGTTGTGGGAGCAGGCGGCCAGGAGCATTTTGTAAACCGGCTCTCTCACCGCCTCCATATAGCGAGCAGGTTCATTACGCCACAATTCTCCCACCGCCACGAAATGGTTTTCCGGAAGGGACTCGCCTCGCGGGCTCCATGGGTCGTGCGGCAGCTCCAAGGTTACCATGGCCGGGCGTCGGCCATCCGGATAACGTAATCCAAACCCGCACAGTTGACCCAGCGAGCCCGGACATTCGGTTATGGCCGGTACCGAATCCGGAAAACCTTTAAGGCGGTAGGGCTTTCTCTCGGTTTCGGTAAGCGAATTCCACAAGGCTTGGGCCAGAGTATGGCTATGCTGTCCATCGGGATCGATTTCACCCAAAGCCCAATGCAGGCTTACGATTTTATCGGGACGGAAGCTATCCAGAAAACGCCGCAGGGCCTGGGTTTCGGGTTCCGACAGGGGGGAATCTCCCGAAGGTTCGAGCGCATGGGCTTGCCAATTGTATTCGAAATTGCGATTCAAATCCACTCCCCGCGCATTATGGCGGAGTGACCGAGTATATCCATCCGGATTGAAAAGGCTGATAACTGCGGTTGGACCGGGTAAATTGCGGTGCAAATACAAGTCGGAAAACTCCTCCAGCAAAGGCACGGTTGCGCTTTCATCGCCATGGGTTCCTCCAATAAGCAGAGTGCCACCGCTGTTCGAAGCTCTCCTACCCTCCGGAGGAAAATTCATGCGAACTTGCACGGGACGACCTTCTACCGAATGGCCGAGGGTTAAAGTGTACATGACGAAACTCCTGGATGCTTCACCCAATGAGGGTAGCAAAAATAAATCCCAAAGGAAATAGCCATGGAATTCATTCATCCTAAAAGACATGCACAACCTGGAGAGCGAGGAGCAATGCTTCTACATTAAGGAATCCAGAGAGAAATTATGCGACTCTACCCTGTCATCAAATCCCTCCATCCCCGCTTTGCCTTCCGTATCGCCCGCGGTACTAAAACCCAGGTAGACAACGTTTTTGTCACGCTGGAACAGGACGGAATCGTCGGCTATGGAGAGGCCGCGCCCAACCATTATTACGGTGAACGGGCGGATGATGCCTGGGAGGCTTTGATGGGAGTCGTGGATTTCATTAAGCGGCTTAAACTCCAGAATCATCTGGATTTATCGAATTTGTGGCAAGAACTGGGTGAGCATATTCCCTATTCCTGTACGGCCCGCTGCGCCCTTGATTTGGCCTTATGGGATTTGGCGGGAAAACTGCAAGGTCTCACCGTCTCGGAAATGCTGTGGAACCGACGTCCTAAACCCGTTGTGACGGCTCTAACCTTGGGCCTTTCCTCAAAAAATGAGATCAAAGCCAAGCTGGAAGAGTTGCGCGGAGCTTCCATCGTCAAAATCAAATTGGGGGCCACTCCCGATTGGGATTTTCTCGAGGCGATACACTCGGAATTTCCCGGGGATATTTGGGTGGACGCTAATGCTTCCTGGCGGGGCAGACGACCTTCCAGCATACTCTCTTCCCTTGCCTTGCGAGGCGTCTCCCTGCTGGAACAGCCGCTGCCGCCAGCAGACGATACAAGCATGGGAAAATGGATTAAACCACGCCCCCCTTCCCCTATCCTGATTGCCGATGAAAGCCTTACCAGCCTAGACAGCCTGGCAGCCTTACCCGGGCGCTTCCACGGCATCAATATCAAACTGGTTAAATGCGGAGGGTTGACCCCGGCCCTGGAAATCCACAGGGCCGCCCGTTCTTTGGGGCTGAAAATCATGGTGGGTTGCATGCTGGAATCCAGTCTGGGTATCGCTGCCGGAGCGGCCCTGGCTCAAGAGGCTGATTTTGTGGATCTCGACGGAAGCTGGCTACTCCGCGATGACCCTTTTGAGGGATTAAAGCGGGATGGCAGCCGATTGACGCCGTCCCCCGGACCCGGATTCGGGGTGAGCCCCCTGGCCTCCTACCTCCGGATTTAGGGGAGAACCCACGAAAAATTTCCCCGGATCCGATTTCCAACTTTGCGAGTATATTCAAAATATGGCGCATACCTTGCCGTTATTGGAACGCGAACACGAACTTCTGAAACGGCAAGCGTCGGAAGTACTCGAATTCAAGGACCCCGAGTTTCAGCGCTTTATCGATGATTTAATCCATAGCACCGGTGCTCATGAGGGTGTGGGAATCGCGGCGCCCCAGGTCGGTCGCTCTGTGCGTCTTTTTATCCTGGCACCCAAATCCAATTCCCGTTATCCGGATGCCGTGGAAATGCCCCCTTTAGCGGTCATCAATCCGCGCATACTCCGTCTTCACGGGCCCATTGAGAAGGATTGGGAAGGTTGTTTGAGCGTCCCTGGTTTTCGTGGTCTCGTCCCGCGCTACCGCGAAGTGGATGTCGCGTTCCACGATCGGACGGGAGGCGGACGCACCTTAACCCTATCCGGATTTCCTGCCCGGATTTTTCAGCATGAATATGATCATCTGGAAGGCATACTCTATCCGGAAAGGATGGAGTCGGAAGACAAATTGCTTACGCTGGAAGAGTTCGGCGCCCTGAAGGGAACCACTCCCTCAAACTGAAAGTAGTTCTCCAGTCGATTAGGGATTGGACTCCTTGAGAAAGCGACCCAAATCCAGCTCGAAAGTCATCCTATGGGAACGCCCCAATGAGATTACCTGATCCAGCGAGTAATGGAAGGCGTATTGAATCATGATACCGCGAAAGCCCGCACCGAAGCCCCCCGTGACGGCATGATTTTCGGTTTCACGTGAATTGAATACCATGCCGTTTGCGCCTCCCCGTAATGCCACGAACCATTCATCCTGGTAGTAGGCGTATTCCGCTCCACCCAAGCCCTTAAGATTCAACGACACACCGTCTACACCGTCCAAGTATTCCACATTATGTTTGGTAGCCCCGTCAATGGCTACGGTCACCTTATGCTTTTGGGTGGGACTTGCCCAGCCATATCCCAATCCAACCCGGTATTCCGGATCAATCTTATCACCCATCATATCCGCGCCCAACGATCGGGCCACAAGGCCCAAGCTTACACCATGCGGAAAATGCGTCATAAATCCCAGGTCAAATCCGGTTCCGGCGCCATTTACGCTCCCGCTGGTCAGAACATGACGGTTGAGGCTCACTCCTAAAGAGGTACTTTTGAAGAATGCGAGTTCCTCCCACAGTTGGATGGCTCCGGCCAGGGAGAAGGAGTGCTCGAACCAGTTGCTCTGCGAATACTGGGAGGTGCCCGGTTCTCCTTGTTCCAAGCCGGCGTATTGTAAAAACCATCCGCCTCCGACGGCTGCATGGGTGCCAACGGGGGCAAGTCCGGCGAAATAATTGACGTTGACACCGCTTACATCCTGGAGAAACCAATTGGTTTCCGATAAAGTGATGGAACGTACCTGAACCATACCTGCAGGGTTCCAATAGATGGAAGTCGCATCGTCGGAAATGGCGGCATAGGCGCCACCCATTCCATAACCGCGCGAACCCATTTGCAAATCCAGGGGTTTGGCCTGAGCAGATCCAATGAACAGAATCAAGATGACCGCCGGCGCCAAACCGGATATAGTCTTCTGCATATTCACTCCTTGTATGGGACGCCACTTGGCGGTTTTTATCTGGTCGGTCACATTCATGCCATTTTTCATCATTTCCTTACCCCGTCTCAATTGCGCGCCAATCCAATCGGCTTCCGGATGATTTCACGGGTACCACCGTCATCGGATTCGTAGCGGAACACGTAGATGTAAAGCCCGGCTCCGGCGAACCGTCCTGAAACATTCGCTCCGTCCCATTGGACACTTCCCAATGTTTCCACTGGAGTATTCGGACGGACGAGCTGATGGACCAGATCGCCGGCCATGTCCAGAATCTGCAGGGAAACCTTGCCCGGTTTGGGCACCTTGTAGATGAATTCCGAGCGGCCCACTATCGGGTTCCGATTCCAAAAAGTCACCAACTTTGCCGGAGGGGCGTTGTCGTCTTGCACGATATCGAATAGGGTAAAATGGTTGACGCTCACACTCACGGTTCTCTTGGTCTTGTCCACGCGGGAATCTCCGGCACTGACCCAGGTGGTGCCATTCCAGAATACGATAGAGAATTTATCCGGGTTGAAGTCCGCTTTTCCGTTTTGATTGGTATCGAGATCCGCATCGGTATAAGCCAATGTGACGGTGACGGGTTGACGGAAAACGGTACCGTCGGGACCGAATTCATAGGGAACCCCCAAAAGCCTCATCTTGGGGTCCAAAGGCTTGGGCTGATCCAAGGCGGAGGCGGCCCGTACCGTGATTTCTTCGGGTTTATACAGAGCGTTGGAAGGAATCTGAACCCCGCTTCCGTTCGCCCCGAAAACCGAACCCCCATCCACTTTCACGATTTTGGTTTCCTTGGGAACGATATAGGTCAATTGAGCGACCGTGCTGTCGCGATTACCCGCCCGGTCGCGACCGTTGAGTACGATCCGGTTTTTACCCGGCACTAAATGCACAATCCTCCGGAATTTCCCGTCAAGCAAGGGAATGCCGTCGGGGCTGCTGTTCACATGCCCATTACTGTCATTGCGTACCACCAGTTCCACGGAATGCATGGAGGAACCTCCGGCGTCGGAAAAGGTACCGGAAATCAAAACCTTCGCTACGTAAACCTCTCCCTCCAACAAGCTTGTTCCCTTGGCGGGTGCGGGCTCAATCGTCAAAGCGACTTCCGGCGGGGTGTTGTCCAAAATAATTTCGCCGGTGATGAGAGTGTCATTACCTACGGCGTCGCGGGCACGGATGGAATAAGATATCACGCCATCGGTAGCCAAGGTAGGAGTGACTCGCACCGAATAAATATTGTCGCCTTTGACAACATCACCCTCGGCGCCATCATCGCGCATGAGAACCCGCAAACCATCGTCGGTCAAAGTTTCGGATAGGAAAAGCATGGCGGAATCCGCGTCCATGCCGGCCCGAATATCCAGGCCTTGGGCCGTAATCAGCAGTTCCGTTCCCGCACGACCGACCGGAGCATTATCCAAATAGATGACCTTAGGCAGGCTGATCACCGGTGGTGAATTATCCACCACGAATTCCCGCGTTAGGGACAAAGCGGATTTGCCGGCGGCATCGGTGGCGCGCACTTGAATCCTTAAATCACCGTCCTTAAAATTCCGCGTGTCCAAAACATGCTGCGAGGCGGAAGCAGTGGGTATCCATTCTCCTCCCCCTATGGAAATCTGCGTGGATACGATGCTGTCGGGGGCGACGGCCTCTGCCGTGAATTCCACCACCAGCACTCCACGCACTACAGCATCCACGGTCGGGTAATCGATGCGAACCGAGGGAGCATTTTCGAGATTGAATTTGATGATTTGCGATAACCCTGTTTTACCCTCGCTGTCGGTTACTCTCACCTGTATCAGGTGGGAGCCATCGCTTAACGACCGGGTGTCGAGGGTATCGCTGGAATCGGTGGCGGTAGCCCGGAAGGGTCCGCCGTTCAACGCCAATTCAGTGCTTTGCACCGTGGCCGGACCCACTGCTTGGGCGTCGAAGGAAATGACCAGGCGTCCCGATACGGTAGAGTCGGCCAAACCACTATCCAAAACAATGGTCGGGTTGTTCCTCACCAACACGTTTATCAATTTGGACCAGCCAATCTTGCCGTTGCTGTCGGTAGCTTTGATTTGCAGGGAGTGCTCGCCATCGACCAGGGAGGTGGTATTGAAGGTATCGGTTCCGCTGGGGCTGAGCAGCGTCAGGACTTTACCATCTACATAGAGCGATTCGGAGGCGATGGTGGCCGGGGCCGCGGCGACGGAGCTATAGGTGAGCGTCCTGTTTCCGGATATAAGAGTTCCGCCTTCGGGCGCGTTAAGGGTGACGGTGGGAGTGTTGTTTACGATGAAAGTGATGACTTGGGAAGTTCCACTGGTGCCGCCGGTATTGATGGCCCGGAATTGCAGCGTATGGCTTCCATCGATCAGTGAAGCGGTATTCCAGTTATAGGTGGTGGCGTTGGTTGGCGAGAGGTCGGCATAGGCTCCGCCATCGATGGAAACCGCATGGGTGGTGGCCGTGTTGGAAGTTACGGCGAAAACCACCGCCGCCGTACCGGAAACCTGCGAGCCCGCTGCGGGCGAGGTCAAGGCGATCACGGGTATTTGTACCGCCCCCGTGCCGTTGGCTATAGTCAAGGAGAGGACGCTATCGGTGGAAGTATTGTCATTGTCATAGGCCCGGAAAATAGCGTTGTCCGTTCCATTCGCGAATCCACCGGCGTACCAGGCGCCGGACCATTCCCCCGTGGTGCCGACCCGTTCCATGCGTATGGTATCGCCGGGTGCCCGGGTATGGATGAAAAGAACCGAATCGATGCCGTTGATGCCGTCACCATCTCCATCCTCAGCATGGACGCGTAAATTGACCAAACCTTCTACCGAGGAGCCGGGCTGAGGGAAAATGATTTGAATGGTGGGTGGCTGTGCGAAAATCGGACCCAAGCCAAGGGCTACTATAAGCATGGACCACAACAGACGACGCGACGGTATAACCGACCGCATGACCGTTTTCATGCCGAGTTTCTCGATTGTGGGAGTGCTGTTTTTCGTCATTTACCTACCCCGTCTCAATTGCGCGTCAACCCGATAGGCTTCCGGATGATTTCCCGGGTGCCGCCGTCATCGGATTCATAGCGGAACACATAGATGTAAAGCCCGGCGCCCGCGAAGCGACCCGATACATTGGCTCCATCCCATTGGACGCTGCCTAGGTTTTGCACCGGGGTGTTCGGATGAATCAGATTATGCACCATGTCGCCTGCCATATCCAAAATCTGCAGGGAAACCTTACCCGGCTTGGGCACCTTGTAGATGAATTCCGAGCGACCCACAATCGGGTTCCGATTCCAATAAGTCACCAACTTTGCCGGAGGAGCATTGTCGTCTTGCGCGATATCGAAAAGGGTGAAATGGTTGACATTCACACTGACGGTTCGCTTTTCTTTGTCCACGCGGGCATCACCGGCGCTTACCCAGGTATTACCGTTCCAGAAAACGATGGAGAATTTATCCGGGTTGAAATCGGCTCTTCCGTTCTGATTGGTATCCAGATCCGCTTCGGTATAAGTCAAGGTGAGAGTGACGGGTTGCCGGAATACGGTTCCATCGGGACCGAATTCATGGGGAACCCCCAAAAGTCGTATTTTGGCGTCCAAAGGTTTGGGCTGTTCCAAAGGTGATGTTGGCCATATGGATATTTCCGCGGATTGGTAAAGGGCGTTGACCGGAATATTTACGGCACTTCCATTCCGATTCTCCACCCTACCCCCTTTAGAAGTCACCACCTGGGTTACTTTGGGGACAACATATTCGATTATCTCGGTTGCTACGCCTTGGTTCCCGGCATGGTCCCATACCTGTAGTCGAATGGTGTTTACGCCCGGAACCAAGTGTAAAACCCGGCTGAAGTTACCGCTGGAAACGGGAATGGCGAGGGGGCTGTTGTTGATATGCAACCCACTGTCATTTACCGTACTCAAGATGGCTGCCGCCACCCCGGAACCGCCTTCATCCCAAAAAGAACCCTTGATGCTGATCCGGGGAACATAAACCCGGGTTTTCCCGTCCACCCCAATCGTTTCCGGAGCGGGTTCCACGGTGATGGAAATTTCCGGCGCACGGTTGTCCAACACCAAAGCGCTTTGGAGTAGCGTGTCGTTACCGACGGCATCGCGACCGCGTAACGAAAAAGTCAAGGAACCGCTGGTATCGGTATCGATGGTCAATTCCGCGCTGAAAACATTATCACCCTGCACGACGTCTCCGTTCTCGCCATCGTCATGCAAAATCGTAACGGCTTGCGTCAGTCCGCCCGTGGAAAAAAGTACGAGTCCTGAATCCGGGTCCATCCCGGCAATGAAATCCAGGGCTTGGGCCGAGATTACGATTTTATCCCCCATTTTACCGGCGGCCCCTTCGGCGTAGGCGATGTGGAGGGAACTGACGGCCGGTGGCGAATTATCCACCAAAATTTCCCTTATCATGGACGTATCCTCTTTGCCGCTTGCATCGATAGTCTTGAAGGCAAGAAGCAAATCGCCGTCCTGGAAATTTCGCGTGTCCAATTCATGGTGCGAGGCGGAGGAGGTGGGTATCCAATCTCCTCCCCCCACGGATATTTGCGTGGAAACGATGCTGTCGGGGGCTACGGCCTCAGCCGTGAAATCCACCCTTACCACACCGCGCACAACTGCATCCACCGACGGGTTTTCGATGCGAACCGTGGGACTATTTTTAAGATTGAATTTGATGATTTGCGATAACCCTGTTTTACCTTCGCTGTCGGTTACTCTCACTTGTATCAGGTGTGACCCATCGCTTAAAGCGCGGGTATCGAGGGTATCGCTGGAATCGGTTGAGGTGGCCCGGAAAGCTCCTCCGTTCAAGGCTATCTCGGTTTTTTGCACCGTGGCCGGAGCTACAACCTGGGTCGCAAAACGGATGGCCAGCCGTCCCGATGCGGTCATATCGGCCAAAGCGCTGTCCAGAACAATCGAAGGGGCATTGCGCACCAGTACGTGCACCAACTGGGACCAGCCCACCTTGCCGTTGCTGTCGGTGGCTTTGATTTGCAGGGAGTGTTCGCCATCGACCAGGGAGGTGGAATTGAAGGTATCGGTTCCGCTGGGACTGAGAAGGGAATGTACCTTGCCGTCCACGAAAAGAGATTCGGAGGCCACGGAGGCGGGCGCCACGGCAACGGTGGCATAGGTGATCGTACTATTCCCGGAGAGGGTGCTTCCCCCTGCGGGTGCGTTCAGGGTGACGGTGGGACTGTTGTTTACGATGAAGGTGATGACGTGGGAGGTTCCGCTGATGCCGTCGGTATTGATAGCCCGGAATTGCAGGGTATGGCTGCCGTCGGCCAGGGAGGCGGTATTCCAATTAAAAGTGCTGGCGCTGGTTGGCGAAAGGTCGGAATAGGCCCCACCGTCGATGGAAACCGCGCGGGTTGTGGCCGTACTGGAAGTGACTCCGAAGGTAACCGCTATATTTCCGGAAACCTGTGAACCTGCGGTAGGTGATGTCAGGGCGACCACCGGTACTTCCACCGCGCCTCCAATATTGTCGATATCGATATAAACCAGCCTGTCCAAAGCGATACCGTCGTTGTTCACAACATGGATGACGAGACTATCCGGGCCATCGGCAAGCGCCGACACATCGATTTGGCCCGCGTATTCATCCTGGTCGGCAATGCGGATCAAGGGATAGGTGGTTCCTGGGTTTGAATTGAGATAGAAATAGGTCGAATCAATGCCATTGGGAACAATATCACGCGCGACAATGCGAACATGGACAACCCCTTCCACTTTGGAGCCATCAGCGGGGAAAACCACCTGGGTATAAGGTGCGCCGAACTGGAACAAGGACCATCCACCGGCTAAGCGGGTCGTGGTATTGGGATCGACGTTGATCGCATCGACGTTGGCGCTGTATTCCCAATAAAAGTCTCTTTCGCCTGCGGGCCTTGAATTGTCATGAAAACGGATGAAAAGCCCGGGGGCGGCCTTATCCGGTACATTGATATCCTGGCCTGCCACGGCATCACGGTAGGGGATGGCAAATTCATATTGATAGCGACCCGAGGCATGGGTTCCGAAAGCGGCATGGGTATCGGCGCCTTCCGTATCCGCTGTCCAGGCAGTTCCGTTCCAATACATATCCGTCATGGCGGCACCCGTGGCGCGGGTGGCGTCTTCGTGCCCGCTTTCCAGCAGGTAATTTCGCGCATTCGTTACTGCATTGGTCGCGTCCGCCTCCAGATAGACTTGCGCGTAATCGACCGCATCCGCGTCGGCATGTTGGATTTCCAATCCCACATAGACTATTCCGGTACCGTGGTCCTGCACAGCACGAAACACCGCCGGAATGGCCGCGCCTTTGAAATTCGTAAGTACAATGTTGCGACGGTAACTTCCCCGCCAGGCATCGTCCGAAAGGTCACCATTTATGGTGGGATTGCCATTGGCGTTCAGGGTCGCGTAAAAGGTACTGAAGCTTTGCTTGATGTTGAGGCGGAGATCAGCCCAACCGACGCCGGTTCCAGCATCGTTTACGTTTCCATTGGTTTCCGTCCAATGAAAGGTACCGGCTCCGGCACCCCGTTTTTCCACCTGGATGTAAAATCCCAATTCATCCTCCAGGGAAATTTTCAAATCGGAGTTGTTCGCATCCTTCGGCTTGGGATTTTTCAGAGGTATTGCGAATTCCTGCATATGAACTTTGATGGCATCATTGAAGAAATGCCTCGCCCCGCGAAAATCTTTTTGGCCATCCCCATCGGATGCCCAGGCACTTCCGTTCCATGAAACGTCGCTCAATTCCGCCGTGCCGCCGTTGCGGATGATGGCAAAACCAGCCTCGTTGCGGGTAGCACCGGAGGTGAGCAAATTGTCATGGGGGCCGCCGCCGGGGCCTTCGTCGAAGTAGAGCCTGACGCCTGTTCCATCACCGTTATTGTTGTGCTCGTAGATGGCGGCGACATATAGGGTGTCATCGTCGTTCATAAGGAACAGAGTGGCGATATTTCCATCGCTGAGGGTGATTTGCCGGGTATAGGCCTCTTTCCATTCTGCGGGTGAGTCTTTGGAGGAGGGGTCTCCATTACGGCTTAGAATGGAACCGTCGATTACGGGCTTGAGTCCGGTAATACGATTACTGTAAAGCTGAAGGGCGCTACCCTGCCCCTCCTGGATATGCGCCAAAAGGGTTTGGGGAAAACTTAAGAAGAGGAAAAAGAGGAGGAACAGGTTTTGGGGAAGGAGGGTTCTTCGATGAGTATTTCGATTGTACATCTGCCCACTCTTTATGGAAACACCCATAGCATAGGGTAACCCTGAATAGGAAAGCAAGGACAAATGTCATCCATTTGCGATTCGGCTTCCCATCAATGGCAAGTCGGAAGAGCCAAGCGGAAATTATGGGGGAAATCAACCCCAATAATGACTCAAGGGGAGGGATCGACTAGATGGTGTGGTGGATAATAGCGGGACTCACCCCGCTCGGTGATAGACTTTGACACGGCACATGAATTCGATGCCTACCGTTGCTACTTTCGTCCTGGCGGAATTCGGCTCTCGTCCATTGCGTGAGGACTATGCCTCGCGGGATGAGCTTGTTTAATATAACAATCGGACTCCTGGCACTCAAACCTAGTTTAGGTTCCTTACCTCAGGTTTATCCACCGCGTCAAGCAACACCGCCTGCACTTTTTGCAATAATTGCGACTGATTGAAGGGTTTTTGCAGGAATTCAGCCTCGTCCGCATGAAGTCCGTGGGTAAGGGTGATGTCGCTGGTGTAACCGGACATGTAAATAACCTTTAGCCCCGGCCTGTCCATCAACAACCTTTTTGCCAAAGTCGGGACATTCATGCCGGGCATGACAACGTCAGTTAAAAGTAAATCGATTGGCTTTCCCCCGGCTATTTCGAGGGCGTGACCGGCATTGGATGCCTGGATAACGGTATAGCCTTTGAGTTCCAAAACCTTGAGGATAAAACTTCGGACGGCATCTTCGTCTTCGACGAGCAGAATTTTTCCCTGGCCGGATTGAAAAAACGAGAGTGGTAAGAAAGCGGTTGACCGACCCAAATTTTCTTCGGGTTCCGCTATGGGGAAAAAAATATCGAAGCGTGTGCCCTCACCCTCCCGGCTCTCCACCGAGATATTCCCTCCACTTTGTTCTACGCTCCCGTAGACGCTCGAGAGTCCCAAGCCGGTTCCTTTCCCCTGCTCTTTGGTGGTGAAAAAGGGATCGAAAATGCGTTGCCTTACCTCCGGACTCATTCCCATACCCGTATCGGATACGCTTATTCTGGCATGCTTGCCGGGTTGTACTGCGAGCAGATAGTGGCTGTAAACCTCATCCAAATCCGCTTCCGCGGTTTCAATGTGAAGTTCACCACCCATGGGCATGGCATCGCGGGCATTGATGGCCAAATTAAGCACAATCTGTTCGATTTGGGCGGGATCGGCCTTAACCGATCCTAAATGGGGAGATAGATGCATTTGGAGGTTAAGGTGTTCGCCTATTAACCGACGCAGCATACCTTCCATCCCGGATAGCACGAGGTTGAGATCGAGAATCCGGGGAGTCAACAGCTGTTTCCGGCTATAGGCCAGCAATTGCCTTGTGAGCGAAGCCGCTCTTTCGCCAGCCCGGTGGATTTCCTCCAAATTTTCCCGTACCGGATGGTTTTTTTCAATCAATGCCAGACCGAGTTCGCTATAACCGTTAATGGCCGTCAAGAGGTTGTTGAAATCGTGGGCGACACCTCCGGCCAGGCGTCCGATGGCTTCCATTTTCTGGGAGTGCCTAAGTTTTTCCTCGCTTTCCTGAAGGGCGATTTCCGTCCCCCGGCGCTCGGTGATGTCCTCGCATACCGCACCGACTCCGGCGATTCGGCCTTTCAGGCGGACGGGATAAAAACTCATGAGAAAATAGCGCATCAATCCGGGTGCAGCCGGCGTTTCGCCCAAAACTTCGCGAGCGACAATGGCCGATCCCGTTTCCAGCACCCTTTGCAGGTTGCTGTGGATTTGTGAATCGAGATTGGGAAACAATTCGGCTACGGTTCTGCCCAAGTGAGACGTGGCCGGCAAACCCGTTATTTCGGAGAGCGCCTGATTGACTCTTGCGAAACGTACTTGTGAATCCCAAAACCCCAAACCCACGGGCGCGTTTTCAAACAAAGTATCGAGCAAGGCATGGGTTTCCTGAAGCCGGTACAAAATGGATTCGAGTTTGGCCTCATATTTTTTACGCTCCGTGATGTCCATGGCGGCCGACGCGCGAATACGCCTTCCATCGGGAAGTTTGCCCAAGGGAACCTCGGAAATCACCCAATTCCGGATTTCCCCCGACCGGGTTTGAATTTCTTCTTCCTTGCCTTCGCTATCTACCGTATTTGCGAAAGCCTTTTGTATGGAATCCCAGCGATGGGCCCAGCGGTCACCAAAGCCTAATTGCAACCAAGCTTGTTTTGTGGGCATCTCGTGTAAATGGTATCCGGTAAACCCGCTCCAAGTTCGGCTCATATGGAGTATTTCTCCATCCTCCGCGTAAACGACCATGGGATTCGGCGAACCCAGGACGACCTGACGCAGGCGCTCTTCGCTTTGCTTAAGGGATTCCTGGGCTTCCTTATGGCGGGTGATATCCAGCATTATTCCGCGAAAACCAGCGAAGCATCCTTCCTCATCCAAAACCGGTGATCCGATTTCACGAAGCCAGAGCATGTGACCTTTGTTGTGGAACACCCGAAACTCGACTTCATACCCGAAAAGATTTTCCGAGCAGCGCTGGTAAAGATTCTCGAGTTTGTTCCGGTCTTCCACATAGACTAGCCGGTTGAACCATAGCTCCGGGCTTTCACGGAGAGTGGAAGAGGGGTATCCCAAGATTGTCTCAACCCTCGGACTCAAAAAAGTGAATGCAGGGTTATGCAGGTTTTTCTCGAAAACCACACCGTCTAGCGACTCAACCAAATCACGATAGCGGGCTTCGCTGCGTTTGAGCGCCTGTTCGGAGAGCTTTCTTTCTATGGCTACCGCCACCTGGTTCGCTGCGGTTTGGACGAGTTTCAGCGCTTCTTCGGAGATCCGATGGGGAGTGTTGAAATAGAGCATGAATTTTCCCAATAACCGGTCTTCATAGATCAAGGGAATGAATGCCAAAGCGCGGATACCTTCTTCAGCGAATACAGCCTGAAAATCATTCATGGAGGCGTCTTGGAAAATATCTTCAATGAGAATCGGCCGTGCCCTTTGTTGATCCAGGTTCCAGGGACTATGCCCTTCGATGGTACGGAGGTAATTTTCGGATAATCCTTTGGAAGCTTCGAACCGCATCACTCCGGAGGAGTCGAACAGCAGCAGTGCCGCTCTGTCCGCACCGGCGGCTTCGGTAACTACACGCATAGCCGCTTCATAGATTTCCGGGAGCGCCTTGGCGCGAGCGACATCGTTACTAAGAGCGTTCAAAAGTTCCAGGCTTTGCACCCGGTTTCGTAAATTATGTTCTGCTTCTCTCCGATCAGTTATATCCAATGCCATGCTAATCAGGGTATCGGATCCATCGGAAAGCGCGCGAGGATTGGATTCAAAATACAGCCAACAACGTTCTGCTCCGAATTTGGTGCGAATCGTCGTTTCCCGCCGATAATTCGTTCCCAGAGCCGGTATGTTTCCGTCTAGCGACCGCTGGGTAACCGATTGGGATTCAATGCCGAAAGCCTTTTCCATCCAGTCTCGATGCGTGGGGATATCCTCTCGCGTATATCCTGTGATGGCGGTGAAAGTCTGGCTTAATTCGATCACCCGTCCGTCGGCCGCATGTACCATGATGGGGATGGGCGCATCCGATAAAACCGAGCGTAAACGGAGGTCGTTTCTCCTGGCATCCTCTTCAAGTCTAAACCGGGTCACGGAATTGCGAAGTACACGACCCAAAACGGCGGGAGTCAATTCAGATTTCCGGATGAAATCGTGCGCGCCCATTTTTAGCGCCGAATCGGGATTTTTTTCGCTGTCAGCTGTAATCAAAATTACCGGGAAAGGAAGCGTTCCCGTTTCAAGCGCCAATTCGCGTAGTACTTCAAGCCCCGTTCCGCCCACCAGGTGAAAATCAAGAATCATGGCATCGGGTGGCCGTCCATCGGGTAATATACGCAAGGCAAGCGCATGTTCAACGGAGGCACCCTCGAAAAAGACCGTATGTGAGTCGGTTGTTTGCAAAAAATCGATGATGAGTCGCCTGTCTTCAGGAATATCATCGATTACGGCGATGCGCAAATATTCTATGGACATGGGTGCGGAGCTTCCGTATTCATGGGTGGAAATAGAATACCTGGAAAAACAAGAAGAATATAGTTTCTTCTTTCAGCGTACTTCTTACAAAAACGCTAAAAATTATTTTTCTTTTTCGCCCGCACTTCGTGGAAGAATGCTTGAATGATAGACAGGCATTCTTCGGAAAGCACCTCTCCCACGGTTTCAATCTGTCGGCCTAAGGCATTGGGGTTAAGCAAATTACAAACCGACCCCAAGGCACCGAGGCGTTTATCTTTTGCTCCGTATACCACCCGGGAAATACGGCCGTTCAGGATGGCTCCTGCGCACATGGGACAGGGTTCCAAGGTACAATACAAGGTACAGCCGTCCAATCTCCAATTTTCCACGGAATTGCAGGCTGCTCCAATCGCCAGGATTTCGGCATGGGCGGTGGGGTCTTTCAATGTTTCCATACGGTTGGATCCCCTGCCGATTACCTTGCCTTCCCGTACGATGACGCAGCCTATGGGAACTTCGTTCGCCTGAAAGGCGTTTTGCGCCTCGCGTAAGGCCTGTTGCATGAAAAAATTATCGTCGGGAGGATGCAACATCATTTGTCCTTTCCGGTTTCTGAGGGATTAACCAATCCAGCGTGCAGGCCAAAGCCAGCGTGGCGGTAAGAGAAACCAGGGGGTTCCAGGGCCAGGATAATGCATATATGGGAGTCCAGACTCCAGGCGGCAAGATGGGAATATTGGAAAAAGGCAACAGGGAAAGCATACCGCACAGGGCTCCGACGAAAACCGCGACGGGTTTTGTAGTTGGGCGGTAGAAGGCAAGGAGAAAAAGGCCCAATAAGGGACCGATAAACAGAGAGGTAAAGAAAAGCGCCTTGGTCAGAAGGGAGACATTTCCCAACATGGATAAGAACGCCGCGAGAGTGGCGATAAGCCCCCATATCAATACCCATTTGCGCGCCTGGCGTAAATGCGACGCTTCTCCCAAGGTAGAGGCTTTGTGAAGAAAATCCACCACCGTGGTATT
This sequence comes from Fibrobacteria bacterium, assembly GCA_041746255.1. Taxonomy (GTDB): domain Bacteria; phylum Fibrobacterota; class Fibrobacteria; order UBA11236; family UBA11236; genus JBGTHM01. The sequence goes on along the minus strand of JBGTHM010000072.1, from coordinate 15,740 downwards.
CGAAAGCGCGGCATAAGCTGAACTAATCGAACTCATGGCGGCGGCTAGGATCGCTGCGACCAGCAATCCCTTGAATCCAATTGGCATGGCGTGCAGGATGAAATGGGGGAAAACCTCGTTGACATTCATGCCCGCCGGAAGCATTTCCACCATGCGTACCCGATAATAGACGAAAAGAAATGCTCCCAAGGTGAAAAACAGCAACCCAACGCAAACGCCCAGAAACACCGAGCTTATGGATGAATAATTGGCTTCTTTAATGTTTTTGCAAGAAAGGTAACGCTGTACGAATTGTTGATCACAGCCCCGGATGGCGGTTTCAAAAACGATATAGGCGATTCCGGCGGACCAGAAATTCCGGGCTTCCTTGGGGTCAAAATCCCAGTCGAACCAGCGGGTCTTACCCGCCTGGGCGGCCAATTCCCAGGTTTCCGAAAAGGAGCCGACCGCGTTCACAATCACTCCCAAGGCTAGGATTCCACTGGTGAAAAAGATGAGGAATTGCACCACGTCCGTCCAGGTCACGGCCTTGATGCCTCCGTAATAGGTATACGCCATGGCCATCAGGGACATAAGGCAGATGGAAAGCGGTAAAGGAGCACCCGTCATTTTTTGCAATACCAGGGCAGGGCCATAGATAAGGATTCCGGATCGCAGCACCAAGTGCATGCAATAGAAGGAGGCCGCCAGAATTCGCACCGGTCGGGAAAAACGCACTTCAAGAAGTTCGTAGGCGGAACGGATACCGGCATTTTTGAAACGGGGGATGAATACCCAGCCGATGATGATGATGGCAAAAACCGACCCAAAATTGAGCATTAATAATGACATGTCGCGGCCGAAGGTATCGGCCGGATTTCCGAGAAAGGTGGTGGCGCTGACCGAAGTCGCGATAAGGGAAATGCCTACGGCCAGCCACGGCATGTGGCCTCCACCGAACATGAAGTCGGAAATATTGTGGTTCCTGCGGGAGAAAAACCAGCCTATCCAGGCCATGGCGGCGAAATAAATTCCCACAACCGACCAATCCCATAGGGTAAACATGCCGCGTTTCCTTTCCCTACTCCAACGTCTCCGATGCCGATGGAATAAAATCGCTTAATTATAAAACAGCGTGCGGTTTCTTCCCGATTCTTTGGCGCCGTATAAGGCTTTGTCCGCTTTGATCAATAAGTCGGCGCCCTTGCGCGAATCTTCGGGGTACAAAGCCGCGCCGATGCTGAGGGTTACCGAAAAATTCCGGCCTGGACCGGCTTCGAAGGACTTGGCCGCCACGCTTTCACGGATGCGCTCGGCGGTTTCCCAGGAGGAATTCCGATCCGATTCTATCAAGGCAATGATGAACTCCTCCCCACCGTAACGCGCCACCAGGTCGCTTCCGGCGCGCACTGCCTGCGACAGGAGCAATGCCACCTCTTTGAGCACCTTGTCCCCTACCGGATGCCCATACTCATCATTGACCTTCTTGAAAAAATCTATGTCGACCATGAGGACCGCGAGGTTGTAATTATAGCGCTGAGCCCGCATCAATTCGCTGTCGAATTGTTCCTGGAAGGCGCGATGATTCTGCAATCCGGTCAGGCCGTCGTGGGAAGCTAGCCGCGCCTTCTCCTGGTAGAGACGCGCGCGTGACAAGGCGAACCCTGCGGCCCGGGCGATGGTGAGCAACAGGCGCATTTGATGTTCGCTGTAATCGCGGGCACGGGTCGATTCCACCATAAGGGCGGTTTGTACGCCTTCGTCGGTTTGCACCGGTACGGCCAGCAGGGAATGGAACTCTTCTCCCGCCGGCTCACGTGGACTCATGCGTGCGATATAAGGCGATTCGGACGGGAAGACGCGATTGAGAACTTGCTCTTTTTCGAATACCAGCGATAGTAAGCCCTTTTCCGCCAATTCGAATTCGAAATTTTGAAAACCTTCAGATCCGTTACCACTGCAACTGACCACGTTGGCCGTGTGCGGGTTCTCCGGGTTTCGCGAAACGATAGTGAAGCGGTTTCCCTCCAGGGTTTTCTCCATATAATCGCGCACATGGATAAGGATGTTCTCTTCGGACATGTTTTCCAAAAATTTGCGCTGATAATCGTTGAGGGCCATCAATTGATTGTTGCGGTAATTCTGTTCGAAGGAGAGGTAGGCGTAATAAAGCAGTCCACCGGCTATGCGGGCACAGGTTTCCAATTTTTCAATGACCGCACCGTCATAAGCGTTTTCCTTCAGGCTATCCACCAGCACTACTCCTCGGCACAGCCCCTTGACCGTGATGGGCACGGCAGCTACGGATTTTACGCCTTCGTTATCGGAGTAATAGTGCAAACGGCGGGAATCCGTTACGATATCCCCCTCCAGGATTCGCTTGCCCTCGGGTTTTACCACTTGTCCTATCAAGCCTTGCCCGGGTTCGATGGAGGCGCCCGGCAGAATGGAAGCGGCATCCGTCATCCACACTCGCAAATAAAACCCACCCTTGCGCGCCGGGAGGAACAATCCAGCCGTATGTACGCCGCCCAAACCCTCCTTGAGAATGGCCAACAGGTCTAGCAAGGCGTCGTCCAGTTGCTCTTCCATCGCTTCGAGCTCGCTGCGTCTAACAATAGCTCCCGTGTTATCCTGGGTTGGGGAGGATTCCTGTTGCAATTCTCCCGAGCGGAAAAAACGGGTTTGGTATTTAACGGGTTCCTCGTGAATCGTAGCGGCCGGCGCACCCTTTCTGCTACGCGCAAAAATCGCCGTGCCCAGCAGCAATACCCCGGCGGAAAAGGTGTAATAACCGTTCCAGGGTCCCATGGATGCGCCCAGTAGGAGTCCGGCGCCCACAAACAGGATGGGAATCACGATCGAGCGGCCCTCCAGTAAAGCAGCAGCCCCAGTGGGGCGAAAAGGATATTTCCCATCCAAGCGCCCAGAGCGGGAGGCACGGTGGCGTTCTCGCCCAGAATCAGCCCGAGTCTGAGGACGACGTAGTAGAGAAACGTAATCATTAAGGCAATTCCGAAATTCCGGGCCAAGCCGGTTTTAATTGCATTCGCTGACATGGAAACGCCGATGAGCACCATCAAAAAGTTAACCAACGCAGCGGAAAAGCGGAAATGCCATTGCGTGGATAAAAAACTGGTTTGTTCACCCGTACGTTCCAAAATGGCGATTCGCCGGGCGATTTCCTTCAAGTCCATTTCCTCGGGATGGACTCGTGTGTCCAAAAGCTCATGGGGCTGGTCCCGAAAGGTGATAAGCGGATACTCCGTAAATTTTTCCGTTACCAGACCCGAATCGGAAAAGGTTCGCACGGCGCCGTCCTTTAAATTCCAGCCTCCCGCCCAGTCCAGACTGGCTGCGTCTATGCGCTGGTGTAATTTTCCTTCGCGGTGAACCAAAACCGTCACCCCTTGCCCCGATTGGCGGCGGCCCGAATAGTATTCGAAGTAATAGATATCCCGATCGGAACTGGTATAGATATAGTTGAAGCGCTCGAGCGGGTCTCCGCTTTCCTTGGACTCGGGGGATTTGGGCTCGTTAATCGCGAAGCGGGCATGATTCGCATCCGGCATCACGGTTTCACCCATGATGAACATGGCCACACTGATTAAGGCCCCGAAAACCAGCAAGGGGAACAAAGCTCTTCCCGTGGAAATTCCGGAAGATTTCAACGCGGTCAACTCCAGATGCTTGGCCAACGATCCCACGGAAAACACCGCCGCCAGCAACAGCGCGACGGGACAAATGAGGTAAATGATGTTGGGAATATAATTGAGATAATAGGTGTACATTTCCACCGGCTTGCGGTCGATCCAGATTTTACTGTTGCCCACGCCGTCGATGATTACGAATACCGTAGAGATGGAAAACAGGCACAGGGAGAAAAGGCCAAGAAAGCGCCGGCTGATGTAGCGCAGGTAAATCTTCACGAGGCCGCCGATGTCGATTGGGACGGGTCATTCGCTTTGCGGCTAGCGAGTCGTTTCCTCAGCCAGGGAATGGGAATGCCGGGGGCCAGATAGTTTTCCCGGGTCATACGCCACAACAAGAAAATACCGATACAGCCCACCAACAGATTGGGGCCCCACATGGCCACCCAAGGTTTGAGGGTTAGACCGTCCGCGAGAACCTCGCCGCGGATTAAGCCCATCCAATAGATGACGAAGACGATAAGGCTGTATACGGAACCGGTGCCGATACCGCCACGCCTGGCCATGACGCCCAAGGGAGCCCCAATCATGATGAAGATGAGGCAGGCGAAGGGAATGGAAAACTTTTTATGGATTTCCACCATGAATTTCGCGATTTCGAGATTCTCATTTTCGATCCGTCTTTCAAAGCGCTCAATGAGATACAGCTTATCCTTCTCCTGTTTGACCGCCAAGGCCAATGTGGGAGAGGGTATGGGATTGCTTTCCCACCACTTTAACTGAACCAGACGCGGTGGAACTTCCCTGATACTGTCCGCCTCCAGCACCGTGGAGAGCATACCCATTTCGTCGAAAATTTTTGCTGAGTACTCTTTGCGCAATTCCTCCGATCGCGCCCGACTTCCTTGGACTATCCGATGCATATCCTGGATGGACATTTCCCTATCGGATCGGTAACTTCTCTCATGCCGTTCCAGCGCGGCGTCGACATTATCGATGGAGACGGTTTGACTGCGAAAACGGATACGTACGTACTGGTCGCGGTTTTGATGGTCCAGCACATGGTTTTCGCCTTGATGCAGATGCACAAGTAAAACCTTGCCGTCCCGGGCATATTCCATGGTAGCCGAATCCGCGAAGGTATACTTGAGCGGCTTTCCGTTCTCAAGGGTATAAATCTGCACTCCGCGCATGAGACCGCTTTCCGGGTTGAGACGGTCTATCCACAACTGATAATTCTCGAAATCCTTGATGAGGGTACGGGGAGAGATCAGGGCCGTGGGTTTTTTCCGGCCGATGTCGGTACGGAGCGAGGCGGCGCGGTGATTCGCTTCGGGCAGGATGTAATTATTGAAATAAATGAGAAATCCGGTAAGCAGCATTCCCACGATCATGACGGGAAACAGGATTTTCAGCGGTGGAATGCCGGTGGCCTTCATGGCGGTTATTTCATTATCGGCCGCCAAGCGTCCAAAAGCCATGAGGGTCGAGACCAGAACGGCCATGGGTATGGAAAGCGCCAACATCCATGCCATGTTCAAAACGATGATTTCCAGTACCACCCACAGCTCCAGACCCTTGGAGAGGATAGAAGAGAGAATGCGGATCAGAAAATCCACCATGAACAAAAAGGTTATGATGAAAAGGGCATAAAAAAAGGGAGCGATATGCTCCTTAAGCACATAGCGGGTCAAAATCATCTCGAATTCATCCCTATCACGGCATTTCTCCCTACGGGACTATACCAAAATGACCGCATCGTGGACATGGTCCGATAAAGCTCCGATTTTCAAACCTCCTGGAGTAAAGCCAACCGCCCGGTGAGGGAGCTGCGTGTTTCACCGTATGCCGGAGATAATCGGGGATTTAGGCTCTGAGCTATTAAAAATCACGCGCAATTTGTAATTTGGCATGGGTTCCGGAGAACTCCCGTGAAAATGGTGGTCTTCGGGCAAACACCTGCCCGGGAGGAGGCGTTGCAGAGAACGAGGCAAATGATAGATAATCCGGCCATTGCATCCAAAATCGTAAGTGTCTACGGACTGGTATTTATCCTCTCCCTGGGCTTTATAGGCTGCGCTTCGAAACCCAGGCCGAATCCCGGTGATCCGACCCTGCCCGAAATCGATGTTTTACGGCTCAAAGATGATGCCGTCGAATCCTTAAAGCTGGCCAATGAAAACAAGGCGGCCATCCAATCCCTGCAGGCCAAGGTGAATGTGGTGGAAACCCGCCTTGATGGGATGCCCGGGCAACAGGCGCCCACGCATTCTGCGGAGTTGCAAAATTTGCAAGCGCAAGTCGAAAGCCTGAAGAATGAATTGAAACTTTTGGCCCAACAAAAGGCGGTACCTGCAGCTCCTCCCACCCCGGTCGCAACATTCAAACCTAAAAGCGGTGAGGCGCCGGTTGTCAAAGCCGAAGCCGTGAAGCCGGATCCGGTCCAGCAGCAGCCGGAAAAATCGGTGGAAGCAGAAAAACCCGCAGTTCCCAAACAGACACCCCCTAAAACCGGCCCGAAGCCGCATTCCAATGCGGAAGAGGCGAATCTCTATAAGCGGGCCTTCGACCATTACTATGCCCGCCAATATGTGCAGTCCATCGATACGTTCGGGAAAATCATCCAGAAGTTTCCGAAAGGGAATTATGTGGACGATAGCCATTATTGGGTGGGTGAATGCCATTTCGCCATGGGAAATTTCGCCAAGGCCATCGCGAGCTTCCGCACGGTTTTCACTTTCGAGGGTACTGAGAAGGCCGATGATGCCCAACTCAAGCTTGGGTATAGCTACCTGCGCCTTGGGGATAAGCGTAGAGCCACCGAGGAGTTCCAGAAATTGATTTCGCTTTATCCGGACAGTGACTTGAAGAATAAAGCGAAGGAAGAATTGGACCAGTTGCGCTGAGGCGTACGAAGTTTATCAAGAAGGGATTTTCATGGGATTCGATATTAAAAAAACCGGGATACTCGCGGGCGCATGTCTGCTTGCAATCGCTTTCGGCGGATGTTCAAAAGGGAGCAAGCTGACGCATGAACAATCCTGTACGGAACGGTATGCCAAATTGAATGAGGATTTCGAAAAGGGCCGATATGACAGGGTACGCTTGCCTTTGGATAAAATCGTTACGGATTGCCCGGGACAGGCCTTCGTGGAGGCCGCGCTTTACCAAGTGTCCGAATCCTATTATCAAGTCAAAGACTGGCCGGGTGCGGAGACCCAATTTCGGGGTTTCTTACGGGAATTCCCCAACTCACGGCAATACGGGGAAAAAGCCCGATATCGCTTGGCCGAAGTTCTAGCCAACCAGGTACGCATACCGCAACGGGATCAAACGACCACGCTGGACGCCATTCGTACCTTTGAAAGATTTCTCAGCGATTACCCCGATTCCGAATTCGCCGATAATGCCCGCGTCGAAATCAAGCGGCTCAAAGAACAATTGGCGGCAAAGGAAATGCAAATAGCCCGACTCTATAGACGGATGGGTGAGCCCCAGGCAGCCGCCATCTATTATAGGAGCCTCCTCAAGGATTACGGCAATCTGGTCGATCGCGCCGAAATCGTCGTCAAATTGGTGGAATGTTATATCGACCTCAAACAATTCGAAACGGCCGAGTCCTACCTGAATGAACTGACTGCTGCGAATGAGGGCGCTTCCCCTGATGGCCGAATTGCCAACGCGCAAAAAGATTTGGAAGCAGCAAAACAGGAATACACCCGTAATCGTAAGGAAGAAGCCGAGAAGGCCGGGAATCAGGATAAGCTTTGAAATGCGGATTTGTGTTTTCGGCGGCTCCTTCGACCCCGTTCACGAAGGGCATCTGCAACTGGCTCGCATTGCTCAGGCGCAATTTTCCCTGGATAAGGTAATCTGGCTACCCGCCGCACAGGCGCCGCATAAGAGCGAGCCATCCGCAGCCTTTCCGGATCGGGTGCGAATGTTGGAATTGCTTTTACAAAACGATGCGGATTTCGAAATCTCCCCTATCGAATTCCAATTACCACAGCCGTCCTATACCGTCCGCTCCCTGGAAGAATTAAAAAAATACCCGGTTAACCATCCGAATTGGTTCCTGCTCATCGGCGCCGATAACTGGGTAACATTCGAAACCTGGAAGGATTGGCGCAAGATCCGCGCGGAAACTGAAATCATCGTTTATCCCTGCGAAGGAATAGAGGTGGGAGAACTACCCGCCGGAGTGCATATGTTGTCCGCTCCCCTTTTGCCGATACGATCCAGTGCTATACGCCGGAGTTTCCGGGAAACCGGTGATTGGAGCGGTCCGGGATTGCCATCCTCGGTACGGGACTATATCACCGCGAAAAAGCTCTATCGAAACGACGCGAATGCATAATCGGTTCGATACTCTTGTCGACGGCGTCAGCCGGCTTTGGGGTGCCCTGCGGGCAACGGCTATAGCGAGTGCCATGCTTGGCGCCATGGGTTGGGCGCAACCGGTCGAAGACACCCTGAGCACGGCTCCGGACTCGGTGCAAATGCCGGTGAATCCAGGGACTCCAAAGATTAAGGCGGCCCGGCTTCCCTATGTCGGGGTATTCGCTGCCACCACCTTTTTCAATCTCGATGAAAAGAATAGGCTTGCGAGAATGTTGCAACAACCCGGCGGCAGTACCTTGCAGCCATTCGAGTCGGTGCATATGGCTTTTCCCCTTGGCATGATGGCAGCCTATCCTATCCTTACTCACTTGGATGTTTCCGTGAAGCTGGAAGGCATATGGTACAGCCAATCGGCTCTCTTTCAAGCACCCGGTTTAGAGGGCGTGCCGGGGCCGGTAAGCGAGGAGCGTTACGTTGTTCAGGCTCTATTAGGGGGAATGGGCGCCAAGTATCTCATTCCCGCCGCCTTTCTTTCGGTTACCGGGCAACCGGGTCTATACGTCGGATATTGGCATTTATGGGACTTGGGTCTGGCTGAACTTTATACCAATCATGGTAGCGTCAGGGCCGAGTTTGAACCGGGTGGGACGGGATATGAATTTCAGGTCGGATTTCAACACAGCCCGTCGAAATCCTTCTTTTGGAATGCCGCGATCTCGTACCAGAATCTCGGGTTTTCTTCCGAAGCAAACTGGGAGGAACTTGCTCGAAATAGTGAAAGCGCTACCCCATCCAACGGGAAGGCCTCCTGGAATCTGGCTGGACTCAAAATCGCCTTGAACCTCTACTACCAATTCGGAGCGCGTAAATCGGGGTCTATCCCGACCACGGTTCCCGCCCGGTTTGACACCCCCATGCAGAGCGCACTATTATTCTCGCATGAATAACCCACCAGTGAACCAAACCGGCCGAACCTCCTCCTTATCGGACTCATTGGGTGGCGAAACCCCCGAAATCCGTGAATATCCCCTCTTTAGACGGGGGAAAGTGCGGGATGTCTACGATTTGGGCGATAAACTTTTGATTGTGGCCTCCGATCGTATTTCAGCCTTCGACGTGGTCTTACCCACTCCCATTCCCGACAAAGGCGCCATACTCACGCAACTTTCCCTCTTTTGGTTCGAATTATTGGGGTTCCCCAACCACCTTCTGGCGTTTAATATCAAGGACTACCCCTCGGAACTGCGTCACTACGGTGAAGCTTTGGCGCGGCGTTCCATGCTGGTCCAAAAAGCGGAACGCTTCGACGTGGAATGCGTGGTTCGGGGCTATTTGTCCGGTTCAGGATGGAAGGACTATCAGCGCGATGGCGCCATTTGCGGAATTTCCCTACCCAAGGGTCTAAAACCGTCGGACAAGCTCCCTGAACCGATTTTTACGCCCGCTGCCAAAAACGATACGGGACATGATGAGAATATCGATTTCGCCACCATGGAAAAAATGATTGGCGCATCGGCAGCGGCGGAGCTGAAAAAGTTCAGCCTGAATATTTACCGTCGCGCTTCCGAGTACGCAGCGGAGCGGGGTATCATCCTGGCTGATACCAAATTTGAATTCGGAAAATTCCAGGACCACATCCTATTAATCGATGAAGTCTTGACGCCGGACTCTTCCCGCTTCTGGCCGGCGGATGCCTACCAACCGGGACAGGATCAACCCAGTTTCGATAAACAATTCGTGCGTGACTATCTCGCCGGTTTGGATTGGAATAAAACCGCTCCCGGACCGGAATTACCGGCGCAAGTGGTCGCCGGCACACGGGAAAAATATTTGGAAGCCTATCGTAAATTGACGGGAAGGGTATTTAGTGGATAAGACGGCATTAATAAGCGTATCGGATAAAACCGGATTGTTGGAGTTCGCGCAAGCCCTTAGCGCGGCGGGGGTAAAAATTCTCAGCACCGGCGGGACGCTTAAGTTCCTTTTGCAAAACCGGGTTTCCGCAGAGGCGATTTCCGATTATACGGGATTCCCCGAAATCATGGATGGCCGGGTCAAAACCCTTCACCCTAAAGTGCATGGCGGTATACTCGCGGTGCGTGACAATCCCAAACATGTGGAGTTGCGCGATCAATACGGCATACGCTTCATTGACATCGTCGTAGTTAATCTGTATCCCTTTCGGGAGACAGTGGCTCGCGAGGGCGTGACTCACGCCGAAGCCATTGAAAATATCGATATCGGCGGTCCCTGCATGTTACGGGCCTCCGCGAAAAACCACAAATTCGTAACCTCGATATGCGACCCAGACGATTATGCGACGGTGGCCCGGCAAATCACCGAAGAAGGCGAAGTCCATCCCGATTTGCGCCTGGTATTGGCGAAAAAAGCCTTCGCGCATACCGCCGCTTACGATGCGGCCATAGTGGAATACCTGACGGCAGAAGCGGCACCGCAAGGCAAACCCGAAAAGCAGTTACGCCTGGAGTTTACCCGGGGACGCGCGCTCCGGTATGGCGAGAACAACCATCAAACGGCGGAATTCTATCGGGAAGCCTCGGTCGGCGGGGAAGCCAATATCGGTTCCGCCCGGCAGTTGCATGGGAAAGAATTGAGTTTCAACAATCTGGTCGACGCCGACGCCGCCCTGGAAGCGGTCCGGGAAATTTGCGACGTCCCCGGAGTGGCCATCATCAAGCATACCAATCCTTGCGGTTATGCGACGGGGTCAACCCTGGCAAAAGCCTTGGAAGCCGCTTGGGACGGCGATCCCGTTTCGGCCTTCGGTTCGGTTATCGCCTTTTCCCGCGAAGTGGATTTAGCCACTGCCGAAGCCTTGAAGGGTCGCTTCGTGGAAGTGCTCATCGCTCCGGGCTATACCACCGAGGCACTCGATTACCTGCGCCATAAAAGCAAGGACTTGCGTCTGCTCGACTTGGACGCGGTGACGCCGGGTCAACCCCGCAAGGTGTATAAACATATTCTCGGCGGCATGCTGGTGCAGGATCGCGACGTGCAATTACTGGAAAAATGGGAGTCGCCCACGCGCGCACAACTACCCGAAACGAAAAAAGAGTTGGCGATGTTCACGTGGAAGGCATGCAAGCATGTCAAATCCAATGCCATCACCATTGGACATGAATACGAGCCCGGTCAATTCCAGATATTGGGAATCGGACCCGGTCAGCCCAATCGCATCGATTCCAATCTCCGGCTTTGCCAACCCCGGGTGCGCGATAACGCCAAACGGCTGGCCGAGGCCCAGGGGGTCGAAGTCGAAGCGTTTACCCGCAAGGTTTTTTCGGAATGCGTTTTGGCCTCTGATGCGTTCTTCCCCTTCGACGATAATGTCATCGCCGCTCACGATGCCGGTATCCGTTATATCGTGCAGCCCGGCGGTTCGGTTAAGGACGCCGATGTCATCGCCACGGCCGATCGCCTGAAAGTGGCCCTGGTATTCACCGGAACCCGGCATTTCCGCCATTGAACGCCGGGACGGATTCCCCCGGCATTACGCCGCAGGCTTTGTCGGCCTTAATGAAGGAAATGCAAACCTGGAGCCGGAATAGCCCGCCGAATGGTCTTCCCCCGGGATGGCGAAATCTTATCAGCCGCCTCACAAGTGAGGGAATGAATTCAACTACGGCCGAGGCCTGGGGTAGTTACGCGCTTACCCGGTTTCGCCAAATCTCCGAACGTCCTCCGGCCTTCCGCCTGCTTCATCCCTTGGAAAGCGACTTCGTAGGGCCTTCGGCCCATGGCCAACTTTTGCAATTGCTGTCGCTGGGTTTACTCGACCCGGAGGAATGCGACAAAACCATCGATGCGACGGCTTTTCTGCCCCGTTTGCCCGCCGATGAAAACGATATTTTGAACCTGGCCGCGCGTACTTTGGAGCAAAGCTTCCGCGCGCACGGATTCGGAAAAACCCATTAATATGTCCCAAGTGAAAATCAAAATTATCGGTGGCGGCCTATCGGGCTGCGAAGCCGCCCTGCAATTAGCCGACCGGGGTTTTTCCATCGACCTGTGGGAAATGCGCCCCCAGGTTTCCACTCCTGCGCATCGCACTGGCAATCTGGCCGAATTGGTTTGTTCCAACTCCTTCAAAGGCACGGCCTTTACCTCGGCTCACGGACTTTTCAAAGAAGAGTTGCGCTTGTTGGGGGCAAAGCTATTACCCCTGGCGCAGGCCTCCCGCGTCGAGGCAGGCGAAAGCCTGGCGGTGGATCGCGACCTCTTTGCGCAAGCGGTTTCGCAAGCCATGCAAAACCATCCCGGCATCACCATCCATCGCGAAGAAATCACTTCGCTCGATCCCCACGAGCCTACTCTGTTGGCCGCCGGGCCGCTTTGCTCGGACAAACTTGCGAAAGCGCTTTTCACTTTAATAGGTTCGGAGCGGCTTTCCTTTTACGATTCCATCGCCCCGGTAGTGGAAATCGACAGCGTCGACATGGAACTGGCCTATGCCAAAAACCGCTGGGATAAAGGCGATTCATCCGACTTCATCAATTGCCCCCTGACCGAAACGGAATATAAGGGTTTCGTAGAGGCCTTATGCAAGGCCGACCGGGTCGAGCCCAAGCCTTTCGAAAAAGGCGAGCTGTTCGAGGGCTGCCTGCCCGTCGAGGAAATGGCGCGCCGGGGTCTGGATACCCTGCGCTACGGTCCCATGCGTCCCGTGGGCTTACGTGATCCGCGTACCGGACAGGATCCCCACGCCGTCGTTCAATTACGCGCCGAGAATCGGGAAAAGACACTATACAATATGGTGGGATTTCAAACGCGGCTCAAATGGGGCACACAAAAAGAGATCTTCGCGCGCATCCCGGCCTTACGCAATGCGGTCTATGCCCGGTTGGGAGCCATGCATCGGAATACCTTTCTGGACTCGCCCATCGTACTCGACAAAACCCTGCGCCTCAAAGGCACTCGAATTTTCTGCGCCGGCCAAATAACCGGAGCCGAAGGCTACACCGAAGCGCTGGGCACCGGCATCTACGCCGCATCCATGCTGGCCGCCCATTTACGCGAGGATGAAGCCTTTCTCTGGCCGGGCGGAAGTTGCGTGGCGGCCTTGGTCGACCATTTGGTCTACCCCAATATCGATTTCCAACCCATGAACTTCAATTTCGGCCTGCTCCCGAAAGTAGAAGCCAAAAGCAAGCAGCAAAAGAAAGACCTGCAAATCGCCCGCTGTTTTGAGGTTCTGGAGGGATTCACGCCTTTTCCGGGCACCCCGGTCTCTACACTCGTTTGAATCTGAAACGATGTACGCAGAATTGGAGTCTGGGCTTGCAATCCGTCATTCCAGGCAATAACCCGCCCCTGCCCCATCCTCACTTTTTCGGGGAAACGAATTATTATATTACCCACTAAACCAGTCGACAATTAAATCCCCGTCTGTTTTTCCAGGTGGGGAGTATTGCAAGGAGAAATTGCTCATGATGTACGATGAAACCATGATTGCCCCGATGCGCCAGGAACTGACCGATCTGGGAATCGTTGAAACCCGGACAGCAGCCGAAGTGGACAAATTCCTCGCCGATTCGAAAGACGCCACTCTGGTCGTCATCAATTCCGTATGTGGATGCGCTGCCGCCAATGCCCGCCCTTCGGTAGCCTTGGCTTTGCAAACCGCCGGTAAAAAACCACAGGCGGCTATCACCGCTTTCGCCGGCAACGACGCCGAAGCCACCGCCCGCGCCCGTTCCTATTTCGTGGGATACCAACCCTCTTCCCCACAAATCGCCTTGGTGAAAGATGGAGAAGTGGTTTTCATGCTGGAGCGCCACAACATCGCCGGCCGCCCGGTAGAGGATGTTAGTTCAGAAATCAAAAAAGCTTTGGAAACTTATTGCTGATTATGAAGTGGCGGGTTCTCGGCCCGCCGCAGCTCACCACTTTCCCCTTTTGGGATATCCGCTTATCCACTGGAAGGAACCTAGCGATGCGCATTGGACACAAGGGTGTTATCCCCTCCTGAAATGGCGACTAGTTATTGACCATTTCCCTAGAAAATTCCCCCGATAAACCGCATCTGGAAGTACCAATGAGAGGGACGGGTCAGGTTATTGTCGTAGTCAAAACCGCCGTAATCCATCATCTTGGTGTGATCCGTTCCGACTTGTCCCACCAGTGCAAAGCCGTTGAATGATTTGCGGGCCGAAATTCCCCATTTCCAGTCATCCAAAGTAGCGCGCTCCGGATCGTTCCATTTGCCGTTTGACTTGTAAATGCCGGGCTGGGGAATGTTATAAGAGGAGCGGTAACCCATTGACGGGAATATTTTGGAAGGATAGTACTCGGTTTCGAATGTCAGGTGATCCAGAAAATTGAAAGTCGGAAGGTTGATGCCGGCCATGACGGGCGTCCGCTCCCGACGGTTTTCATAGAAACCCGGATAGTTTTTCCATCCCAGTACAGCGACCTCAAAATAAATCTTCAGTGCATCGCGGCCCAGTGGAGTTTCCTCCAAAAAGCCCAGCGTATTGAATGCTATTCGACCAGTAAGGATGGTGCCGGCGAAGGAATAGGGCGTGAAGGTAGGGCTCAGTTGAGGATAGACCATCGCGGTATTGGGGTTTTCCAGGGCTTGAATGCTTTGCTCACCGAACCACCCTACACCCTGGCCCTGCACTTTGAAGGATTCATTAGGAAGACCGACCGATTCGGGATAGGTGATGACCACTTCCGTGGAGTCGGGGCCCGCCGGAAGTATGCTCACGGTTTGGAGCGGGTCGCCATTTTCATCGAGGATAAGAGTGTTTTCCTGGTAGGGAACCAGTTTGTGCACATTGCTGTGGCTACCCACGTTTCCTTTTGGAGTGGTCATGCTGGGGCGCATGGGCGCCAGGGACCGAAAATTCACGCCGGCTCCGATTTCGAATAGGTTACCCGCGCTATAGGCGGCGGTATAGGCCAGGGACAAGTCGAAATAGGGATAGTACTTGATCTCGCTCAGCAAAAACGCGTTGTGCCGGAAGCTTTCTCCCAAGCGGTTTCCCAGGCGGACTCCGAAAATCTGGGCCTGCGGGTAGTCGAATTTCGTGAAGAGGATTCCCGGGTATATCCATGAACGGAAAAGGTAATCACCAAATATTTTGGTATCTGGATTCTCTTTATAAACCATGTAGCCCGCGCCGACATCCCAGTTAGGCATTACGGGATCGTCCAATTTCCAGTGGGCCTTCGCCTCTTCCATGTACATCAGCCATTTGGGTTTGAACGCGGATTCGCCTCCGGCCTGACCCGGTCGAACCGGAAAGGGGAAGTAGTTTTTCAGTTCCGGATTGATGGTCAGCGTCAGCTTGTCGGTGGGTTGTATGTTTAAAACCAATCCTCCCATCAGGTGGCCAAAGGGAACGGATTCATATACGGATCCGTCCACACCGGCTTCCGCCTCATTCAGGTACCCGAGATCCCAAATGAAATAACCGGAATTACGGATGACGGCGTTTCCGTCATCGTCCTGGGCGCAGAGGCCGGTCAAGGAAAGACAGATAAATAACAGTGAAGTACTTGACCGCATGGAAAACCCCGCTGAAGACGGTACAGAAAGCCAGGAAACCCTGAAGGTGTTGAAGTGGTCATAATATAAATTCCAGGTTCCACTTTTTGTTCCGCTTATTGCATGGAAACTTCGGGTGAGTGTAAAAATGCTGCTTGTCATGCCCAAGGTATAGTACAGAGAGTGTTTAAACTTTTAAATGGGTCACTCTTGTTTAAACTTTTAAATGGGTTGTCGGTTAATATTATAAATATCTC
>JBGTHM010000071.1:0-25018 GCA_041746255.1 Fibrobacteria bacterium | reverse complement strand
CCCAAAATCCGTACCCAAAGTGACCGGCAATGAGTAACTTCTAATCGGTTGAAATCCGGTCCATGGTGACCGGCTATGACAAGGGTGGCTGTCGGTCACTTTGAACCGGATCGCCCGGTCACTTTCACCGGATTCTGCAATAATCAGGAAGAAGATATCGAAATAATGGGAATTACATCGGATTCCCTATCCTTTGCGGATTCGACCCAGGATACCAAATAGGACGAGACTTGAAAAACAGATTGCAGCCAAACTCCGGTATAATGAATAAGGAATGAAACGCCATTCCAGGACTTCTACTGCTTCCTGGAATGAGGTTACCATGAAGTCTTGAGACGTACGTTGCGGTTTTTCCCAATCTTTTCCGGGGGATCGATAGCGCCATTCCGGGTGGTAGCGTTCGCGGAATAGGAGAGAATCGCCTGCTCGAAAAGACCCCTGCAGCTCCCAATGCCCATCCCTTACTTCACGTAGGCAGATTCCGGAATGGGGTGTAAAACCTTCGCTGCAGTTTTGGTTTAGACCCGAAAAAGGGGCCGCCCGTTGTAATTGCATACGAGGCTGCCATCCTTCAATCTCATAGACATAAACGGAATCAATCCTGCCGAGCATTTGGAAAGGGTGGTTTAAAATCTTGTTACTCATAAAATAGCGGACGCTTTTATCCGCCAGGGATGGATTCTCGTTCCACTTCCAGATAAAGGGAAGATGGGCACTGTAATGATCGAAACCAAAAATGGCGTGAATACCGTAACTGAGGGAAAGCTTCTCCCTTTCGAAAAGGTTCAGGTGGGAAAGGGGTCCATTGTGCATTTGCCAGAATTCTAAACCCGGGTATTCCAGATAATGCCCCACCCGCCAAAGGTCTTGCGAAGCTAGATCAAAAAAAGCCTCGGTCCGGGAGGGTTCCCGGTAAAAGTCGGAGGGGAAACGATAGAAGTGATCCCAATGTAAACGCAGTAAGTCCAAGGATAAAAAAAGGAAAAGTATTGGAATATATTTTCGCGCATTCTGGGAGTTACGGGAGAGCCAGGCGAAAAACAGTAATCCGGCAACGGCTAAAAATAGAATCCAACTATCAACGGCGATGTTTTTCAACAGAAGGGAGATTTTCTCAGCATAGTCTTTATGGGGATCGAGTTTCATGAATCCGCTGAGATAACCCAATGATTCGACAACTATCCGGGGTTTGGCATGCAAAGAGGAAAAAACCAAACCGGCGAACAAGACTCCTCCTCCCAGATACAGGATGGGTTTCAATTGACGGGGTTTGGCTATCCATCGTTGCCAACCATGTGCGCTCAATAAGGCTATGGCCAAAACAAAAAGGACTAGATAGCGGGCTGGGCGCCGGAATTCATTGAAGCCGGGAATATGGTAAAGGATTTGACTGGCTCCGAGGTTGGAGCCAAAGGCAAACCATAATCCTAATGCCCCCGCTGCCAGGAGCCATCGCGTTGGTTTGGACATGCGACGGGGAGAAGCGAAGAAACAGAAAAGAATTCCCAAACCGCCGATATAGAGAAAAACCTCTCCCCATACCTCTCCACCCCACCAGGAAGCATTGGAGGGAGTACCTAATAGACGGGGTAGCGCCAAGGAACCCAGATGCAAGGGACGCACCCCACCTGTAGAGAATTTTTCAAAACTGAAAGTTTCCCTATCCGAGTGGAAGGTTGCTTCTTTGTTTTCCTGATGCTCTCCGGAAGACACTTCCCAACTTTGCCCGTCATACCTTTCCACTTCCCCTAGAATTTGGAAAAGCGGGACGAGCAAGGGGAGGCAATAGGCCAAAGCCAAAAATTGGCCTCCAACCAAATACCCCAAGGCTTTTCGGCTTGGGCGGGATAAAAGGGTTCCCAAAAATAAAACCGCTACCAGCAAGGCGGTAGTAAAAGACGCTTGTGGATGACCTCCGACTGCTTGCAGGGCGATAAGAGAGGCGTAAAGAAAAAGTGACTTGCGGTCCGGGTTTTGTCCTAATCGGATATACGCATAAGCAATGATGGGGATAAAACACCATCCGACCAAAAAGGTGGGGTGCTCGTAGCGAGCCAGTAGCGTGCCGGAAAGACCAAAACAAATTCCCGCCCATAGCGAAGCGGGAAGGGTCAGTCCCAGGCGAGGTCCCAAGAGGGTAAGACCATATATGGCCCAGGCAAAATGCAGGGCATAGAAGAGATAGATGCCATTATGGGGAGATAAGGGGCCGAAACAAAGCCAGGTTATGGGATAAAGAAACCCGGATTGCCAATAAGCATGCATGGGCATGCCCGTTTGAAAACTGGAGCTCCAGAAGGTAGGCAGACTGGTCCAGGAAAAATTCCGATGGAAATCCCAGAAATAGCTGAAATAGGCCACCAGCATATCATTGTTGAGAATGGGGGACTGCGAAATAAACACCGGAAGAACCGGAAGTAATCCGAGAATCAGGCAAAAAAACGGAATGATACGGCGAAAGCGAATGCGGTTCATGGGTATCAATATTCGAGAAGGATATGGGCTCGGTTAAGCGAGAGGGTAAGTGGATGGAGGACGCGTGTCGCCTTCACGGGAAATTTCATTTGGATTTCCTGGATCCATTTCTGAATTCCGGAATCCGAAAATTGCAGCAGGCCCTTGGCACGATAAAGCCGCGAATAATCGGAGCAAGCCAGACGCACTAGGAAAAAAACATGGGAGAGCAGATAATTCTCCTGATATGCCGCCTTCAAAGTAGCGAAAAGCGAGGCGAAAGTAGACTGGGATAGGCAGATATCCGCCAGGAGAAAACGTGTGCCCGGCTTGGCGAGACGACCCACCTCCGCAATGAGACGGTCAATCTGGGAAAGGTTTTCCAAATATTGTACCACGCTCAAACAGATCACTTTATCAAATGGTTTTTTCTCAAAGTGGGAGTAATCGAAGGGATCCTTATCCAAATGGTGAAAGCGAATGTGGGAATGAGCAGAGAGTCTTTTTCGGCATTGGTCAATCAGCGTTTGCGAAACGTCCAATCCGACAATTTCGGAAACCTTGCCGGCCAGGGCCTCTTCCAAGTCGCCGGCACCGCACCCGATATCCAAAAGGCGGTCTTCGGCGCGCAAATCCAGATAGGGTTGCGCGTGACGAAGGAATATTTCCATGTTTTTGGACCAGTTTCGTCGGGAAAAAAGCGCGCTTTCCCGATTCCAGAATTCCCTCCAGTCGCGAGACCCCTTCATGAAGAAAGATTCGTCTTTTCGCGGACCGGCGGACGGAGGGATTGGGTGGGTCGTATCAGGTATTCCGGCCGGTTTTTGCTCTGTTCCAGCAACACCAAGAGGTAGCGCCCCAGTATGCCTTGGTAAAGCAGAATGAGCCCCCCGAGAAACAAAATGGATGCAATGATATCCGTATAGCCCGGCACATTCATATCCGTGAAAAATTTAGCCGCGACATTGAAAATTCCGTAGAGGAAGGCGAGACTGGATATGATGAGCCCCAGTTTATAACCCAAGCGCAGAGGCATGGTGGAAAAATCAAAAAGCGCCTGAGAACCCAGTTGCAGTGATTTCCGGAATGTAAAAACCGCTTTTCCATGGAACCGGGGGTGAAGCGAAAAGGGCAATGTGGCGGTGTGAAAACCGAGGTAAGGAATGATGGCTCGAAAAACCAGGTTACGCTCAGGGAGGGCGTTCAACACATCGCAAGCGTACCTGTTCAACAGCCGGAAGTCCGCACCCTGGGGAGGAATGGATACATCGGAAAGCAGATTGAAGAGCTTATAGAAAAGCCAGGAAAAAATATTCTTGAACAATCCCCTTTGCGGTGCGTCCCGTACCATTTGCACGACCTCATATCCCTCGCGGGCCTTTTCCAGTATAATGGGGATGAGCTCCGGTGGATGCTGAAGGTCGGCGTCCAGGGTAATGACATATTGACCGCGCGAGACTTTGAGACCCGCCCGGAGAGCGCTCTGGTGACCTGCGTTGCGAACCAGGGTAAGGACGTTTATATGGGGATGCTGAGCCGCAAGTTCTTCCAAAATGGGGCCGGTGGAATCGGTGCTCCCGTCGTTGACGAATAGGTATTCCCGGTCCAGATTTCCGCAGGCTTTCTCCAGCGCGGAAAACAGCGGAACGATATTTTCAGCCTCGTTACAACAGGGGATGACAATGCTGACTTCCGGAAAGTCGAAATTGAGTTGCTGCATGAAGCGATAAGCCTTGCCGGCCCGCTCTATTCGGGCCTGAATCGGAACTAAACCGGCAAGGACTATTTTACCGCAATTTGAGGGTGGGAAACAACAGCTCTTAGGGGCGTTGCTTAATAACTGCCGCCATCCGACGAGTCATCGCCTTCTTCACTGGGGATTCCGGTGTTGTCATCGGGTTCTCCGAAAGTGTCTTCCGTGGTTTCCGGGACCTCTTCCGGTGTGGTGTCGGGGGTATTGGACGCGCAACCTGCGAATGCCAGGAGCGACGTGACTAGGGAGAGTAACATCAGATTACGCAAATAAACAGGCATACACTTCTCCTTGGGATGGGGTAAGAAAACAAGGGAATAATTGCGGAAATAAAAGTCAATAGAATTTTTGGGCTACCCGATACCCACGAAATGCGGAAATGCACTCTTTTTGCCCTTGGAAGCGGTTTAAACATAAATTGAAGTAGGCATTGCAGGTGAAATTTTGGAAAAGGTGCTGATGGCATGAAATATATACCGGGAAACCCCTACCCGCTCGGCGCGCATTACGACGGACATGGGGTCAACTTCGCATTATTCTCGGAACATGCCACTGCCGTTGAATTATGCCTTTTCGACAGCTCCGAGTCCGAATTTGAATCGCAAAGGCTGCCCTTGCTGGAAAAAACCGACATGATTTGGCATGGCTACTTTCGGGATATCGCTCCTGGGCAACTTTATGGGTATAGGGTTTACGGTCCCTATGATCCCAAGCGAGGCATGCGCTTCAATCCCAATAAGGTTTTGCTCGATCCCTATGCCAAAGCCGTGGGTCGGACCATTAAGTGGACGGACGAAATGTTCGGGTATCGTATCGGGGACAAGCGGGAGGATCTGTCTTTCGATGAACGCGACAATGCCTTTGCGGCGCCGCTGGGAGCGGTAGTCGATACCGCTTTCAGTTGGGGCGACGATAAACCTCCCCATACCCCCTGGCATAAAACCCTGATTTACGAGATGCATGTAAAAGGCTTTACCCAATTACACCCGGATGTTCCGGAAAAGATGCGGGGAACCTATGCGGGATTAGCCACCGAGCCGGCCATTCATCATTTACAGGCTTTAGGGGTGACGGCGGTGGAATTGATGCCGGTTCATCACCACCCTTTCGACCGACATCTCGTGGAAAAAGGCTTGAGCAATTATTGGGGCTATAATACCTTGGCCTATTTCGCTCCGGACACACGTTACGCCGCTTCCGAAACCCCCGAAGGCTCGGTACGGGAATTCATGCGCATGGTAAGGGCTTTACACAAAGCGGGAATCGAGGTGATTCTCGATGTGGTCTACAACCATACCGTCGAGGGTAGCCACATGGGGCCTACGTTGTCGCTTCGAGGCATCGACAACGCGTCCTATTACCGTTTGATGCAGGATGAACCCCGCTATTACATGGATTATACCGGCTGCGGCAATACGCTGAATATGCGTCACCCCCGCGTATTGCAGTTGATTATGGACAGCCTGAGGTATTGGGTGCTGGAAATGCATGTGGACGGCTTCCGTTTCGATTTGGCCAGCGCCCTGGCGCGGGAATTGCACGAAGTAGATAAGCTGGGAGCCTTTTTCGACATCATCCATCAAGACCCCGTGCTGTCCCAGGTTAAGCTCATAGCAGAACCCTGGGATTTGGGGGAAGGGGGATACCAGGTCGGTAATTTCCCGGTGGGATGGACCGAATGGAATGGAAAGTATCGGGATACCATCCGACATTTTTGGAAAGGAGACGACGGAAGATTATCGGAACTTGCAACGCGCATATCGGGATCCAGCGATCTCTATGAGCAAAGCGGACGCCGTCCCTATGCCTCCATCAATTTCATTACCGCCCATGACGGCTTTACGCTGAACAATTTGGTGACGTATAACGAAAAGCACAATGAAGCGAATTTGGAGGAGAATAACGATGGGGAAAGCCACAATATAAGCTGGAATTGCGGTGCGGAAGGTCCCACCGACGATCCGGATGTATTGGCGCTTAGGGAGCGGCAGAAAAGAAATTTCCTGGCCACGTTGCTCTTATCCCAAGGGGTTCCCATGCTCAGCATGGGTGACGAATTGGGGCGCACGCAACGCGGCAACAACAACGCATATTGCCAGGATAATGAAATCAGCTGGGTGAATTGGAACTTGCAAAAACCCCAACGGGAACTACTTGAGTTTACGCGGCATGTCATTGAAATATGGCGGGAACAGCCCGTATTGCAAAGGCGGAAGTTTTTCCAAGGCCGGGCCATACGCGGGACGGATGTGAAGGATATCTTTTGGTTCGATCCGTCGGGCAAGGAGATGACGGAAAAGTCCTGGACGCAACCGCATGTCCACTCTCTCGGCGTACTTTTAGCCGGCAGCGCTATCGATGAACTGGATGAAAATGGCAATCGTATCATAGGCGATACCTTGTTGCTATTGCTCAACGCCAATCATGAAACCGTGCTGTTCGCCCTCCCCTCTTTGGGTAGGGAGGACGCCCAGTGGGAGAGGCTGCTCGACACGCGCGGAAACCAGCACGAGCGCCGCTACTTACGCAAAGGGGTGCGTTATGGTTTACGCGGCCGCTCCCTGGCTTTGTTAAGGCTTCGGAAAAAATCCGAAATGCGCGAGAATGAAAGCCAGGGATTTGGCCCTTAAATCAACGTTTCGATGTCTGCAGGCTATACTTGCGAATCACCCTTGAAATCACCTATTTTTGAGAATATGACTTATCGGTTGATACGCGTTATCTTTGATGCATGCCTGCACTGTACAGACACACATGGTAACGGAACCGATAAAAGGAGAAGGAATTGGCAGCCACCCCACCAACCGGAAAAAATGTTCTCAAGGGAGTGACGCGAAGTTCCCGTGAACCGTTGGAAACGGATCCGCTTTGGTATAAAGACGCGATCATCTACGAAATTCACGTCAAATCCTTCTTCGACAGCAATAATGATGGTGTGGGTGATTTTTTAGGCCTGATTCAGAAGCTGGACTACCTCCAGGACCTGGGTGTTACCGCTTTATGGCTGCTGCCTTTTTACCCCTCGCCGCTTCGGGACGACGGTTATGATATCGCCGATTACCGCGGAGTGCACCCCGATTACGGCACCCTCAAAGATTTCCGCCGCTTCGTGAAGGAAGCCCACACCCGGGGTATGCGCGTTATTACCGAGTTGGTGGTCAACCACACTTCCGATCAACATCCCTGGTTCCAGGCGTCGCGCAAAGCCCCGCCGGGCTCTCCCAAGCGCGATTTCTACGTCTGGAGCGATACGGACAAAAAATACGAGGACGCCCGCATCATCTTCACCGATTCGGAAAGATCGAATTGGAGTTGGGACGCCGAAGCCAAAGCCTATTATTGGCATCGCTTTTTCTATCACCAGCCCGATCTCAATTATGATAATCCCCATGTCCGACGCGAGGTGATTCGCGTCATGCTCTTCTGGCTCGAAATGGGAGTGGACGGTTTGCGCCTGGACGCCGTGCCCTACCTGATTGAGCGCGAGGGAACCAATTGCGAAAACCTGCACGAAACCCACGTGGTTCTCAAGGAAATGCGCAAGGCTCTCGACCGGCATTTTAGCGATCGCATGTTGTTGGCCGAAGCCAATCAATGGCCGAGCGATGTGCGTCCCTATTTCGGCGACGGTGACGAATGCCATATGGCTTTCCACTTTCCCCTGATGCCACGCATTTTCATGGCCCTTAGGCAGGAGGATAGGCATCCCATTTCGGAAATTCTGGCACAGACTCCCGACATCCCCGAATCATGCCAATGGGCCTTGTTTTTGCGCAACCATGACGAGCTGACCCTCGAAATGGTCACCGACGAAGAACGCGATTACATGTACCACGAATATGCGCGCGATCTGCGCATGCGCATCAATATCGGCATCCGCCGCAGGCTGGCCCCCTTGGTGGAAAACAGCCGCCGACGATTGGAATTGCTGAATAGCCTGTTGCTGTCTTTTCCGGGAACGCCGGTGATCTATTACGGGGATGAAATAGGCATGGGCGATAATGTCTTTCTGGGAGACCGGAACGGTGTTCGTACGCCCATGCAATGGACGGGCGATAGAAACGCAGGGTTCTCCAAAGCCGATCCGGCCCGTCTCTTCAGCCAAGTGATCATGGATCCGGTATACGGCTATCAGGGACTCAACGTCGAGGCCGAGGAACGCGATCTTTCCAGTCTGCTTAATTGGACCAAGCGCATGATAGCCTTGCGCAAGCGGCATCGGGTTTTCAGCCGCGGCACCATGGAAGTGCTGACGCCCGCCAACCGCAAGGTGTTGGCTTACCTCCGGAGATTTGAAGGCGATATCATTTTATGCGTGGCGAATCTCTCGCGTTTCGTACAACCTTGCGAGCTTGACCTTTCTTTTTTGAACGGAATGGTCCCGGTGGAAATGCTGGGACAAGTGGAATTTCCCCCCATCGGGGAACTACCCTATTTTGTCACTTTAGGGCCACACACCTTTTATTGGTTCACATTGCATCCCGCCCGTGTAGGCGCGGGAGTGGCCTATTCCGCCACCGCGCCCGCGAAAGAAGAACCGCTTTTAGCCTTCGCGTTTTACGGTGCTCCCGAATCCCTATTGGAAGGGGAAGGGCGCAAGGCCCTGGAAAAATTGCTCCCGCGGTATTTGCCCCGACAACGCTGGTTCGGAGCCAAGGCACGGAAAATCGCGTCGGTGCGAATTTCCGATTGGTCGGCCGCTCCGGGCGCACGAAACAAATCATTTTTAACTGTGCTGGAAATACGCTTCACCGATGGTACGGATGACCTCTACAACTTTCCTTTGACGGTGGTCGTGGGAGAAGAGGCTCGCCAGATAAGAGAAAGTCGCTCCAACGGTTTCATTGCAGAGCTTCAAGGGGGCGAAGAACCGGCGGTCATTATCGATGCGATGGTGGACGACGAATTTTGCTCCGGCCTGCTTAAGAGTATCGAAAGTTCAGGAGCATTACGAACCCGGCAAGGCAGCATCCAGGCCTTTCCCACTCGCTTATTCGAGGAGGCGCGCGGCGCCGAGGCGGATCTTGCCATCATCCACCCCTCCCTGGAGCAAAGCAACACGTCCGTTTTCTATGATAAGCGCCTCATATTAAAATTGTTCAGGCGTTTGCAACCGGGTCCCAACCCCGACTTCGAAATTGGTCAATTTCTGACGGAAAAAACCCGCTTCGACCGGGTACCTATTACCGCAGGCGGTATAGAGTATCGCCGTGAGGGCATGGAGTCGACCACTTTGGCCATGATCCAAGGGATGGTCGGTAATCAAGGGGACGGTTGGACGAATACCTTGGACGAGCTCAGCCGTTATTTCGAAGTCGCCGCCGTGCAGGCCGATGCTCCCGGAGAAGACGGTGCCGAGGCGAAGGCTTCCTTTTTACAGCTTACGGAAAAGGAGCCGAAGGGAAGCATAGCGGAGATGATGCACGTCTCCATGAATATGGCCGCAACCCTGGGACGACGCACAGGTGAGATGCATATGGCGTTGGCATCGGAAGCGAAGGACCCGGCCTTCAAGCCGGAGCCGCTTTCGGCCCAGGATTTTTCCGATACCACCGAAGAAATGAAGAAGTACGCGACTTCCGTACTGGTTTCGCTGGAAGCGAACTTGAAACGGTTGCCCGAAGAAATTCGCGATATGGGCTATGGCGTTATCGCGCAACGCAAGCAATTGTTGAAGGTGATGTCCCCGCCGAAGGGCCTTAAGCTTGCGGGCGGCCGAATCCGCGTGCATGGAGATTACCACCTGGGCCAGGTGCTTTTGACGGAGAATGATTTCGTCATCCTCGATTTCGAAGGAGAGCCCTCGCGCAGCCTGGCGGAAAGACGAAGCAAGCAATCCCCTTTCAAAGACGTAGCTGGAATGTTACGATCCTATTCCTATGCCGCCTATGCGGGGCTTTTCGCTTATGCCAGTACCCGTCCCGAAGACAAGGAACGACTTGAAGTGTGGGCCAACCAATGGGAACGGTGGTCTTGCGCCGCCTTCCTGAAAAATTACCGGCAGGCCGTACAAGGCACCCCTTTTTGGCCCGAAGACCCGGCCGTGCAAGAAGCGTTGCTCGCTATCTTCCTCATGGATAAGGCGGTGTACGAGGTGAATTATGAGTTGAATAACCGGCCCGGTTGGACGGAAATTCCCTTACGGGGATTGTTGGCATTGTTATAAAGGAGCTACGGTAAGTGACGGAAGAATTCATCACGGATTACGACATACACCTCTTTGGGGAGGGAAGCCATTATCGAACCTATGAAAAACTGGGCGCGCATCTCATCCAGAAGGGAGCGAAGCAGGGAACGAATTTCGCGGTGTGGGCGCCCAATGCGGAAAGAGTCGCAGTGGTGGGGGAATTCAACCATTGGAATGAGAACGTTCACCCCATGCAAATGCGGGGAGGTTCCGGCATCTGGGAATTGTTCATACCCGATGTAAAACAAGGCGCGCTTTACAAATACATCATTTACTCCCACCATAACGGCCACCGGAGCGAAAAGGCCGACCCCTATGGATTCGCGGCGGAAATCCGTCCCCAAACGGCATCCAAGGTTTGGGATCTCTCCAACTATAAATGGCAGGACCGCGAATGGATGGCCGACAGGGCGGGGCATCATGCCCTCAAGTCGCCGATTTCCATTTATGAGGTCCACCTTTCTTCTTGGATGCGGATTCCCGAAGAAGGCAATCGGTGGTTGACCTATCGGGAATTGGCGCCGAAGCTGACCGAATACATCAAGCATATGGGATTCACGCATATTGAGCTGCTGCCTATCAGTGAGCATCCCTTCGACGGATCGTGGGGCTATCAGACGGTGGGATATTTTGCGCCGACCAGCCGTTTCGGAACTCCGGAAGAATTCATGTATTTCGTGGACTACCTGCATCAAAACGGGATAGGGGTGCTGCTGGATTGGGTTCCCGCGCATTTTCCCCGCGACGCGCACGGACTGGGCTATTTCGATGGCACCCACCTGTACGAGCATGCCGACCCGCGCCAAGGCGAGCACCGCGACTGGGGTACTTTCATCTTCAATTACGGGCGAAGCGAAGTTTCCAATTTCCTCATCAGCAACGCCCTGTTTTGGCTCGACAAATACCACCTGGACGGCTTGCGGGTAGACGCGGTGGCGTCCATGCTCTATCTCGACTATTCGCGCGAAGAGGGTGATTGGATTCCCAATCAATTCGGGGGGCGCGAAAACCTGGAGGCTATCGCCTTCCTCAAACGTTTCAACGAAAAAGTGTATTCCGATTTTCCCGACGTCTTGACGATGGCCGAAGAATCCACTTCCTGGCCCATGGTCAGCAAGCCCACCTATTTGGGCGGCCTGGGATTCGGCTACAAATGGGACATGGGTTGGATGCACGACACTCTGGAATATTTCACCAAAGATGGGGTCTACCGGAAATTCCACCAGGACAAACTTACCTTCCGTATGTTATACGCCTTTTCCGAAAACTTCGCCCTCCCGCTTTCGCATGACGAGGTAGTTCATGGCAAGGGTTCGCTCATCAATAAAATGCCGGGCGACTATTGGCAGAAGTTCGCCAACCTGCGGTCGCTTTTAGGTTACATGTTCGCCCAACCCGGAAAAAAGCTGCTGTTCATGGGCATCGAGTTTGGACAGTGGCGAGAATGGAAATTCGACGACAGCCTCGACTGGCATTTGCTGAACGAAGATCCCCATCGCCAATTGCAGCGGTTCGTGAGGGATTTGAACACGCTTTACCGTGGGGAGGCTGCTCTGCATCGGGGCGACGTGGAATCCTTCGGTTTTGAATGGGTGGATTGCAGCGACGCAGAGAATTCGGTTATCAGCCTCTTGCGTAAAGATGAAAGCGCGGAGGAGCAAATCCTATTCGTCTTCAATTTCACGCCCGTACCCCGTCATGATTACCGCTTGGGTGTAAACCGGGGCGGACTTTGGCGGGAAATCCTTAATAGCGACGCTTCCATCTATGGGGGCAGTGGCGTGGGGAATATGGGCGGCGTCGAAGCCGAATCGGCGCCATCGCATGATAGGCCCTATAGCCTGAACTTAACCCTTCCTCCTTTGGGGGTGGTGGCTTTCAAGCCTTGATTGGTTTAATGTATAGCACGGAATAAGCATGAGATTCATGGGTAAATTCCCGCTGTTTCTGCTATTAAGCCTTTTTACCGGTTGCCTCTGGCCCGAGGACGATGGAAAACAAGATCCGCTTAAAAACTCCCGATATCAAAGTTGGGACACGGTTCTCACTAATGATGCTAAGAACGTATTGGATCCGGTTATCGTATCCCGATCCGTTTTATCGGGTGGGGGAGATGCCCTATTGAGTGGGTTTCTGAATAAATGCCTTCGTGATAAGGAGGTTCGAATTGGGTTCATAGGAGGATCGGTAACCGAGGGGGCGCTCGCGGCAGAAATAAATAAACGGTATTCCACACTATTTACAGAGTTTATGCACAAGGCGCTTCCGGAAACAGATATTGTGGAAATAAATGCCGGAATTGGCGCAACCAACAGCCGGTTTGGAGCCTCCCGGATTGCTGTTGACATTTTGAGCAAGAACCCGGATTTGATTGTCATTGATTTCGCTGTGAACGATAATCCCTTCGACTCAAATCTGACGCTATCTTCCATGGAGGGAATTATACGCCAGTGCCTGAAACAAAACGTACCGGCAATTCTTATCAGTTTTATGAATAGTTCGGGTAATGAGCAAAACCAGCGGCTTCATGCAAGAGTGGGTAGGCATTACATTACGCCTCATATCAGCTATCGGAATGCACTTTGGCCCGAAATTGAAGCAGGGCGAATGAATTGGAGTGACTTCGCGGCTGATGAGGTACATCCCTCGGATACGGGACATTTTGCTGCCGCATACTTTCTATTCGATTTTTTTAAACGGAAGCTGGAATCCGGAATAAAAAAATACCCTGAATTTTCCTTACGGCCCCCTTTAACATCGGATATCTATGAGTGGGCATCAATTTATAAAGAAGGTGATAAGGATATACAGGTCCTTTCATTGGGTGGGTGGAGTCAGGGATTGCGGGAATTGGGTAGGATTGGTTTCGAATCGGATAGCGCGGGAGTGGAAATGATTTTGGAAATTGAGGCGAGAGAGCTGACCGTACTCTATCCCATCAGTAAGACTCGAAATGCGACGGTGGAAGTAAGCCTGGATGGGATACCCATGGATACTCTGAATAACTATTTCGCGGAAGATTGGGGTGGAGGAATGCTAAAACCCTACCAGGTCTATTCGGGCGCGGCGATAGATAAAAGACGGTTGAGTTTTCGACATTTACAAGGTCGTGATTTCCAAATCCAATATTTGTTGCCTGCCAGCGGGCCATCGGGTTATTAAAAATCACCTTTAGTTCCCACGAGAGCGATCCAGAGGAAGAGGGCGGCAACCAAGGAGATGGTTTTCTCCCGCCAGTTTTTGCGGAGGAAATCATGCCACAGTCTATCTCCATGCCGCGGACTCATTTCCGAGTAGAAATTATCCAAAAGCGCGAACAGGTTTTCGGGTCCAACCACGGGAACGATTTCGCCGTCCCGGGCGGCGGATATCACTCCCGACTGCTCCGATACCACCATGCAAAGGGCGTCCGAGAGTTCTGACAGGCCGAGGGCGGCTGCGTGGCGCGTACCGAACTTGCCCAACTTGGCCACGTTTTTAGATAAAGGGAGATGCGTCGCAAAAGAAGTCAAGCGATTTCCTTCCACAATGGCCGCGCCGTCATGACCCAGCGAATGCGGATCGAAAATACTTTTCAACAGGGGTTCGCTTACACGACCGCCTAATTCGTAACCGCCGTGCAGATGGCGAAGAATGAGGTCATTTCCCTTTAAAACCACAAGCGCACCGATACGCTCTTTCGACATATCCGTCAGAGTACGTCCAATGACCTCCACTTCCTCACGTAAAAGCGGCGGAGCTTTGCGCCATGCCCGCCTTCGGTTGAGGCTCCATACCGCAATTTGCTCGAAAAAATAGCGCAGCTCTTCCTGGAAAATAACGACCAGTGCGATAAGGAGAACGGCGAAAAAGCGTTCGAATAGGGCGGTAGTGAGAACCAGGTTGAATTGCCGGATAAGCACATAGAAAATTCCGACGATGACTATGCCTGTAAGTACAAAAGCGGATCGGGTACGCTTGAACCAAACGAGGACACCATAAAGAATCAGGGCGAGAAAAAGAATGTCAAAAACGTCCGCAGGTCGAAGCGCCATCAAACTTGTCCACAAGATTTCCATAATACCCGCCTATTTGTTTGGAAAGGCGCATTTCGGATCCTTGGGTCGGCCCAATTTCAGGCGACGCAAAAGACCCTGTACCATTTCGCTCTCGATACGCTCCCATTCGCTGGGCAATGCCTGACGGCCTACGGGAAAGCTCCCTCCCGCAATCATGTCATGACCACCCGCTTGCGAACGCTTGGGAAAGATATCGCGCAATATCTCTCCAGCCTGCACATTCGCCTTGGAGCTGCGCAAAGAAGCGTGCAGCTTGCCCCGATACCTTCCAATACAGAACACCCATACGGCTTTTTCGTAGGAAAGCAGAAAATCCGCCAGCTGGGCCACCGAATCGGGGGATTCCACCTCTCCTACCCGAGAGACGACCACTCCCCGGTGGCTGATGGCATTGTTGATACCCTGGGCAATCGTGGTGAAAAACCGTTTAGAGCGAGGCGGGTGCTGGATGCGCGCCAAAGCCTGCATATCGACACTGGCGAGGATTTCCACGTAAATGTCGATGATTTCCTTATTTACTCCTCGGGAAAGACTAGCGGTATCGGCCAGGATACCATAGGCCAAGGCGGTGGCGACCTTACGAGGAATTTCCAGGTTGAGCATCAGCAAGGCCTTGGCCAAAATAACGGATGTGGCTCCGCAAGTCGTGTCGACTACGGCCAGTTCCGCGTCGGGTTCGACCACGAATGGGTGTTGATCGATAACCAGGGTGGCACGGCGGTCGGCCGGAAAGGAGTTGTTTCCGAAAGCGGGCTGGGTATCGATTAACGCGACATTGCGATAGCGCTTGAGGTCGGTGGGTTTCAGGGGGCTGACGGGTAAGCGCAGAATGCTGACCATGGCGCGGTTTTCCATCCGTCCGATAATGCCGCCATAGGCTATTTTGGCCTTGATTTGGTATTGCTTTTCGGCCAGGAATTTGAGGGCGTAGGCGCTGGCCAAGGCGTCGGGGTCGGGGAAATCATGGGCGAGGATGAGCAGGGGGGAGATTTCATGGGAATGATCCGCCAAAAAACTTAGGATTTTCTCCGCGTTGCCGGAAATCTCGCTCAATCCGCACCTCCTTGCTAGGGGGCCATTAGATAAGCCCAGGGGAAAGATACACATTGCCTGCACTTTGCTAAATTCAACGGGGAAAGCAACCATTTTGAATCCCCAACGCATCAAAATTCTATTCGTTGAGACTTATCGTCATGCGGCAGGTGGCCAGCGTGGATTATTGGATTTGGTGCAACACTTGGATAAAACCCGCTTTGATCCGGTGGTGCTTATTCAAGGTCCGGGAAACCTTAAGGAGGGTCTCGACCAAAGGAGGGTCAGGCATGTGCGTAAACGGCTGGAGCCTTTCAAGAATCGCTGGCTCCCCTTTTCCTGGATGCTGGGAGTATTCCCGGTCATGCAGGTATTGCGCGATGAAAAACCGGATATCGTACATTCGAACCATCTTTATGTGGGACGGTATAGCGGTCGGGCGGCTCAAAGACTCGGCATTCCTTCGTTGGTGACGCTGCGGCTCGTACACGAACCGGAAATTTTCGACCGCTACAACCGTTGGGAAACCTTAAGGTGTCATTCTTGCATCGTTTCGAATTCCGACCGGGGTCGGGAAGTATTCGAATCGGATCCCGAAATCAAGGCAAAAATTATCACCATAAAAAATGGTATGGATCTGGAACGATTTTCTCCCTGGGGAGATAGAGATGCCCGCAAGCGGGAGGTGGCGCGTAAATACGGCATGCCGGAAGATGCGTTAGTCATAACTCAAATTGCCAGTATGGTACCTCAAAAAGGAAATGAGGATTTGCTGAAGGCTTTCAGCCTTTTGGCTAAAAAATACCCCCGCGCACATCTTATGCTTGTAGGCGGGGCATTTGCCGGAACCGATAACTCTCCGACAATTACCCAGATGGCTGAAGCGGCGGGAATCGCGCATCGGGTACACATGACTAATTATGTATGGGATGTGGTGGAATTACTCAATCTCACGGACATTTCTGTTTTGGCCAGCCGCGATCGCGAGGGATTACCACGCAGCATCATTGAGGCCATGGCCTGCGCCAACCCAGTAGTGGGAACGGACGTGGGAGGCATGCGGGAGCTGATACGGGATGGGGAGAATGGGTTTCTGATTTCGACTCGGAATACGGCTTTGTTGGCGGATAGGCTTGACATGCTTTTGGCAGACGAAACCTTACGGCATAAGCTTGGGACAAAGGGATTGGAAATAGCGAGGGAGAATCACGACATTCGCGGGATGATGAGGAGTTATGAGAAGGTCTACCTAAGCTTGGTCGAGGAAAGCCGCAGTGGTACATAGTGGAGACGAGAATCGGAAATCGGTTCTTTTTATTGTTCGGGGCGGGGAAAATATTCCCAGTTGCCGGTTTCGTGCCTACCAATTTAGGGTGCCATTTGAACAAATGGGAGTGCACGCCACTTTTATCATAACGGAAAAATCCCGGAATCCAATCAAGCAAATTGCCTTCCATATAAGACTCATTCCAGAATTGAAGAGGCATCGGGCGGTTGTTTTTCAGAAGCTGCTGGAACCATGGAGACTTCGGTTTCTAAAGGTTTTCAATAAAAATCTCTTTTTCGATTTTGATGATGCCATGTACGCCGATCCCAAGGATGGACACAGATTCGCCGCCACGATTTCGGCGGCTCCCAAAGTGATTGCGGGAAACTCGATCCTGGGCGAGCGCGCGCGTAGATATAATCCCCGGGTTTTCATTGTGCCGACGGTGGTATCGCTTCCGGGGTTCGTCACAGGATCGGCTTTGAGGAAATTCGAATCTTTACTTCTAAGCTGGATTGGGACTGCACCCAATCTGGCCTACTTGAAACCCATTTTGATTGCTTTGGATGAATTGTATGCAGAGGGGGAGTCCTTTGTACTCAGTATTTTGACCGATAACCCCGCTATGGCGCCAAAGAGAAGTTGGATAGAGAGCCGGAATTGGACCTTGGAAAAAGAACAGGAGGAATTGCAACGCGCGCATGTGGGATTGATGCCTTTACCCGAAACGGAATGGTGCCGAGGCAAATGCGCTTGCAAGGCATTGCAATACCTATCCCATGGAAAATATGTGCTGACATCTCCCGTCGGGGTCAATGAAGTGATTTTTTCGGCCGCCCCCTTTGGCATCTTATGCCGGGACACAGGGGATTGGAAAAAGGCGGTGAAGGGAATCATCTCCGACCACACAAAAATTCATGCAGCCGTCGAGTCTGGTCCCAAATTTGTGCGGGAGCAATATGAGTTAAATTCCTGGGCGGCCAGACTGACGGATATACTTTTTGCCGAATAGAACAGTTTAAAATTTTCCGATTGCGATGCCAGGCTGTGGCTTTCGTCCGGCTGAGCCGGTTTTCCTCGGCGATATCCAGCCTATTCTATTGTTTAAATGTCTTTGCAGAAATCGGCCTCGGCTAGACTCAGGTTGTCAAATCTGGAATTTTAGCGCACTCCAATCCATTTACGCTTTACCAGCACCCATACCCCCAGAAACAGCGAGAGCCCAAGAAAAAGGCCGATGCGAGCTCCAAGGGGTTGCGATTCGATGCGATGATAGGCGAGAAAGAAAAAAACGATCAATCCGATCTCCATCACCGCGTTGATATAAAGGAATGGTTCGTACAAGCGAAGCTTGAGCACAAATCGGACGTAGACGAATTGTACCAGGTTCTGATACAACAGCACAAGACAACTGACCAGTGCAGCACCTGCAATGCCAAGGGGAGGAATTAGGACCCAATTACCGATGATACTTAAACCCAGCGCGGATAAAACGATGGCCGAGGCCAGCCGCGAATTTCCGACGCCTAGAACCACCAGACCGTTCAGTCCCAAAAATCCGTTAGCCAAATTTCCCAGTAGCAACAAGGCGAAAGCGAAAATTTCAATAGCATAGGATTTACCTGCAAGCGAAAGAATTTCCTTAGGAAAAATCATTACGAAAAAAGCGATGAATAGCTGAATAGTTGAAACCATATAGGTGGCATAGCTGAAAGAGGACCGTAGGTTGGTGCGTAATTCCTCCGGTTTGAGTCTGCTGATAATGGGAATAAGCAGCGGATCAAAGGTTTGTCTAACGGTTCTAAGTCCATTTGCGATTGTGACCATGACGGCATAAACGGCCACCTTTTCAGGCCCAAGCAAAAACAGAATCATCCATAAATCCACCCTACCGAGCAGTGGGGTCACCACTTCTGAAAATGCGAGTGGCAATGAATAGCGAAGCAAGGGCGGCGGAACGTTAACCCCAAGGAACCATTTTTCCCGAGGGAAATACTTTCGGATGAAGGGAATGAACGCGGCCATTCCCACCAGATTTCCCAGCAACATGCCCGCTCCCAGGCTCATGTCGTCGGGCAAGGGGCCTTTGAGCAAAAATGCGATGCTAGGTATCAACGAAGTGGTCATGAACAACGCGATAACCACTCGGAACTGCGGCATCCGCAACCCTTCCAAGGCGCTGGCGAAAAGCTGAATTAGAGTATATGGCCAAAGAGAAGCTGCCATCATGAGTATGAAGGGAAGCGAGGCACCCTCTAGAGATTCGAAATGAGAAAGCAATCCAGTCCACCCTGCTATCGCGATCCCCAGGAAAAGGACTCCACTGATCAGGGAGCCGATAAGGATGGAGCCTGATAATCCGTGATTGGTTCGGTCATCCTCGCCGCTCATCCGGGAGACGTACCAGAGAAGGCCTTTATCCAAGGCAAGGGTGGAAAACTTTGAAAGGGTGAGTACTAAGGCTTGAAAGGCAATGAATAGGCCAAAAACCGCGGGAGGGAAAATGCGGGCAAGTAAAATTACCAGCAGAGGTGAAATCACCCGGGATATCAGGCCGACTCCGTTGATTAGGGCGCCTTTAATCAGAAAATCTTTGTCAGATTTCATCTCTGCTTGGTTGCCCGCATGCTGATGCGACTGCTCTTTCCCAGCACGGCAAGAATAAACGCGCCGAAAGCGAATACTGTACGAGGCAATTTGAGAAAGTGCCGCCAGGGTGATGTGGGATTCGCTCTCAAGTAGAAATGGAGTCCCATCCAAAGGTCCCTGTAGGAGGCATGGTAGGTAATTTGAGTGTGAAATCCCCGAAGTAATTTGCGCAGGGTGGAAGGCGTAAAATGATATAAATGCGTCGGCACCTGTAATCCGTAATGGAATTCTCCGAACACGCGTGCTTCGAACCCCTCAAAATTCGGTACGGCTATCAATAGTTCTCCGTGAGGTTTCAACCAGCGGCTGATTTTTTCGATGGCCCGCTTGGGCGAAGGCACATGTTCAAGAACCATTTCCATGATTATTGCGTCGAATTCGGCTGGAGGGAATTCGAGTTTATCTAGCGTGGCGGTTGCGACATTGATTCCGCTTTTTCGGGCTAAGCCTGCTGCATAGTCCGAAGGTTCGGCCCCTTCTACCTCCCATCCAAGCGCCTTCAGTGCCAGCAAGTTGCTGCCCACTCCACAACCGATTTCCAACAACTTGGGAGCGAGGGCGTCCTTTGGCCATCTGGGTGTCAGGGAAATGTTTTCTTCACGTCTGTAGGGTAAGGTGAGGGCTTTCCAAATCCATGGTCCGGAAATTTCCCCCGAGAAATACCCGAAATGTTGTCCAAGTGTGCGGCGGCGAGTCTTGTTCAAGGCTCCAACAAATGTTGTAGTAGGGGAAACAGCCTGATGACACCCATAGGTATCGGGGTAAAACGACAAAATCGTTTTTTCATCCGGTCTTGGGTTGGTAAAATTTAGGTCGCACTTGAGACAACGAACCACGCTCCAAATGCCAGGCAAGCGGTTCAGCGTATCGTTGGCTCGTAATAGGGTTTTCCATTCGCGGCTGCCACAGAGATCACAGTCCACAACTTCCCAGCCTTTGCCGGGTAGGCTGGCGGCGGCAAAGATTTTTTCATCAAGAAGAGTCTCTAGCGCGTTGTCAGCTCGGAATCTTATGGGCTGGGATACGGCCAGAGTGTCAGAGCCATTTAGTGAGTATTCGCGAAAGCCTTTGAAATCTTCCCTAAGTTCCAATACTTTGCCACTTAAAATGGAGGGCAGCTCCGAAGGATTCATGGCCGCTGATTCAAAGAGGCTGAATTTGAAACCGGGACGACTGTGGGATGCTTCTTTGAACCCTTGATCTCCTTCAGAAATACCGACAACCTTAACCGAATCATCCAGTGCTTGGATAAGCGCATGATCCCAGCCCGGCATAACAGGCAGGAAATCTCGGGACAGAAAGACACAGAATTCAGACTCGTTTTTGCTTGTGATGTGCCGCCAAGCAAAATGTAGGATATCGTCGAAATCCTTTGGGCAAGCAACTAGGCTGATGGAAAAGAAGGAACCACAATATTGCATCCGTGTTACATTCTCGTTTTTACCCAGGGAATGGAAAAGTATCGCTTCCCAAGGGTTCAAGGTCAAGGCATGGAGGGCACGAAGAATTCGTTGCAATTCGTCGGGATTGTCGAAGTCCAACAGAGCAATTTTCAGGGGATTTGACATGGAAGAATTTTGCAGAATGGATTTTTTTGCAATCAAGTGAAAAAGTAACTTTTGAGGGGGATTCTGACAGAACGGTGAATGGATGCCTTTGAATTTCACTAGGGAGCCAAATAAGGCTGGCTATACATGGGTTACATTTCAATTACCCAGCGTGGGTTCAGAGGATCTGTTCCATTATGCCCCAACCCTAATTTTCATCCCTTCAATAAAATAACGCCCGGTTTTTATGGTTAAATTTTTCCATATTAAATATTGAACCTGAGCAAATCAACAGGAGACCAGGAATGATCAAAGAATTCGTCAAAGCAGGTTTCCGCCTGATTAAATCCCTTGCCACCGACCCCGATATCCCCGCCCGGGATAAAGGAATGGCGGTGCTTGGGCTCCTGCTCCTGGTTTCACCCATTGATTTGATTCCCTGGTTCGTTCCCGTATTGGGCCAGCTCGATGATTTGGCCATTTTTATCATTTTGGTAGAGTATTTCTTCCACCGGCTTCCCGAAACCGTGATACTACGGCATTACCCCTGGGACCCCGCCAGCTACCGGCGTTGGAAATCGCGGACGCGCATCCTTTCCTGGATCGTTCCCGACTGGGTGCGTGAAAAAATTTGGGCCAAGATACCGGAAAATCAGCCCGACCCTATGCCCGAGGCGGGTTAGTCGAGTGATGGGCGGGAACACGCGAAAACGATGGGAAAAAATGTAGCTTATCGAGAATGCCGAAATCTTCGTTCCTCACCAACTCCGTGTTCTATCTCCGCCTCTTTGGTTTTTTGGAAGGGGTCTCTTACGTCGTCCTGGTCTGCATCGCCATGCCCCTTAAATATATGGCCGATGCTCCGCGCGCCGTGCAAGTCGTCGGCATGGCCCACGGCCTGCTCTTCGTTGCCTTCGTGCTGATTCTTGCCCATGTGAAGGTGGCACGCGGTTGGCCTTGGGGAAAGACTTCCCTGGCTTTTATCGCTTCCCTTATCCCGTTCGCGATTTTCTATGCGGACTGGGTTCTTTTCCGTGAGCCGGCAACGGAAAATATTGGAGGGGGAAAGGTCGCCCAAGCGACACCGGATAGAATAGTCCGGTAGGTGGTCGCGGGTAGAGCCGGGATGCAGCGGGCTATCGCATTTGGTCGTGACTCAAGCCTTCCAATCGGAACTCATCAATCCAAAGCTGCGCCGACCCATCCGTCGGAATAATGCGAAGACGCGAAACCCTGTCCTTGGCCTGTTCCCAGGTATACCCTTTTTGACCGGATACGGAGCCGGGAGGCGCTACGATATCCTGGGCTCGAATTCTGAATTCACTCCATTCCGGCGTAAGGGTGATGGTATGGAAAAGCGGTCCCTCTCCGTCTTCAACCAGGCCGGTGCTGATTTCGATGGTTATCCTGCCGCTTCCCTTGGCCATGAAAACAATGGCGTCCATGGCGCTCAAATCATAATTGCCATTCCCCAGCCAAACATAGCTTTTCTCGCCCGCGTCCATTCCCAGATAAAGGCTTTTGCCACGGTAGGCGCCGGCTTCCCGGAGGTCCCAAGGCAATGCGGTAACCCATTTGCCGGTATTGGAGTTATCGGGTTGTACTTGAGGGAAAAGGATGCCTCTCATCAGATTGTATCGGTCTTCTTCCTCGGAATCGAAGTTGAAAAGCGGTACCTGCTTCGGTTCAAGGGTGATGGACTCGACGTTCCTGCGGTCGCCAGCCGCAAGATTGAACAGCGGCACCGGCGCCGGTACGGCGCCTAGGAAATCACGGACGCGGGCGAAAATGCGGGCCGGTCCCGGGGGCAGTACCGGGAAGGCGAAGCCGCCGGCGGAATCGGGCAGAGCGCGGTATTGGGTGCCGGCAATGTAAAGCGTTTCGATAAACACCGAAGACACTACCTGCCCTTCAATGGAGGCCGCATTTTCCAACCGTAGGGTTCCCGAGTTGAGGTTGCGACCGTGCTCCACTTCCAAACCTTGGAGAACCACAATTCCACTTGAATCGTTGGATAGAGCTTCGATGAAATAAACCGATCCGGCATCCGCAGGGATTTTAAAACGGCCCTGTTTATCAGCGCGAGTTTTGTGAACTTGCGAAACTTGTGCCGGTTCGATGGTTCCATCGATCCCGGAGGTAAGTGAGCCGGTATAAAGGCTTATCCGGGCGGCCGCAGCGGGCTTTCCATCAGGCATTACGACCGAACCGATGATTTCATTGGGATGATCGCTGCCACCGCCCAGTATGCATCCACCGGGCATAACCACAGAGAGAGCCAGCATAAATAGGAAGGATAGGGAACGGGGTTGAAAAGTTTTCATTTCAGCTTTTCGACAAGGTGCGGACTGTTGATATTCTGGGTAATGGGAAAGGCCTGAATGTTCAAAACGAAAATGTCGTCCACTTGTTTATCATCATTGGCCATGACCAGCATGCGCTTGCGTTCCTCATCGAGCAGATTGGTAATCTCTTGGAAAGTTTTTCGACTCATCGCCATTACAGAGTATGCGATATGACGTTCCTCCTTGGGGAGGTTTTCCGCAGCCTCCATGGCCCGTAACATATATTCGGTGCGGGCATTTTTAAAAATATAGCCAGGAACCCCTTCGGCGGTGACCACTTTTTCAGTTTGGGAAAAATTCCCTCTGCCCTCGTCCTTGAGCAAACCAATTTCCACTAAGGTGCGGATTCCCGCTCGGGCTATGTCCGCAGAAAGAGGTGGGCGCACCATTTGACCCAAACGTTGGTAATCCCGTCCCCAATCCGAGTATACCGCCAACTCACGTAATACAGGAAGATACCATTTGCTGTAATATGCGAATTGGGATTCTTGAACCCGGTAGAACTGAATGCTCCTGCGTATTTTGGCTAACTCCCGGAAATTTTCTTCACGTTCCCGAGGTGTTTTCGACTGATTATAGAGTACCAGCGATTGGAAAAATAGCGCTTCCTTCCGCTCCAACCCGAAGGCCTTTACAATTTTCCGTGTGGACTCCAAGGTTAGATTGCGTTTTCCCTGAACCACATTATCTAAAAAACTATGGGATTTGAAACCCGCCTTCATGGCGAAAAAGCGCAAGGAAAACTTTCGGTTGGCATTCCTTTGCTTATCCATATAATCCCGTAAAAAAATACGGTAATTATCGTAGGCGTAAATTTTTTCCACTAGAAGTCTCCGTTAGTCAATATAGTATAGGCCTAGATACCTAATCCTACCTCCTAACAATCCAAAAAATCGGAGTCGTTCAACGCAATTCCCACTATAACCGTGACTTACTAAAGTTATTCCGTCCTCCCTTGAGAACAGAGCCGAGCGGGATGGAGTTCATTAATCGGCTGGGTTACTCGGAAACTCTCCCTACCGATATTTTCCAAAACCCCTTATAATGACCCAAAAATGTGCTCGAAAGAGTACGAAATTCCTTAATAATCCTTATAAATGATTCCCTATGACCAGCCCTATTTAGGGAACACGGATACATTAACCCAGTATTCAATACATTGTTAGGGTCAAAATAGGGAGCATAATATGAATAAGAGTTATTGGCTGCATTTCGTCTGTCTGGGAGCCCTCGCTTCCACGGGATTGTCGCAAACGAATGCGGTTTTCCAGGAAAAAGACGGCATGGTTGTCGTGGAGGCGGAGAATTTCCATTCACAAGATAAAACTACAACTCGTAAATGGTATTTGACCAGCTCCACTGAAACCCCGAATGTGAAGCCCGATCCCGACCCCAGCCATGCTTCCAGCGCCAGTGGCAAAGCCTATCTGGAAATTTTGCCGGATACCCGGGTTACCCATAGCGATCCGCTCGGTGCGGGCGTCAGCTTTTCCAATACGGGTGGTGAAACCTGCATTGTCAATTATAAGGTCAATTTTTCCTCGGCCGGTAAATATTACGTGTGGGTATGCGCCTATTCAGCGGGTAGTGCAAAATCCGGTTCATGGTGACCGGCTAATCCGATTCAAAGTGACCGGCCGATCCGGTTCAAGATGACCGGTTCGGACGATTGACCCGAGGGTGAAAATCCGGTTCAAAGTGACCGGTTTTCGTCCTTCTCAATCCA
>JBGTHM010000070.1:0-7516 GCA_041746255.1 Fibrobacteria bacterium | reverse complement strand
AGCGCAAGGTGAAGGAAACCCTCGATGTATCCGTATGCGGGCAAGAAAAAACCGTTTCGCTGCACGATGCCGATCTCTACGATCATCCCATCCTGTTCATGACGGGACATGGAAACGTCGAATTCTCCGAACCGGAAAGGCGGGTGTTGCGCGACTACCTGCTGC
The DNA here is from genome assembly GCA_041746255.1 of Fibrobacteria bacterium. Classification (GTDB taxonomy): domain Bacteria; phylum Fibrobacterota; class Fibrobacteria; order UBA11236; family UBA11236; genus JBGTHM01. The sequence continues at coordinate 7,351 of JBGTHM010000070.1, read as the reverse complement.
GGGGAGGACTTCTGTTCGCTGACGACAATTATGGGCTGGACGCGTCCTTCCGACGCGAATTGCGCGCGCTGTTTCCGCGGCACTCTCTGCGAGCCTTGCCGAACAGCCACTCGATCTACAACGCCCACTTCCGATTTCCATCCGGCCTCCCAAAAATTCACGAGCATGACGGCAAACCCGCCAAAGCCTATGGGCTTGAAGTCGACGGACGGATGGTGGTGCTCTATACCCATGAAACAGATTTAGGCAATGGGTGGGAAGATCCGGAGGTGCATAAAACTCCACCCGGTTTGCGCGAGAAGGCGCTTCGCATGGGAGTCAATGTCGTAGCCTGGTTTTTGCAAGGCCAAAGTCCGAAATGACTTGCATGCGGGAACCGTAACGTGAACAGCTATGACCGGCTTTCACAGCTACTGAACCGCTATCGGCGGCGTACCATCGCCTTCACGGCTTTTCGTTTTTTGGCCGTGTTGATACTTGTGCATGGCGCTATATTGACCGCGGCCGGCCTCATGTCCTTGTTCCAACCCCTGGACGCTACCCCCTTGAGGATTCTCGCGTACAGCTATGCGCTCTACCTGTTATTTCCTCCGGCGCTGATTTTCATCGCTCGTATGCGGGGACATTCCCTGCGGGAATCAGCCGTCCGGCTCGATCGATTACACTCGCAGGCGCCCGATCCTTTTCGTACCCTCCTTTCGCGGCACATCCATCCTCCGAAAACCCAAATTCTTCTCGACCGCCTCTTCGAGGACTCCATTCCCGCTCTGACGCTTCCGCCTTGGAACCCAGGACGCTTATTTCCGGGTCTACTTATCCTGGGCCTGCTGACGCCGATGGCTGCGGCTCTTTTTTCGCCGGCGCCCGTGGAATTTTCTTCCCGCATCCTAAACCCTTGGGGCAAACTTGCCAATCTGCCTCTGCTTGTCTTCACTGTGGAAGCCCCCAGGCAGGTGCTTCCGGCGGGTGATTCGGCACGGGTAATCGCCAAGCTACGGGGGTGGGTCGAAGGTCAGACGATACATGCGCGGGTCGTACAGGGCGACGAGGAAGTACGATTTCCCCTGGCGGCGGCCGATTCGCTCTACTTCGCTTTCGGGCCACTTACCCGCGATGCCAGCATCAGGCTCGAGGCCGCCAATGGCCGTAGCCGGACGCTGGATTTCCGCGTACGGATTCCTCCCGGCCTTGCATCTTTAAGTGCGGTGGTGGTTTCCCCCGGATATACCCGCAAGCCGCCGGATACCTTGCCGGTCGGACTGGGCAACTTTTCCGCGCTGGCGGGGAGCCGGATCATATGGACGGTAGCCGCCTCCCGGAATTTAAGCGCCTTCACCTGGCATTTTTCCGATACAGACGATTCCGGAAAAGCCTTGGCGGATTCGCAGTCCCTTGGCTCGGGTTCCCGGTTCAGGTGGGATAAGCAGTTGAGAAATTCCCTGAGCTATGGGTTCGTCTTAGTAGATGGCGAGGGAGTGAGCAATCGCCTAGAGAATGCCTTTCGGGTCGATTTACTGCCCGACGCACATCCCGAGATTCGTATACTCGCCCCCGACGACGGATATTCCCTGGGGCGCGAAATGCGAGTGCCGGTGCAGTTGCAAGTGCGGGACGATTACGGTCTTATCTCCCTCTATCTGGAATATCGGGTACTCAGCGACGGCTTCGTGAAAGACGAGGGACGAATTGCCTTGCCCGATTGGCTGCGCGGCTCCAAAGCGGGCCTTGTCCACCAGGTATGGAACCTCGATTCGCTTGAGCTTCGACCAGAAAATGTCGTGGAGTATTCCTTTCTGGCATATGATAACGATTCCGTAAATGGCCCCAAACCAGGACGGAGTGAGATGCGGACTTTACGGTTGCCTACTGTGAGAGAGATGATCGCCGATGCCCGCAAGGAGGAGGAAAGCGCGGTCTCGGCCCTGCAAAGTGCCTTGCGCCGGCAGCGCCAGCTCGAGCGAAAATTGAAAAAATTAGCGCCCGAAGACCGCGAAAATGCGCCTCCTTCCGTTACCGATTTTGACGTGAACCGGATTATGCGGCAAGATCCGATGCAACATAAGCAACGGGCGGAGGCGGCGCTAAAGCAGGTCATGAAAAAAATGGAGGCGGCGAAAAAAAGCCATTCCGAGGCGAAAGGCGCTGAGGCTACACAAGCGTGGGAAAAGGCGATGGGGGAAAAGGAAAAAGCCATTCCTCTCAATCCAATCGGTCTTACCACCGATGAACGCGTAAAGGCCTTGGAAAAGCTTTCCCATGCCCAAAAACGGGAACTTGAGGAAATGCAGCGACTTCAGTCGGAGCTGGAGAAAACTCCCAATTCGGATCCGCTCGATAAAAAGCAGATGGAATCGCTCAAAGACGAGCTTCGGAAAAACCTGACCGACCAGAAAAACCTGCGCGACTTCTTTGAGGACGAGTCACGGCGTAATACCGAACGGGACAAATTACTCGAACAATCGCTGGAGGAACAAACTGAAATGGCTCAGGATATGCGGGAGGCCGAACGGAACCTTTCTGAGTTGATTGAAAAGGGAATGCAGGAAAATCTGATCTCGCCGGAAATTTTGGCTAAAATGGAGAAAATCCAGGAAATGCTTAAGGAAGTGATTCCGGAAAATTTACGGGAGATGTTGGAAAAGCAAGCCGCCAGCGAAGAAGTGGATGCCGCCGATTTGCATCGCGAACTGAAAAAACTCATGGACCGTCAACAAGAATTGGAACAAACCCTCAATCGCGCCCTCTCCATGCTCGAAGGCATGAAACAGCGCAAACAGATGCAAGAGTGGGAGAAAATGCTCGCCGACTTGGAGAAACGCGAAGCGGAAGTTGCAAAATCGTTGGAGAGCGGAGCGAAAAAAGACGAGATGATGGCTCGGCAAGAGTCCATTGCAAAACAATCACGTGATCTGTTCGGTGAAATGGGCGATTCCAAATCGGGGTCGAAATCACCGGCTTTGGACCAAGGTAAGCGGGATAATGTCCTTAAAGAGATGGAAGCCGTAGCGGAAAACCTGCGAAAAGGCGGCGAAAGCGCGGAAAAAAAAGCCGCTCAATCCGCCACAAAAGCCAGCCGTGAATTGGGCCGGATGCGTGAATCGTTGGCCCAAAGCCTCGGCGGGGGATCGGATCAGGGTCTGGACTTGCACGCGATTCAGGGACTCATTCAGGAATCGTTGGAATTATCGCGAATGCAAATCCTGGTACAATCGGGACAGTCACGCCGCGAAAAAGCGGGATGGAATGGCGGAGAAACCGGCCTTTATGCCTCGGTGCATCAGATCGCCCGGAGTCTCGATGCCGGAATCAAGGAAATGGCGGGGAGGCTCCCCTTTCCCGCACGTGTGCTTCTGGACGAGTCCCGGAATCTTGTAGACGCTTCCCTGGAAGCATCGCAAAGTTGGCAGCTTGAATCCTCGCGTAAGGCGGTGGTACACAATCAAAGGGTAACGCGGGAATTGCTCAAGCTGCAGTCATTGGCCCAATCCATGGCCGGTAGCGGCCAAGGTGAAGGTGAGCCCGGTTCGGATAGCCAAGGGCAAGGCCAGGGTCAACCCGGCGGAGAGGATTTATCCAGCCGACTCAAAGGCATGGGCGGGAAGCAGATGGCCGTAAATCAAGCCACATATGAATTACTCAAAGCCATGCTCGAGGGAAGGGGTGAAGGTGGTGGCCCGGGCCCTACTCTGCAGGAACTTGCGAACCAGGAAGGCATGCTAAGCGAACAGTTGGAGGCGATGGCGGAAACGGCGGGCGACGAAGCCGGTGCGGCGCGCAACCTACGCAATCTGGCGGAAGAGGCTCGCGCGTTGGAAGAGGATTTACGTAAGGGACGTTTTTCCCCGCAGGATATGAAAAACCGCCAAGACCGTTTCCAAGCCAAGTTGCTGGACGCAGCGCGCGCGTTGGAGCAGCGGGGTGAAGAAAAGGAGCGGGAAGGGAAAATCGCTTCTGAGAAACGGAGACTATTTGAGGCGAGGCCGGCGGATCCTCCGGACGCTTTGTTGCAAATGCTTAAAGCAGCCCGCCAGGAATCCCGTGAACTCGAGTTGACGGGAGCGCAAAGACGGCTCCTGGAAGAATACTATCAAACCCTGATGACACGGTGAAGGACTTATGATTTCCATAGAGCGCATCGACAGTCTCATGACCCGATTTGGGGAGTCGCTGCTTAACCGTTGGGACGCTTTGCTCCGCTTCTCAAGATTCTTCGCGGAGATGGTTGTGAACCTTCCTCTCATCTTCCGGAATTTCTCCTTTACCATGGAGCAAATGTATCTCATGGGCATTACTTCGCTGCCTCTGGTGGGATTGACGTCCATTTTTTCAGGAGCGGTCGCTGCGTGGCAGGCGGCACACCATTTCGGCGATTTCGTGCCCTTACGCTATATCGGAACCACGGTCGGCAAATCCGTGATGCTGGAGCTTGGGCCGGTTCTAACGGCCATTGTGGTGTCAGGTAGGGTCGGCGCCGCTATGGCAGCCGAACTGGGCACCATGGCGGTTACTGAACAACTGGATGCCATGCGCTGCCTATCCTTAAACCCTTTCCGGTTTCTGTTGGCGCCGCGCTTGGCCGCCGGCATGATTATGCTCCCGCTTCTCACTATTTTCTCTTCCTTCATCGCCATCATGGGAGCCTTGGCGGTTGTGGTCCTGTTCAAAGGGCTTTCACCCGAGGCTTTTTTTGCGGGAGTGCGGCTTTTCTACTCCGATTTCGACATGTTCGTGGGAATGCTTAAGGCCTTCGTATTCGGAATCACCATTTCGGTCTTCGGATGTTATTTCGGTTACCACAGTACCCACGGAGCAGAGGGAGTCGGCAAGGCTACCATGGCCTCGGTGGTGGCTTCCATCGTTTCGATTTTGATATTTGGGTTTTTCATTTCCCATTTTCTCCTGAATTGAGCACCTGCCTTCCGGCCAATAAGCGTTCCGCCTTTTTATTTTATCACCAGCCATCCAGGCAGGCCCAGATGACCGCCTTTGATTCGGGAGGCGGTTACCGGGAAGGAAAAGATTATGATTCAACGGTATGTGGGACTCGCAGGCTTACAGGGCGACTTGGTGGACTCCCTGCGGGAATGCTATTACCGGAAGGCCTCGGCCGACCAGATAGCCGCCATCAAATTCGTACTCGAACGGCATCGGGATAAAATCCGCCGCCTTAACAAAGGCGGAGCCTCGGGTTTGGAAACCGTCCGCTTCATTTCCGAAATGGTCGACACCCTGATAAGGGTAATGTGGGATCACATCGAAATGACGGTTCCGAACGAGGAATCGCTGGTAGCCATAGTGGCGGTAGGTGGCTACGGTCGCATGGAGCTCTGCCCCCAAAGCGACATCGACTTGTTGGTGCTTACTTCCGGAAATCCCGGTCGAGGGGAAACGGCCCAAGCCGAGGCCATTATTCGCAACCTCTGGGATTATGGGTTCATTCTCGGATCCTCGGTCCGCAGTCTCGAACAATGTGAAACTGCTTCCATCAAGGATCCGGAAACCTGGACGTCCTTCCTCAACGAGCGCTTCGTGGCGGGCAACCATGACCTCTACCGGAAATTCGTCAAGTTGATGTCGAAACCGCTTTATCCCTGGCGCACCTCATCCCTCATCGAATCGAAAATCCAGGAAAGGGAGAGGAGAAAGGGTAAGATGGGTTTTCTGGTGCAACACCTCGAACCCAATCTTAAAGAAGGGATAGGCTGTTTACGGGACGTGCATTCCCTCATGTGGATCGCCAAGGTAAAACATGACTGCGTCTCTTTCCAGGATCTGGTTCGCGAAGGCCTGATCACACCCCAGGAGCTGGAAGATCTGCGCGTCGGCTACGACTTTGTCCTCCAGGCGCGATGTTGTCTGCACTTCATCACCAAGAAGAAAGACGATTTGCTGGTGTTCGACATCCAACCCGAGGTGGCGCATGAGTTGGGTTTCACCGAGGAAAACGAGCAGAAACCGGTGGAGGTATTCCTCAAGGTATTTTACCACCACACCAAGACACTCAATCGCGTCACCGAGGCGGTGATAGGCCGCTGGCTTAAGCCGAGACGGAATGCCAGAAGCGCCGTTTCGAAGGATCACCCCTACTTCAAGACGCTGGATGGTACTTTGGAGATTAAAGCCAGGGTAGGCAACCCGTTTCTCGACAACCTGGGGCTCATCCTCGAGTACTTCTCGATAATCAACGATTCCGGATTGGGAATATCCAATCACGCCTTCCTGCGCATCAAACAGGCCGTCAGCATGCTTTCAGCGGCGCCCGATTTCAACGCCAAGGAATACCTGCCCGAATTCCTGCAATTGTGCCGGCGGGAGGATAGGGTGGGGCGCATGCTCCGTGCCATGAACGATGTCCGCCTCATTGGACTCCTGATACCCGATTTCCATCACATCTATTGCCATAGCCAACACGACATCTACCATATCTACACTACCGACGAGCATACCATCACCGTCGTCCGTCAATTGGCCTACCTTCGGAAGATGGATAACCCCGAATTGGCATCTCTTAAAAAAGCCCTGTCGATGGTCAATGACATGGAGGTTTTGATTCTGGCGTGCTTCTACCATGATATCGGGAAGGGGGTGGGACCTAGGCATAGCATTTCGGGCGCGAAGATGGTCTACGCTTATATGGAGCGAATGGGGTATTCCGCTTCGCGGTGCAAAGAGGCTTCGAACCTGGTTCTCTACCATTTGCTCATGAACGAGATCATTCAGAGACGCGATCTGGACGATCCGAAGACCATCCGGGATTTTATAACCAAAATCCAGAGCCCCGCGGTGCTTCACAAGCTGTATGTGCTGACCTTTTGCGACGTATCTTCCGTTCATCCCGACGCCTGGTCCAATTGGAAAGCATCGCTTCTACAAAAACTATACGAAGCCGCCTTGGTGGAGATGCAGGCTCCGTTCCATGCGGCAATTTCCTCCCGATCGATGCAAGACATGCTCATCGAAAACATTTCCCGGCATGTTTCCGAGCAGGACGTTCGCCAGCACCTGCAATCCCTACCCAGGCAATACGCGTCCTCTACTTCTCCCGAGGACATCATCAGTGACATTCGCCTGCTCGCGGGGCTTCGCCCCAACCGCTTCAATGTCAGGGTATCCGATAGGCCGGCATGTTGGGAAGTAGCCGTGGTGGCTGTGGACGATTCCCAGCTGCTCCAGAAAATCGCAGGAACCCTGACTCATCTGGAGCAATCCATTCTCAGCGCCAGCATCTTCACACGGATCGACGGCGTTGCCATCGATAAATTTCTGGTATCGGTACCCGAAGCGGGAAAGTACACCTGCGACTCCTTGGAAGCATCGTTGGGGTTGGAGTTGAAGAAGAATTTCCGGCTAT
>JBGTHM010000069.1:0-14693 GCA_041746255.1 Fibrobacteria bacterium | reverse complement strand
ACCCCAAAATCCGTACCCAAAGTGACCGGCAATGAGTAACTTCTAATCGGTTGAAATCCGGTCCATGGTGACCGGCTATGACAAGGGTGGCTGTCGGTCACTTTGAACCGGATCGCCCGGTCACTTTCACCGGATTCTGCATCAATTCCAATGGGGGATCTTCGGGAAGTGGTTTTGATACTGCAAAAGCATTGGGGATGTGCCCTGGAACGGATCGGAATTTTAATGATTCCTTGAATTGCCAGCACAAAAAAAGCCCCCGTGTTACCGGAGGCTTATTGGAGCGGGTTAAGCGACTCGAACGGTCGACTTCCTTATTGGCAAGGTTGGGGAAAAATTGCGGAGCACTATCCGGCTATTATCGGGAAATCTTTGCAATCAAAGGGTATTTTGCAGGTTCCTTGATTCTATCCAAGTCCAGATCCACGTCCAAATCGGGCCAATGAAAATGATTTTTGCCTTCGGCAACAACGTGATGAATTTGTTCGACGGTTCCTTTTTTGAACCAGGGAAACTCTTTATATGAAAGCAAAAACTCATGGTCTTCAATGAGTACCCATACGCCATGCTGGGAAATGTGAGTTATTTCAAGCGCCGAAGTGGGTTTTCCACGCTTTGATAATTTCGTCGCGTTTTTCATGAACAAGCTCCTGTAATTGCTTCAGTTGCCTTGGATTCAAACCTTCAAATTCCGCCAAGGCTATGACGGGTTCAAGCCAAAATTTGGCTTCTCCATCGGGAGAGGTGACATGTACATGCTTCCTGGATTCTTCACGACTGAAGAAAAAAAAACGGTACTTTCCATGTCGGAGAACAGTCGGGCTCATAGGACAAAAATACCACCTATTCGGGGTAAAGGTAAAGAAAGAGGAAAAAACGCAAAAAGCCCCCCAGTTTCCTGAGAGGCTTTTTGGAGCGGGTTAAGCGACTCGAACGCTCGACCTTCTCCTTGGCAAGGAGATGCTCTACCAACTGAGCTAAACCCGCATGGGCGCCTCGAATTTTTCGTTCAAGGCTGGTTCAATTTATCAAGAACCCCATCCTCCGTCAACCAAAAATCCTTGATTTTACCACGGAATCACCCCTTCGCCAGAATCCCATCGTTTCCTCCGCCGTCAACCCGCCTCGCCGGCCAGCAGCCTCCGCAGTTCGGCCTCCCCGATCACCTTAACCCCCAGCTTTTCCGCCTTCGCCAGTTTCGACCCCGCCGCCTCTCCGGCCACCACATACGTGGTCTTCTTACTGACCGATTCGCTGGTTCGGCCCCCCGCCTGTTCAATAAACGACTTTGCCTCCTCCCGGGTCCAGCCGTCCATCGTCCCCGTCAGCACAAAAGTCTGGCCCGCCAAAACCCCTTCGCCATCCGGCCCTTCATAGGAGGTCTTCACACCGGCCAGCTCCAGCCGCCGCAACACGTCCACATTATGCGGCAACCGGAAAAACTCATGCACGCTTTCCGCCATGCGTAACCCGACTTCATGCACCGCTTCGAGATCTTCCACCGAAGCTTTTTCCAAAGTCGGCAAATCTTTGAATGCCCGCGCCAACACCTGCGCGGAAGTCCGCCCAATAAAACGGATTCCCAGCGCGAACAACAACCGGTCCAAACCCCGACTCTTACTGTCCTCGATACTGCGCAATACGTTTTCCGCCGACTTTTCACCCTGCCTTTCCAAACCGACGATGTTTTCCTTCTTCAAAACATAAAGATCCGCCACGTCGCGGATAATTCCTTCGGCCAATAGCGCCCGCACCAAAGCCACGCCCATATTCTCGATATTCATGGCGGTGCGCGAAACGAAATGCAATATCGCCCGCTCCACCTGGGCTGGGCATTGCAGGTTTTCGCAACGCAAAACCACTTCGCCTTCGGCTTTGATCAGCTCCGATTCACATTCCGGACATTTAACCGGTATCGGTATCGGATGGGCGGATTTCGGCCGCTTCTCGGACACTACGGCTAAAACCTTAGGAATAATCTCCCCGCCCTTTTCCACGATCACCGTATCGCCCAACATCAGCCCCAGCCGCTCAATCTCTTCGAAATTATGCAAAGTGGCCCGCTTCACCGTAGTTCCGCCCAATTGCACCGGCTGTAAATGGCCCACGGGAGTAACCGCACCGGTACGTCCCACTTGCAACGTCACCGACTCCAGCACCGTTTCCACCGCTTCGGCCTTGTATTTATAGGCGATTACCCAACGGGGATGCTTGGCAGTGCGTCCGAGGCGCACCTGCTGCTCCAGCGCATTCACCTTCACTACCACGCCGTCTATATTATAAGGAAGCTCGTCACGGATAAGCCGCCATCCCTCGATAACCTCCAACAATTCACCCATGGTTTTAAGCCTGGCCTTATGGGGATTTACGGAAAAGCCGCATTTTGCCAGATGCTCCAGGTTATCCCAATGCGTCCCCGTAAAAGGTTCCGTCCACAAACCGAAGGCGAAAAAATCAAGCTTGCGTAATGCCGTTTCTTCCGGGTTTTTCAGCTTGAGGCTGCCGGCGGCGGTGTTACGGGGGTTTTGCTGCTCCTTACCGTAATGCAGCACGGAATATTCATTGAAAGTCTCGAAGCTCTCGCGGGTCATATAGACTTCCCCGCGCACCTCCACGCGTCCTGCGGGCATGAAATCCGGTAGCGTATGTGTTACGCTGGAAATAGTCTTGACGTTGGCCGTGATGTCGTCGCCTACGGTTCCGTCCCCGCGCGTCACGGCCTGGACCAGCCTCCGATCCACATAGATTAGACTCAAAGAAATCCCGTCTATTTTCAATTCGGCCACCAGCTCAACTTCCTCCGCCGGTATCTTGTCCGTCACCTGCCGATACCAATCGCGTAATTCCTCTTCCGAATAAGTGTTGGCGATGGAGAGCATGGGAAATTTATGCGGAACCTTCTTGAAGCCGGGAGTCAAATCGCTGCCGACCTGCTTGGCCGGCGAGTCGGGGGCCGCCAGGTCCGGATGCTGGGCTTCCAGCGCTTCCAGCTCTTTCAACATGCGATCGTATTCCGGGTCCGACATGGGCGAGTGACCCTTTTGGTAATACTCGGCATTGGCTTTGGCCAGCAGGGTTTGCAATTCCAGTATGCGATCGGCGGAGGCGGGGTGCTTGGGCGTCATAGCCGCAAATTTAGCAATGCCCATTCCCGATTCGCCCGGAGATCCACCGGATTTGTTATTTTAATCCCATGGCAAAAAGCATTCTCGACCTCGTCGGAAATACCCCCATGGTGGAGTTGGCGCATCTGAACCCCAATCCCAAGGTGCGTATTCTCGTCAAGTTGGAGGGTGACAATCCCGGCGGCTCGGTTAAGGACAGGCCCGCCAGATCCATGATCCTCAAAGCGGCGGCCCGAGGCGATATTAAGCCGGGCATGAAGCTCATCGAGCCCACCAGCGGGAATACCGGTATCGCCCTGGCTATGATTGCCTGCTCGGCCGGATATGAAATGCATTTGGTCATGCCGGAAAACGCCACCGAAGAGCGCGTAAAAACCATGCGCGCCTACGGGGCCATCGTGCACCTGACTCCCAAGGATAAGGGCATGGAAGGCACTATCGACTATGCCCGCGCCAAGGTCGCCGAAGGCGGCTTCGTCATGCTCGATCAATTTTCCAATCCCGACAATTACGCCGCCCACTACGAAACCACGGGCCCGGAAATCTGGCGCGACACCGAGGGCCAAGTCACGCATTTCATTTCCAGCATGGGTACCACCGGCACCATTATGGGCGTATCGCGCTACCTCAAAGAAAAAAACTCCGCCGTGCAAATCATCGGAGCGCAACCGACGGAAGGCTCCAGCATCCCCGGCATACGCCGCTGGCCGCAGGAATACCTCCCTAAAATTTACGAGCCCGCCCGCGTGGATAGCATCATCGATGTCAGCCAGGCCGATGCCGAAGCCTGGACCCGGGAGCTGGCCCGCAAAGAGGGAATCTTCGCGGGTATTTCCTCGGGAGGCGCCGTGTATTGCGCCGTGGAAGTGGCGCGGAAACTTCCGAGCGGAGTGTTGGTTGTGATCATTTGTGATAGGGGAGACCGCTATCTTTCCACCCCGGTATTCGGATAATTTTTACCGCCCCGGCGGAATCCCGTTCGAGTATTGATGTCATGGCGCGCGAATTTTTCCCCAATTTCGATTTCGACGTCAGTCAGACCGGACGCTCCATCCTGACCATGCCCGGTGCGCCGCAAACCCATTTGCACGAATTGGGGCTGCATTACCTTTTGGCCGGCGACACAGGCGATTCCTTGCTCGCCTACCATGGCGTTCCAGAAGGTTTTTTGGAATATCTAAACCGACTGGAACTTCCGCATGCCCGTCCCTTTCCAGTTACCCAGCCGAACTTAGCGTCCTCTTTCACTCCCTTTGGGTGGAATCGCCACGCCTTTACCTTGAACCAAGCATATTATCAACCTTCGCTCCATCCCGAACTTGAAACGGTAACCCGAGTCAATAGCCGGACTTTTGGAGCGGCAGTGGAACAGGCCTATGCCCAAACTCCATACGGTATGGTTTTCCGGAAATGGAATGAATTACAATCATTCATAAAGGCTCTGGTACCGGGCCCCTGGGTGGCCAAGGGCGATTTCGGCAATGCCGGTTTGGCCAATTGGTTTTTTTCGGCTCCACCTCTCGCACCCCAAGATGAAACCGTGCTGCGCAGAATTCTGGAGCAAACGGGGGGAATATTGGTAGAGCCCCGGCACCAACGTTTGCGCGACTTCGGCATTACTTTCCAGCTTACACCCGAAGGTGAAATGAGGGATTACGGTGTGCATGAGTTACTCAATAATTCTCTGGGTGTCTTTATCGGGTGCGCCATATTTCCCGAACTGCAACTAGGTGATGAGGTACAGGAATTGCGCCTCGCGGCGTCCTTCGCTGCGACTGCCTTGCATCAAGAAGGTTATTTCGGTCCGGTCAACCTGGATGCTTATCAATTTCAAATCCAAGAGGAAGACAGCGTCCGAAATCCAGTTACAAGCCAAGAAGAAAATCCACCCTCACTGCGCCCCCTGGTGGACATCAACGCACGAAACTCCATGACCCTGCCGGCGAGGCGTTTGGCGCAATACCTCAATCATCGGTATTCCAACCGCTACCTCCGCTGGGAGTGGCGGGCCTCCAAGCGTTTCCATCCACCGAAGGATTACCAGGACTTCGCCATCAAGCTCAGCAACTTGGCCTATACTCCGGAAACCGGCGTGGGAATTCTGGCGGCTTCTCCGTTATGGCTAACCAAGGACGGTAAAGCCACCCTGCCAAAGCGTATCAGCATCGCCTTTATATCCGACAGCGAAAAAGGCATACAGGATTTACGCAGTGAATTCGATCGCATGTTCAAATTGCACCGGGGTAAATCATCCAACTCATAGTCATTTGCGGACCCACGGCCGGAGGAAAATCCAAACTGGCCGCTGACGTGGCGCGCGGTTTGGGAGTAGATCTGGTTTCGGTTGATTCCCGGCAACTCTACCGTGGCCTCGATCTCGGTTCGGGCAAGGACATGCACTTGTACCGTTCGCCTCCGGAGGTGCGCGCCCATTTGCTGGACATCGCTGATCCCGGCGATGTCTTTTCCCTTTACCAATTCCAAAATGCCTTCTACCGGGTATTGGAACAAAAAGCCGCGGAAGGCGCGGCGCCCTATCTGGTGGTATGCGGTGGCACGGGCCTCTATCTCGAAGCGGTTTTAAAACGCTACCGCATCGCCAATGTACCCGAAGATAAGGCATTGCGTAAGAGCCTGGAAACCCACCTCCACGCCGATCTCATAGATCAACTCCGCTTAGCCGACCCGGAGCTGTTCGCGCGTACGGATACTTCCAGTAAAAAGCGCGTTATTCGGGCGCTGGAAATCCATCGCCACAGCCTTACGGCACCCGTGGAATACAGCGAACCTCCTTCGGTCGGCTTTACTTCCCGCGTTTATGGCTTGGTTCCCCCCCGCGAAGAATTGCGACGGCGGATTACCGCCCGGCTACAGGAGCGGTTGGAACAGGGAATGCTTGAAGAAGTGAAAACCTTGTTGAACAGAGGCATTGATAGAAGCCGGCTTGACATGTTGGGTATGGAGTTCCGTGAAATCGCCGCCTATTTGCAAGGGAATAAGCCCTATGCCGATATGGTCAGCGACTTGGAAACCGAGATTCACCGTTTGGCGAAACGGCAGGAAACCTACTTTAAAGGGATGGAGCGGCGCGGTATTCCCATCACCTGGCTGGAAAGTGCCGATCCGGATTTCATACTCAAAGATGTGCGGACAAGGAATTTAAATGACTGATGAACCGCGTAGGGAAGAACGGCTTGTCATCTGCCTGCTACAAAACCCTAAGGGGGAATTGCTGTTCGTCAAAAGAAACGTCAAAACCACTTTAGCTCCGGGTGTCTGGGGTTTCCCCGGTGGGCATTTGGAAGCTGGGGAAGCGCCGGAAACCGCGGCTTATCGCGAGATGCGTGAGGAATTGGGCGGGGAAATTCACATACGACTCCTCAAATCGTTCGGTCCGGTACGCGATACCCTATACGGTGGTCGTTTCCTAATCTGGCTGTATCACTTCGAGTGCCTGGGGGGTGAAATTCACCTCAACCCCGAACACAGCGATTTTATCTGGCTCAGTGAAAATGCCTATCAATCCGCAGAGGATTTGATGGACGGCGTAGATGAAGACATCGCATACCTCAATATTTGGCCGATATCCAGCTTACGACGGGAGAAATTACCTCGGGAACTCAGGGGATAGCCTTCAGATACCAGGTATCAATTGCGCTTATTTGTTATTTTGGAGATAATCTCCGGGAATACCCGCGCAAAAAAGGAGCTTCATGCGTCAAAAACTTCGCCTCGCCTCTTTAATCCTTTGGGGAGGCTGCCTACTGGTTGTTCTGGGATGTGAAAACAAAGTCCGGTTTAGCCCGCAGGCACCCGAAACCGCGGAAATCAACATGAGCCGTTTGGCCAGTTATTCTTCTGAACGAGAAGTGGGAAAAGAGGTTCTGGGCACTCTTTTTCAGACGTCGATCCACTGGAATTTACATAAGGAAGGGGATGGTTTTCGCCTGGAACGCCGGTTGGATAGCATGACCGCCAAGGGGTTCCACCGAAATTCCCTTCCCGATGAATTGGAAAAACGGGCCGACCTGACCGTGCTTCTCGGTCCGGATTGGATTCCCACGCAAGTTTCCGGCTATGACTCTTTACCGCAAATCCTTTCCCGCCTCGACCATCAAAAAGAGGATTGGAAAAAGGAGTTGTTGAAATCGTTGGATACCGCAAAATTTACTCAGGATATGCGCGATCGTTGGAGGTTGGCAACTTTGCTCCCCCGCGATCAGGATTTAATCTATCCCGAAAACTTGCCGGTTAAGGAGGTCAACGCCAAATTGGAATCCATCCAAGCCGATTCTATCCGCTTTTTCGGCCCCCGCCTTCGCCTCAACCGCGAATGTCTTGATTACACCGTATACTATACGCGTCACGATTCCCTTCCCTTGCAAGTGGAGCAATTCATCGGCACGGCGCGCGAAAACCGCCGCTTCTGGCGCGAATCATGGGGTAAAAGCATTATCCACGGCAGCTGGCAATTTTCCGTGGACCGTGAAACTGGTTTGACCTGCTTTGACGCCAAAAACGAGGATGCGGAGGTAGTGTTCACGAACGAGGAAACCAAGGCCGAGACGCCCGTGCGGCTCATGCGGTATGAAGAAAATATTTTTCAGTTCTGAAGTCCATCTCCTGCTTTTTCTGCTGCTGTCGGGGTGCGCCTTCACCGACTACGGAAATCGTATCAATCAGGAGCAATTCGAATTGGCCGGGCTGGAGGAAAAGCGGCATAAACTCGAAGGGCAGTATATCATCGTTATGAATATGCTCGAAAATCATCCCACTGACCGGGCCCTGATCGAAGAACGCGACAAGGTATTGGAAAGGTTACGGAATCTGTCCTTTGAAATCGACCAAAAGCGCACCCTGTTCGATCAATCCTTGCGGGAATGGGAACAAAAATTGGTTCAGGAGCGGATTCAGGAAGAAATGATCGAACGTGAAGTCCGTGAGAATGCCCATAAAGATGAACATGGTTTAATGGAATAAGCAGGGCAGGGCAGTCCACTTTAAATGCCGTAAACGTCTCGCGTATTCTCCCTCACTTGCAAATAAACCTCGGAAACCGGTACGGCCTTGACCTCCGCCATTTTTTCGGCGATAAAAGGAATATGCCCCGGATGCGCCACTTTGCCTCGATGGGGAACCGGCGCCATATACGGCCCATCGGTTTCGAGCAACAACCTCTCCAGCGGCACCGCGCGCACAACTTCGCGAATGGCATCGGCGGTTTTGAAAGTGATTACCCCCGTGAATCCCACATAAAGATTCGGAAACGCCGCCACTAAGGCCAACGCCAAATCCGGTGAGCTTGTGAAACAATGCACATGCACTTTCCAGTCGCTTGGCACGGCGTCGCGCATGATGGCTAAAGTATCTTCCTCGGCTTCACGGGTATGGATGATTAGCGGTTTTGCGGCTTTGACTCCCTGCGCGATTTGTCGCGCGAAAACCCGCCGTTGAATATCGGGTTCGGAAAAGTTGTAATGGTAGTCCAATCCGATTTCGCCCCAAGCCACGGTTTTAGGGTTTTTCATGGCGGCATGCAAACGTGCCTCCAGGGCATCATCATAATGTTTGGCGTCGTGGGGATGAATACCATAGGCGGCAAAGACCTTTTCATCGCCGGCCAGAGCCTGCACGGCTTCCATTGAATGGGGATCGCATGAAATGGAAATGCAACCACCGAATCGAGCGCCACCCACCTGATTTTCGTGATTTAATTCCGCCTCTCTATAGTCTGAAAAACTCGTGAAACCGAGTTTTGGGAGAATACTGTCCAGGTGGCAATGGGTATCGATATATTCCATGCACCAAAAATAGTCACCCCGACGCCACGGGGGCAATTATCACTATTTTTACCCACGGAGGAAATCATGCAGGCAGAAGAATTAGCCACCCATCTAACCGCTTTGGGGCTGGAGTTACCCCCGGCGCCCAAACCCATAGGTTCCTACGTTCCCGCCGTACGCACGGGAAACCTGGTTTTCGTTTCCGGACAACTTCCCATGAAGCAGGGAGTTTTGGCCTATGCAGGAAGGGTAGGGGAGGATGTGGAAGTGGCGCAAGCTCAGGGCGCAGCGCGG
Source organism: Fibrobacteria bacterium (assembly GCA_041746255.1). Lineage (GTDB taxonomy): Bacteria > Fibrobacterota > Fibrobacteria > UBA11236 > UBA11236 > JBGTHM01. Next base: position 5,491 of record JBGTHM010000069.1, on the reverse strand, counting down.
CTCTGTTTTCTCAATGCCCTGGCGGCCTTGGGAAGCCTACCCGATTGCGGTCCCGAGCATATCGTGCGGGTGGTGAAACTTACAGGTTATGTACAATGTACGGCTGAATTTACCGAACAGGCGCAGGTTATCAACGGCGCATCCGACTTGAGCCGGCTGTTATTCGGAGAAGCGGGGGTGCATAGCCGTGCAGCAGTGGGTGTGTATGCCCTGCCGCTGAATGCCCCGGTGGAAATCGAAGCCATATTCGAGGTGGCATGATTGCCTTGCTTTTTCCCTTCGCCTATGAAATGGAATGTTTCCTGGGTCGTGAGGAATGTAAACGCCTGCGAAAGCATGGCGACATCGGCTTTGAGTATTGGATTTCGAAAAGCCATCCGCAACGGTTGTTGGCGGTTACGGGGCAGGGCAAGGTGGAGACGGCATTGACGGCGCAAAGGCTTTATGATATCGAAAAGCCGCATGCGTTTTATTTGCTGGGATCGGCTACGGCTTTGGATCCTTCGCTTAAGGTCGGAGATGTGATTGTGGCTGAAGGGTGTATGGAAATTGATTTCGGCGCAGGCGAGAAGTCACCGCGCTTCAAGTATTCCGAATGGCCTGGCGGCGTTGAAGGAGAGCAGCCTAACCGGGGAATGCTGCTCTCGGGTGATGTCAATGCCTTGACTTCGGAGCATAAGGCCCGCCTCTACGCTAAGCACCAGGCGCGGGCCCTGGCGTGGGAAGGTGCGGGCTTCGCCCGCTTTCTGCGCAGGAACGAGGCGAAGGGGTGGGAGATACGGATGATAAGCGAAACGGCGGAGGAGGCTTTCCCCGGTATGGAGGAGTTTCGGAAGAGACTAAAACTTTATCTCCCGAACCTTTCGACTTACCTGGCGTAGCGGCTAGACCCTGGTTGAAACCCTGCCTTGGCCATTTCACTCCCTGGTGCGAATATCGGGAGACATTCCGGTTTTTTTTTCGGGAAACTGAAAATAGATTCCAGCCGGGAGTCCATGCAAACTCGAGGAAGGTCCTTCACCAGGAAGCTGCCGGGGCAAGACTCGCAATCGCCCCTTGACATCAAATGTGGGAACGGAACGCGCTCCGGTTGCAGGTAGATTCCACCGGGAATTTCCTCCCGGCCAAATTTTGATGGCGGTGTTTCCCGGGCGGGTTTGCGGGATTTCCCGGTTTTCCAGGCCGACCGCTTTCAGAAATTCCGAAGCGGCAAGGCTCACACCAGGCATGCGAATTCCTTCATCTCCCTTTTTTACGATTTGCCCGTCGATGATGAAATAGGCGTCGGGTTCAAAATAGCACCCATCCACCGGGCCGAAATTCATGGAAAATGCATTGTCATAGGTATTGAAAAATGTGACGAATGGTGTATCGATTAATCCGGTATAACTGGTCGCGAGGGGCTGCTCCGGGATGTAGATTAGCGAGCTGTCTACGATATAAATTCGGTTACCGGGTATCGGAGGACCTTTCAACTGGGAGTGTACGGTAATCCAAAGGCCTTCTCCCCGCAAGGTATCCACCCTATCGAACTCGTCCTGGTAAAAAACGGAATCCAGCGCCAGAAAATAATGGATGCTGTCAATGTACGCGAATATGGCGTATTCATTCTCCTGGTACCGCTCCAACAATTGTTCCTTCAAGGAGTCACGGTAAAAGGTATCGATGAATCGAGCACCCATATCGACATAATGGGCTTCCTGAATGGCTACGCCATCCTCGGGATAAGTCATTTTCACTTCGGGAACGTCACCCACGCAATGGGCTTCGAGGGACGGCGATTGCAATAAGACGAATCCACCGAGGAAGACCGCCAGACAAAGGCGGCGCATGAGGAATCCTGTAATTCCACCGGAATTGCGTTTCATTAAAGCAAATGTAGCACGAGATGCCCTGCTCGGCATCACGAATCAGCAGCTTTGGGCATTTTCCTTCCTCAGACCCGAAACATGAGCCGTCAGATCCAAACACGGAACCGGATTTTCGGTCTATATTCAAATAAATGTATGCTTGACTCAGCCCACCATTAGGAGGTGCAATATGTATCCATACTTTCACCCTGCGGCTCTGATCTTCTCCCTTTTGTTACCGATACTGATCAGTACTTGTACCTCAGACCATGGACATGGTCCCGAGGAGGTGGCAACAGCCTCCATTGAATTCAATTTTGTCCACAAAGTGGGCGACAAGCCGTTGCAATTTGATTCGGTTTTCTATAAGAACGCTGCGGGCAATGACTACAGTGTCACGGAATTGCGTTATTATCTCTCCAATTTCACTTTTTATGGGCATGAAGACGAGGTGTTAATGCAGGCGGATACGGTGATTTTCATCAACGCCAGAGAGCCGGAATCGGCTAAATGGGTCTTGCGGAAAATTCCTCCGGGGCATTACCATACGATATCTTTCGTCTTCGGTCTGCTCCCGGAAAAAAACATTTCCATGTCGCTTCCCCTGAACAATGAAACCCTTACCATGCCATGGCCGGATGCAATGGGTGGCGGTTATCATTTCATGAAATTGGAGGGGAGATTCATCCGGGATACAGGGGATACCTTGGGTTATCTCACCCATATCGGCAATCTCAAACTCGAAAAAGACATCGCCCGCACTGAAGCAGTGAATCAGCTGAACCATTTTCGCGCCACCCCGATGACACTGCACTTGGACTTTATAAAAAACATCACCTACCAAATGACCATCGGTATGGACGTAAACGGATGGTATTCCTCTCCGCATCAGTATGATTTCAATGCCGATTACAGTGTAGAGACCATGAGTACGCCGGAAGCCCAAAATTACCTTCGGGAGAACGGCAAGAAAGGAGTCTTTACCCTGGGAAAGATTTCCCTTGCCCCGGGCTCGACCCATGCCCATTAAAGCCCATCTGGGAGGTTTTGGGAGAGGATTACGAAGCGGTATAATTACCTCCGCACCCCTCCCGCTAGGGGCATCCGTTCTGTTCACAGCCCTTCTTTCAGGCAACTGCGTATTCGAATATTCCGAGACGCAACTTGGTCCGAAAACACAACCCGTGCCGGTTATACTTGAGGTTCTCCATGGGTATCCTGAAATCACGATACCGGCGGATAATCCCACCACGGAGCAAGGTGTCGAGCTGGGTAGGCGCCTTTTTTATGATACCCGGCTCTCTGCGGACAACACCCAGTCTTGCGCCACATGCCATGTCCAAGCCAATGCCTTCTCCGAACCGAAGCGCTTCAGTCTGGGTATTCACGGACAACCAGGCGACAAAAATGCTTCGCAAATCGTCAACGCCGCATGGCATACGCGAAATTTCTGGGATGGACGCGTCGGCCCTCTTGAAGAGCAGGCATTGCAGCCCGTAGTCAACCCGCTGGAAATGGCATTCACTTGGACGGGAGTAGCGGAGCGGTTAAACCATCACCCGCAGTATCCGCAATGGTTCCGGGAAGCCTTCGGCACTCACATTGTCGACTCAACCCTGGTTGTCAAGGCGTTGGCTCAATTCCAAAGGACGCTGATTTCGCAGAACTCCAAATTCGACCGGGTCAGGCGGGGAGAAGCGGAGTATACAAAGGACGAAGGAGATGGCTTCCGGCTTTTTTTCACGGAAAGGGGGGATTGTTTCCACTGCCATTTAGCCCATACTTTTACCGATTTCGATTTTCGCAATAACGGACTCGATTCCCTTATCGAAAGTGGGAGCGGCTTGGGCGGCATAACGGGTAAATTGTCCGATGACGGCAAATGGAAGACACCCACATTGCGCAATGTGGAGTTCACGGCTCCCTACATGCACGATGGACGCTTTCAAACTCTGGAAGAGGTGCTGGAACATTACAATACCGGAGTCCTGGCGTCCCGCACAGTGGATCCGCTCGTCACCAAGCGATTGCGTGGTGAGATTCGGCATATAATGACCGAGGATGAAAAACGGAAAATCATTGCCTTCCTTAAGACGCTATCGGATTCCTCCTTTATCACCAATCCTGCTTTTTCCGATCCATGGAAGTAGCCCGCATCCCGGATTGATGCAGGCTGACGATGTATTTGCCGGTGGTAAAGGGTCTTTCCAGCAAAAGTCGCTGCGAGCCCGCTTCGCCTGTCCTATGGGTAACGAACAAGCGTTTCCCAGCCAAATCGGAAATGGAGAGTGAATAGGCGCCGGAATGGGGCAATGTGAATAGAACTTCCTGCCTGCCCAATCCCGTCACACTAAACGGGGAAATCCATTGGTTGTCCGAAAAATCAACGGACGTACCGGCATCGGTCATCCTGACGATAAACAATCCCATATCGCCGTCACCGTGGATATAGTTTCCTGATTTGAACCAACCGTAGGCCCCCCAGGATCCGCCGAATACTTCCCTGGTACTGCTGGGCTTATGGAAAGCGACTTCCACCATTTTTGCAGGATTGGTGATATCGATAATTCGCAGGCCTTGACCGTAATGCGCAACTTGCATGAAATTACCGTTAATCAGGACGTTATGCGGGATGACATTCTTACTGGAAACGTAAGAGTCCAAGAAGATGGGTTTGGTCTCATCGGAAATGTCCCATGCCTTTACACTGGTTCCGACGGTTTCCTCGGTGGTATAGGCATGTTTCCCGTCGTCGGTCAACCAGACATTGTGAGAATACAGTCGGGGATTACCGGAGGAATTTTTCATGGGCTCGCCCAAAATCTGGTTGGTCGGATTAAAGAGTGTGCGAGTTATCCTTTGGGGTTTGGCAGGGTCGGTAACATCATAGATGTCCCAACTGTGTGTATCACCCGTGGACACATACAGCCGGTTCCCCCTGGCGTAGAAATCATGCGCTTCGGTGGGGAGGCGACCGATTTCCACGGGGTTGAGCGGGTCTGCCAGTGAGGCAATGATGACTCCCCTGGTGCGGCTGGGCTGCACCAAATAAAGCAGAGCGGGGGTGCGCGTCGTATCCAGCCAAAGGTTGTGGCATCGCCCTACGGCCGGCGACCCCCCCGTGTAGGCTTTCAATTCCTTCGGAGGCTGGCCATTGGATACCGGAGCCAAATCGATGATTTGCATACCGGCGGCGCCTTGGTCCGAGCATTTATACAAAATCTGTTTCCAGGTTTTCAATTCATGCCAAAGCCCCGTGGGGGAATTGATGAAGCCCCTGGAGACGGGCTTGGCGGGATTGGAAATATCCACGACATGCGTTCCGCCCTGGCCGCCCCGTTGTCCCTGCACGGTCAGCAGAGCATATTCCTTGCCGTCGGTGCCATGGAAGCCCCACACGCTGCCATATTTCTGCGTCGGAGTCGGATTGAATTGTCCCAGTACCGACATATTGCGGGTTGTTTGGCCGCATACCGACACGGTCAACAAACCCATCGATATGCCGCATAGAATCCCGGTCCTGATCTTCTTTCTAATCATGATTTCCCACCTGATCTGAATTTTCCCACATGACCTGCAAGAGTCAACCTAACGCTAATGCATTTACTTCACATTGCAAAAGTATAAGGTAGATGGAAAAA
>JBGTHM010000068.1:0-2333 GCA_041746255.1 Fibrobacteria bacterium | reverse complement strand
TCGTCTTCGACCAGCAGGAGCGACTCCGATCCCGAGGTTGTGGACACATTCTTTATCGACGGCTGCACGGGAGCGGGTTCCGATTTTGAGATGGGAAAGTATAAGGTGAATACCGCGCCTTTACCCGGAGCGCTTTTCACCTCTACATGCCCACCCGCCTGCTTGATGATTCCATATACGCTTGCCAATCCCAGGCCGGTTCCCTTCCCCACGGCCTTTGTAGTGAAAAAGGGTTCGAATATCCGCTCCCGGACATCGGCGGTCATGCCTAATCCGTTGTCGCTCACGGACAGTTCCACAAAGCGTGTTTTTCCGGTTGTCCGCTCACCCTCTTTTTCCATGAGCCACGGTGCATTTTCTATTTCGACGACCGATGTTCTTACGCGCAACAACCCGCCTTCCGGCATGGCATCCCGTGCATTGACGATAAGGTTAAGAAGAATCTGCTCCAACTGGCTGGGGTCCGCTTGAATGAGGGGTAAATCAGCCTGTAACCTCGTTTCCAAGCGGATATCTTCGCCGATCAATCGCTTGAAAAGCTTATCCATTTCCAAAACCGAATCATTCAATTGCCATGGCTTGGGATGCGCGATTTGTTTACGGCTGTATGCCAGCAATTGTTGGGTCAAGGCGGTTGCCCTACGGCCCGAATTGAGAATTTCCTGGAAATATTCTTCCAGTTGTTCCTGGCCTTTGACCAGGGTCAGCCCCATGTCGCTATATCCGTTGATGGTAACGAGCAGGTTGTTGAAATCGTGCGCGATGCCTCCGGCCAGTTTTCCCAGCGATTCCAGCTTTTGCAATTTGTGGACGGCGGCCTCCTTTTCGCGTAATTCCGTGATGTCTTGCGACATGCTGATGATGAATTCAACCTGGCCGTCGCGGTTGAAAATGGGTTTGGCCTGCGTGATGATGATACGCTCCTTGCCCGCGTCTCCCATACGCAACCGTAAGAGTTGCGGCGGAGTTTCAATTCCCTTCTGAGCCAGATAGGAAGGCGTTTTTTCCGGAGGAAAGGGATCTCCCTTTTCATCCATAAGATTCATGGCGTTTTTGATGGCGTCTTCGCCGAGATTGCCGGCCGCTTCGATTAATTTTTCCGCGGAGGGAAACTCAAAAAGCCGGGCTGCCGCATCGTTGGCATAAAGAATCTTCCCCTTGGGGTCGAGAGCGAAAATGGCGTCGTTGATTCCAGCGAGTATTACCGATAGCTGGTCTCGTGAATGAAGCAGGGCTTCGCGGGTGGCCCGCGATTCGGTAATGTCCTGCGAGAAGTTGATGGCCATTACCACCTTTCCATCCTTATCCGTGATGGCGGATGATTTGGAATTGACCCATCTCTCCCTTTTCAACTTGTTGTCCACCATTCGCAAGGTCAATTCCGCTTGGGATTCTCCCTGCAATACCCTTCGGCCCGGTAGTTTGTTCCACGGGACCGGATTACCCGCTTCGTCGTATATTCCATATCGATTGGCACGTTCTTCCAGAGGCGCATCCATGAGGGCCTGGGGAGAAGGGTAGCCTGAAATCTCGGCAAACCTGTCGTTGGCATAAATGATTTTACCTTCGGCATCCTGGGCGGAAATTCCTTCGCCGACCCCCTGCAATATCACTTCAATTTCACCTTTGGCCTTGGCAGCCTCAAGTTCGGCTTTTTTGGAATTGACCGTTTCGGTAATGTCCCGGCAAATCATGAGCACCAGCGCCCGCTCCGATTTCAGATTGGTCAAAGGTGATAATGAAACGGAGTGATACCGGATCTCCCTGGCAAACTCGAGCCGGAATTCGGTTTCAAGACCCTTATGGGTGTCCACCACGCCATCACAGGCGGTTTTCCATTTTGATTTCGCTTCGACGGGATACAATTCATGGATGGTTCTACCGACCGGATCGCCCAAAAGCGGCTTGAATACCCGCGAGGCTGCTTGATTGGCTTCCAGGCAACGGTATTCTCCCCGGGAATCGCATTCCAACATGAAAACCATTTCCGAAATGGCATTAAAGACGTGGAAATACCGATCCTCCGGCAATTTTGGAGAGTATTTATCTGAGAATCGATTTTCGATTGCTTTCAATCCCCTGACTAAGGGGTTCTTCCCGGGAGTGGGGATTCCATTTTGCACATCGGATCCTTGTTGGAGAGGTCCCCAAAAACCTCCATTACGAAGGCAGAACTTAAAATACCAATTTTTTAAACAGCGTTAACAGCCCAAATCGAGATAGGCAAACCCCCTGGTCTCCCTCTATAATTGAGATGGAAAGGGTCGTTCTATGTATAACCGCTTCCTTCGTCTGAACGGAAAGCATCCTTGGCGCGTGGCCGCACCCGAGGC